>DASYUL010000104.1:0-36540 GCA_036001245.1 Thermoanaerobaculia bacterium
CGTTGGTTCCATCAGCACCCGCGGCACCAGTGTCGCCAGTCGGGCCTGTCGGACCGACGGCACCATCGGCACCGTTCGTTCCGTTGGTTCCGTTCGTTCCGTCAGCGCCGGCAGCACCCGTAGCGCCAGTCGGGCCTGTCGGACCGACCGCGCCATCAGCACCAGTCGGACCGACGGCACCATCCGCACCGTTCGTTCCGTTGGTTCCATCAGCACCCGCGGCACCAGTGTCGCCAGTCGGGCCTGTCGGACCGACCGCGCCATCAGCACCGTTCGTTCCGTTGGTTCCGTTCGTACCGTCAGCGCCCGCTGCACCCGTGGCACCCGTTGCGCCATCCGCACCAGCCGGACCTGTCGGACCAGTCGGACCGACCGCGCCATCCGCACCAGTCGGACCGACGGCACCATCGGCACCGTTCGTTCCGTTGGTTCCGTTCGTTCCGTCAGCGCCGGCAGCACCCGTAGCGCCAGTCGGTCCTGTTGCTCCTACCGCGCCATCAGCACCGTTCGTTCCGTTAGTTCCATCAGAGCCCGCTGCACCCGTGGCACCCGTCGCGCCATCGGCACCAGCCGGGCCTGTTGGACCGACGGCACCGTCAGCACCAGTCGGTCCTGTTGCTCCTACCGCGCCATCAGCACCGTTCGTTCCGTTAGTTCCATCAGAGCCCGCTGCACCAGTGTCGCCAGTCGGGCCTGTCGGACCGACCGCGCCATCAGCACCGTTCGTTCCGTTGGTTCCATCAGCACCCGCGGCACCAGTGTCGCCAGTCGGGCCTGTCGGACCGACCGCGCCATCGGCACCGTTCGTTCCGTTGGTTCCATCGGCACCGGCTGCGCCCGTGGCCCCCGTGTCGCCCGTCGCGCCGTCAGTACCGTTCGTGCCGTTGGTTCCGTCAGCACCCGCGGCACCCGTGGCGCCAGTCGGGCCTGTCGGACCGACCGCGCCATCAGCACCGTTCGTTCCGTTCGTACCGTCAGCGCCCGCTGCACCTGTGGCGCCGTCAGCGCCAGCCGGGCCAGTCGGACCTACGGCGCCATCAGCACCGTTTGCCCCGTTGGTCCCATCAGCACCCGCAGCACCCGTGGCGCCCGTCGCGCCATCGGCTCCAGCCGGGCCAGTCGAACCGACGGCACCGTCAGCACCAGCCGGGCCTGTTGGACCGACCGCGCCATCAGCACCGTTCGTCCCGTTGGAGCCATCAACACCAGCAGCACCGGTGTTGCCGGTTGCGCCTGTCGGACCGACCGCGCCATCCGCACCAGCGGGGCCTGTCGCACCGACGGCACCATCGGCACCATTCGCCCCGTTGGTTCCATCCGCGCCGGCTGCACCCGTGGCACCCGTCGCGCCATCGGCACCAGCCGGGCCTGTCGGACCGACGGCACCATCAGCACCGTTCGTTCCGTTGGTTCCATCAACGCCCGCCGCGCCCGTGGCACCCGTCGCGCCATCGGCACCATTCGTCCCGTTGGTTCCATTTGTACCGTCCGCGCCCGCTGCACCTGTGGCGCCAGTCGCGCCATCGGTACCAGCCGGGCCTGTCGGGCCGACCGCGCCATCGGCACCGTTTGTTCCGTTGGTTCCATCAACGCCCGCTGCACCTGTGGCGCCAGTCGCGCCATCGGTACCAGCCGGGCCTGTCGGGCCGACCGCGCCATCGGCACCGTTTGTTCCGTTGGTTCCATCAACGCCCGCTGCGCCTGTGGCGCCAGTCGCGCCATCGGCACCAGCCGGGCCTGTCGGGCCGACCGCGCCATCGGCACCGTTTGTTCCGTTGGTTCCATCAACGCCCGCTGCGCCTGTCGCACCAGTCGCGCCATCAGCACCCGCGGCACCCGTTGCGCCTGCGGCGCCAGTCGGTCCTGTCGGACCAGTCGCGCCATCGGTACCGTTCGTTCCGTCGGTTCCGTTCGTGCCATCCGTGCCTTCGGCACCCGTCGCGCCCGTCGGGCCGGTCGGCCCGATCGGGCCAACGGCGAACGGAGGCGGCAGCTGAACGGCAAATGTGATGTATGCCGGCTGTTTGGTGCCGGAGAACCTCGACTCAAAAGGAGGGAAATCGAAGCGCACCGTTCGGGAACCGATCAGGCTCGATGTGGTCAGCGAGACCTGAGCGCAGACGCTGTCCCCGGGGTGGAAAAAGTCCGGCTCTCCAACGTATGTGATCACCAACCGTCGGTTCTCCGTGTCGAGGAGACCGACAAAATCGGAAGGTTCGAGAGTCGAAGAGTCGACCAGGATAAGCGGAGAGAGCATCGAGAAAGTCTCGAACCCGGACTCGTCCAGAGTCGCGAGAAACGTGTCCTCTGGCTCGAGCCGAGCATCCGAATTCGCATTGAGGTTGGTGATGCAGACGAGCTTCGCACTCGTCGCGTCGACCGCGAAGATCGCGGGGAAGGTCGAAAGGACCGGTGCGATCTTCGCATCACCCCGCTTGACGAGCTGCGGATAGATGCGAGCCTGTGCGCTCGCAGAATCCGACGGCACGACAGCTGAGAGCAGACACAGCGCAATGACCAGCCGTGCCGCCTCGCGTGCTCGCGCGAGCAGACCGCGAACGCTTCTCGAACGATTCGACTCCGTCCCTGCGCCCGGTTGTATCGCGCCCCATGGTTGGAATGCCTTCATTTCGGCTCCCGGTTCCGTTACCGCTTTCCAAGACGTCGAATCCTTCGGACGCCACGGATTGACGTGTGCGAAGGAGTGATCGTCGGCGGTCCGCGTCAAGAATCTCTGCATCCGTTCCTAATCCTGGATTCGACGAGAACCCCCGCTTCTTGCGGGCCCGCACGACAGTTCACGGCTATTGAATGACATCCACCGTGATGTGACGTGCGAATTCTGGTCGTCCACTGACGATCACTGTGTTCAATCCGCATACCACGCTGCGCGTCGGGCTCCCTTTCATACACTGCCGTAAGTTGCGTCCGTCGTTCGGACGGACGTCAGGCAAACTCCGGCACGAGATCCCCGACCAATGGACAATACTTGGCCGCTCGGCCCGGTTATCTGTCGCGACGACCTGCGAATAATTGTCGTGCGCGACCGTTCAGCCGTCGAGTCCTCAGGACTCGCTTGATTGTTTCCCTGCACTCCGCCATTTCGTCGACAACGGAGCCCCGCCTCGTCTTCGTTCGAGGTCACGGGACAGGGCGAAGAGAACGTGCGTTGATTCGGGGAGCTCACGGAAACGCGAGGCGAACGTCGATGAGGCGAGACGGGTCAGAGCGCAGGCGTCAAAGAGCGTGAAATTCCTGCTTCTGGATCCGGAGAAAACCTTGAACTTTGGCGGGTGCAGGGCCCGCAGGCCTGTCCCCGCGACGAGAGCTGCGGCGGGTGCAGGCCCCGCAGGGCCTGTCCCCGCGACGAGAGCTGCGGCGGGTGCAGGCCCCGCGGGCCTGTCCCCGCGACCCTCTCAAACCGTGTGCGAAAATGGCGGTGATGAGCGAAAAACAGTCTCCCTTCGCCCCGATTGAACGGGCCGTCGAGGAGCTCCAGGCCGGCCGCTTCGTCGTCGTCGTGGACGACGAGGACCGGGAGAACGAGGGGGACCTCGTCATCGCGGCTGAGAAGGTCACCCCCGAAGCGATCAACTTCATGGCGCGGGAGGGGCGGGGCCTGATCTGCCTCGCGCTCACCGAGGAGCGCTGCGACGAGCTCGAGCTGCCGCCCATGGTCGGGGAGAACACCTCCAACTTCGGCACCGCGTTCACGGTTTCGATCGAGGCCCGGGGGCGCGTGACCACCGGAATCTCGGCGGCCGACCGCGCCGCGACCGTCAAAGCGGCCATCGACCCCAGGACGCGGCCGGCGGACCTCGCCCGGCCGGGCCACATGTTTCCTCTGCGGGCGAAGGCCGGCGGCGTCCTGAAGCGCGCCGGCCAGACGGAAGCCTCCGTCGACCTCGCCCGGATCGCGGGACTCGACGCCTCCGCCGTCATCTGCGAAATCATGAACGAGGACGGCACGATGGCGCGCGTCCCGGACCTCGCGGAGTTCTGTCAGAGGCATGGCCTCGTCATGGTCACGGTCGCGGACTTGATCCGCCACCGGATGAAGACCGAGCGGCTCGTACAGCGCATCGCCGCACCGCACCTGCCCACGCGCTTCGGCGAGTTTCGCCTCTTCGCGTACCGGAGCGAAGTCACCCACGAGGAGCACATCGCTCTCGTCCACGGCGAGATCCGTGAGGACGAGCCAGTTCTCGTCCGGGTCCACTCGCAGTGCCTGACCGGAGACGTCTTCGGATCCAGCCGCTGCGACTGCGGCGCGCAACTCACGCTCGCCATGGAGAAGATCATCGAGGCGGGAAGGGGCGTTTTCCTCTACCTCCTCCAGGAGGGGCGCGGCATCGGTCTCGTCAACAAGCTGAAGGCGTACGAGCTGCAGGACGAGGGACACGACACGGTGTCCGCGAACGAGAAGCTCGGCTTCCCGCCGGACATCCGCAACTACGGCGTCGGCTGTCAGATCCTGCGGGACCTCGGGGTTCGCAAGATGCGTCTGATGACGAACAACCCATCCAAATACGTGGCAATTGGCGGCTACGGCCTCGAGATCGTCGAGCGCGTTCCGCTCGAGGTCCATCCGACCGCCGGGTCCCGCAAGTACCTCGAAGCCAAGAAGAACAAGATGGGCCATCTGTTGAAGATGGTCTGAGCCGCCTCCGAGGAACTCTCCACCTGATAGTTTCCTCCTCACTCCAGAGGAGGAATCCATGCCGAAGCTCTTCGAGGTCGTGCCTCCGTCGCCGTCGGGCCGCCACATCGCACGGATCGTGCTCGTGGCGATCGTTCTCATCCTCCTTCTCGTCGGGAACCCGATCACCGTGATCCCCGCGGGCCACGTCGGGGTCAAAGATCTTTTCGGGCGCGTGTCTTCCAACGTCCTTTCTCCCGGCGTGCGGATCGTCTTGCCGTTCACACGTGTCATCAAGATGTCCATCAAGACCCAGGAGGTCAAGGAAACCGCCGAGGTGCCCTCGAAGGAAGGCCTGATCATGGATCTCGAGGGGTCTCTTCTCTACCGCCTGGATCCCGAGAAGGCCGACGACATCTACCGGACGATCGGAAAAAACTACCAGGAGATCGCGGTCGCCCCGCAGATCCGCTCCGCGATCCGGGAGATCACCGCGTCGTACGAGGCCAAGGTCCTCTACTCCGCGGAGCGGGAGCGGATCTCGAGGGAGACGCTCGAGCTCTTCAAGAAGCTCGCGGGGGACCGAGGGATCATCGCCGAGGCGGTCCTTCTTCGGAAGATCGGGCTTCCCGACGTCGTCGCCAACGCGATCCAGGAGAAGCTCCGCCGCGAGCAGGAATCCGAGCAGATGAAGTTCGTGCTCCAGAAGGAGCTGCAGGAGGCGGAGAGGAAGAGGATCGAGGCCCAGGGAATCGCGGACTTCCAGCGGATCGTCGCCGCCGGGATCAGCCCGGCGCTCCTCGAGTGGAAGGGCATCGAGGCGACCGAGAAGCTCGCGATGAGCCAGAACTCGAAGGTCGTCGTCATCGGGAGCGGGAAGAACGGGCTGCCGATCATCCTCGGGGGGGACGGGAAGTGACAGCGCTGCGCGCTGTCATCCTGAGCGAAGCGAAGGATCTCTTGATGCCGGGCGGCGATCCGCCGCATCGGCGCCGTGGAGGAAGGCGTTCTCCGAAAGCACGCGATCACCTCGGCCGGCCGGGCCCGCGACGACGTCGACTACAGCATCCTCGACGAGGAGTGGCCGGCGGTGAAGCGAATCTCGAAGAGCGTCTCGCGCGGGGCTAGCGTCCTTCGTACCAGCGCGCGAGTGTCTCGGGTGAGACGCCCGCGAAGTAGCCCAGCATCACCCTCCAGCTGCGGAGCATCTGCCGCATGACCCCGACTTCGACGTACCGCCGCGGGGAGGTCCGGGTTTTCTCGGGACGGACGACAAACCGCCCGGCGCGCCGGAGGCGCAGCACGAAGTCCAGGTCATCGCAGATGGGAAGGTCGCGAAAGCCTCCCGATCGCTCGTACGTCGAGCGCCGGCAGAAAATCCCCTGGTCTCCGAATGGAAGCTTCCACGCTCGGGACCGACGGTTTGCCCACCACGCGATCCACCGCATGGCCCTTCCGCCGCCTTCGTAGGCGAGCGAGAACGCGCCGGCGTCGGCGCCGCCGTCGATCGCCTGGCGGATGACCGCGAGCGCTCCGTCAGGGGGCCGGGAGTCGGCGTGCAGAAAGAAAAACACCTCCCCGCGGGCTTGCGACGCCGCGCGGGCCAGGCGGGCGCCCCGCGAGCCTTCCCCCTGCGCTACCAGGAGCTCGCTTTCCGGGTCGCGAGCCAGCGCCGCGAGCGGTTTCACCCCCCCGGGACCCTCGCCGCGAATCGGGACAATGATGGAGATCACCGAGATCCTCTGCGGGCCGCGGATGCTAGCATTTGCGCGGTGAAGCTACCGATGCCGGCGGCGGTGCTCGCCGGCGGCGCCTCGACGCGAATGGGCCGGCCGAAAGCGGCGATGCCGTGGGGAGCCGGAAACCTGACCGAGTTCCAGACCGGGCGGCTCGCGACGCTCTTCAGCGAGGTCCTCCTGGTCGTGAAGGAGACGCCGGATTTCCCGATCGGCCCTGCCCGCGTCGTTCTGGACCCGACCCCGGATTTTGCGGCGATCCACGGGCTCGTCCGCGCGCTCGAAGAGGCGGAGGACCGCATTTTCATTCTCGCGGTCGATCTCCCCGGATTGACGCACGACATCGTTCGCGAGATCGCCGTTCGCGGACTCAAGACGCCCGCGGCCGCGCTCATTCCCGAAGCCGGCGGCCGGCTGCAGCCGCTCGCCGCGGTCTGGCGCAAGTCCGCGGCGCGCTTCGCCAGGAACCGCATCGGGCGAGGGGTGCTATCTCTGAAGGCGCTCGCGGACGAAGTCGCGGCGGAGATCCTTCCGGAGCGGGACTGGCGCAAGCTCGACCCGAGCGGCAACGCGTTCGCCAATCTGAACACCTTCCAGGAGTACTCGGCGCACCGGGAGCGCGCCTGACCACCGGTCGGAGGAGCGGCAAGAACCCTCTCCACGTCGACTCCCGCGGGCGGGCGCGCATGGTCGACGTCGGCGGAAAAGCGAAGACGCGCCGCCGCGCCGTCGCTCGCGGCCGCGTTCGACTGAGTCCCCGGGCGTACGAGGCGCTCGCGAGCGGTCGTCTCTCGAAGGGCGACGCGCTCGCGGTCGCCCGTCTCGCGGGAATCCTTGCGGCGAAGAAGACTCCGGAGCTGGTTCCGCTCGCCCATTCGCTGCCGCTGGAATCGGTCGAGGTGGAGTGCGAGCTCGCCCCGCGCGCTCGCGAGGTGGTCGTCACGGCGACCGTGTCGACGACCGGACGGACCGGCGTCGAGATGGAAGCGCTGACCGCGGTGTCCGTCGCGTGTCTCGCGCTCTACGACATGGCGAAGTCGCTCGACCGCTCGATCACGATTCGCGAGGTCCTGCTCCTCGAGAAAACGGGCGGCCGCTCCGGTCCCTATCGCCGGGGCTGAGCGCCGGGCTCCGGCGGCGCCGTCGTGGCGAGCTCGGACGAAGGGTAGAGGTACGTCCGGCTCGGCGGTTGCGTGGGAGCGCTCGGGGAGGGCGGCGGAATCTGCGGAGTCGGCACCGGTCCGGTCGCGAGCGGGATCCCGGGAGGGGACGGCGTGGTCCGGGACGATGAGGTCGAGGGTCGCCCGGTCGCCGCGGCGGCGCGCGAGGAAGATCGGACGAGTCCGAGGACCGCGAACCCGAGCACGGCCACGAAGAGGACGATCGCCGCGTAGTAGGCCCAGCCGGGTCGTTCGGGATCGCGTTCCATCATTTCCCGGCGGGATGCAAATCGAAGTCCAAAGCTTCGAACTTGAACTCGAAACCTGGAACCCGGAGCTCGGAACCCTTCATCCCCCGCGCGTGTCCATCTCCAGGTGCGGATCGCGCCGACGCTCGGCCGTCGGCGGAAGAGGCGCCCGATCGAGGAGTGACATGCGCAGCTATAGTAACCAACGGTTGCGGTTCGTCATTCGCGTTCGCAGGAGTTACCGATGCCGCCTTCCTTCATCCGCGTCCTGATCGTGACCATCTCCGACGGCGTCGCGGCGGGGGAGCGTGAAGACCGCGGCGGCCCGGCCTGCGAGGAGGCGCTCGCGCGCTCCGGGATCGAATACGACGTCGTGGGGCGCCGCGTGCTCGCCGACGATTCCGACGCGATCTCCGAGCTCGTTCGCACGCAGGCGGACTCCGGAGCGGCCGACCTCATCGTGCTGACCGGGGGGACCGGTCTCTCGCCGCGCGATCGGACTCCGGAAGCGGTGCGGCGCGTCATCGACCTCGAGGCGCCCGGGCTCGCGGAGAAGATGCGCGCCGACACCGGACGCGATTTCGCGGCGGCATACCTCTCGCGCCAGGTCGCGGGCGTGCGCGGCTCGACGCTCGTCGTCGCCCTCCCCGGCTCGCCGAAGGGCGCGGCCGACTGCCTTCACGCGGTCGCCGAGCTCCTGCCGCACGCGATCGAGCTCGCGCGCGGAGAGCGCGCGCACCACCCGCTAGGGTCTGATCCCCGCAGGGGGTCAGACCCACACGACGAGGTCGAGGAGACTTGAGCAGGGGCACGCGTGGAACTGTCCCGGGAATCGACGTGCTCGTCGCCGACCCGTCGCCGATCGCGGGCAAGCGCATCGGGCTGATCACCAACCACGCGTCGGTCACGTCGGACGGGACGCCCTCCTGGAAAGCGCTTTCGCGGGCTCCCGGCGTGAAGCTCACGCGCCTTTTCGGCCCCGAGCACGGCATCGACGGCGGCGCGGTTTACATGGAGGGCGTCTCGGCGTCGGTCCACCGAGAGAGCGGTCTGCCGGTCGCGTCTCTCTACGGGACGACGCGCGAGAGTCTTAAACCGCGAGCGGAGGACCTGCGCGACCTCGACGCCCTCGTGTTCGACGTCCCGGACGTCGGCAGTCGGTACTACACGTACAACTGGACGATGCTGCTCGCGATGGAAGCGTGCGCCGCGCTCGGGAAGAGCTTCGTCGTCTGCGATCGGCCCAACCCGATCGGTGGCGAGGTCGAGGGTGCGCCGCAGGACCCCGATTTTCTCTCCTTCGTGGGGCTCCACCCGATCCCGGTGCGCCATGGGATGACGTCCGGGGAGCTCGCCCGGCTTCTCGCAGCCGAGCGCGGGCTCGACCTGGATCTCGCCGTTTCGCGCATGAGCGGCTGGGCGCGCGACGTCGCCTACGCCGAGACGGGTCTCCCGTGGATCCCGCCGTCCCCCAACATCCCGACGGTCGAGAGCGCCCGCGTCTATCCGGGGATGGCTCTGCTCGAGGGAACGAACCTGTCCGAAGCGCGCGGGACCGCCCGGCCTTTCGAGATGTTCGGCGCGCCGTGGCTCCAGCCGCTCGCCCTAACCGAGGCGCTCACCGCTCTCGACCTCTCCGGGGTCTCGTTCCTGCCGACGCGGTTCCGGCCGATGTTCGAGAAGCACGCTGGCGTCTCGTGCGGCGGCGCGATGCTGGAGGTGACGAACCCCGCGGTCTTCCAGCCGTTCGAGACCGGGCTCACGATCATCGAGACCGCGCGGCGCGTCGCTCCGCGGGACTTCGCGTGGCGCAGCGAGCCCTACGAGTTCGACACCCGCCCCGCGATCGACGTCCTGACCGGCTCGGCCCGGTTCCGCGAGTCGCTCGACGCCGGCTCGGGCGCATCGGCCGAGGTGGCTCGCCACCGCGAGGAGGGGAGGAGGTTTCTCGCGCGGCGCGACCCCTTCCTCCTCTATCCGGACCACCGCCCGGCCCTGGTCGCTTTCGTCGGCGGGCACGATTCGGGAAAGACGACGCTGCTCCTCGACCTCGTTCCGCGGCTCCGCGAGCGGGGACTTTCGGTCGGAGCGGTCAAACACACTTCGCGCGACCTCGAGGACGACGTTCCCGGCAAGGACTCGCAGCGGCTCGGCGCGTCGGGCGCGGATGTCTGGGCGCTCGTCACGCCGGAGCGGGCGACCGTCCGCCGTCGCGTCGAGGGGTCCGGCCTTCCGGACCTCTTGCGCCGCGATTTCGCGGACTGCGACCTCGTGCTGATCGAAGGATTCAAGTCGCTCCCGCTGCCGAAGATCGAAGTCACCCGCGCCGGCGCGGCGCGCCCGTCCATACCCGATGCGCTCGCCCGCGTCTCCGACGGGCCCGCGACCGATTCCGTCCCGACGTATCGCTTCGACGACAGGGAAGGAATCCTTGCGGCCGTGCTGCGCCTTGCCGGACTGGATCGAGGAGCCAAAACAGCGCTGACAGCTGAGAGCTGACCGCTCGTCATGTTCCTCGTCTTCGACCTCGACGGCACCCTGATCGACGGTTACGACGGCATCACGGACGCTCTCGGCTTCGCCATGGAGCAACTCGGCCGCTCTCCGCTCCCGGCGGACCGCGTCCGCGGGATGGTCGGCGAGGGCCTGGAGCGTCTGGTGGAGAAGGCGATCGGGCCCGAGCACGTCGGCGAAGGAGTCCGGCTTTTTCGCGAGCGCTACGCCGAGGTCGCCGACGCGAAGACGCGTCTGATGCCCGACGTCCCCGCGGTGCTCGCGAGGATCGCGGCCGCGGGGCATCGGATGGCTGTCGCATCGAACAAGCCCGCGGACTTCACCCGCCGGATCCTCGCCGCAAAGGGGATTGCGGGTTGGTTCGCAGCGGTCGGCGGCCCGGGACCGGGGGTGCCTCCGAAGCCGCACCCGGAGATGCTCCTGCGGCTGATGAACGCGGCGGATGCGTCCGCGCGCGAAACCGTCGTCGTCGGCGACATGGAGATCGACGCGGAGTTCGCGCGCGCGGCCGGATGCCGCGCCGTCCTCGTGCCGGGAGGGTCGCGCTTCGAAGAGGAGCTTGCGAGAGTGCCCGCCGACGCCCACCTCTCGCGGCTCGCGGATCTGCCGGAGTGGGTCGAAAGCGCGACGCGAACCGATTTCGCCTTACATCCTAGAATCGGCTCATGAGTCGCGTCATCGTCGCCGAGGAGCTTTCCCCCGCGGGTCTCGACATCCTCCGAAAGGCCGGCCACGAAGTGATCGATCTCGCGGGCGCGCCGCG
Source organism: Thermoanaerobaculia bacterium (assembly GCA_036001245.1). Taxonomy (GTDB): domain Bacteria; phylum Acidobacteriota; class Thermoanaerobaculia; order UBA5066; family Gp7-AA6; genus Gp7-AA6. The sequence goes on from DASYUL010000104.1 coordinate 11,061, forward strand.
GGAGCGACTCCTCGAAGAGCTCGAGTACGCCGACGCGCTGCTGGTCCGAAGCCGCACGAAAGTGGACGCGGCGCTCCTCGCGAAGGCGCCGCGGCTGTCGGTCGTCGGTCGCGCGGGGGTCGGAGTGGACAACGTGGACGTGCCGGCCGCGTCCGCGCGCGGCGTGCTCGTCATCAACGCGCCGACGGGAAACGTCGTCTCAGCCGTCGAGCACACCTTCGCCCTGCTCCTGGCGCTGCTCCGTCGCGTCGCGGAGGCGTCCGCCTCGCTCGCCGCCGGAAAGTGGGAGAAGTCGAAGTTCGTGGGCTCCGAGCTCGCGGGGAAGACTCTGGGCATCGTCGGGCTGGGACAGGTCGGCTCGCGCGTGGCCGCCCGCGCGCGCGCGTTCGAGGCGCGGCTCCTCGGGCACGACCCGTACCTCCCGCTCGAGAAGGCCCGCGAGATGGGAGTTCCTCTCGTCAGCCTCGAAGAGCTCCTCGAGTCCTCGGACATCGTGACCCTCCATGCGACGGCGACGTCGGATGCGCAGCCTCTCCTGGGGCGCGAGGAGATCGCGCGAATGAGGCCCGGCGCCGTTCTCGTCAACGTCGCCCGGGGCAGCCTCGTGGATGCCGCGGCGCTCCGCGAGGCGCTCGCCTCGGGCCGTCTGGCGGGCGCGGCGCTCGACGTCTTCGACCCCGAGCCGCCGGAGCCGGACGATCCCCTCCTGAAGCTTCCGAATGTGGTCGCGACGCCGCATCTGGGCGCCTCGACCGTGGAAGCGCAGGAGCGCGTGTCGCTGCAGACGGCCGAGGCGGTCGCCGAGGCCCTCGCCGGCGCGTCTTACGTCCCCGCGGTGAACCTTCCGTTCCGCGGCCCGAAGGACGCCGGCGGCGCCGCCGCCTGGATGCGCGTCGCGGAGCGCGCGGGCCGCTTCCTCTCCTGCATCGCGGGGGAACGCCTGACCGCGCTCTCGCTCGAGACGTGGGGACTTCCGGAGGACTTTCTGCGGCCGGTCGCGGTCGCGGCGGTCAAGGGGGCGCTCGAGGCGCACACGCCGGAGACGGTGAACTTCGTCAACGCGCTCTTCGTCGCGCGCGACCGCGGTCTCTCGGTCGCCGAGACCCGCCACGAGGAGCCCGGAAACTACGCGCGCTCGATCCGCGTGACGCTCTCCGACGGCCGCGCCACGACGAGCGCGCACGCGACGCTCTTCTCCGGCAGCGACGCCCGCGTCGTCGAAGTCGACGGGCTTCCGCTCGAGTTCCGGCCGGAGGGCACGGTCGTGTTCCTGCGGAACCGCGACGTGCCGGGCGTCGTCGGGAACGTGGGTACGATCCTCGGGGACGGAGGCATCAACATCGCGCACTTCTCGCTGGCGCGGGGCCGCGGCGAGCAGGCCGCGGCGGTCATCGCGGTCGACTCGCCGCCGCCGGTCGACGTTCTCGCGCGTCTGCGCCGGGCGCCCGGAGTGGAAGAAGTCCGAGTGGTCACCTGGTGAGCCGGCTCAAGGTCGTCGTTCTCTACGGCGGTCGCTCGGTGGAGAGAGAGGTCTCGCGCGTTTCGGCGCGCACGATCGTGCAGGCCCTCGACCGATCGAAATACGAGGTCGTGCCTCTGGCGGTCGACGAGACCGGACGCTTTCTCTCGGCGGCGGATTCCGCCCGGTTGCTCGCGGGGGGACCGGTGCCCGAGCGCTTCCGCCGCGCCGAGCCCGCGGGCGAAGCGCTCGTCCCGCTCGAGATCTCGCCCGGCCGCGCCGACGTCGTCTTTCCCATCATCCACGGCACGACGGGCGAGGACGGAACGCTCCAGGGGTTCCTCGACTTCCTGGGAATCCCGTACGTCGGCGCGGGCGTGACCGGCTCGGCCGTCGGAATGGACAAGGCGGTGTTCAAGGCGCTTCTCGCGAGCGCGGGGATCTCGACGCCCCGCTCGGTCGTCGTCCGCTCCTCCGAGCGCGGCGCCCGCGCACGGACGCTCGTCTCGGATCTTCCCCTTCCGCTCTTCGTCAAGCCGGCGACGGGCGGTTCCTCCGTCGGCGTCCACAAGGTCAAACACATCGCGGAGCTCGATGCCGCAATCGAGGACGCTCTTCGATACGACGACCGCGTTCTGGTTGAGGAGGGCATCGACGCGCGGGAGCTCGAGTGCGCCGTCCTGGGCGACGAGGAGCCCCGCGCATCCGTGCCCGGCGAGATCGTGCCGGGACACGAGTTCTACGATTACGACGACAAGTACCGGGATGGCAAGGCGCAGCTGCTCATCCCGGCGCCGGTTCCCGATTCCGTCGCGCAGGAGGTCCGTCGGCTCGCCGTCGATGCGTTCCGGCTGTGCGGGATCTCCGGAATGGCGCGCGTCGACTTCTTCCTGGAGCGCGGGACCGACCGCGTGCTCGTCAACGAGTTGAACACATTGCCGGGCTTCACCTCGATCTCGATGTATCCCAAGCTGTGGGAAGCGAGCGGGCTGCCCCTCCCCGCGCTCCTGGACGAGCTGATCCGGCTCGCGATCGCGCGAAACGAAAAGCGCGCACGCCTATCCCACAAACCCCCCGCCGAGCTCGCGTGAGCCCGCTCGGATACGATCTTTTCCGTTCATGCCACTGGAGCGCGGCAGCACGGTCGGTGCGTACCGGGTCCTATTCCGGTTGGGCTCCGGCGGAATGGGGGAGGTCTGGCGGGGTCGCGACGAGCGCCGAGGCCTGGACGTCGCGATCAAGGTCCTGTCCCCGGACGCCGTTCGCGACAGCGATCGGATGAGGCGCTTTGCGATGGAGGCGAAAGCGGCGTCGTCTCTGAAGCACCCCAACATCCTGACGATCCACGAGGTCGGGGAGAGCGAGTTCGGACCGTACCTGGTCACCGAGTACGTCGAGGGGGACACGGTCCGGGCGCTCCTGAACGACGGGCCGCTGCCTCTCGCGAAGGCCGTCGACGTGGCTTTGCAGGCCGCCGAAGGGGTCGCGAGCGCGCACGCCGTGGGCATCGCCCACCGGGACATCAAGCCGGAGAACCTGATGGTCAACCGGGAAGGGATCGTCAAAATCCTCGACTTCGGGTTAGCGAAGCTGCTGCGTCCCGGGGAAGACGGCGCCGACGCCGCCCACACGGCGGCCGGGATGATCATCGGGACCGCCGGTTACCTTTCGCCCGAGCAGCTCCGCGGGGACAAGGCCAGCGAGCGATCGGACGTCTTCGCGCTCGGGGTCGTCCTCTACGAGATGGCGACGGGCGAGAATCCCTTCCGCCGCAACAACGCCGTCGAGACGTTCTCGGCGATCATGCGAGACGAGCCGCCGCCGCTCGATCCGAAAATTGGTCCGGTGCCGGTCGAGCTGCCGCTCACGATCGGCCGGGCGCTCGCGAAGAAACCCGAGGAGCGCTATCCGTCGGCCCGCGAGCTCGCGGACGACCTTCGACAGGTGCAATCCCGTATCGCGCCTCCTCCGTCGGAAGCCGTCGCGGCGGCACCCGGCATCCGAGCGCGTCCGGGCACGGGGAAGCTCCTCGCCGCGGTCGGAATCCTCGCGCTTGCGATCGGGTCGTTCCTCGTGCTCCGCGGCTGTTGAGCTTCGAGGATTCCTCTGTCATCCCGAGGGCGCAGCCCGAGGGATCTCTTCCATGTCAGGGAAGAGATCCTTCGCTCCGCTCAGGATGACCGCTGCGCGGTCAGATTCCTCGCTTCGCTCGGAATGACATTCGATTCCCGCATCCGGACGGGCGACGCGGCAATCCGTTCGTAGACCGGCAGCCCGTTTCCCGCATAGCGGCCGAACGCGAGCACGCCCGTCGGGCACGCCTGCACGCACGCGGAGCATCGTACGCACTCCGGGTCCTCCATGGGGAGACCCTTGTTCGCGAAGTTCATCACGTCGATCCCCTGGTGGCAGACGGACGTGCACACGTTGCACGAGATGCACTTCGCCTTCTCCGGAAAGATCCGGAAACGCGAGAACCGCGTGTAAACGTGCATGAGCGCCGCGAGCGGACACGCGAAGCGGCACCACACGCGACCCGAGAACCAGAAGTACATCCCGACGCCGACGATCCCGGCGAGAAAGATGTCGACGAGATGGTAGTAGTTGAGCTGGACTCCGAGGACCGACCAGTTCGAGAGGAGCCCGTCGTAGAACTTCTGCGCGGCGTGGCCCACCGCCGTGTTCGGCCAGCTCCACGAGATCACGCGGCCGAAGAAGAGCAGGAACGCGGCGGCGAGAATGACCTGTCCCGTCATGTTCGTGCGGTTCCAGATCGGGCCGTGCGGCATCTTCGTGCGATGCGCGTCGCCCATCGTCTCCGCGAGCGCGCCGCACGAACAGATCCAGCCGCAGTACGCCCCTTTCCCCCAGCGCCGGATGATCAACGGGATGAGAACGAACGTCTGGACGAACGCGATCGCGAGCCACCACGCGAGCGGCTTCGGCGAGAAGACGTTCCAGATGAAGAGCGGCCAGGCGAGGATGAATCCGAATGCGCGCCAGTACTCGCGGCCCTGGCCAGAGTCGGCCGCGGGAAAGAGGTTGTCCGCGAACGTCTTTCCGAAGCCGGCGTCGAAGGCGCCGTTGTGGCCGAGGAGCGGAAGGACGACGAACGGCAGGAGGAAGAGCGGGACGATCTGGATCGCGGTCAGCGTGACTGTCTGTACCGTCACGTACGGCGTCTTGCGGCGGCGGATCCGGGCGATGCCGAAGAGGAGGACCGCGAGGCAGTACGCGATCGAGTAGTAGAAGCCGGGATCGCGCGCCGAGATGGCAAGCGTGCCGCCGAGCGTCGCCGGGTCGTTCGGAGAGGTCAGGCCGTAGGGAAAGAGACGGTGTTCCTGGAAGAACCGATTGAGACTGCCTCCAGCCTTCCAGTTGTAAAGGAAGATGCAGAAGGCGAGGAACGCGACGAACGCGAGCCCCGTCGCGGCCTTCCACTCCCCGCGGATCGGTATTCCGGAGCGCCGGAAGAACTCGAGCGGCGCCTCGCGCCCGAGCATCGTGAAGACGACGTCGTTGGCGACGGTCTTCTCCTCGCCGGAGTCGTCCCGCAGCGTGACGCTCTCCGGGTCGATGCGCACCGGTTGCGTGCCGAGTGCGAGCCGGACCGAGCCCGGCGGGTGGTCGCCGGCGGCCTTCATGAAATCGCCGGTCGCGGTCGTGACGCGCTCGGACGTCGGGTTCTCGACGGCCACGGACGCGGCCGGGTTCCGCTCGAGCATCCGGATCATCTCGACGTTCTCGGACTTCCCCCGCGCGAACTCCTTCTTGCGGTAGGACAGCGTGACGTGGGCGCCTGCGGTCGCGAGCGCGATCGCGGTCTCGAGCGCAGAGTCGCCGCCGCCGACGACGAGGGCCTGCCGGCCGGCGAACTCTTTGGGGTCGTACAGCCGGTTGAAGACTTTGCCCGACTCTTCGCCCGGGATCCCGAGCCGGCGATGGTTGCCGCTCCTTCCGATCGCGACGATCGCGCGGCGCGCGCGAGTGACGGTCTTTCCGTCGCCGTGGTGGAGGAGAAGGAGGCCGGCCCGCCGCTCGATGCGCACGATGCGCGCAGCCGTCACCTCGACCCCCGCGGCGCGGCGGCGCGCCTCGAGGTCCGCGAGGAGCTGCTCTTTCGGATGGATCTCCGAGCGGAATTGCAGGTCGCCGGCGGGCGTCATGCCCGTCGGATACGTGTAGATCGGCTTGCCTTTGGGGAAGTTGGCGACTGTCGAGAAGATCTCGCTCGCCTCGAAGACGGCGAACGAGAGTCCCGCCTTTTTCGCCTCGATCGCCGCCGCGATGCCGGAGACCCCTCCGCCGACGATCGCGACGTCTCGCGCGTCGGAATCGGCGGACGGCTGGCGGAAGTCCGGCTCCGAGAGGAGCGCCCGGACGGCCCGCGCGCCCGAGTCCGAGGAGAACTTCAAGAGCGGTATTCCCGTGAGGTCGCCGACGATCCGCACGCCCGGGACCGCCGTCGTGCCGTCATCGCGGATGTCCGGCAGCTTCTCGACCGTCCCCGCCGGCCAGCGCGTGTGCAACCAGTGCGTGTAGTCGCGGATTACAGACATGGTTGGTCCACCCGAATTACGGTCCGCCGGTCCGGGCAGTTTTCACCTTCGTGAACGTGCTCCACCGAATAGAATCTTGCCGCGAAACGACCGGACATCCTACTGCCGCCGCGCCTGAGGAGGGTGGATCCCTGGACTATTCGCAGTTGATTGACCTTTTCCGCGCTCTGGATCGAGAGAACGTCCGTTATGTGCTGATCGGGGCGCTCGCGCTGGGAGTCCTTGGTCTGCCCAGGGCGACGCAGGACGTGGACCTCTTCATCGCGCCGGACCGGGAAAACATCGAACGGCTGAAGCGTGCCCTCCGCGCCGTGTTCGGGGACCCGAAGGTCGACGAGATCTCGGCGGACGATCTTCTCGGCGACTACGCGGTCGTTAGGTTTTTTCCGGAGAAGGCAGACTTCGGGATCGACCTCGTCACCCGGATAGGCGAAGCGTTTCGCTTTGAGGACCTGGAGACTCAGACCGGCGAATTCGAGGGCGTGCCCGTCGTGGTCGTTTCCCCAAAGTCGCTCTGGGAGATGAAGCGCGGTACTCTTCGTTGGCAGGATCGTGCGGATGCAGCGCGGATCCGCGAGCGCTTCGGTTTCGAGGAGGAGTGATGCCGGTCCACAAGTTTCGGTCGCTCGAAGAAGCTGAGAAGGCGCTCTGGCGCCCGGTGTTCGATCCCGATAACTTGCGCATCGCGGCCTCGGTCACGAATCTGGCGATGTCGCTGGCCCGGATGACCTTCCCGAAGGGCGTTTTCAAGTTTCGGTCGCTCGAGGAAGCGGACCGGGAGCGGGAGCGGCTCACTTCGGAGTTGATCCGGGAACGGCGCGCCAAAAGCTGATTGTCGCGCCCCGGAGTCGGGCCTAGCGGCGCCCGTGCCCGAGCTCCCCGACATCCTCGCGTATCTGACGGCGCTCGCGCCCCGCGTAGTCGGACAACCACTCCTTGGCGTGCGGCTCGCGAGCCCTTTTCTCTTGCGGACGTTCAATCCGCCGATCAAAGCCGCTGAGGGAAGGCGCGTCACCGGCCTTCGGCGCCTGGGGAAGCGTATCGTCTTCGATCTCGAGGGCGACCTTCACCTGGTGCTCCACCTCATGATTGCCGGCCGTCTGCACTGGAAGCCGGGCGGAATGAGTCTCGCGACCCGCACCTCGCTCGCGGCGTTCGATTTCCCGGCAGCGACGCTTCTTCTGACCGAGGCGGGCTCAAAAAAGCGCGCATCGCTCCATCTAGTGCGGGGCGAGGCGGGCCTCGCCGAGCATGCCCGCGGAGGTCTCGAGGTCCTGGAAGCGGACTCCGATGCGTTTCGCGCGGCGCTCACCCGTGAGACCCACACGGTCAAGCGCGCCTTGACCGACCCGCGGCTCTTCTCGGGAATCGGTAACGCGTACTCCGACGAGATTCTCCACCGCGCGCGCCTCTCACCGGCGAAGCTGACGTCGCGCCTGACGGGGGAGGAGGTCTCGAGGCTTTACGACGCGACGCGCGATGTCCTCGGGGAGTGGACCGAGCGACTGACTGCGCAGGCGCGCAGAGGCTTCCCCGAGAAGGTCACGGCTTTCCGCGAGGGAATGGCGGTACACGGCCGTTTCGGAAAGCCATGCCCGGTCTGCGGGACGAAGGTGCAGCGGATCGTGTACGCGGAAAACGAGTCGAACTACTGCCCGACGTGCCAGACCGGCGGAAAGCTCCTCGCCGACCGCGCTCTCTCGCAGCTCTTGAAGAAAGACTGGCCGAAGACACTGGAAGAGCTGGAACAGAGAAAGAGTCCGGGCAAGCTGTCATCCTGAAGGGCCGAAGGCCCGAAGGATCTCTCTCTCGATTAGGGAGAGATCCCTCGCTCTGCTCGGGATGACAGCGCCGTCAGGACGGCCGCTGTCACTTCTCCACGATCTTCCGGAACGCCGCGATGTGCTGCGCCGTGTCCGTCACGACTTTCTTCGCGGTCTCGTCGGCGTTGGGCTGGTCGGGATTCTAGTCCGTCGGAACGACGATCCCCTCGAACCCGTCCTCCTCGAGCGATTCGAGCTCGTGCTGCGCTTCGATGCGCCCGTCGAAGGGCCCGACCTTGACGCGCGACAGACCGCGATAGGGCTCCAGGAACACCGTGCGACCGGTGCCGCGCAACCGCTCGGCGTGCCGCTCCGCACGGAGCCGGTCGGCGAACGATCCCACCTGCACCGCCCACCGCCCGGAAGGCGAGACGATGTCCTGGGAAACGCCCGCCGTCACGACCGTGACGCGAACGGGGCCCGTTCCCGGGCCGATCAGTCCGATTTTCTCGGCCGCCGCGCGCGAGAGGTCGATCACGCGTCCGTACACGAACGGCCCGCGGTCGTTGATCCGCACGCGCACCGTCCGGTCGTTGTCGAGGTTCGTGACGTCGACGACCGTTCCCAGCGGGAGCTCCCGGTGCGCCGCGGTCAGCAGAGAAGAGTCGTAGATCTCGCCGGACGCCGTCGGCTTTCCTTCGAAGCCATCGCGCCCGCCGTACCAGGACGCGACGCCCTCCTCGGTCCAGCCGGCCGCGGGGGGCATCTGCGGAGTGCCGGATCGCGCGGACGGATGCGAGGCGCACGCGGCGAGCGCGCCGAGAGCGCTGAGAGCGCCGACGAAAAGAGCGGCCGCGACGGCCTTCCGCGGCGTCACACCTTCAGGGGGACGCTCTCGGACGCGGCGATCCCTTCGAGCGCGGGGTCGAGCTCTTCGCTCACGAACGTCTCGACCTGCTCGGCCGCCCGTCCGGTCAGCCGCTCCGGCCGGGCGGCATCCGCGAGCTCGTCCCGCGTGAGCCGGAAGTCGCCGTCCGCCGCGATGCGGTCGAGGAGGTTGACCACTCCTGCGGAGTCGGCCGACCGCCCGGCGACCGCCCGCGCGTGGACCCGCAGCTTTTCGTGGAGTTCCTGGCGGTCCCCGCCGCGGCGTACCGCCTCCATGAGGATGTTCTCGGTTGCGAGAAAGGGAATCTCCGCCTCGAGCCGCCGCCGCGCGACGTCGGCGTGCACGACGAGACCGGAGAACACGTTCTCGAGGAGGATCAGGACCGCATCCGTCGCCAGGAACGCCTCGGGGATCGAGATTCGCCGGTTCGCGGAGTCGTCGAGCGTCCGCTCGAGCCACTGCGTGGCGGCGGTCATCGCGGTGTCGAAGGAGAGCGCGATCACGTGCCGCGCGAGCGAGCAGATGCGCTCCGCTCGCATCGGATTTCTCTTGTAGGGCATCGCCGAGGAGCCGACCTGCGAGGGCTCGAACGGCTCCTCGATCTCGCCGTCGTGCTGAAGGAGTCGCAGGTCCGTCCCGATCTTGTGCGCCGACTGCGCGAGCCCGGAAAGCGCCTGGACCACGCGGTCGTCCTGCTTGCGCGAATAGGTCTGCCCGGAGACGATCTGGCGCCTCGCGAACTGCGCCCGTCGCGCCAGAGCGGCGTCGAGCTCCTCGACCTTCGCGGCGTCCCCGTCGAAGAGCATCAGGAACGACGCCTGTGTTCCGGTCGCGCCCTTGGCGCCGAGGAAGCGCAGGCCCTCCCGCCTCCTCCGGATCTCTTCGAGGTCGCTGACGAGGTCGGACGCCCACAGCGCAATCCGCTTGCCGACGGTCGTCGGCTGCGCGGGCTGGTAGTGAGTCCAGGCGAGCGCCGGCGTCGCGCGGTGCTCGAGCGCGAGAGCGCGCATGCGCCGCAGGACAGCTGCGAGCCGGCGCTCGACCAGCCCGAGCGCCTCGCGGATCACGATCAAGTCCGCGTTGTCGGTCACGTACGCGGACGTCGCACCCCAGTGGATGATCCCGCGCGCGGCGGGGGCGGCCTCGCCGAAGACCTTCACGTGCGCCATCACGTCGTGCCGGATCCTTTCCTCTTCGCGCGCGGCCGCCTCGAAGTCGATGTCGGCGATCGCCGCCCGCATCTCTCCGATCGCCTCCTCGGGAATCGGCAGACCGAGCCGCCGTTCCTCCTCGGCGAGCCAGAGCCAGAGGAGCCGCCACGTCTCGAACTTGCGCTTCGCCGAGAAGAGACCCGCCATCTCTTCGGAGGCGTAGCGCGCCCAGAGGGGGCTCGGATCGCGGTCAGCCTTCGACGTCATCCCATTCCCCGACGAGGAACATGGTCACGTTCTCGTTGCCGCACGCGACGCAGAGCGCTTCGCGCACCGAACCCTTCTCCGACTCGAAGACGTAGCAGGGGGTCCCGCACTCCTTGCAGAGCAGATAGGGAATCTCGCGTTCCGGGTCGGGCGCCGAGGGGGGCGGTCGGTCCGTCAAGCAGATGCTCCGGGACATTGTCGCATGTCGCCCGCGCTCGTCCGAGGTCGGACTTCATTTGTCCCCTCGGTCGTCTATCCTGATCGCAAATGCTCACGACAATTCTGATCGTCGCCGTCGGAGTGCTTCTTCTCGGCGGGCTCGTCGTCCTCGTCCTGCGCTCGAGGGATTCCGACCCCCGCCTCGACCGTTTGCTCACCGAGGTCGCGGCCGTGCGCGGTTCCTCGGAGTCCATGGATCGGCGGGTCGAGGACCTTCGGCGCTCGGTCGGGGAGAGAGTCGCCGCCGTCGAGAACCGGCTCGTGGAAGGACAGAAGAACGTCGCCGACACCCTCGGAGAAGTGCACGAAAAGATGGGGAGGGTCTTCCAGGCCTCCCAGAAGATCCAGGAGCTCGCCGGAGGCATGACCCGGCTGGAGGATCTCCTGAAGCCCCCCAAGGTTCGGGGCGGGCTGGGAGAGACGTTTTTGGAGCAGGCTCTCGCCGACGTTCTTCCGCCGGGTTCCTGGAAAATGCGCCACGTCTTTCCGGACGGGACGATCGTCGACGCGGCCATTCGAATCGGAGATTTCCTCGTTCCCGTCGACAGCAAGTTCCCGCTCGAGAACTTCCGGCGCTCGAAGGAAGCGCCGGACGACTCGGACCGCAAGCGGGCGCGCCACGACTTCGCCGGCGACGTCCGCCGTCACGTCGATTCCATCGCCACCAAGTACATCCGGCCCGGGGACGGCACGTACGACTTCGCCTTCATGTACGTCCCGTCGGAGGCGGTGTATTGCGAGATCGTCTTCGACGAAGAGGGCGTCTCGCTCGCGGACTGGGCGGCCGCCGAACGGGGTGTGATTGCGGTGTCTCCGAGGCTTCTTCACGTCTATCTCGCGACCGTTTGCACGGGTCTGCGCGGGATGGCGGTCGAGGAGCGCGCGAAGGAGATCCTGGAACACCTGTCCGACCTGCGCCGCGAGTGGAACCTGGTCGAGGACCCCTTCCGAACGCTCGGCTCTCACCTGCGCAACTCCCAGAAGCAGTACGACGCCGCCTCCCGGGCGTTCGATCGATTCGGGGGAAAGCTCGACACGATCGCCGAACGTGGCGAAAGCGACTCGGTCGAGGGTCTGCCGGAGCCTGCCGCCGCGCTTCCTCCGCCGTCCTGATCCATCCGGGCTAGAATCCCGCGTCCTTCGCGGGACCGCCAATGCCCCTCCGAGTGACGTCCGAGATCGGAAAGCTCACCTCCGTTCTCGTCCACCTGCCCGGTCCCGAGATCGACCGGATGGTGCCGGCGATGATGGAGGAGCTCCTCTTCGACGACATCCTCTTCGGAAGTCGCGCGCGCGAGGAGCACCGCCGGTTCCAGCAGGTTCTCGCTTACGTCGCCGAGGAGGTGCTGGACGCTCAGGACCTTCTGGCAGAGGTCCTGGAGGTGCGCGAGCAGCGCGCCGAGATCATCGAGGACCTCGGGGAAGCGCTCGGCTGGGGGCCGGACATGGATTACCGGCTCCGAGACCTGACGGCGGAGCAGCTCGCCTCCGCGCTCGTCGCCGGCATCGAGCGCCCCGCCGGCGAGGTGGCGCTCGCTCCTTCCGAGCTCTACTGGCTGCCGCCGATCCCGAATTATTTCTTCCAGCGCGATCCTCTCGTCGTCCTGGGCGACCGGGCCGTACGCGGGTCGATGGCGACCGCGGCCCGCCTGCGCGAGCCGCTTCTCTCGGGGTACGTCGTGCGATACCACCCGCGGTTCGCCGACTCCGGCGACGACCGGTTCTGGTTTCGCGAGTTCTCTTCCGACTACGGGCGGCCATCCTCGTACGCCCGAATGCGCCCGACACTCGAAGGGGGAGACATCCTGATCCTCCGCGAGGATCTGCTGGTCATGGGCTACTCGGAGAGGACGAAGAAGACGACGATCGAGCGGCTCGCCGAGACCTTGCGGGAAAAGGGGTCGCCGGTGCGGAGAATCTTCGTCGTCGCCCTTCCGCCGGCTCGCTCCTTCATGCACCTCGACACGGTCTTCACGATGATCTCCCGGGAAGAGTGCCTGATCTACGCGCCGATGATCCTTCCCGACGGCGCGGAGGAGGCGGACGTCTACCAGTGCGACCTGACGCGGCGCGGCATCACGTGGACCGCGGAGAAGGACCTCCTCTCGGGGCTCAAGGAAGAGGGTCTCGACCTGCGGCCGGTTCGCTGCGGCGGCAACGACCCGATCTCCGAGCGGCGCGAGCAGTGGACCGACGGCGCGAACGCCTTTGCCCTCGCGCCGGGCGTCATCTTGATGTACGACCGCAACGAGCGCACCGCCGAGGAGCTCGCGAAGGCCGGCTACGAGGTCGTGGACGAAGCGGACCTGCTGCTCGGGAGGCGCGAGCTCGACCTGCGCCGTCCGAAGAAGTACGCGATCTCGCTCGCCGCGCACGAGCTCTCGCGGGCGCGCGGCGGGCCGCGCTGCATGGCGATGCCGCTCCTCCGGGAAGAGCTTTGACGACCCCGTTCTTCTCCTTCGTCCGGCCGCTCGCGGTCGTCGCCTTCGGCGGAAACGCGCTGCTCCGGCCGGAGGACCCGGGAGACACGGACTCGCAGCTCGCGCGCGCCCGCGACGCGGTGCGCCAGCTGCTTCCGGTCCTGAACCGGGGGTACGAGCTGATCGTCGTGCACGGCAACGGCCCGCAGGTGGGGAACCTCCTCCTGCAGGCGGAGATCGCGGCCGATCAGGTTCCGCCGCAGACGCTCGACGTCTGCGTCGCGCAGACGCAGGGCTCGATGGGTTTTCTCCTCGAGCTCGCGTTCGACAACGAGCTCAAGGCGGCGGGCTTCCGCAAGCGTGTCGTCACGCTCGTCACGCAGGTCGAGGTCGATGCGGCGGACCCCGCCTTCCTCCATCCCTCGAAGCCGATCGGCCCCTTTTTCCCCCGCGAGCGGGCGGAGTCGATCCAGAAGACCGCGGGGTGGACGATGGTCGAGGACGCGGGCCGGGGGTTCCGGAAGGTCGTTCCCTCACCGAAACCCCTCGCCATCCGAAACGTGGACCTCGTGGCGTCGCTCGTCAATCGGGGATCGATCGTGATCGCGTGTGGCGGCGGCGGCGTTCCGGTCGTCGTCCCCGAGGAAGGCGAGGTCCGCGGCGTCGAAGCGGTCATCGACAAGGATTACGCGGCTTCGATGCTCGCGGCGTCGCTCTCCGCAGATCTCTTCGTGATTCTGACGGGCGTGGAAAGGGTCGCGAAGGACTACGGAAAGCCGACGGAGACGCCCCTGGCGAGGCTCGACGTCGCAACTGCCCGCGCGCTGCTCGCCGAGGGCCAGTTCCCGCCCGGGAGCATGGGTCCGAAGATCGACGCCGCGATCCGGTTCGTCGAGGCGGGAGGGCGTGAGGTTCTGATCACGCGCGCCGAGTGCCTTTCGGCGGCGCTGGACGGCGAGACCGGAACGGTGATCTGGAGGACGGAATGAGCGGAAAGCCGGCGACGGCAGCGAAGCGGGACTACGTGAACGAGAACGACTGGTCGCCGTCGGAAATCGAGAAGCTTCTCGAGCTGGCGGCCCGGATCAAGGCCCGACCCGACGACTGGCGAGAGACGCTCGACGGCCGATCCCTCGCGATGATCTTCGAGAAGTCGTCGACGCGCACCCGCGTCTCCTTCGAGGCGGGGATGTTTCAGCTCGGCGGGCTCGGGATGTTCCTGTCGTCTCGCGACCTGCAGCTCGGACGCGGGGAACCGATTTCCGACACCGCCCGCGTGCTCTCCCGATACGCCGACGGGATCATGGCCCGCACGTACGCGCACTCGACCGTCGAGGACCTCGCACGTTTCGCGGGGGTCCCGGTCATCAACGGGCTGTCGGATCTGCTCCACCCCTGCCAGGCGCTCGCGGACTACCTGACGGTCCGCGAACGATTCGGGACCACGCGCGGTTTTCCCCTGTGTTACGTGGGGGACGGAAACAACGTAGCGCACAGTCTTCTCGTCACTGGCGCCAAGCTCGGAGCGCGCGTGGCGGTCGTTACGCCCCCCGGGTTCGAGCCCCAGCCCCTCGTCGTCGAGTGGGCGCGGACGGCGGCGCGCGAGACCGGCGGCTCGATCGTCGTGACGACGTCGATCGAAGAGGGGGTCTCGGGCGCGAGAGCGGTGTACACGGACGTGTGGGCCTCGATGGGGCAGGAGTCCGAGGCGCAGGATCGCGCGAAGAAGTTCGAGCCCTATCGCGTTACGCGGAAGGTCATGGAGATGGCGGCGCCCGATGCGATCTTCCTCCACTGCTTGCCCGCTCACCGCGGGGAGGAGGTGGAGGCCGACGTGATCGATTCGCCGGCCTCCGCCGTGTTCGATCAGGCGGAGAACCGGCTTCACGCGCAGAAGTCCCTGCTCGTCACGCTCCTGGGGATCGTATAGGTGGGCGACGTCGGGACATCCCCCGGCGCGCGCGCGGCGGTTTTCGGTGCGTGGCGCCGGGGCCTCTGGATCGCTCTCGCAACCGTCGGGCTCGTGGCGGTGCTCCTCCTCGGGGGTCGCCGGGACCGCGGCCCCCGCGCCGGAGTCAAGAAGTCGCCGGCGGTCGTGACCGTGCCGGAAACAGTCCTTCGCCGCGAGCCGTCGGCGAGCGCCGCGGGAGTCATGGCGCTCACGCGCGGCGACGAGGTCACGGTCGTCTCCGACCGGGGAGCGTGGATCGAAGTGCGCGCCGGAAAGGGGAGCGGGTTCGTTCGCTCGGGTGAGATCGAGCGGGACGAGGAGCGGGAGGCGCGGGAAGAGAGGGCGAAAAAGATCCTCTCCTTTCCACCCGTCTACGGGGTCGTCGCGGACACGACGCCCGTCTTTCTGGCGCCGTTCCCGTTCGCGCCGCGCGCGGGCTCCCTTCTGAAGGGAACGGTGATTCCGATTCACGCGGTCGACCACGCCTACTTCGCCTACCGCGATCGAGCCAATGGGATTGCATTCGTCGCGTCCGCCGACGTCGACCTCGTGCCCCCCGATCCGAAGACGCCGGACATCGTTCCGGACAGCTCGATCGGCCTCCGGCGTCTGTCGGCGCTCGACTCGCCCACGCCTTTCCCGACTCCGGTCCTGGAGATGCCGCCCGCGGCCCCACAGGCGGAGGCAATCCCCGGGGAGCGCCCGACCTCTCGCGGGCCCGAACCGCCCATCGAGCAGCCGGGCGAGTCGGTCGAGCCGGCGGTCGTCGTGGAAAAGGTCGACCCGCCCTATCCGGAGCCCGCGATCCGGGCCCAGGTCGAGGGCAGCGTCGTGCTCGACATCGGAATCGACGAGAACGGCCGGGTGACCGACGTCCAGGTCGCCCGGGGACTGCCGTTCGGCCTATCGGAAGCCGCAGCGGGCGCCGTGCGCCAGTGGAGATACCGGCCCGCCCGCTCTCCGGAGGGTCCGATCCCCTCCCGCAAGACCGTGAGAATCCTCTTCACCCTGCGGGGAGGCGAATAGACTGGTGTTCGACCTATAATTTTTTCTCCCATGCTCCAGGTTCTGTTCGAGGCCGACGGTCGGGCGCAGGTCTACACGCTCGCTCGCGAGCAGGCGTCCATTGGACGTTCGAGCGACAACGACATCGTCTTGAACGACTTCTCCGTGTCGCGCCGCCACGCGTACCTGAAGCGCGAGGGGAGCGAGTGGTTCCTGCACGACAACCACTCGACCAACGGGATCCGCGTCAACGACCGCCACGTTCCGAGCGCCTCGGTGGCGGACGGGGACCGGGCGGTGATCGGCACGTTCACGCTCCGGTTCCGCGAGCAGCCCGCCGAAGCGCCGGAGGAGGCGCCGCACCGGGCGCTGGACTCGACATCGACGTGCATCCGCCCGATCGCCGAGTTCAATCTGGATTTCGGTCTCGAGAAGAGCACAGCCCCGCCGGCCCACGTCGAGTCGACGGCCGATCGCAAGAGGGTCGTGCTCGACGTCGCCTACAAGAACAAGATCTTCGAGATCCTCGTCCAGGTTGCGAAGACCCTGATTTCCCTCGAGGAGCTCGAGACGGTGCTCGACAAGGTCATGGATCTCATTTTCGAGTATCTCCCGGTCGACCGCGGTTTCCTCCTGCTGGAGGAGAAGGGCGGGCTACAGCTGCGCATCAGCCGTTTCAAGTCGGGTCAGCGGATGACGACGGACGGGTCGCTGCCGTACTCGCGAACGATCGTCGACATGGTCGTGCACGACAAGGTCGCGGTGCTCACCTCCGACGCGCAGCAGGACGAGCGCTTCGAGGCCGGCCAGTCGGTCCGGCTCCAGCAGATCCGCTCCGCGATGTGCGCGCCGCTGTGGAACCGGGACTCGGTCATCGGCGTCATCCACGTCGACTCGCCGCTTCACGTCGGGTCGTTCACCGAGCGCGACCTCGACCTGCTCACGGCCCTCGCGAACTTCGCGGCCGTGGCCATCGAGCGAGCGCGGCTCCACGACCGGGTCGCGGAGGAGAAGCGCATCCGGGGACGGCTCGAGCGCTATCACTCCCCGCAGGTCGTCGACGAGATCATCGCCGACGTGAAGGCGACCGGCTCCTTCAAGGAAGTCCGGACCAAGACGGTCACGATCGCCTTCGCCGACCTGGTCGGGTTCACGTCCTGGTCCGAGAAAATGTCGGCGACCGAGCTCGCCCGGCTCCTGAACCGGTTCTTCACGCTCGCGTCGGAGGCGATCTTTTCGCAGGACGGAACGATCGACAAGTTCGTCGGGGACGCCGTGATGGCGTTCTTCGGCGCGCCGATCGACCAGCCCGACCATGCCGTCCGCGCCGCGGTCGCGGCGCTGAAGATCCGCGAGGACGTCGCCGCCTGGAACCGGGAACGCGCGGTTGCCGGCGAGCTGCCCCTCGAGGTGCGGATCGCGTTGAACACGGGAGAGGCGATCGTCGGCGAGATCGGCTCGGAGCGGCGCGTCGACTACACCGTCCTCGGGAATCCGGTGAACGTCGCCGCGCGAATGGAAGAGTTCGTGGCGATGCCGGGCGACATCGTCATCGGCCCGGCGACCTACGAGGCGACCAAGGACCAGTTCGAGGTCGCGCAGATGGGGTTCTTCTCCCTGAAGGGCGTTTCGAACCAGGTTCCGCTGTACAAGCTGCTCGGCTCCCGCTCGGCGCCGGAGCTCGAGGACGCCGCACGCCTGCAGAAACAGTCCGCGCGCTGAGCTCGCTCGCCTCCCGCCGTTTCGTCTTCGTCACCAGCCGTCCCGAGAAGGCGCAGGAGGCCGAGCGCATGGGTTTCGCGCTCGAGCGGCTCGACCTCGATCTTCCCGAACCGCAGTCGCTCGAGCCCTCCGAGGTCGCCGAGATCAAGGTTCGCGCGGCCTTCGACCGGCTGCGTCGGCCCGTTCTGGTCGAGGATTCGGGGCTCGAGGTGATCGCGTGGGGAGGATTCCCCGGGGCGCTCGTGAAATGGCTGGAGAGGAGCGCGGGCCTCGAAGCGATCGCGCGCATGCTGGATCCGTTCCCCGACCGGCGGGCGCGCGCCGTGTGCGCGATTGCGTGCTTCGACGGCACGAGTCTCGTTGTCGCCCGCGCCGTCACCGAGGGCACGATCGCGGCGGCGCCGCGCGGCTCCGCCGGATTCGGCTGGGACCCGATCTTCGTGCCGCACGGCTCCGATGCCACCTACGCCGAGATGACTCCGGACGAGAAGGACCGCGTCTCGCATCGCGGCCGCGCGTGGGCGGAGCTGGCCAGTCAATTGCGGAAAAGAGAAGGGGTCTGATCCCGCAGGGGTCAGATCCCGGGAAGTTCTCCGGAACCGCTGACTGCAAGCTCCTCGGCCGAATATCCAAGGGGAACGCGGATTGCAGGCTTCTCGCGCGACAAGTAGGAGGACACCATGCTCGCGGAACTCTCGATCGTCCCGCTCGGCCGGGGCGAGCATCTCTCGGAGGCCCTGGCGGAGATCCTGGACGTCATCGACCGCTCCGGCATCCGCTACAAGTTCACCCCCAGCGGCACCTGCCTCGAAGGCAGCTGGGACGAAGTGGTGGACGTGGTCCGGCTCGCCCACGCGAAGGCTCGAGAAGGATCGCGGCACGTATTCACCACGATCCGCATCGAGGACGAGGCCGGTGAGAACGACAAGCTCACCCGCAACGTGACGTCGGTCGAGGAGAAGCTCGGTCGGCAGCTCGCCGAGGCCGGCGGGATCGTGCGCTGACACGCCCGCGTCAGCGCCCCGCGTACCGGGCCTCCGCACCCTGTCATCCGTCCATCGGTTAGACTCGCGCGCGACGATGGATCGGCCGATCCGTGTGTTGATCGCGAAGCCCGGTCTCGATGGGCACGACCGCGGAGCGAAGGTCATCGCGCGGGCGTTGCGGGACGCGGGCATGGAGGTCATCTATTCCGGCCTCCGCCAGACTCCCGAGCAGATCGCCACCGCGGCGGTCCAGGAAGACGTCGACGTCGTCGGGCTCTCGATCCTCTCCGGCGCGCACAATGTCCTCTTTCCCGAGATCCTGAAGCTGCTCGAGGAAAAGGGGGGCGGAGACATTCTCGTTCTCGCCGGCGGCATCATCCCGGACAAGGACATCGCGACCCTGAAGGCGCTCGGGATCCGGGAGATCTTCCTGCCCGGCACCCCCACCCAGACGCTCGTGGATTTCATCAGGAGAGAAGCGGCCGAACGGGTCCGTGGCTGACGTCGTGCGGAGCGGGCCGCTCGCCTCGGGTTGGGACGTCCTCGAATCGAAAACCGACGCCTCTTCGATGGAGTTCTGCGAGCGGCGCGCCGCGGTCGAGGCGCTCGTGAGTCAGCTGCGCGAAGAAATCGCGAAGGCGCGTCAGGGAGGTCCGGGCCGTGAGCGCCACGCCGAGCAGAAGAAGATGTTCGTGAGGGAGCGGGTGGACGCCCTGCTCGATGCCGGCTCGCCATACCTCGAGCTCTCGCCCCTCGCCGCGTACGGGATGTACGGCGGCGAAGCGCCGGGCGCGGGGCTCGTCACCGGGGTCGGGCGCGTGTCGGGCCGCGAGGTCATGGTGATCGCGAACGACGCCACCGTGAAGGGCGGCACTTATTACCCGATCACCGTCAAGAAGCACCTGCGGGCGCAGGAGATCGCTCTCGAGAACCGGCTGCCGTGCGTCTACCTCGTCGACTCGGGAGGCGCATTTCTGCCGCTCCAGGCCGACGTCTTCCCGGACCGCGAGCACTTCGGGCGGATCTTCTACAACCAGGCGCGAATGTCCGCCGCGCGCATCCCGCAGCTCGCGGTCGTGATGGGGATGTGCACGGCTGGGGGCGCCTACGTCCCGGCGATGTCGGACGAGGCGGTGATCGTCAAAGGCACGGGCACGATCTTCCTCGCGGGGCCGCCGCTCGTCCGCGCCGCAACGGGCGAGGAGGTGTCCGCCGAGGATCTCGGCGGCGCCGACGTCCACACGCGCGTCTCGGGCGTCGCGGACTACTTCGCAGAAGACGATCCGCACGCGCTCGAGATCTCACGAAGCATCGTCGAGAACTTCGGCGGTTCGAAGACCCTTCCCGCCGACCGGGTCGAGCCGGAGGAGCCGCTCTACGATCCGCGCGAGATCTACGGGATCCTGCCTCGCGACGTGCGCAAGCCGTACGACGTGCGCGAAGTGATCGCGCGCCTCGTGGACGGCTCGCGCTTCCAGGAGTTCAAGGCGCGCTACGGGACGACGCTCGTGACCGGACTCGCACGTATCGCCGGCTTCCGGATCGGGGTGATCGCGAACAACGGGATCCTCTTCTCCGAGTCGGCGCTGAAGGCGACACACTTCATCCAGATGTGCGCGCGGCGCAAGATCCCGCTCCTCTTCCTCCAGAACATCACGGGGTTCATGGTCGGCAAGGAGTACGAGCGCGGAGGGATCGCGAAGGACGGCGCCAAGATGGTCCACGCGGTCGCGAACGCCGCCGTCCCGAAGTTCACGGTGATCATCGGCGGCTCGTTCGGCGCCGGCAACTACGGGATGTGCGGGCGTGCCTACGGGCCGCGGTTCCTGTGGATGTGGCCGAACGCGCGCATTTCCGTGATGGGCGGTGCGCAGGCGGCTTCGGTTCTCTCGACGGTCAAGCAGGACCAGCTCGGCCGCGCGGGAAAACCGGCGATGAGCGACGCGGAGGTCACCGAGTTCGAAAAGCCGACGCGCGAGAAGTACGAGACCGAAGGAAGCCCCTACTATTCGACGGCGCGGCTCTGGGACGACGGGGTGCTCGATCCGGCGGAGACGCGGACGGCGCTCGGCCTGGCGCTCTCCGTCGCCTACAACGCGCCGATCCCGGAGACGGAGTTCGGCGTCTTCCGGATGTAACGATGAACTTGAATCTACTCATCACGCTCGCCCTTGCCGTCTTTCCCGTCCAGATCGACATCCGGCCCGGCCCGTCCGAGACGTTCTCCGCGACGCTCGTGGGACCGGCGGCCGGCGCGCGCGGAGGTTCTTTCTCCGGACGCATCTCCGTCAACGGCTCCTCCGCCGAGATCCCGATCTCGGGCCGTGCCGAGGCGATCGGGGCACGCCTGCGCATACCCCTGACCCTGCGGTACTCCGACGTGCCGCAGGACTGGGCGAACCGCTTTCGCGCCGACACCTTCGACTATCGGGTCGTCGGCCGCGCCGGCGCGACTCCGGTCCAGTGGACGGGAACGGCGCGCTGGGACGACGTTGGAGTGGAAGGGGAGCGCGAGACCGTGCAGCGGTTCGTCCGCCTCGTGACTCTCGAGGTGACGGACGTCTCGCTCTTCTCGAGCGACGCGCGCGCGGTCGTCGCGGTGCGCAATCCTTTCTCGTTCCCGCTGACGGTGGCCTCGTCCCGTTACCGGGTGAGCGCGGACGGCAGGTTGCTCGGGACCGGGTCCACCCGCGGCATGATCCTGCGCCCGAGACAGGAGAGTACGGTCCTGCTGCCGCTCGAAGTCGAGCACGGCGCGCTCATCGCCGCAGCCGGAGGCGCTGTCCTTTCCGGCGAGGCCGTGCCCGCGCGACTTGCAGGCGCGCTGACGATCCGCCTTCCCCGGGGCGACGTCGCGGTCCCGATCGATCTCGTTGGCCGTCTGTCGGTGCGATGACCGAGCTCTCGACAGTTCGCGTCTCGCGCGAGCGTGCGATCGCGCGGGTGACGATCGCGCGGCCGGCCGTTCGCAACGCGTTCGACGAAGTACTGATCGACGAGCTGACCCGGGTCTTCCTCTCCTTCGCCGACGACATCGAGACCCATGTCATCGTCCTCGCCGGCGAAGGGCGGGTCTTCTGCGCCGGAGCGGACATCGGATGGATGCGCCGCGCCGGGAGCTGGTCGAAAACCGAGAACGAGACGGACGCAGAGCGGATGGCGCGGATGCTGCGCGCGATCGACGAGTGCGAAAAGCCGGTCGTGGCGCTCGTCCAGGGAGCGGCGATCGGCGGCGGAGTCGGGCTGGTCGCCGCCTCGGACGTAGTCGTCGCCGCGGAAGACGCGGTCTTCTCCCTCGCGGAGGTCAAGCTCGGCATCCTGCCCTCGGTGATTTCGCCGTACGTTATCCGCGCGATCGGGGCGCGCCAGGCGCGGCGGTACTTTCTGACAGGGGAGCGATTCGGAGCCGCCGAGGCGCGGAGGATCGGGCTCGTCCACGAAGTCGCTCGTGCGGCGGAGCTCGGCGCCGCCGGCGACCGACTGGTCGACGCGCTCTTGACCTCCGCGCCGGAAGCGGTGGGCGTGGCGAAGCGCCTGATCGCCCAGGTCGCCGGCAAGAGTCCCGAGGAGGCGATGCCCCTGACCGTCCGCACGATCGCCGAGCGCCGGGCGTCGAACGAGGCGAAAGAAGGCCTGACGGCGTTTCTCGAAAAGCGTCCGCCCTCGTGGGCGTCGAGGAAAACGGGCGAATAGACGATTCCCACGGGTGTCCAGAGTTTTAGGCCGCAGATCGAGCCGCCTAAACGTCGCGGTCCCGCGAGCGAACCGCCTCGCAACGTGTTCGACCGCAATAAAATGAGCCATGTGCGGTCTGAAGTCGGGCGGTGAGTTAGGCGTCGCTTTTTGCTGCGTTGCTCGTTCCAGTTGGGCTGTCTAATTCCATGTTGGGCGGCGCGCCAATACGCCTGGCTGGCCAATGGCGCGTCAGGTTGCTTCAAGGCCAGTTACCGATCGCGATCGAGAAAGGATGGCACGATGAAGACCGAATCATGCAGACTGTTCCTTTTTGCGGCGCTATCAGCGCTTCTCGTGGGATGCGCCTCGACTTCGCCCTCGTCCCCGGCGACAAGCCTGGACCCGACGAAGGCGCAGATCACCGTGCTCTACGACGCCTTTGGCAAAGCTTCCGCCATGCAAAAGGATTGGGGCTACGCCGCCCTTGTCGAGTACGGAGGCAAGCGCATCCTGTTCGATACCGGGGGCAACGGCGCCGTGCTCGCGCAGAACGCGAAGGCCAAAGGCATCGATTTGTCCAAGCTCGACTTCGTGGTCATGTCGCACCGTCACGGCGATCACATGGGCGGCCTTTCGTATGTGCTGAGCCTAAACCCCTCGGTGAAGATATATGCGCCCCGGGACGGCTTCGGCGGCGTCTACGGGAGCGACGCGCCCAGCGCCTTCTACCGCAAGGACACATCGCTTCCGCCCGAGCAGCGCTACTATGACGGAACTCCTCCCGAGATCGTGCGGCTCGGCGCCGCGTGGCCGGACGCCAACTTTCAAATCATCGACAAGAACACCGAGATTGCACCCGACATCCATCTGATCTCGCTGGTCTCGGACAAGCCGGGCACGATGGAACTTCGCGAGCTGTCGCTTGCCATCGACACACCCGACGGGCTAGTCATCGTCGTGGGCTGCTCGCACCCCGGCATCGACAAGATCGTGGAGTCCGCGGCGAAGATCAACCCGCGCATCCAGTTCATCGCCGGTGGGTTCCATCTCGTGGTATCCAACGATCAGGAAATCGAGAAGATCGTCGCGACTCTGCGCGATACCTTCAAAGTGGCCTTCGTGGCACCTGGCCACTGCACTGGCGAGCCGACCTTCACGGCACTCAAGAAAGCATTTGGTGATCGTTATCTTTATGCTGGGCTAGGTACAAGCTTCGCGCTGGGCGCCACGCCGCGCTCCATCTCCGACACTGGTCACAACGCGCCGACGGCCATGGACGAGGATGATCTAAAGAATTACCGGACGTTCCTAGCGAAAGACGAGGACGGATACCGTCTGCTGGCGAAGGGCACCTATTGAAACGTAGGACTGTAGGACAGCCGGCGAGGCGCCGCCCAACAACCGGTTGCAGCGGACGGCGCTGACGCGCCGCCGCTAAACCGGGACGTTGGGCGGCCGAAGAGGCGATGTCCCAAGTCACTGATTCGCTCGAGCATCTCGCGTGGCTAGCAGCATCTGCATGGGATGCGATGCTCCACTTTTGGCCGATTTCGGCTGCCGTGCTCGCGGTAGGGGTTGCGGCGCTAATCGGAAATCCCTTCCGAGACGTTCGCTTCCGCAAGGCCGCTCGGCTGTTCCTAGTGGCGTATTTGGCTCCGCTTCTGATTCTTCTACTCGGCACCGTCCTAAGGTACGAACTTCATGGCCCTCCGCATCCGAACTGGAGGCGACCGCCAACCTCGTTCGAGTTCGCACTCTGGCTCCCATTGGCTTTACAGGTGGTGGTCGTGATCACGGCCGTCGTCGTTTCCAAGGGTGCACGTCTTCGCTCCGCCGGACTGCTCCTCCCGGGGGTCTGGGTTTCCCTATGCGTTCTTGTCGTTGCCACGTTTTCGGTTGTCGGCGTCGGCCCATGAAGCGGCGGCCGCCCAACATGGCGTTGCAGCGGACTCGCCGCCCTCGCTTTCGCTCGGGCCGCTCGCTGCGCTCGCTCGGCTCGCCGCTGAACGCCTATCCGTTAGGCCGCAATACCATCTAGCCAACGGCAGCAAGGAGAGGAGAACCGAAATGGGAAAGATCATCATCAGCGAAAACGTAACGCTTGATGGCGTCGTCCAGGACCCGGCTGGTGACGAGGGCCTCAGGCACGGCGGTTGGGTCGGGCGTATCGGCGACCGGGGCCGTGAAGAAGCGGTCAAGGTTGCGCTCGACGAGGCGCTGGGTACCGAGGCTATGCTGCTGGGTCGACGCACCTACGAGTTCTTGGCTGCGCGGTGGCCATCCCGGACTGGCGCCCTGGCGGACAGGCTGAACAGTAAGGCCAAGTACGTCGTCTCCTCGACCCTCCAACATCCCGTTTGGAACAACACGACGGTGCTCAAGGGCGACGTGGTGAGTGAGGCTTCGAGACTGAAGCAGCACGTAACCGGCGACATCGTCGTCGCCGGCAGCTTCCAGCTTCTACACACACTGCTCAACCACGATCTCGTCGACGAGCTGCGGCTGATGATTTACCCAGTCGTACTCGGGATCGGCAAGCGCCTTTTCGCCGAGACCAGCGACAAGAAACCCATGCGCCTCGTCGGAAACAAGACCATCGCGGGCGACCTCGCCCTCCTTACCTACGAGCCTGTCCGCGAGACTTAATGGGAAGAGATTCTGATTATTCAAGGGTGCGCGTGCGGCCTAACAACCGGTTGCAGCGGACGGTCCGCTCTGCGGTCCGCCGCTGAACCGGAGCGTTAGAGGCAGAACGCGCGGGCACTATGTCACCTTTCGGTATGCCTGAAACGAATCCAGCCGGTGCGAGGACCCCACCTCTTCCTCCGGCGCCCCCGACAACGGGTCAAGGTGGGCCCGGCCGGCCGCGGGGCTGAGATGCCACGCAAGGAGGTGACACATGAAGGCGATAGTGGTGACGGACCAGGCTGCGGGAACGGCCGGGATGAAGCTGGTGGAGCGGCCCGAGCCGCAGCCATCGATCAACGACGTGGTCGTTCAGGTTTATGCCTCGGGATTCGTTAACACTGAGCTGAGTTGGCCTTCGACCTGGACCGATCGCCTCGACCGTGACCGAACGCCCTCGATCCCCGGGCACGAGCTGGCCGGAGTGGTCACCGCCCTCGGTTATGGCACCACGGGGCTCTCGGTCGGACAGCGGGTGTTCGGCCTCACGGACTGGTATCGCGACGGCACCCTGGCCGAGTACGCGGCCGTCGAAGCACGCAACCTCGCGCCGCTGCCGGGCGACGTCGACTTCACGGTAGGCGCGAGCCTGCCGATCTCGGGCCTGACTGCGTGGCAGGGACTGTTCGAGCACGGCCGCCTTCGGGCAGGGCAGAGCGTCATCGCGCACGGCGCGGCCGGCGCAGTCGGGTCGATGGTGACGCAACTCGCACGATTGGCGGGCGCCTA
>DASYUL010000105.1:0-6153 GCA_036001245.1 Thermoanaerobaculia bacterium
CGGTCGTCGAGGAGGAAGAAGTCGACGTCTCCCCAGGAGAACCATCCGAACACCCCGTCCACGCCGCGCGCGCCCCAGGTCGGATTCGCCCAGTAAGACCGGAAGATGTCGAAGCTCTCCTTCCAGTACCGGTTGATCCACGTCGAGTCGTTCGGCCCGAAGTCGTGGTCGTCCCAGATCGCGTAGTGGTGGGCCGTCGCGAGCAGCGGCTGGAGCGCCGGCTCCTCGCGGCCGAGCGCCCACCGCCGTTTCATCGCGGCGACGCTCCCGAAGTCCGGCTCCCGGTAGTAGATGTTGTCGCCGGCCCAGAGCATCACGTCCGGCTTCGCGGCGGCGATGGTCCGGAAGATCTTTGGGTCGGACCCGTATGGTGTGCCGGGCCGATCCATCTTCGGCTCGTTCGCGTAGTAGCAGGAGCCGAACGCGACCGTGAAATTCGGGGGATTGCTCCGCCACTGCCAGAATTTCTGGGTGCTGAAGACAGCGCTCGTACCGCCCGCCGGAAGGTTCTCCGGCGCGCCTCCGATCCGGACTTCGTATCCGTATCGGCTTCCCGGCTCGAGAAAGGGGAGCACGAAGAAAGCGATGTGGTCGCTCTTTTCGTCCGCCCGGAGTGCTGACGTCGTGCGACTCTCGGCGGGCTTCCCTTCGGGCCAGTAGCGTAGAGAGACGTCCGCGTCGGCAGTCGTCTGCACCCAGATGGAAGCCTCCGTGAGATCGGCATATCCCAGCATCGGCCCGGAGCGGATCGACGCTTTCGTGCCGGCTTGCGGAGCTGCAGCCAGGGCGGCGAGGAGCGTGCCGAGGAAGAGAAAGGCGAGAAGCGGTTTTCGCATGGGCCAGAATCCTAACCGGGAATAGGATCACGGGCCGTGAGATCGCGGCGCTCGTTCCTGCGACTCGCCGCAGCCGGCGCGGCCGGATCGCTCTTCACCGCGCGCGCCGCATTCGCGAAGAAGAAGCCGAAGAGGGTTGCGGCGCCGGCTCCCGCGGCACCGATCAAGCCGCGAGTGCTCCAGCCCGGCGATACGGTCGGTCTCATCGCGCCGGCGTCCTACACGTTCGATCTCTGGCGACTCGACGACGCCGCGGCGCGCGTCCAGGCGCTCAATCTCAAGCCGAAGTTCGGCAAGTACGTGCGCGGCCGCCGCGGATTCCTCTCCGGCACCGACGACGAGCGGCTCGAAGATCTTCACGCGATGTTCGCCGACTCCGCCGTCGCCGCCGTCTTCGCGCTGCAGGGAGGCTACGGCACTCCACGGCTGCTCGATCGGATCGACTATGACCTGATCCGGCGCAACCCGAAGCTCCTTCTCGGATTCTCCGACATCACCGGCCTCCATCTCGCGATCGGGAAAAAGTCGGGTCTCGTCACGTTGCACGGCCCCAACATGCTCGGGTCGCTGCCTCCGCGCACGTTCGAGCTCCTGAAGAAGGCGCTGTTCGTCGCGGAACCGCTGGGTGACGTGACCAACCCGGAGGAGGCGGACCCTTTGAGCGCCGAGTTTCCGCTGCACACGGTAGCGCCGGGGGTGGCGCGCGGGCGGATGGTCGGCGGAAACCTCACGCTCATCTCCGCCACCATGGGGACGCCCTTCGAGATCGAGACGAAGGACCGGATCCTGCTCATCGAGGACACGGGCGAGGCCCCTTATCGCATCGACCGCATGCTCGTGCAGCTGAAGCTCGCCGGAAAGCTCCAGGAGGCGGCCGGGATCGTCTTCGGCACGTGCTCGGACTGCGCGGCTTCCCGGTCGAGCTTCGAGCTGACGCTGTCGCTCTCCGAGGTCCTCGACGAGCTGCTCGCCCCGCTCGGAAAGCCGGTGCTCGCCGGACTCCTCTTCGGTCACACGAAGGAGAAGTCGATCATCCCGATGGGAGTCGAGGCGGAGCTCGACGCCGGCGCAAAGCGGCTGACGATCGTCGAGTCGGCGACGCTCTCCGGCTAGAAAAAAAAAGAGGGCGGGGTCTTGCCCCGCCCTGGAATGTTAACGACTAAGGAGGCGGGTGCAGGCCCGTGGGGCCTGTCCCCGCGACGTTTTAGAAATCGTACCTCGCGGCCAGCTGGAACGTGCGCGGGGTGCCCACGCCGGTCAGGTTCGTGAAGCTCGCCGCCGGGGTGGCGCCGTTCGTGCCCCAGACACTGCTCGGGTAGAAGCGGTTCGCGCTGTTCGAGCAGTTGAAGCACTCGATGAGTCCCGTCAGCTCTCCCGGCCCGATCTGGAACCCCTTGGAGAGACGCAGGTTCAGCGACCGGAAGTTCGGCTGCCGGTAGCTGTTGCGATCGAAGTGGTTGCCATTCGGAGCGGTCGGGCGGTCCGTCCCCCCCTGGCCGTCTCCGTTGATGTCGGTATTCGTTGTCGGGTTCCGCGTCGAGCCGGTGTTGTAGACGTAGGAGCCGGACAGACCGAGTCCCCAGAAAGGCGTGTCCCACACCGCGCTCGCACCGGCCTTCCACGTCTGGTCGCGGTTGGAGTACCCCGAGTTGAGATCGAGGTCGTTGAAGTCCTCGGCCTGGATCCCGGCGAAGTTGCGCTCGTTCGAGTCATTGTCGCGGTCCTGCGACCAGGTGACTCCGGCGTTCATGCTGAAACGATTGGTGAAGTGCCGCTGGAACTGGAGGGTCGCGGCGTAGTAGATCGAGCGCGCATCGGATGTGCTCGTCGTGATGTTGCCGTAGTACGGGTACGGAAACGCCGTCGAGCTGTAGTGCGGCAGACCGTTCGTGGAGGTCGTGCCGTCGTACTGCCGGTTGATGTCGGTCAGCCGCTGAAGCTGGTGTCCCCTCGCGTACGTCAGCTCGAGGCTTCCCGCCGTGCGGGCGAAGAGCTCGCGTTCGAGACCGAGCGTGACGCGATCCGTGTACGGGTTACGGAAGTTCGGATCCACCCAGAACACGCCGGGGCGCGTCGGGTTCGGAACACGGGTGAAATCGATCCGTTCGACTCCGACGATCGTAAAAGCGTCTCCCCAGCCGGGTGAGAGCGGATCGGTCGGGGGACCGGTCACGTTGCCGCCGGACTGAGGCGCGCGAATGGTGTACTGGGTCGCCTGGATGCCGTTGGACGTGATCGGCTGCACCCAGAGCAGAAGAGGCGTGCGGCTCCAGAAGCGACCCAAGGAGAGGCGAACGACGCTCTTGTTGTCGGGTGACCACGAGATGCCCAGCCGCGGCGACCACGCCTTGTCTTCGTCGGGGATCTCGCCGGTCAGCCGGAACGAGCCGTCGGGGTTCTGGTCGAACGGATTCAGAATCGGGTCGTCTGGGTTGTCGAGCTTCTCCCAGCGCACGCCCAGGGTGACGGTCAGCTTGGGGGTGACGAACCACTGGTCCTGCAGGAAGAGAGCGAGCTCTTTCTGCTCGAGCTCCGCAGCGCCGCCCTCGTCCGCCGTGCGGCCGCCCAGGCCTCCGGACTGCCGGTACTCTCTCCAGCGGCCGGCGAGGAAGTCCGCCTTGTTGTTGAAGATGAAGACGCCGCGCCAGTTCCCCTTGAAAATCTGCGAGAGGTCATTGAAGTTGTACTCGCCGCCCAGCTTCGCGACGTGGTCCTTGATCAGGTATGTAATCGTGTCGCCGATCGCCTTCTTGTGGGTTGTCGTGACGATCGGAAGGAAGCTCACCTCGCCGTACCGGTTCGCGCCGAGCTGGAACTCCGGAAGGTTCAGCCCCTTGTCTTCGCGGGGCGTGTCCTCCTTGATGTAGTTCAGGTTCAAGTCGTTCAGGAGGCTGGGGCCGAACTGGGCCGAGTAGTTGCCGACGTACGCGTACGTGCGCAGCCCCTCGAGGCCGTTGTAGCTCTCCGTCCGGGTCTGCGAGTCGGACGTGCCGTTGATGCCCTCGTAGTCGATCACGTTGCCGCGCACCATGAAGCGGTGCGCGGAGCCCATCTGGAGGTCGAGGCGGCCGAACGCCACCCATCCGTCCTGTGTCTGATTGTACGTGTCGGGGGAGGCGAGATCGGGGTAGCGCGCGAAGATGTCCGGGTCGAGCACGGAGGCGTTGATCGGCACCGTGAGCGTCCGGTCCTGGTTGTCGAACGAGCCGAAGAAGAAGAGGCGGTCTCTCATGATCGGCCCGCCGAGCGACGCGCCGTACTGCGACTTCTCCTGGTCCGCCGGCTCGCGGCCGTCGGCGAAGTCGGCGATCAGGCTCTGCGGCTGGTTGTAATAGAACGCCGAGCCGTGGAGGCTGTTCGTGCCGCTCTTGGTGATCACGTTGACGACGCCCCCGCCGGAGCGGCCGAACTCAACCGACGCCCCGTTGGTGATGACGGTAAACTCTTTGATCGACTCCTGCGAGATCGAAAGCGGCGCGCGGCCTTCCGCGCCCCCCACCGATCCGCCGAACATGGCGTTGTTGTAGTCAACGCCGTCGACCATGATGCTCGTGTTGATCCCGCGCTCTCCGGAGATCGAGAGCGTCCCGCGTTCGGACTCGATCCGCACCTGCGGCGTCAGCAGAACCAGGTTCTTGAAGTCGCGCCCGCTGATCGGCAGCGCCTTGATCTCCTCGGTCTGTACAGTGGTCGATGCCGACGTGTTCGTGATCTCGACGGTCGGGACGGTCCCGGTCACCGTGATCGCTTCCGCCACGCTCGACGACTGCATTGTGAAGTTCACCGTCACCGGGACGCCGAGGAGCAACCGCACGTTCTCCGTCGACGCGGGGTGGAACCCGTCCAGCGTCGCGGTGATCGTGTAGCTGCCGGTCGGCAGGTTCAGGGCCCGGTAGAAGCCCGTCGCGTCGGTGACTGCGATCACGACGAGGCCGGTGTCTTGGTTTTTCACCTCGACGTTGACGCCGGGAAGCGCGCCACCATCGGAGGCCGCCGTGGCGGTGCCGGTGATCCGGCTCGTGGTGACGTCGGTCTGCGCGAATGCCGTCGTCGCGACGGCGAACGCGAGTACCGCGACGAAGACCGAGAGTGCCCAGGCGCAGGGCCGGAGCAGAGGTCGCCGCATGGATTCCTCCTTGTTCACAGTTCCTGACGGTAAAAATGTCTGCACGACGTGAGTAGTCGGACGAAATTTATCTGAAGTTCATCGATGGTTGCTAGCCTCTGCACAAAATGCTGTGCACGGGTCGAGGCCTGAGCAAGGTTCATACATTTTTTTGAACCGGAAAATAGCTGATAGCTTTTCCGGCGCGTGCGGCCGCTCGACCTCGCCATCGTCTTCGGCTATCTCGCGGGGGTCGTGGCCGCCGGCGCCTTCTTCGCCCGCCGCCAGAAGACGACGGCTCAGTATTTCCTCGGCGGGCGCCGGGTTCCGTGGTGGGCGATCTCCGCCTCGATCGTCGCCACCGAGACCTCGACGATCACCTTCATCTCCGTCCCCGGTCTCATCTACCGTCCCGGCGGTGACTTCGGATTCCTTCAGCTCGTCTTCGGATATCTGCTCGGGCGCGTCGTGATCTCGGTGCTGCTGATCCCGTCCTACTTCCGCCGGGAGCTCCTGACCGTGTACCAGCTCCTCCAGACCCGTTTCGGCGGAGCCGTGAAAGCTCTCGCCGCGAGCCTCTTCGCGACGATGCGGACGATCGCCGACGGCGTGCGACTGCTGTTGACCGCGTTCGTCCTCGCAGCCGTGTCCGCCGCTTTCCGCGGAGGCGCCGTCGCCGACTCCGCAGTCGTTGCATCGATCCTGGTCATCGGCGTCGTGATGATCCTCTTCACGTTCTTCGGCGGAATGGAGGCGGTCATCTGGATCGAGGTCGTCCAGCTCGGTATTTACGTCACGGGCGCCATCGCGGCCGCGATCGTGCTGCTCTCGAAGATCCCGGGGGGCTGGGCGACGGCACATGCCCTCGGCGAGGCTTACGGCAAGTTCCGACTGTTTCACTTCGAGTGGGACCTGACGAAGCCGTTCACGTTCTGGGCGGGGCTCATCGGCGGATGCTTCCTCACCATGAGCACTCACGGCACCGACCAGTACCTCGTCCAGAGGTATCTCTGCACCGACAAGCCCCGCAAGGCGACCGCCGCCCTCCTGACGTCCGGAGTCATCGTGCTCGCGCAGTTCACCGGATTTCTCCTGATCGGCCTCCTGCTCTTCGCGTTCTACCGGCCGTTCGAGAACGGCTGGGCGCTCACGGGCGATCGCGTGTTTCCCGACTTCATCACCCGGCACCTCCCGTCGGGTCTGTCGGGGCTC
>DASYUL010000106.1:0-5004 GCA_036001245.1 Thermoanaerobaculia bacterium
TACGCCATGGTGAAACCTTCCCGGTAATCGCCGGCTGACGCCGGGTAGGGGAGGGTCATCCCCGGAACCTGTTTCGCGTCCCAGTCCGGCCGGTAATCGCGGGAGGGATTCAGGAGAGCCTTCCCGCCGGGACCTTCGCCCGGCTGCGTGGATCCTCCGGAGCCCCCCGCGGCCGTCCCGCTCGACGCTCCTCCGCCGGTCGGTCCCAGCACGAGTAACTCGCCCGGCTTCAGGTTGCGAGCGTCCGCCTTCACGATCGGCACGACGACGACCCGCCGCACCTCCGACTGCTTCAGGCTCATGAGCGCTCCGTCGGGATACCGCGCGAAGACCAGCCGGGTGCCGTGGGGAACCGGGGGGGTTTTTGCGAAGAGGACGAGATTTCCGTTCACCTCGATCCGGTAGAGGTTGGCCTGCGCTCCGCGGGCAGTCGAGAAGCCGAGCAGGGTGGTGAGCGCCAAGGCGGCGATGGTCCGAAAAGTCGGTCTCATGAGGTGAAGTGTTGCACGATTCGCGCCGCGGCCGCCGCTCGGTGTCCCGTCGACGCCCGCCTCCGGTTTGCGGCGGCGCGCACTCGCGGCGCAACCCGCGGCCCGCGCCGGACGTACAGCGTGGTGGACGAATAGAATGGCGGACTTCAGGCCGAAACCCATGAATGGCGAAAACCCGAGGCCCGCGCCCGACCTCTCCGCTCTCCGCATCCGCCGCGAGCCGGAGAAGAGCCGCGGCCCCAGGGGATGGCTCCTGGCGGGCGCCGTGCTGGTCGTGGCGGTCGGGGTGGCGGCTTACTTTCTCGCGGGTCGCTCGCTCCGGCCGAAAACCGTCGAGGTCGTCACCGCGTCGCTCCTGACCGAAGGGCAGGCCTCGACCGTGCTGACGGCGACCGGCTACGTCGAAGCCGAGCGCAAGGCGGACCTGTCGCCGAAGATCACGTCGCGAATCACGGAGTTGAACGTCACGGAAGGGACGCGCGTGAAGCGGGGAGACGTCGTCGCCCGCCTCGATCACACGGATCTCGACGCGCAGCTCGCCGAGAAGCGGGCGGCGTGGGTGAACGCGAAGGCAGAGCTCGCCCGCCAGCAGTCGCTCCACGCCGAGGGTCTCGCCCCGAAGTCGACGCTCGACGCGGCGGTCGCCGCGGAGGCGGCGACGCGCGCCGCCGTCCGTTACGTCCAGGCGCTCCTCGACTACACGGTCATCCGGGCGCCGTTCGCCGGGGTGGTGACCGCGAAGCGGGCCTTCGTCGGCGAGGCCGTGTCGCCATTCGGCTCCTCCCCCTCGGGCGGCGGGTCCGGAGGAGCAATCGTCACGCTCGTCGAGTTCTCGTCGCTCTATGTCGGCGCCGACGTGAACGAGGCGAACCTGTCGAAGCTCGGTCCGAACCAGCCGGCGGAAATCACGCTCGACGCCGTGCCCGACAAGACTTACCACGGGTTTCTGCGCCAGATCGTGCCGGCCGCAGACCGCCAGAAGGCGACGGTGC
Organism: Thermoanaerobaculia bacterium; assembly: GCA_036001245.1. Taxonomy (GTDB): domain Bacteria; phylum Acidobacteriota; class Thermoanaerobaculia; order UBA5066; family Gp7-AA6; genus Gp7-AA6. The sequence goes on from DASYUL010000106.1 coordinate 1,484, forward strand.
GCGTGAAGGTCGCCTTTCTCGATGCCGACGACAGGATCCTTCCGGACCTTTCGGCGCGGGTGTCGTTCACGAGCCAGTCGACCCACCGAAAGACAGGACGGACCCGCGTCGTCGTGCCCGCCTCCGCGGTCCGCACGGTCGACGGAAAAACCGGCGTCTTCCGGATCGCGGACGGCCGCGCGCGCTTTCAGCCCGTCAAAACCGGCCCGGCCTCGGAGGGGCAGGTCGAGATCCTGGAAGGTCTCGCGGGTGGAGAGCGTCTGATCTCGACCTCGTCGGGCGAGATCCGCGACGGCGACCGCGTCCGGGAGAGCGAGAAATCGTGAGCGCCGGAGGGGCGCGGGAAGGAAAAGAATGAACGACATCATCGTTCTCGACCATGTCGAGAAGGTCTACCGCCGGGACAAGCTCGAGATCCCGGTGCTGAAGGACATCAACCTGAAGGTGCCGCAGGGGGAGTTCCTCGCGCTGATGGGGCCGTCGGGCTCGGGAAAGACGACGCTCCTGAACCTGATCGCGGGCATCGACCAGCCGACTCCGCCGCGCGACAAAGAGGCTCCGCCCGGCCGGGTTTTCGTCAACGGGGTCGACATCTCGACGGTCTCGCAGACGGACCTGGCGAAGTGGCGGTCGCAGACGATCGGCTTCATCTTTCAGCTCTACAACCTGATCCCCGTGCTGACCGCGTTCGAAAACGTCGAGCTGCCGCTGCTCCTGACGAAACTTTCCCGCGCCGAGCGCCGCAAGCATGTCGAGACCGCGCTCTCGATCGTCGCGCTCACCGACCGCAAGGACCACTATCCAAGGCAGCTCTCGGGCGGACAGGAGCAGCGGGTCGCGATCGCGCGGGCGATCGTCTCGGATCCATCGATCCTCGTCGCGGACGAGCCAACGGGAGACCTGGATGCGAAGTCCGCGGAAGAGATCCTCGAGTTGCTCAGGCGACTGAACGAGGAGTTCGGCAAGACGATCGTCATGGTCACCCACGATCCGAAGGCCGCGTCGCGCGCCCACCGAATGGTGCACCTCGACAAGGGGGTCCTCGAGTCCGACGAGCTGACCGAGACCGGCCACCTGCGGCGGATGTGAGGCGAGTCCCATGAAGTACTTTTCGCTGATCTGGAAGAACGTCTTCCGCAAGAAGTTGCGGACGATCCTGACGACGGGATCGATCGTGCTGGTCCTGGTGCTCATCGTCGTGCTCGTTTCGCTCTTGAACGCGATGGAGGCCGACCCCTCGGGCGGTCGGGGGGCGAACCGGCTGGTCGTCCAGCACGCGACGGGGCTAGCCTCGTTTCTGCCGCTCTCTCAGCGGCAGCGGATCGAGCAGATCCCGGGAGTCGTCGCGGTCTCTCCCCAGATCTGGTTCGGGGGCGTCTACAAGGACGAGAAGCCCGAGAACTGGTTCGGCCAGCTTTCCTGCGACCCCGAGGTCTTCTTCAAGATCTTCGACGATGCGACGATCGACCCGGAGGTCGAGAAAGCCTGGCGCGCGGAGCGCAACTCGTTCGTCGCGGGTAAGAGCCTCGAGGACAAACACCACTGGAAACCGGGCGACCACGTCATCATCAAGGGGACGTACATCCCGATCACCCTCGACCTCGTCTACAAGGGCAGCTTCCACGCCGGCGACGAGTCGAACATCTTCTTCCACAACGAATACCTGAACCAGGCGCAGTGGTTCGGCGCGAACCGCATGACCGGCATCTACTACATGAAGGTGGCCTCGACCGAAGACCTTCCCCGCGTGGCGGCGGCCATCGACCACACGTTCGAGAACAGTGACGCCCCGACGAAGACCCTCACCGAGAAGCAGTTCCAGGCGCAGTTTCTCGAGATGATGGGCAACGTCAAGGGCCTCATCCGCTGGATCTCGCTCATCATCCTCTTCGCCGTCACGCTCATCGTGGCGAACACCGTCGCAATGTCGGCGCGAGAGCGCGTGACCGAGATCGCGGTCCTGCGCGTGCTCGGCTTCCGCCGCTCGCACATCCTGTCGTTCATCCTTTCCGAGTCGGTCCTGATGTCGCTCCTCGGGGGGGTCGTCGGGATCCTGCTCGCCAAGTTCCTGCTCATCCCGATGATCGTCGCCGGCGGCTCCAAGACCTCTCTTTCGGTGTTCCTGATCAACTTCAAGGTCACACCGCAGGTCTTTCTCGGCGCGTTCCTCGTCGCGGTCGGAATCGGGATCGTCGCCGGCTTCATTCCGGCGATCCGGTCCTCGCAGACCCGGATCATCGACGGCTTGCGGCAGGTCGTTTGAAATAGTCGCGGGTCTGATCACGGGGTCTGATCCCCGAAGGGGGTCAGATCCCGCAAGATCCGCAGCAGGAGAAGAATGGCCATCCCGATCAAGTACAACGTTCGCAACCTGTTGGTGCGCAAAGTCTCGACCGGGATGACCGTCTTCGTCATCTGCCTCGTCGTCACGGTTTTCCTTTTCGTGCTGTCGCTCTGGAGCGGCGTCACGCGGACGCTCTCGACCAACGCCTCGGATCGCAACGTGGTCACGATGCGCGTCGGGGCGCAGGCGGAGATGCAGAGCGTCGTGACCCGCGACTCCGCAGATCTCATCCGTTCGCTGCCCGGGATCGAGCGCGACGCCGGCGGGCAGCCGCTCGTCGCCCCCGAGCTCCTGACGCTGGTCAACATTCCGAAGACGGACGGCAAGAACACCAATGTCCAGGTCCGCGGAACGTCTCCGGCCGGAATGGCGCTGCGGCCGTCGATCCGGATCGTCGAAGGGCAGATGTTCCGCCCCGGGACCAACGAGGCGATCGTCTCGAAAGTCCTTCCCTCGCGGATTGCGGGCGTCTCGATCGGCGACACGCTGAAGTCGGGGAGCTACCGCTGGAAGATCGTCGGCTATTTCGACGCCTCGGGATCCGCTTACGACTCGGAGATCTGGACCGACGTCGCCGACCTTCAGGCCCAGAGCAAGCGGCCGATCTACTCGATCGTCTACGTGCGGACGAGCGATGCCGAAAGCGCGCGGCGCTACATCGAGGCGGTCAAGGGAGATCAGCGACTGAAGCTCGAGGGCAAGACCGAGAAGAAGTACTTCGAGGAGCAGATGGTCACCGGCGCGCCGATCAAGGTCCTCGCGATCCTCGTCGGCCTCTTCACCGCGATCGGCGCCTCGTTCGGGGCGATGAATACGATGTACGCCCAGGTCTCCGCGCGCATCCGCGAGATCGGGACGCTGCGCGCGATCGGGTTCTCGCGCCGGTCGGTTCTCGCGTCCTTCGTCCTCGAGGCCCTCGTGCTCTGTCTCGCCGGGGGAGTGCTCGGAACGGCGCTCGCCTTCGTGCTGTTCAACCTGGTGATCACGAAACCCACGGGCACCATGAACTTCCGGACCTTCTCGGAGATCCTGTTCAACTTCCGCCTGACGCCGCCGCTCATCGCCGGGGGGCTCGCGTTCTCGCTCGCAATGGGCCTCTTCGGCGGCTTCTTCCCGGCGGCGCGGGCGGCCCGCATGAAGATCACGGCAGCCCTGCGGGAGATCTGACGGGGCTCGA
>DASYUL010000107.1:0-14605 GCA_036001245.1 Thermoanaerobaculia bacterium
TCCTCTTTCCTTTTCACGGGACCTGGGGTTGTCCGATATCTTCGCCCGCGACTTCGCAGGGAGGAGGAAAGTCGTGACGCCTGCGGGAACCGCATCCAGCTCCATCACGCCTGATCGCGAAGCACGATGAGCGTTGCGGCAAGGGGCCCCTGCGACGAAGCGATCCTCCGCGCGACCGAGCCGTCGCCCTCCGGCCGCGCGGCGTCGCGATGGGTCCTCGCGGCCACGATTCTCGGCTCGAGCATGGCCTTCATCGACGGGACCGTGGTCAGCGTTGCGCTGCCCGTGCTCCAGAAGGACCTGGAGGCCTCGGTTTCGAGCGTCCAGTGGGTCGTTGAAGCCTACGCTCTCTTCCTCGCTTCGCTCGTTCTCGTCGGCGGATCGCTCGGAGATCGCTTCGGCCGGCGCCGGGTCTTCACGATCGGCATCGCCGTGTTCGCCGCTTCCTCGGCGGCCTGTGCGCTCGCCCCCGACGTCCGCGCCCTCGTCGCGGCGCGCGCCGTACAGGGCATAGGCGCCGCGCTGGTCGTCCCGTCCAGTCTCGCGATCCTCGGCGCGGCCTTTTCGTCGCGAGAGCGCGGCCGGGCCGTCGGGACGTGGTCTTCCCTGACGGCCGTCGCCGGGGTGATCGGCCCCGTCGCCGGCGGGTGGCTCGTTCAGGTTGCGTCCTGGCGGGCGGTGTTCTTTGTGAACCTGCCGATCGCGGCCGTCATCCTCGCGATCGCGCTGCGAAAGGTTCCCGAGACGCGGAATCCGTCGGCCGGACCGCTCGACCTGCCGGGGGCGTTCGCCGCGACGATCGGCCTCGCCGCGCTGGTCTACGGGCTGATCGAGGCATCCGGAGCCGGATGGAGCGACCCCCGCGTCTGGGCTTCCCTCGCCGCGGGCGCCCTCGCGCTCGCCGCGTTTGTCGTCATCGAACGGCGCAGCGCCCACCCCACGGTTCCGCTCGACCTCTTTCAAGTTCGTGCCTTCGCGGGAGCGAACCTGCTCACCCTGTTCCTCTACGCCGCGCTCTCGGCGACCTTCTTTCTCCTGCCGTTCGAGCTCATACAGGCGCAGGGCTATTCACCCTCCGAGGCCGGGGCGGCGATTCTCCCGCTGATCGTCCTCATCTCCGCGCTGTCGCGCCCGGCGGGAGCGATCGCGGATCGCATCGGTCCGCGCGTTCTGTTGACGGTCGGCCCCGCGATCGCGGCAGCCGGTTTCTTCCTCCTGGCCGTGCCGCACGACGATCCGCGCTTCGTCACCGCTCTCCTGCCCGCGCTCTCCGTCCTCGGGCTCGGCATGGCGATGACGGTCGCGCCCCTGACGGCGACCGTGTTGAACGCGGTCGGCGAGAGGGACACCGGAACGGCTTCGGGAATCAACAACGCGGTCGCGCGGGTCGCCGGCCTCCTCGCGATCGCCGCTTTCGGGGTCGTCGCGTCCTACGTCTTCGATCGGGCGCTCGACCGACGCCTGTCGGAGAGCGGTCTCGCCGCGGTCGCTTCGAAGATTCCGGCGGCCGAGCGCCACAAGCTCGGCGCGGCGCAGGCGCCTCCGGATCTGAGCGAGCCCGAGAGGCAGAGAGCTCAGAAGGCGATCGCCGCCGCCCTCGTCGACTCCTTCCGGGTCTCGATGAAGATCTCGGCCGCGCTCGCGCTCCTGTCCTCGGCCTGTGCGCTTGTCTTCATCCCGTCTCAGCGCCGTGCCCTGAACCCAGGGTAAGCGCCTCCTCGGAAGCGGAGGACCGCGAGATCCGGGGATCGAGGGTCTGCGCAAGACACTCGAAGCGGCGCAGCTTGAGCGACGAGAGCGCGCTGCGCTCGATCGAGGTCAGATCGAGACCGTGAATGGCCGCGACCTCGAAGCTCGCGACCCGGACCGGGAAGAACGACCGCCGAAAGTCGTCGTCGGTCAGGATCCTTCCCAGGAGTTTTTCGACGCTTCTCTGCGACATTTCGGTTTTCTCCCACCCTCCCGTATTTCATGAGCCGTGCCCACGCGGCTGCGGCTCCGGAAGGGTTGGAACTTTCACTCTGCCAGAGGGTTAGCCGTCAGAGAGAAGAACGCCGCTGCGCTCCGCGAGGCGCGAACCTGCTCGGAAATCGACAGAATGCGGACTGAGCCGCACTGACACATCCACGCTCCCGAAAAGGTCCGTTGCCCGTGTCGAACTCCTGGACCTTCGTTCGTCGTAAAAGTGGAGCCAGGGTTGAAGTCCGGTCGACATCGCCCGGAGGCCCGGCTCGAAACCGAAACGCGAAGGAGATAGACCGATGCGATTCATGGTGATCGTCAAAGCCGACAAAGATTCGGAGGCTGGTGTCCTTCCGGACAAGAAGCTCCTCACCGAGATGGGGAAGTTCAACGACGAGCTCGCGAAAGCGGGCGTGATGCTCGCGGGCGAGGGGCTCCAGGCGAGCTCCAAGGGCGCGCGCGTCCGGTTCTCCGGAGGGAAGAAGACCGTGATCGACGGGCCGTTCGCGGAGACGAAGGAGCTCGTCGCCGGCTTCTGGCTGTGGCAGGTGAAGTCGAAGGAAGAGGCGATCGAGTGGTTGAAGCGCGCCCCGTTCGAGGAGACCGAGGTCGAGATCCGGCAGGTTTTCGAGGCGGAGGACTTCGGCGCCGAGTTCACGCCCGAGCTGCGGGAGCAGGAGGATCGGCAGCGCGCGCAGGCCGCCGAGAACGCGAAGCGGTAGTCACGGAGCGGCTCGGCCTTCCACTCAAGGATTGAAGGTGGTGTGATCGGTCGCCGTGACGGCGACCGATACCCATCGCACGATCGACGCGGTCTGGAGGATCGAGTCGCCGAGGCTCATCGCGGGCCTCGCGCGGATGGTGCACGACGTCGGTCTGGCCGAGGATCTCGCGCAGGACGCTCTCGTCGCCGCGCTCGAGCGGTGGCCGAAGTCGGGCGTCCCCGAAAACCCGGGCGCCTGGCTCATGACTACGGCGAAGCGTCGCGCGATCGACCGCTTGCGCCGAGGGGAGCTGCTCGAACGCAAGCACGAAGAGCTCGGTCGCGAGATCGAGGCACGGCAGGACGAGACCCTCGCGGAGCTCGATACGGCGATCGACGACGACGTCGGCGACGACCTCCTGCGACTCGTATTCATCTCCTGTCATCCGGTCCTCTCGACCGAGGCGCGCGTTGCGCTCACGCTCCGCCTGCTCGGGGGACTGACGACCGATGAGATCGCGCGGGCCTTCCTCGTGCCGGAGCCGACGGTCGCCCAGCGAATCGTCCGGGCCAAGCGGACCCTCGGCGAGGCTCACGTCCCCTTCGAGGTGCCCCGCGGAGCCGAGCTCGCCTCCCGTCTGTCGTCGGTGCTCGAGGTCATCTACCTCGTCTTCAACGAGGGGTACTCGGCGACGGCCGGCGACGACTGGATGCGGCCGGCGCTCTGCGAGGATGCTCTCCGTCTCGGCCGGATCCTGGCGGAGCTCGCTCCAAAGGAGCCGGAAGTCCACGGCCTCGTCGCCCTGATGGAGATCCAGGCGTCGCGCTCGCGCGCGCGAGTCGGGCCGACTGGAGAGCCCGTCCTGCTGCTCGATCAGGACCGTTCGCGCTGGGATCACGTCCTCATCTGCCGCGGTCTCGCCGCGCTCGAGCGCGCCGAGAAGCTCGGCGGCGCGCTCGGCCCGTACGCACTCCAGGCCGCGATTGCCGCCTGTCACGCGCGAGCGCGCACCGCCGCCGAGACGGACTGGGCGCGCATCGCGGCGCTCTACGATGATCTCGCCCGGCTCACGCCGTCCCCCGTCGTGGAGCTGAACCGCGCGGTCGCGGTCGCGATGGCGTCCGGTCCGGCGGCGGGCCTCGAGCTCGTCGACGCGCTGACGTCGGAGCCGTCGCTCGAGAACTACCACCTCCTGCCGAGCGTGCGCGGCGATCTCCTCGCAAAGCTCGGGCGCTCCCGCGAAGCCCGCTCGGAGTTCGAGCGGGCGGCATCGCTCACGCGAAACGCCCGCGAGCGCACGCTGCTCCTCGAGCGCGCCGCCGCGTGCGCGCAAGAAAGCTGAAAGGACGCTTCATGGGGCTCCTGGACGAAGCGCAGATTCACCTGGTGCCTGTGCTGCTCGGTCAGGACCGCCGGTTGTTCGGCGACCTCGCCGCCCAACACATCGAGCTGGAAAAGACGAGGGTGATCGATTCCCCCTCCCGTCACACACTTGAAATTCCGCGTCGTGAAGTGAGAAGGCCGCGCCGCGGCGGAATCAGGCGATTCAGTGCTTCCCGAGTGTCCGACTTCCCCGCTCTGACCGACGCGCTTGCTCGCGGTCGAAGTTGTGATCTCTCAAGGTGACGACTGATCGATCTCGATTCCCCGCTCTTCGAGCAGCACTCCTGTCGCGCGCGCGAGCTCGGTCACGGCCTTGCGGTAGTCGGTCAGCGCCGAGGTCTCGGTGACCCGCGCGTTCGTCAGCTCGTTCTGCCGCGTGAGGACGAGGAAGTTCGTCGACATCCCGACCGCGAAACGTTCCTGCTCGGCATAGAGCTGGGTCTCGGCCGCGACCCGGGCGGCGCGCGCCGCGTCGATCCGCTGCCTCGCGGTCTCGAGCGCGAAGGCGGAGTTTCGGACCTCGGCCTGCACCTGCTGTTCCTCCGCCGAAACGGCCATCGTTGCCTGCGAGAGCGCCGACTTCGCGGTCGCGAGGTTCGCGCGCGCCGTACGGTTGCCGATCGGCAGCGAGAAAGACACTCCGACCGACGCGTCGGGAAACTCGTCGTCCGCGATCGTGCCGAACGAGCGTCCCCACGTCCCTTCGAGCGGCGGGGGGACGACGACCGGCTGGCCCGCGAACCCGATTGCGTTGGGGTTGCGGCGACCCGCGAAACCGCGCCGCTCGTAGGCGGCGACGAGGTCGAGCCGCGGTTTCAAGTCGCTGCGGCGCGCGTCGACCTGCGCTTCGAAGCGCGCCCACCGCGCCTTCGCCTCCGCGATCTCCGGCCGGCGCGCGAACGCCGTCTCGAGCGCCTTTTCGACGTCGGGCCGCGAGGTCGCGACCTCCGGATCGTCGGTCGGTACGATCGCGGCGGACCACGCCGGATCTCTCGGGTCGCCGAGCACGAGCAGCTTCAGCGTGTTCTCCGCCTCTGCGACGCGCTGCCGGGCGAGCGCCAGGTCCCCTTTGCGGCGCTCGCGCTCGGCGGTTGGCTGCGCGACCTCGGTCTCGCCGAGCGTCCCTGCCTCGACGCGGCTCTTCGTCTCGGACAGTTGCTTCTCCGCGAGCGCAACGGCGCTCTCGATCGAGGCGACGTCCCGCCGCGCAGCGACGAGGCTCCAGTACGCCGCGTCGACCTCCCGCGTCGTGTCCGACACGACGCGAGTGAGTCGCGCCTCCGAGGCGCTCCGGTCGGCCGCCGCCACGCGGATCGCTTCGCGGGCCGGGTCGATCGCGAGGTTACGCAGCAGCGGCTGCCGCAACGCGACCCCGACGTCGCTCGAGTACGCGGGCGAGAGAATCGTGAAGACGCTGTCGGTGGTCGACCGATCCGCGCCGCCGAAGAGCGAGACCGTCCCTCCCGTCGGCAGGAGCCGCTCGAACGACGTCGACGCCGTCGCGCTCTCGACCTCGGGCGCGAGCCCGCCGGACGGCGCGCCGGAGAACGCCGAGTTGACCGGGTCCGTATGCTGCCGCCATCCGAGGTCGGCGTTCCAGAGGACGTCGTAGGCGCCGCGGACGCCGAGAATGGCGAAACCGGCCTGCGCGACGTTCTCGCGCTCGACCGCCAGCGCGGTGTTGCGCTCGAGCGCGCGGCGCGTGGCTTCCTCCAGCGTCAGCGGGAGAGCTTCGCCCTGCCCGAAGGCCAAGGCCGCAGCCAGAATGCCAATGAGAGCGATGAGAGGAACGCGGGACATCAGAACCCTCCCTCGCCGCCGGCGGCGACCGCTTCCTGCGACGCCGACGACCGCGAGATCCGCGCATCGAGATCCGCTGCCGCGCACTCGAACGGCCGGCGGCGCAGCGACGAAAGCGCGCTGCGCTCGACGGACGTCAGGTCGAAACCGTGGACGGCGGCGAGATTGAAGCTCTCGGCGCGAACGGGAAAAAACGACCGGCGGAAATCGTCGTCGGTCAGGATCCGTCCCAGAAGTTTTTCGACGCTCGGCTGCGACATCCACTCTGTCTCCGGAGTGCCGTCATTACAGGAGTCGTGCCGCCGAGGGCACAAGGGTCGCCGGGAGAACTCCCGCTCCACGAGTGACTTACATGACATCAAAGAGCCGGTCGCGGAAGAGGGCCTGCGGAGAAATCGACAGGTTGCGGAAAGAGACGCAGCACGTCGGGTGTAAGAGGCTACTTGTCTGAAAGGTGACGGAGGCGCGATGGCCAAATGGTTCTTCGAGCCCGGACATACGGCAGCCGAATTTCGAGCCCGCCACATGATGGTCACGTGGGTGCGCGGGCATTTCAAGAACGTCCGCGGAACGCTCGAGTTCGATCCCGACAGCCCGCAGGCGACCTCCGTCGAGGTGACGATTGACTCCAGGAGTCTCTGGACCGGGGAGCCGGAGCGCGACGCACACCTGCGGACTGCCGACTTCCTCGACGTCGAGAACCACCCGAAGATCACTTTCCGTGGGAACGACGTCGAGCTCGTCGGCGCGGACGAGGGAACACTGCGGGGCGAGCTGACGATCCGCGGCATCACCCGGCCAGTCTCTTTGGACGTGCGTTACCTCGGCCAGTGGAAGACATCGTGGTGGGAGGATGGAGTCGACAAGGGGCCCAAGACTCGCGCCGGTTTCCTCGCCACTGCCCGCATCGACCGGAAGGACTTCGGAGTGAACTGGAACGACACTCTCGATCGGGGCGGCGTCGTCGTGAGCGACAACGTCTACATCACGATCGACGCCGAGGCGATCCGCGAGGATTAAGTCGTTTCGACCGGCCCGAGCAGCGTCCCGGATGGATCGAAACGGTCGAGCTGTGCTTTCCGTCGGGCTGAACGGCTACGATCCCTGGCGCGACGTGCGATCCGGCTCGCCCCGGTCGCGCGCGCCGAAGACGCGCTCCAGCTCGTAGGCCGGCGTGACCTCCAACTGATCGTAGCGGCACTCTTGCGGTCGCTTGTCGGGACGCCAGCGCACGAAGCGTGCGGCGTGCCGGAAGCGGGTCCCCTGCATGTGGTCGTATGCGACCTCGCAGACGCGCTCGGGACGCAGCGGTTCCCAGCTCAGGTCCTTGCCGCGATTCCACCGGCTCGTCGCGCCGGGCAGGCGCTGCCCCTTCGCGTTCGCTTCGTCCTGGGCCTCGGGGGAGCCGCGCCAGGGATGCCCTTCGAGGGCGTTCTCTCGCAGGGGCGCCAGCTCGGAGACGAGCTCCCGGCGCACGGCGTTGGTGAACGCCGCGGTGACGCCGACGTGGTGCAGGGTGCGATCGTCATCGTAGAGGCCGAGAAGGAGCGAGCCGACCATCGTGCCCGCGCCGTTCTTGTGCCAGCGGAAGCCGGCGACGACGCAGTCGGCCGTACGCGTGTGCTTGACCTTGATCATGGTGCGCTCGCCGGCGCGGTAAGGTGCATCGAGACGCTTGGCCATGACGCCGTCGAGCCCGGCGCCCTCGAAGCGACGGAACCAGTCGAAGGCTACGGCGCGATCTCGTGTCGCCGGAGAGAGGTGCACCGGCGACGCCGCCTGGGCCAGCACCTGCTCGAGCCGTTCTCGCCTTACCTCGAGCGGGGCATCGCGCAGGTCCTCGTCGCCCTGCGCCAGGAGGTCCCAGGCGACGAAGGAGGCCGGCGTCTGTTCGGCCAGGAGCTGCACGCGCGACGCGGCCGGATGGATGCGGAGGAGGAGCGCCTCGAAGTCGAGCCCTCCGCTCCTCGCTATGACGATCTCGCCGTCGACGACGCAGCGCTCCGGCAGCGCGGCGGCGAGCGGCGCGGTGAGCTCGGGGAAGTAACGGTTCATCGGCTTCTCGTCGCGGCTCTGCAGCAGGATCTCGTCGCCGTCGCGAAACACCAGCGTTCGAAACCCGTCCCACTTGGGCTCGAACTGCCAGCCGTCACCGCCGGGCAGGGCGCCTGCGGGGCTGGACAACATGGGCGCGAGCGGAGGCGCGAAGGGCAGAACCACGACCCGATCCTAGATCCTGGAAACCTGTGCGAGACCGGGGTGGAAGGGCTCCGAACCGATTTCGATCTCGACCAGCGCAAACCTCACGCAGCCTCGAGGTCGACGAGGCGATGAAGGGTCATCGAATGTCGGCGGGTCAGACGATCCCGTACTTCTGGATCCGCGAGTAGAGCTGCGCGCGCGTGATGCCCAGCAGCCGCGCCGCCTGAGCCTTGTTGTTGCGGGCGTCCTTCAACGCGTTCTCCACGAGCTCGCGCTCGACGTCTTCGAGGCTCTTCCCCGCCGTCGCGGCCCACGCCGCTCCGCGGCCGTTGCCGCCGTTCTGCGGTAGCGGTAGATGCGCCGCCGTGATCAGGCCGCCGGCACAGAGGATGATCGCGCGCTCGATCGCGTTGCGGAGCTCGCGCACGTTGCCGGGCCACGAGTATGCGAGCAACGCGTCCCGCGCCTCCTTCGAGATCCCGGCGCACGCACCGACCTTCGGGGCGATCTCTTGGACGAACGATTCCGCGAGCAGGAGGATGTCCTCTTTCCTCTCGCGCAGCGGCGGCAGCGCGATCTCGAACACTTTCAACCGGTAGTACAGGTCCTCTCGGAACTGCCCGGACGCGAGCGCGGCCGTGATGTCGCGGTTGGTGGCCGCGATCACGCGCACGTCCGCCTTCTGCACCCGCGAGCCGCCGAGGCGCTGGAACTCGCGCTCCTGCAGGACGCGCAGGAACTTCGCCTGGACCGACGGTGACATCTCTCCGACTTCGTCCAAGACGAGCACCCCTCCCGCCGCCTGCTCGATCTTCCCGGCGCGCGACTGGAGAGCGCCCGTGAAGGCGCCGCGCTCGTATCCGAAGAGCTCGGACTCCAGGAGCTGCTCCGGCAACGCCGCGCAGTTGATCGCAAGAAACGGCTTTCCGGATCGCGGCGACGCCGCGTGGATCGCTCGCGCCACGACCTCTTTGCCGGTCCCCGACTCTCCTGTGAGGAGCACCGTCGCTTCCGTGGGCGCGACCTTCGACACGAGGTCGAGCACCTCGCGCCAGCTCTTCGAATTTCCAATGATCTTCCGCGCCCCGCCGAACGAGACGAGCTGCTCGGTGAGCGAGGCCACCCGCCCTTCGAGCCGGATCGCCTCCTCGCGGGCTTCGGCGGCGATCCGCGCCTCCTCCGCGATCTGTTCGTGCGAGAGGACCAGCGCGACCTGGTCGGCGATGCGGCGGGCGATGTCCGCGTCCTCTTCCCGAAACTGCGCCACGTTGCGCGAGAGGAAGTTCAGGCCGCCGACGATTTCCCCTTCGAGGCGGATCGGAACGCGGAGCATCGAGCGGATCCCGTCACGCTTCATGAGCTCGAACTTCTCCGTGCAGCAACCCGGTTCGCGGCGGATGTCCGCCACGAGGAAGAAGCTCCAGTCGGCACTCTCGCGCGCGTCGTCGTCGAGCGGGATCGTCTTCGGCATGTCGGCCATCCGCTCGCCGGAATAGGCGTGGATGCGCACGGTTTGCCGGTCCTTCGAGAGCAGCCCGAGCGCCATCCGGTCGTGCGGGAGGATTCCGGCGACGGCCGCCGAGAGCTGATCGAAGACCTCGCGGATGTCCAGTGCCTTCGAGAGCATCGGCACGAGAGCCTCGAGCGCCTCGCTCCGCTGACGCCGTTCCTTCTCCTTCCGGAAGAGCCGCTCGTGCTGGAGCGCCAGCGAGACGAGGTCGGCGATCGCGAGAATGGTCTCCTCGTCCTCCGGCAGGTAGACGTCGGTCTCTCTCGAAGAGAACCAGATGCTCCCCAGCGGACGGGGCCCCGGCAGGAGCGTGACGAGCAGCGAGCGCGTTCCGAGCTCGATCGCCTGGCGGTCGAGCGAGTAGGAAGCATCGAGCTGAGTGGTGATGTCGGAGTGCCGGACGACCTCACCGATCGCGGGGAGTCGAAGCCGCGGCGAGACGTCGGACCGGCGGTAGCGCAGACCGATTTCCTCGATCCCTTGCGTTCCCACGGCCGAGTAGACCGAGAACGCTTCGTCCTCCGGCATCGCGTCCAGAGGCAGATCGAAGTTTTCCGTTACGTTGACGCCCATGGTGTCGAACGGCAGCGCCAGCCGCGCCGCCTCCGCGACGCGCGAGAACACGTCCTTCAGGCTCATACTCTCGGCCACCGCGCGTGCGATGGCCGAGAGAGCCGGAGCGAGGCCCTCCTCACGCGAAGGGCGTGTCCGGCGCGGAGCCGTCTCGAGAGATTCCACGAGTCTCATTCTAGGCAATACCCCGGCCCGTTGGGGGCCCCGCCGCGGAGACGGTCCTTCGCTCACACCGCGACCTCGACGAGCTCCGGAGCGGCATCTTCCGGATTCTCCTCAGCGGATGCGACTTTTGTCCTCGTCCGCGCCACGAGCACGTAGATCGCGGGGACGAAAAAGAGCGTAAAGACCGATCCGATGATCATGCCGGACACGAGCGTGATTCCGATCGAGTTGCGCGCACCGGCGCCGGGCCCGCTCGCGAAGACGAGCGGGAGGTGCCCCATCACGGTGGCCGCGGTCGTCATCAGGATCGGGCGCAACCGCGTCGCGGCCGCCTCGATGACGGCCTTTAACTTCTCGCGCCCCTGCTCCTGGAGGTTGTTCGCGAACTCCACGATCAGGATCCCGTTCTTCGCCACGAGGCCGACGAGCGTGATGAGCCCGATCTGGCTGTAGATGTTCAGGGTCGTCGCCCCGAGAAACGGAAAGAGCAGCGCGCCGGAGAGCGCGAGCGGCACCGACCCCGCGAGGATGATGAACGGGTCGCGGAAGCTCTCGAACTGCGCCGCGAGAACGAGGTAGATCAAGATTCCCGAGAGCAGGAACGTTCCGAGGAACTTGCTCCCCTCGGTGCGCAGCTGGCGGGACTCGCCGGCGTAGTCGATCGTGAAGCCCTTCGGGAGAATCTTTCGCGCCTCGTTCTCGAGCATGGTGAGCGCGGCGTCGAGCGACACGCCCGGCGGGATCACGCCCTGGATACGCACGGCGTTCAGCTGCTGGAACCTCTTCAGCTCGCGCGGCTCGGTGGAGGTCTTGATCGTCGCGAAGGTCGACAGCGGCACGAGCCGGTCGTCCTTTCCGGTGACGTAGATCTGCTCGAGCTGATCGGGTGTCAGCCGTTCGGCGCGCTTGATCTGCGGAATGACCTTGTAGCTCCTTCCCTGGATGCTGAAGCGGTTGACGTAGTTGCCGCCGAGCATCGTCGAGAGGTCCTGCCCGGCCTTGGACAGGTCGACGCCCTGGGACCGCAGCTTGTCGCGGTCGAAGACGACCTCGGCCTGCGGTTGGTCGAACTTCAGGTCCGCGTCGGCGAACATGAAGAGTCCGCTGGCGAACGCTTTCTGCACGAGCCGGCCGGCGAACTCCGCGAGCTGCTGCGGCTCCGCCGTCGACGCGATGACGAAGTCGACCGGGAAGTCCCCGCCGCCCGGCAGCGCGGGCGGGACGAGCGAGATGACGCGCACGCCCGGGATCTGCCCGAGCTTCATCGCCGCCTCGACCTGGAGCTGCTCGGTGCTCTTTTTCCGCTCGCTCCACGGCTTCGTGACCATGCCGCCGAAACCGCCTGACGGAAAGGTGAGCTGGAAGATGCTCTCGTTCTCGGGAAACGACCGGTAGACGTCGGCGACCTGCGACGAGAAGAGCTTCGTCTGGTCCAGCGTCGAGTTCGCGGACGCTTGAATGATTCCGAAGACGACGCTCTGGTCCTCCTTCGGCGCGAGCTCCCGCTGCGAGAACATGTAGAACGGCACGATGAGCAGCGCGACGATCACCCAGACGGCAAAGACGACCGGCCGGTACCGGAGCGTCCCGGACAGCGTCCGCTCGTAGCCGCGACGGACGGCATCGAACCGTCGGTTGATCCAGCCGGCGAAGCCGCGCTCGGGATCGCCCGAGCGCAGGAGCTTCGAGGACATCATCGGCGAGAGGGTCAGCGCCACGATCCCGGAAATGATCACCGCGCCCGCGAGCGTGAACGCAAACTCGCGGAAGAGCGCGCCGGTCAGGCCGCCCTGGATCCCGATCGGCATGTAAACGGCGGCGAGCGTGATGGTCATGGCGATGATCGGGCCGACGAGCTCGCGCGCGGCCTTGAGCGCCGCCGAAAACGGGCGCTCACCGAGCTGGATGTGCCGCTCCACGTTCTCGACCATGACGATCGCGTCGTCGACCACGAGGCCGACGGACAGGACGATGGCGAGGAGCGTGAGCAGGTTGATCGTGAAACCGACCAGCATCATCAGGAAGACCGCGCCGACGAGCGAGAGCGGGATCGCCACGATCGGGATGAGCACCGAGCGCCAGGAGCCCAGGAACAGGAAGATGACCACGATGACGATCAGAAGGGTCTCGGAAAGAGTCGTGAGCACCTCTTTGATCGCGTCGCGGATGTACCTCGTGGAGTCGTACGGGATGCCGGCTTTCATTCCCGCCGGAAGCTGCGCCTGGATCTCGGGCATCGCTTCCCGCACCCGGCTGATCACGTCGAGCGAGTTGGCGTTGGGGAGCACCCAGATCCCCATGAACGTTGCGGACTGTCCGTTGAACCGGACGTCCGACTCGTAGTTCTCGGCGCCGAGCACGACGTCGGCGATCTCGCCGAGCCGCACGACGGTGCCGTTCTTCTCCTTGACGACGAGCTGCCGGAACTCCTCCGGAGTTTTGAGGTCTGTGTTCGCGATCAGGTTGACCGACACCATGGATCCCTTGGTGCTGCCGAGCGCCGAAAGGTAGTTGTTCTTCGACAGGGCTTCCTGAACCTCCGACGGCGAGATGCCGAGTGAGGCCATCCTCTCGGGCTTCAACCAGACGCGCATGGCGAAGGTGCGGCCTCCCAGGATGTCGGCCCGCTGCACCCCGCTGATCGCCGAGAGCTTCGGCTGCACGACGCGCGTCAGGTAATCGGTGATCTGGTTTTGATCGAGCTCGTTTGAGGAGAAGCCGATATACATCGCGGCGAACTGGGCGTCCGCCGTCTCGAGCTCGATGATCGGCGCCTCGGCTTCCGGCGGCAGGTCGTTGCGCACCTGCGCGACTTTCGCCTGGATCTGGGTCAGGGCCGCGTTGGTGTCGTAGTTCAGCTTCAGGTGCACGGTGATCGTCGAGACGCCCTGCGCGCTGGATGACTCGAGGTAGTCGATGCCGTCGGAGCTGGCGATCACGCGCTCGAGGGGTGTGGTGATGAACCCCCGCACGAGGTCGGCGTTCGCGCCGATGTAGGCGGTCGTCACCTTGACCACCGCGATGTCGCTGCGCGGGTACTGCCGCACGGTGAGCGAGCGGATGGCCTGCAGCCCCGCGATCAGGATGACCAGGTTGACGACGATCGCCAGGACTGGCCGCTTGACGAAGAGGTCCGTGAACTTCATTTCGATGTCCCTTCCCGACTACAGAATCGCTTCAGCTGTCTTCCGGCTTCGGCGCCGGGTTGTTGGACGGCTGCACCTTGTTGTTGACGACGACCGCGGCGCCGCTGCGGAGCTTGAAGACTCCGGAGGTCACGACCTCCTCGCCCGTCTTGACGCCGGAGACGACCGCGACCTGGTCGCCGCGCGACGCGCCGAGCTTGACGAACTGCTGCCGCACGCCACGATACGGTTTCCCGTCCTTGCCCTTCATGTCGCCGACGATGAAGACCGAGTTGCCGTACGGCGCGTAGCTGATCGCGGACGTCGGCAGCGCGACGACTGGCGTGCTCGCTCCCAGCACGACCTGCGTCTCGACGAACATCCCGGGCCGCAGCTTCTCTTCGGGGTTCGCCAGCGTGGCCTGGGCCTGGATGTTGCGGGTGCCCTCGTCGACGACCGAGTTAACGGCCGTGATCGTGCCCCTCGCTTCGGAGTCCTCGATGCCTTGAGCTTTCACCCGCACTTCCGCGCCGACTCGAAGGTCGCCGACCTGCTGCTGAGGCACGTCGAAGTTCACATAGATCGGGTCGAGCGATTGCAGCGGCACGATCGGATCGCCGGGCTTCAGGTACTGGCCGAGGTTTACCTGGCGGATACCGAGAAACCCGGAGAACGGCGCGCGGATGGTCTTGCGCCCGATCGAGGCCTGCGTCTCCCCCGTCTGCGCGACCGCCTGCTTGTGCTCGGCCGCGGCCTTGTCGTACTCCGCCTGCGACGTGATGCCCTTGTCGCGCAGCCCTTTCATCCGTTCGAAGTTGACGGTCGAGAGGTTGCGCTGCGCCTCGGCGGCCGCGAGCTGAGCCTGCTCCTGTCGGGTATCGAGACGCACGAGCACGTCGCCGGCCCGCACCTTTTTGCCGGAATCGAACTCGATCCGCGACACGAGGCCGGGCAGGTCCGCGGCGACGGTCACGCCGTGGACGGCCTCGACCGTGCCGATCGCTGCGACGCTCGACGGCCAGCGCTCCTGTGTGGCGCGGACCGTCGTGACGGCCTCGGGCGGCGGCTGGAAGGACGAGTTCTGCGCGATCGCCGCCTGGACCTGCCGGATCTTCACGAAGGCAATGGCGCCGATGAAAACGGCCATGCCGACGAGAGTCAGAATCATTCGCTTTTTCATG
>DASYUL010000108.1:0-12688 GCA_036001245.1 Thermoanaerobaculia bacterium
CGGAGGTGTCCGGCTCGCGCTCCTTCCGCTCTCCATGCGCATGGCCGGGCCACGCGAAGCCGTCTGGCACGCAATCATCCGCAAGAACTACGGGTGCACGCATTTCATCGTCGGCCGCGACCACGCCGGTCCCGGCCACGACTCGGGCGGAAATCACTTCTACGACCCGTACGCGGCGCAGGCGCTCTTGCGCCGGCACGAGGCGGAGCTCGGGATGCAAATGGTTCCCTTCCAGACGATGGTCTACGTCGAAGACATCGGGGACTATCAGCCGCTCGACGAGGTCGCCGAGGGCACCTACACCCGCACCATCTCCGGAACCGAGCTGCGCCGTCGCCTGGAGAAGGGGGAGGAGCTGCCCGGCTGGTTCACGTTTCCCGAAGTCGCGCAGGAGCTGCGCCGCACGCACCCCCCGCGCCAACAGCAGGGCTTCACGGTCTTCTTCACCGGGTTCTCGGGCGCGGGCAAGTCCACGATCGCGCGCGTTCTGATGATCAAGCTGCTCGAGATCGGAGGACGCCCGGTGACCCTGCTCGACGGCGACATCGTGCGCAAACACCTTTCGTCGGAGCTCGCCTTCTCGCGCGAGCACCGCGACATCAACATCCGGCGCATCGGGTTCGTGGCCTCCGAGATCACGAAGAACCGCGGCATCGCGCTGTGCGCGCCGATCGCACCCTACGACCGGGTGCGAAAGGAGGTCCGCGAGATGGTCGCGCCCGGCGGCGGCTTCGTGCTGATCCATGTGGCAACCCCCATCGAGGTCTGCGAGGAGCGCGACCGGAAGGGACTCTACGCCAGGGCCCGCGCGGGACTGGTCCCCCACTTCACCGGTATCTCCGACCCGTATGAGCCACCCGCCGACGCGCAGGTTGTGGTCGACACGACGAAACTCACCCCGGAAGAGGCGGCGCGGGAGGTCCTGCTGTACCTGGAGAGCGAGGGATACATCACGGCGAACGCGAAAGGTATCGCGCCGCCGGAAGCGGCGCGCGACGAAGCGCTCATCGAGGTGCGCGAGCGATGAGACGATCGCGCTTGACCTCCCTCGCATTCGAAAACCTCGCCCGAATGAGGGGAAGGCTCGCCCTGGCGGTTCTCTGCATGTTCGGCTTCATCGGGACCCAGCTGCTGATGCCGTGGCCTCTCAAAGTCGTCTTCGACTACATCCTGCTCGGCAAGCGGCCACCGCGCGCTCTCTCAGTGCTCGCAGGCCTCGATCACGAGAAGAAGATCCGGGCCCTCGTCGTCGTCTCGATGGCGATCGTCGTGCTGGCGGTCCTCCGAGGGCTGTTCTCGTATCTGCAGCAGATGATCACGTCGAGCGCCGGTCAGAAGATCGTCTATGCAATCCGACGTGAGCTCTTCGTCCACCTCCAGCGGCTCTCGCTGTCGTTCCACAGCCGCACACGCTCGGGGGAGTTGCTCTCCAAGATGGCGGCCGACACGAACACTCTTCGCGACATTTTCGCCGACGCCGCGTTGGGCCTCGCCGGAGACATGATCACCATCGTCGGGATGCTCGGGATCATGTTGTGGCTCGACTGGAGGCTCGGCCTGATCGTGCTCGCGACGTTCCCGATCCTCCTCGTGACGTTCTTCTATCGCTATCGCACCGTCCGACATTCGGTGGCCCGCCAGCGGCGGAAAGAGGGAAAGATCGCTTCGCAGCTCACCGAAATCCTGGGGGCCGTTCCCATCGTGCAGGCCTTTGGACGTGAGAAGTACGAGGCGGAGCGCTTTGAGAAGGAAAGCTCCGCCAGCCTCGAGGAGGGGATCCGGACCGCTCGGATCGAAGCGGCGGCGACGCGGGGAGTGGAGATCACCCGGGCGATCGGAACGGCCGCGATTGTCCTTTTCGGCTCGCTCGAGGTTCTTTCCGGCCGCATGACTCTCGGCACTGTCATCGTATTCAGCTCCTACCTCTCGCATCTCTATCGGCCGATCCGCGACCTGACCAAGCTCTCGAAGAACTTCGCGAAGGCCTCAGTGAGCTCGGAGCGCATCGGCGAGATCCTGGAAGCCGAGCCCGAGATCCAGGACCAGCCCAACGCGATCGAGGCGAGCGGTCTGGCCGGGTCGATCGTCTTCGACAACGTCACGTTCGACTACGGAGATGGGAGGCCCGTCCTCAAAGACGTCTCGTTTTCCATCCCGGCCGGACAGAAGCTGGCGCTCGTGGGCGCCTCCGGCGCCGGGAAGTCCACCCTCGTGAGCCTGATCCTGCGCTTCTACGACCCCGTGACCGGATCGATCTCGATCGATGGAGTGGACATCCGCGAGTACCGCTGCGAATCGCTGAGAAGGGAGATCGGAATCGTTCTCCAGGACTCCCTTCTCTTCGGCACGACGATCCGGGAAAACATCGCCTACGGGAAGCTCGGGGCGACCGACGAAGAGATCGTCGCCGCGGCGCGCGCGGCCAACGCGCACGAGTTCATCGTCGAGCTCGAGAAGGGCTACGACACAGTCATCGGAGAACGGGGCGCCAGCCTCTCGGGCGGAGAGCGTCGCCGGATCGGCATCGCCCGGGCACTGATCCGAAAAGCGCCCATCCTGATCCTGGACGAGCCGATGTCCGGCCTCGACGTCGAGAACGAGGGCAAAGTCCGGAACGCGCTCGACCACGTCATGGCGGGAAAGACGTGCATCCTCATCACTCACGATCTCGCGTCCGCGACCGACGCCGATCAAATCGTGATCCTCGAGAGCGGCCAGGTCGTCGAGCGTGGAGGCCACGAGGAGCTCATGGCCCGGGACCGCCGCTATCGCCAGCTCTACGAAATGAAAGTGAGCCGACACGACTTCCCGCGGGTGTCGAAGGCATGAGCGCCACGATGCGACCGGCGGATCAGAGACCCGAGCGGCATCCGAAGCCGCCGATCGCGGCGCGGAAGAATCCCTACCTCTTTCTCGTCGGCTGCCCCCGTTCCGGCACCACGCTCCTCCAGCGGATGCTCGACAGCCACCCGGATCTGGCGGTCGCCAACGACTCACACTTCGTTCCGAGGGCCGTCGCGCGATGTGGGGCAAAGGAAGACGTCCCACTCACCGACGAGCTCGTCGATCGGGTTCTGCGCTACCGGCGCTTCGTGAGACTCGGGGTCTCCGAGGCCGCCGGGCGAGCGGCGGCGTCGCGCGCCAGGACCTACTCCGAATTCGTGAGCGAGCTCTACTCCGAGCACGCGCGCCTCCACGGCAAGGATCTCGCCGGAGAGAAAACGCCCGACTACGTGCGTTACCTCCCGCTCCTCCATGCACTCTTTCCGCGCGCCCGGGTGATCCACATCGTTCGCGACGGCCGGGACGTCGCGCTCTCGACGCTCGAGTGGGCGAGCGAAGAGAAGGGGCCGGGCAAGTTCGCCCTCTGGCGCGAAGAGCCCGTCGGGGTGTGCGCCCTCTGGTGGCGGTGGCAGGTCGACAGCGGCCGGCGCGAAGGCGCTCGATTGGGATCCGAGCTCTACCGCGAGGTTCGATACGAAGACCTCGTCGCCGACCCCGAGGCGACGCTTCGGAGCCTTGCCGGGTTCCTTGATCTTCCGTTCGCGCCCGAGATGGTCTCTTTCTACGCGGGCAAGACGAAGTCCGACGCGAAACTCTCCGCGAAGAGCGCGTGGCTTCCGGCGACTCCGGGACTACGCAACTGGCGAGCGGAGATGCTGCCGGAAAAAGTGGCGCTTTTCGAAAGATTGTCGGGCGACCTTCTCTCGGAGCTCAAATACGAGAGAGCCTTCGACGAGTTCCCTCCCGAGACGGTCGAGGCGGCCCGGGAGTGTCGGGCCTGGTGGGACGCGGAGCTGGCGGCGCGGCAGGAGCGCCTCGAGCGGCGTCTCGCTGGAGTTGCGACGTGAACGCAGTCGCGCAGAGTTCGGAGCGGGCCGTCGCCCCGAGCGACATCCTGCTGATTCTGCGTGCCCGTGGCTACTTTCCCGACGGAGAGCCGTTCGCGGTCGGGCGTCCGGACCGCACGACGATTCCCCTGCTCACCGACTCGGCCCATCCGGTTGTCGCGAAGATCTACTCCGACGACGGCGGCGAAGCCTGCTTCACGAACATGCAAGCGCTGTGGTCTTCCTCGTTCGGTGAGCGACGGGATCCGCCCGGCCTGCCGCGGCCGATCGAGTATCTGCGCGAGCACCGCGTCCTCGTTCTCGAACGCGTGGCCGGCCGAGCGCTGGCTGAAATGGGTGAGCCAGATGCCGGCGCCGTGCAGGACGCCGTGCGGCTCGCGGCCGCGCTCCACGGGAGCGACGCGCGCCCGACGCGGCGCCGGAGCGCGCGCGGAATCCTGCGCTCGCTGCGGCGCAAGGCGGAACGGATCACTCGGCTCGATTCCATGCTCGGGGCGAAGGTCGAGCGAGTGGTCGATGCCGTCGAGGAGTCGCGGAGAAAGGAGCATGAGCTCGTCCCCAGCCACGGGGACTTCTCGCCGCGAAACGTTCTCGTTGGGCCGGACCGTTCGGTCTTGATCGATTGGGACCGATTCCAGCTCGCGGACCCCGCGCGCGACGTCGCCTACTTCGGGACATGGTGCTGGGTTGACCGCCTGCGCCGGGGCGAGACCCGATCCTGGTCCGTGCTCGAGGACGCGGCGGCGGCGTACGAAGCGCTGCGGCCGGAGTCCGACATCGCGTCGAGGCTCGCGTTCCATGTGGCCGCTGGGCTCGTTCGAATCGCGGAGGGCCTCGTGACGCTCTGGACGGAGGATGCGCACCTCGCGCCGCTGCTGCTCGAAGAGGCGCTCTCCCGCGGTGAGGGGGCGCTGTGAAGATCACCGTCCTTTCTCACAACCTCTCGACCAACGCTGCGATGCGCGCCTACCGCGTTGTGCTGGCGGCGCGGCGGTTCGCGGAGGTCACGCTCGCCGGCCCGGTCGAACGGATCGGGCTCTGGGACGCGCTTCCCGCGGAGCCCTGGATTCGGACGGTCACCGAGCGGCGCTTCCCCAAATTCGCGCGCAACCTCCTGGAGCTCGTCGCGGCCGCAGACGGGGACGTCCTGATCGCCGTCAAACCGCACCTCGCTTCGTTCGGAGCGGCGCTGGTCGCCGCGGAATGCCGGGGCGTGCCGGTCATCCTCGACATGGACGACCTCGACGTCACGCTCGCGCCGCGTGAGGAGTGGGAAGCGAATCCCGAGATGGCCGACCCGTCCCGGCCTGCTTCCGCCGTTTATGTTTCCCTGCTGACGCGAGCGGTCGGGGCCGCTTCCGCGATCACCGTCTCCTCGACCGCATTGCAGCGCCGTTTTGGAGGGACGCTCCTTCCCCACGGTTCCTCGATCGATGTGTTCAACCCGGCTGCGGTCGATCGCCATGAGGCTCGCGCGGCGTTCGGCTTCCACGGACCGACCGTTCTATTCCCCGGTACCCCGCGCGCGCACAAGGGCGTCGAGACGCTCGCTCGGGCGGTGGCCGCGATCCCCGGCGCGCAGCTCGCGGTCACTTGCCGGCCGGACAAAGACCTCGCCGAGCCGGAGTGGCGGAATTTTCCTCTGATCCGGATTCCGATGGTTCCGAACGACTCGATGCCCCGGCTGCTGGCGGCGGCGGACGTCGTCGCGATCCCTCAGTCGGACAGCGAAGCGGCGGGTTACCAAATGCCGATGAAGGTCTACGACGCGATGGCGATGGGCCGGCCGATCGTGGCGAGCTCGGTCTCCGATCTGCCACACGTCCTGCAGGGATGCGGCCGGGTCGTGCCGCCCGACGACGTCGCGGCCCTCGCGACGGCGCTGTCGGAGCTCTTGGCGCATCCCGAGGCGGCGTTCGCGCTCGGTCAGCGGGCCCGGGCGCGGGCTCTGCAGAGCTACTCGACCGAACGCGTCGCCGAGACGCTCCGGGGCGTCGTGGCGAACGTGATCTCGCCGGAGACGCGACGTTCCGAGAGACGGGGGGTCTCGAGTTGACTGTTTCGGTCTCCGATCCCTTCGCCGCCGCGACGGACGCCGCGATGCCGTTTCTCGCGCGGGCGACGGACCCGAAGGACGCCGAGCGGCGGATCGGACTGCTCGTCGGCAGAGCCGCGAGACTGCTCTCGATTCGCGTCGTGCGCTACAAGCCAGGGAGGCGGTGCCTCGTCGAGTACGACTTCGAGTCGGACCGAGGCAACGTCGGCTCCGACCGCGTCACCCTCGTCGGAAAGGCGCGGGCACGCGGGTCGCCGAAGGAGGGCGACCGCCTTCTTCGACTCCTGCGCGACCGCGGGTTCGGGGATGGCGCCGAGGATGGGATCGGCGTGCCCGAGCCGGTCGGGGTCGTTCGCGAATACCGCATGTCGGTTCAGCGAAAGGTCCCAGGGCTCCCCGCATCGCATCTGTTCGGGGAGCCCGGCGACGCGGCGCTCGCGGGCCGGGTCGCCCGGGCCGCTTGCAAGCTCCATCGCGCCGGCATCCTTCCGCGACGCTCCCACTCGATCGCCGACGAGATTGCGATCCTGCAAGAGAAGCTCGGAGAGCTCTCCGCATCTCGGCCGGCGTGGAGCCGGCGCCTCGCCCGGCTCCTCGAGAAATGCGAGCGCCTGGCCGCCGGGGTCTCGACAACCGCCCCGCGGGGAATCCACCGCGATTTCTACGCCGACCAGGTCCTGGTGAACGGGCCGCGTCTCCACCTCGTCGACTTCGATCTCTTCTGCCAGGGAGACCCCGCGCTCGACGCGGGCAACTTCCTGGGTCATCTTTCGGAGCAGGCGCTGCGGATCTTCGGGGATGCCACGGCCCTGTCTGACTGCGAGCGCGCATTCGAGGAGCAGTTCGTCTCGCTTTCGGGTCCAACGACCCGCCCCGCAGTCCGGGCCTACGCGACGCTCACGATCGCGCGTCACGTCTACTTGAGCACACGCTTCGAGGAGCGGCAGGCATTCACGGAAAGTCTCCTCGAGCTCGCGGAAGAGCGCGTCGACGCGGGCGCGCGAATCGGCGCACGAATGGGGGTCTTATGATTTTGCTCTCATCCATCGCTCTCGCCACCGTTCTGACGGTCGGCCCGGCGCAAGTCGCCGGCGCGCCCTGTCGCGAGTCGAGCCGCGGGACGAGCGATTTCAGCCTCGCTCTCGACTGGGAACATACGAAGGATGCCGGCGCGCGAACTGAGCCTCTGCTCCGAACAATCTCGGGATCTCACCGCTCGACGAGAACCGTCGCGCTCGACTGCGGACTCAGCGCGGCGGTCGACTCGAGCCCCCGAATCGCGCCCGCAGGCACGCTTTCCCAGCGGGTGCTTCCGGAACCGGCTTCGCCGGGCTCGGTGGATGACGGCGCGGCGTGGCTGCGACCGTTTTCGTTCTTCGTCAGCTCGACCGGCGTCTACGAGAGCAACATCAACCACGACGAGGAACCCGTGCGCGACTACGGCGCCGTCTTCGGCGCGGGAACCCACTTCGAGACGGACACAGTCGAGGTCGAGTACGAGGTCGCCTCGCACAACTACCAGAACACGGATCGTTGGGACCGGATCAGCCACAGCCTGACTTCCTCGTACGAGCAGAAGATCACGCGGAAGCTGTCCATGGAGGCCGTCGGCGAGCTCGCGCTCAAAGGCTCTTCCGAAGATCGCGAGCTCGGCGATCAGTACGTCTTCGAGCCAAGGATCCACTATCGCATTTCGCCGTCGAACCGCCTCCGGCTGTACGGCGCTTATCGGCTGCGGCGCTATGACGAGAACGCGGAGCGCGACGCCACCAACCGGTACGTCGGCCTGGAGCTGCGGCAGAGGCTCCGACGGGCGACCCTCGACGTCGGTTACCGCTGGGAACAGAACCGCGCGGATGGTCCACGATTCACCTACGACCGCCAGACCTACAGCGCTCAGTTGTCGACGCCGCTCGCCGGCGGCCTCCACAGGCTCGGGATGGAGATCCGGTACCGGCCGCAACAGTACGCGCACCGTTTCGTGGACGACCGCCACCCGGACGAGGGTCTCCGGCGGGACCGCCGATGGGTCTTCTCCCTGGGCGGCTCTTTCGCGCTCGGCCGAAACGTGGAGCTCCTGCCCGGCTACAAGTTCGAGACCCGATCCTCGAACGATCCGGAGAAAAAGTTCGACGCGCACGCTGTTTACGTCGGGCTGCGATACTGGTTCGGAAAACGCGGGAACCCTGCCATAGCGGGGAGAGGGGCGAAGGATCCGCCGGCGGACGCCGCACGGGAAGAACCAACGAAGAGCGTCGCCGAGGATACTCCTCCTCCGGAGCGGGTGGTCGCGCGTCCGATCGGCAACGCCGTCGCGACGCGGAGGGCCGAGATGCCGCCGCCCGCTCCCCCATCAGGCCTGACCCGGGCGCCGGGCGAGAAGTGGTCGAAGCAGGCCGAAGCCGGGCGCCTGCGCCTGTTGCGGGCGACAGCGGGCAATTACACGATCGACCTGGGAACCCGGTGTGGAGACGGGGCGCTCGAAGATGCCTGGCGACGCGATTCCCCGGGCGGTGCTCTCTGGCTGATCCCCTCCGAGCGAAGTGACTGTTTCCGACTGCACTGGGGTCACTTCTCCTCGTGGCGGGATGCCGACCGGGCGCTGACGACCGTTCCCGCCTATTTCCGGACGGGTGGAGGACAGGTTTCAGTCGTCGCGATCACGTCCCAAGCCGTCGCGTCGACGGGTGCCCGTTTCCCGTAGCGGGCAGCACCACGCGTCGGATTTCTCAGTCGCAGTAGCGGTTGAGCGTCTCGATCAGCGTCTCGACGGGGATTGGCTTCTGGACGTAGCCGTCCGCCTCGAGGAATGCTGCGTGCCGCGCGCTGTCGTTCATGCCGGACACGACGACGACGGGAATGTGGCACAGGTCTGAGTCCTGGCGCTGTGCGTCGCGAAACTCCCAGCCGGTCATGATCGGCATCATCAGGTCGAGCAGGATCACGTCGGGGCGGCAGCCGCCCCGCAGCCGGCCGAGCGCCTCCAGACCGTGGCGCGCGCATTCGACCTTGTAGCCCTCTCCCTGCAGAAATGACGCGAGCGACCCGAGAAGATCGGGATCGTCCTCGACGAGGAGAACCTGGCGGCTCACGGATCGATTTTGCTCTCGGCCGGGCGGCCAGAGAAGCCCCTTCGTGTTGAAATCATCTCTTGGGGTCCGCGGTGCAAGACCTCTGCCTTGCCCGCTCGCGGGCGAGCGCGGAAGCCCTCTCGCCGTCCGCTGAACGACTTAGCGAGCGGTCAGACGCGCTGGTGCGCCCGGGATTCCGGGGTCACGCCGTCGCCGCAAAGGCAATGGTCCGAGATGAGCTGCTTCAACCGCGCGGGTGAGAAGGGCTTGCGCAGGACGATTCCCGGATAGACCTCTCTCTCCGCGAAGGGATACGCGGAGGCGACCACGATCGGAATTTTCGAAAGCGCCGGATGCCGGCCGTGGAGCTGGAGAAAGTCCCAGCCGTTCATCCCCGGCATCATGAGATCGAGGAGGATCAGGCACGGCGAGATCTCGCCCTCGCGGAGAAGGTCCATGCCCGACGCGCCATCCGACGCCGCGGCAACGAGACAGCCGTCCTCCTCCAGGACCTGTTTCAGCCCCTCCCGGAGGAGCTCGTCGTCTTCGATCAGGAGGATGTGGTGCATTGCCAATCTCGCGACCTGATGAAGCTGCTGCAAGGAGAGGACCAAAAGAGGGAGTTGGGCAGTAATCGCCCGAACCTTCTTCCCGTTGATCCGAGCAGCATTTCCGACCAATCTCCTACGACCACGGTCCAATTCTCTTCGGGTTGCGCGAGTGCTATTTTGCGCTCTCACACAAAAACGATAGACACAACCGCTTGGCGGCGGGTGGCTACGTGGTGAGAGTGCCGCCGGAAACAGGTGCCGAAAATGGCACCAAGGAAGAGACAAAATGCGCCCTGTTTTCCGGACCCCCAGCAGAGTGTTCAAGTCGGCAACTTTGGTCGTCGCCGTAGTGAGTCTGTTTCTTTCGGCGGCGAGGCTCGCTTACGCGGGCAACGGAAATTCTTCGCAGCCGCATGGCTTCCGCGTCCTCGATAAGCACGGCAAGTTGGTCGGCTACTCGCTCACGGACAACCTGGTTGCCCGTGAGATCAACGGCGTCTGGGTGACGTTCTACGTTCACCCGGGCACTGGTATCTTCGATTCCCGTGCGATCTACGTTTACTACACGACGCCGGACTGCAGCGGCACTCCCTACGTCACGCACTACTCCAATTTCTCCGAAGGTACGCGAGTGGGTTCCACGCTGTATTACCCGGCCGATGCCCAGGAGCTCACTCCCCGGTCAGTGAGGGTGGCCTTCGGGGATGGGGAGGCAAGTCTCTGCTCCCCGGCTCCGAATGTCTCCGGGGTCTATGGAGTCGCGACGACCGTCGACGTCGACTCCTTCGGGTTGGAGCTGCCTTTCAAGGCCGTTGAGTAGACCGCGGCGACCGGCGCGGGAGCTGACAGGCAAGGTCGAGGAGGCAGCTCCTCACTCGAAATACCCGGTGACGTCGATGATGAAATGGGTGGTGCCGGCGCTCTGCCCGCAAACGGCGGCGACCGCTCCACCGGCCCCGAGCGGCGCGATTGCGTTGTTCGCGCGGGTCTGGCCCGCTCGGTAGTTCAGCGTCGAAGCCAGCGGCACGGGCGCCCCGGCCGGGTAGAGGGTGATGTGGCCCTGAGCCGTCGGCTGCGTGACCGTCACGTTGAACGCAACCGCTCTGGCACTCGGGGGAATGCCGCATTGGCCCGCGATGACGAAGTTGCGCCCGATGCCGGCCTGGAGGGCCGGCCCGCCGTACGGCCCGTTGGCGCCCCGGGTGTCTGCCACCCGGCAAGGGGTCACGGCGTGAAAGACGAGCGCGAGAGGCGTCGGCGTCGGGCCGGCGGGCGCCGTGACCGTCGGAGTCAGCGTGGGAATCGCCGTCGAAGTGCGCGTCGGAGTGCGGGTCGGCGTCGAGGTCGCGCTGGCCCCGACGACGTTCACCACGCCATTCATCGCCGTGCCGCCGGGGTTGCTGTGGAGGAAACAGTAGTAGGGATAACTCCCCGGGGTCGTGAAAGTGTGCGCGAAGGTGCCGCTCGAGAGAATACCGGAATCCCAGACCTCCGGCCCCGTCGGAGAGTCGCTCGTCGTAGTGTGGGAGGCGTGGAAGTTCCAGGTCACTGTCTCTCCCGGGGAGACAGTCACTGGGTTCGGACTGAAGGAGAGCGATCCTCCCTGGCCGACCTCGACGGTCTGGTCGGCGCGGAGCACGGCACCGGCGACCAGCGCGAGAAGGCAGACGGCCATCCGGATTCGAGTCAAAGGCTAGAGCATCCAATCCGGGAGAGGCGTACCGAAGATCTTCACGTCTTTCTAATTGACGCGCTGCGAAGCGACTCGTTTTCGGGCAGGAAGAGGCTTTCCGTCCTACAGTGACTTGAGATATTCGGCCAGGTCGCTCTTCTCCTGCTCCGTCAATTTCAGCCCGAGAAAGCCGTCGTAGTGGTCGATGACCTCCCGCAGGTTCGCGAACCGGCCATCGTGGTAGAAGCCGCCTTTCTGGTGGCTCCAGAGTCCGGCGAGCGGCGCGGTTCGATACATGTGCGTCGGCGACCGGTCTGCCTGGAAGGAGTCGACGCCAATCTCGCTCGGCGCGTGCAGGTTGTTTCCCGGCTCGGTGAAGAGCGGCGGCACGTGGCACGTCGCGCACTGCCCTTTGACGTTGAAGATTCCCTTTCCACGTGCGGCTGCATCGTTGTTGAAGGAACCCGCCGGTGGATTCGGAGCGGGGATGGCGAGCTGATAGAAGTGGAGAGCGGCGAGCTTGGAGGTGACGAGATCCGGTTTGCCCCGCGTGTTTCCGGAGCGGCTCTTCGCGGCGACCGGGTACTGCTCCTTGTTGTTGAACCGGGCGTCAAAGAAGGTCCCCGAGCCATGCATCTCGGTTGCCGCGACGTAAGCGTTCCAATACGGAACCGATCCGAAGCCCGTCCAGGTATGGAGGTTTACGCCGGCGAGGCCGAAAGCGGGCGGAATCAGGGTGCCCGCCTGCTTCCCGTCGGGCCGAAAGGCTTTGCCGTCCTTGTCGAGCTCTGCGTCGAAGCGGCCGGGGCCCCAGCTGTTGAGGACTTTCTTGACCGTCGCGACGTCGACCCCGAGCAGATCGCTGAAGGGTTGGAGGTTTGGAGCCAGCGAGATGATCACGCCGACGTTCAGGTCGCGGGCGGCCCAGCCGTCCAGGCGTTTTCCGATACCCGGAGCGAACGAGTCGTCGACGGTCGAGTGGCAGAAAGCACACTGGATTCCCATCGAGCGGATGCTTCCCTTTTGGTCGAAATGGCCGGTCACCCCGACGACGGAGTTCAGTTTGAGCAGCGCCAGAGTCGTCGCGGAGTCCTCGAGATCCACCTTGCCGGCCTTGAGCTGCTGTTTGAGCGCGGCGGGCAACGCGTCCGCGTCGACCTTGAGGCCGACTGAGAGCGCGGTCTTCGGGCTCACCCCTCCTCCGACGCCACCGTTCTTCTCGCCGGCGATGGCCTTGTGCAACTGGAGCGTGTCTCCCCAGAAGGCCTCGCTCCCGAACGTGTCGTAGCGGAAGATCTTTCGGCCCTCCTCGAGCATCCGGCTGGAGTGCGACTTGATCGTGCCATCGAAATCCGGAGCTTGCTTTTTCGCTTTCACCGCCGGATCGGCCTGGCCGCTCGTGAGGCCAGCGAGGCAGGCGAAAACGATTACGAAAAGGAGAGCCAGTGGGAGGGCGAAATGACGACGTTGCATAAATCACCTCTTGG
>DASYUL010000109.1:0-13892 GCA_036001245.1 Thermoanaerobaculia bacterium
CCGCCTTCACGGTCCCGGTCGACTACTACAAGCTCGGCAACGGCCTGAAGGTCGTCCTGTCGCCGGATGCCACGGCCCCGACGGCGGTCGTCGCCCTCTACTACAACATCGGGTTCCGCATCGAACCGCGCGACCGCACCGGTTTCGCGCACCTCTTCGAGCACATGATGTTTCAGGGGTCGCAGAACCTCGGCAAGATGGAGTTCATCAAGCTCATTCAGGCAAACGGCGGCGTCCTGAACGGCTCGACCCGATTCGACTTCACGAACTACTTCCAGATCGTGCCGGCGCACGCGCTCGAGACGATCCTGTGGGCGGAGGCCGACCGGATGCGCGGTCTCGCCATCACGCAGGAGAACCTGACCAACCAGCAGGGCGTGGTGAAGAACGAGGTCCGGGTCAACGTCCTGAACCAGCCGTACGGCGGTTTCCCCTGGCTCGACTTGCCGCAGGTGGCGAACTCGAACTGGTACAACGCACACAACTTCTACGGGGACCTCGCGCATCTCGACGCTGCGACGCTCGAGGACGTGAGGAAGTTCTTTCAGACGTACTACTCGCCGAACAACGCGGCGATGGTCGTCGTCGGGGACTTCGACCCGGGAGAGACCCGCGCGTGGATCGAGAAGTACTTCGCGGGGATTCCGGCGACCCCGCGCCCGCCTGCGCCCGACATCAGCGAGCCGCGGCAGGAGAAGGAGAAGCGCGTCACGAAGGCGGATGCGCTCGCGACGCGCCCCGCCCTCGCGATCGGCTACCACGCTCCGCCGAAGAACACTCCCGAGTACTCCGCAATGGGCCTCTTGAACGAGATCCTCCTGCAGGGAAAGGACAGCCGGCTCTACGAGGCGCTCGTCCAGAAGAACGGCCTGACGGGCGACGTGACGGGTGGAATCAACGAAGATCTCGGTAACATGTACGACATCAACGGGCCGACGCTTTGGATCGCGTCGCTCTTCCACGATCCGGACAAGTCGCCCGACGCCATCCTCAAGGTCTTCGACGTTGAGGTCGAGCGACTGCGGTCCACGCCGGTCGATCGCGCGACGCTCGATCTGGCGCTCGTGAAGATCCGGTCGCGGCTCTACGACGACATCGAGGGGTTCTTCGGGTTCGGCCGCGCCAATCTCCTGGCGAGCTTCGCGCTGTTCGACGACGACCCCGGGAAGATCAACCGCCTCGAGAGCGAGTTCCGGCGCGTCACGCCGGAGCTGCTGCAGAAGACCGCGCAGGAATACCTGCGGCCGACGAACCGGACCGTGCTGATCGTGGAACCGAAAGCGGCCGCTCCCGCGCCGGAGAAGAAGTCATGACGCAGTCTCAGTCACTCCGCCGCGCTTGGGTCCGAGGCGCCGCGGCCCTCGCGACTCTCCTCTGCGCAGCCGTCGCGCTCGGAGAGAAACAGTCGCCGCCGGTTCCCGGTACACCGAAGGATTTCCGGGTGCCCGCGCCGACGAAGTTCACGCTCGACAACGGCCTGAAGGTCACCCTCGTGCCGTACGGCACGGTCCCGAAGGTGACGATCGAGCTTGCCGTCGTCGGCGGCAACGCGGCCGAGTCGGCCAACGAGATCTGGCTCGCCGACCTGACGGGCGACTGGATGCGCGAAGGCACGACGACTCGGACCGGAACGCAGATCTCCCGGGACGCGGCGCGCATGGGAGGGTCTCTCGAGATCGGCACCAGTCAGAACCTGACGCGCATCACCGGAAACGCCCTCTCCGAGTTCGGCCCGGAGATGGTGCGGCTGCTCGCAGACGTCGCGGGGAACCCGAGCTTCCCGGACGGCGAGCTTCCGCGGCTGAAGGCCGACATGGCCCGCAACCTCGCGATCAACACGAGCCGGCCGCAGCAGATCGCGCTCGAGAAGTTCCGCGGCGTCATGTATCCGAACCACCGCTACGGACACGTCTTCCCTACGCCGGAGATGGTGCAGGGATTCACGGCGGCGCAGGTGCGAGCCTTCTACGCGGCGAACTACGGCGCGGCCCGCTCGCACCTCTACGTCGTAGGAAGGTTCGATCCCGCCGCGATGGAGGCGGCCATCCGCACCGCGTTCGGCGGCTGGAAAGCGGGCACGCCCGCGAGCGTCGCGCCGCCGTTGCCGCAGACGAAGCGCGCGATCTATCTCGTGGACCGCCCCGGCGCCGTCCAGTCGACGATCGTGCTCGGCGTGCCGGTCGTCGATCCGACGAATCCCGACTGGGTTCCGCTGCAGGTCATGAACACGCTGCTCGGCGGCTACTTCTCCTCCCGCATCACCTCGAACATCCGGGAGGCGAAGGGATACACGTACTCACCGTTCAGCCAGGTCGCGGTGAGCTACCGGAACGCGTACTGGGCGCAGAACGCCGACGTCACGACGAACGTGACCGGTCCGTCGCTGAAGGAGATCTTCTCCGAGATCGACCGGCTGCAGCGCGAGCCGCCGACGCCGCAGGAGCTCCACGCAGTCCAGAACTACATGGCCGGCGTCTTCGTCCTTCAGAACTCGTCGCGGCAGGGAATCATCGGACAGCTCGAGTTCGTCGACCTGCACGGCCTCCCGGACGATTACCTGACGGAGTACGTGCGGCGCGTGCGTGCGGTGTCGCCGCAGGTCGTGTCCGAAGCGGCCCGCAAGTACATCCAGGACGAGAAGGCGACGATCGTGGTCGTGGGAGACAAGAAGGTCATCGAGGAGCAGCTGAAGCCCTACGGTAGCATCGCGCCGTAGAAAGCCTCTCTTATGATCCCCTGAGAATTCGAGGTAAGGGAGACGATGACGGCCGCCTCGGTCTCCAACGAGATCCACCATCCCGATGGTCGGGTCGAATTAGCCGACACCTCCCGCATCGACGCGAGCCCGCTCTCCAACCCCGACCTCGCGCCCGTTCCCATCCGCCGGCGCAACTGGACGACGTACAACTACGCCGCGCTCTGGATCAGCATGGCGCACTGCATCCCGACGTACATGCTCGCCTCGGGGCTGATGGCGAGCGGGATGAACTGGTCCCAGGCTCTCGTGACGATCCTGCTCGGCAACACGATCGTCCTGATTCCCATCCTCCTGAACTCGCACCCGGGGACGAAGTACGGGATCCCGGTCCCGGTGTTCGCCCGGGCCGCCTACGGGACGCTGGGGTCGAACCTCCCCGCGCTCATGCGGGCGATCGTCGCGTGCGGCTGGTTCGGTATCCAGTCGTGGATCGGCGGCGAGGCGCTCCACACGTTCTTTTCCGCGATCATCCCGGGCTGGCCGACGCTCCTCGGACCGGGGTTCGGCGGTCACACGACGACGCAGTGGCTGTCGTTCCTGCTCTTCTGGGGAATCAACATTTTCATCATCTACCGGGGCATGGACCTCTTGCGGAAGGTCGAGAACTGGGCCGCGCCGTTCGTGCTCGTGATGACGACGATCCTTCTCTTCTGGGCGGTCAAGAAGGCGCACGGGCTGGGGCCGTTGCTCGCTCAGCCCGGAAAGTTCTCGACCTTCCGCGAGTTCTTCCCGGTCTTCGTCCCTTCGCTGACGGCCATGATCGGCTACTGGGCGACGCTGTCCCTGAACATGCCCGACTTCACCCGGTTCGGGAAGAGCCAGCGCGAGCAGGTGATCGGGCAGGTCGTGGCGCTGCCGACGACGATGACGGTCTTCGCCGCCATGGGCGTCCTCATCACGAGCGCGACGGTCTTGATCTACGGGCGCGCGATCTGGGACCCCGTGCAGCTCGTCGCGCAGTTCAAGGCGCCGGTCGTCGTGGCGATCTCGATGTTCACCGCGGTCGTCGCGACACTCGCAGTGAACATCGCCGCCAACGTCGTGTCGCCGGCGAACGACTTCGCCAACGCCTTCCCGCGGCTCATAAGCTTCAAGTCGGGCGGGCTGATCACGGGGATCATCGGCATCCTCATGCAGCCGTGGAAGCTCCTCGCGGATCCGCAGGGATACATCTTCAAGTGGCTGCTCGGATATTCGGGCGGCCTCGGCTCGATCGCGGGCGTCCTGATCGCCGACTACTGGCTCGTGCGGCGGATGGAGCTCTCGCTCGAGGACCTCTACCTGAGCAACGGCGCGTACCGGTACTCGGGCGGCTGGAACTGGAAGGCCGTTCTCGCGACCGTCGTCGGCTGCGCGCTCGCCTGGGGCGGCCTCGTCGTGCCCGCGCTCGCTGCGCTCTACAACTACGCGTGGTTCGTCGGGTTCTTCTCGTCGGGGTTGATCTACTGGGCGCTCTCGGCGCGCTCCCTTGTTCGGGATCTGGCTGCGCCACCGGCGCTCGGCTCGCCAGACCGACCTCGACCGAGGGCCTGATCCCTCGCTGCGGTCCCGCGACTCGAAGCCTTGAGCCAGTAAGCTCCCGACCCGTGCGCCGATTCGGAGAGCGACTCGCCTACTACGCGGGGTTTCTCGTGGGCGGGCTCTGGTTCCTCGTCTGCTCGGCGCTCGGCGTCGTGTGGCTGCTCGTGCGGCCGCACAACCGCCAGACGCTCTACATGTACGGCAAGGTCTTCTGCCGCGGCCTCGCCTCGTTCATGGGATGGCGGCTCGACGTCGCCAACCGGGAGCGGCTCGACTCCGCGAGGCCCTGCGTTTTCGTCGCCAACCACCAGAGCTTTCTCGACGTCGTGACGTTCGGCTCGATCTTCCCGAAGCGCACCGTCTCGGCGGGAAAGCGCGAGATCGGAAAGATCCCGATCTTCGGGTGGTTCTACCGGTTGTCGGGCAACCTCGTGATCGATCGGAGCGACCCGCGCGGCGCGCGCGATTCTCTCGAGGAGGCGGCTCGGACGATCCGTGACGAGAGGGTATCGGTCTGGTTCATGCCCGAGGGGCACCGCAACCGCGCTGGCGCGCTCCTGCCCTTCAAGACCGGAGCCTTCCGCCTCGCTCTCGCGGCGGGGGTGTCGATCGTTCCCATCGTGGCGGAGCCCCTCGCGGTCATCGCGGACACCGAGAAACAGCTGGCGCGGCCGGGTTCTCTCAGGGTCACGGTGCTCGAGCCCATCCCGGCGGACGCGAGCTCGCCGCGGGCGGTCGCGGAGCTGGCGGCGCTCACGAGGGCGCGCATGCAGGAGGAGCTGGATCGCCTGAGGACCTCGTCCGCGTGATGGCAGACCTTTTGCTCTTCCGAGTGATCGGCGTGATGACCTTTTTCCTGACCGTGGCGCTCTTCGGGCTCGCCTACACGGCGTGGCGACTCTTTCGCAACCGCCGGAATCCCGACTCCTGGGAGGGAGGACTGCTCTGGCTGATGTCCTTCCTGGTGGTCGTGATCCTGCTCGCCCGAACCTAGCCGGCGAGGTCCCCTCTCCCCTCCCGGTTTACTCGAACCAGCCCGTGACGTCGAGGACGAAGTCCGTCGAACCCGACGGCATTCCGCAGAAAACGAAGATCTGACCGGATACGCCGAGGGGGAGCACGGCGTTGTTCGCCCGGACGATCCCCGCCCGGAAGTTGATCGTGCTCGCCAGCGGGAGCGGCGCGCCGGCCGGATAGAGGGTCAGGTGCCCCGCCGTCGTTGGATTGACCACCGTCACGTTGAAGGCGACCGCCCTGGCCGATAGAGGGATCCCGCAGACGCCCGCGATCGGAAAGCTGCGCACCGCGGAGGCCGTGAGCGCCGGACCGCCCTGCGGGCCGACGGGGCCGCGCGTGTCGGCGATGCGACACGGGGTCAGCGTGTTGAAGTCCGAGCCCATTGGCCCGGCCGGCGTCGGCGACGGGATGGGCGTAGGGCTCGGGGTCGCGGTCGGCGAAGGACCTGGCGATGGCGTGGACGTCAGGGTCGGCGTTCTCGTCGGGGTCGGCGAAGGTACGGTCGGCGTCAGCGTCGGCGTGGGTGTCAGGGTCGGCGTTCTCGTCGGGGTCGGCGAGGGTACGGTCGGCGTCGGCGTCGGCGTGGGTGTCACGGTCGGCGTTCTCGTCGGAGTCGGCGAGGGACCGGTCGGAGTCGGGCTCGGGCTCGGTGTCACGGTCGGCGGCGCCGCCGGGGTCGGGGTCGGCGTCGCGGTCGGCGGGACCGGAGTCAGGGTCGGAGTCAGCGTCGGCGTCGACGTCGGAGCCTGCGTGGGTGTGGAGGTGGTCGTCGGCGTGGGAGTCGGCGTCCGTGTCGGTGTTGCCGTCCGTGTGGCCGTGGGCGTCGCGGTCGACGTCTTCGTCGGCGTTCTCGTCGCCGTGCCGGTCGGCGTGTTGATCGGTGTGGGCGTGTCCGCGAGCAGGGAGCACTGCGGGAAACGGAAGGAGCCGATCCGGGTATGGTCGTCCTGCCCGTTCGTCACGTAGTACTCGTTGGTGTACCAGAACGTGCAGCCGTCCGGGTCGAGCGTCATGGCGCTGTAGTCGCCCCAGCGATGATCCAGCGTTCCGTCGCTGAACGTGTGGACCTGCCCGCCGGTCCCTTCGATCAGCGAGGTCTCGGTCTGCGTGATGGTGTTGAGCGGGTCGCCGGCCAGGCGCCCGGAATAGCGGATCGCCGGGTACATCGTGGCATCCGACACGCTGTAGCCGATGGCCATGTTGCCGGCCCGATCCACGGCCGCGCTGGGCATGAAGCGGTTCTTCGAGTCCGGGTTGTACGTCGACGCCTGGAGCGCGCTGCCGATCGTGCCTCCCGTGACGGGCACCTGGTACCAGCGCACTGCGGCCTGGCTCGAGCTGCTGCCGGCCACCGTGTGGCTGTTCCACAGCGATTCGACGCCGCCGATGTTCGTGTACTGGTTCTGCATCATCGCCCGGTAGGTCAACGTGTCGAGGGTATTGCCGACGAGCTCCGGCACGGTGCTCGGGCCGGGGGACCAGGTGGCGCCGGTCGGGGCGTCGGTGGGTCCGATGAACGTCGAGTTGGCGACGTTGTTCCAGTCCACGTGAAACTTCCAGATCCGGACCCTGTTCGTGAACCCGGTCAGTGCGGCGAAAAGGTTCTCCCGGCCCGCCGGAGGGGTGCCGGTCTGGAGCCGTGCGTTGCTGGGAAGTAGGGTGAAGTTCATGCCGCCGCCTGAGACCTTGGCTGCGTTGAAGGTAACGACCTGGGCGGTCGGGGCGCCGGCATACATCTGCGCCTTGTTGAACGCCCACACGCGCACGTTCGAGAACGAACCGTTGGCCGAGAAGCCGAACATGTTGGCCGACATGTACAGCGCGTCGGGCCAGATGCCGAACTTCGGGTAGTCGTTCAACTTGTCGGTGATGTGGATTGAGTAGAAGTTCCAACCGCCGCTGACCGGATCGCCACTCTGGGAAGCCGCAAAGCACTGGTACGCCCCGGGCGGACTGACGACGTTCCGGGAAGCGTCGAGCTGGAACGCGAAGTCGGTGATGATCCAGCGGTCCGCGAAGGTGTCGTAGACGACGACCGGGTCGCCGAAATTGTCCGTGTCACACAGATTGCCGAAGTTGCCCTGGCTCATGAACGTGTCGAAAGTGAACGCCGCGACGCGAACCCCGTCGGTCTTGCGGTAGATCCCGATCGACGTGTTGACCGTCTGGATGTAGTACTCCGGGCCCACGTCGCCGTTCGTGTCCGGCGGATGCCCGTTACCCCAGTTGGCGAAGTCGAGGCCTTCGAAGCTCGCGATCGGCGACGGCGCGGGTGCGGCCAACGGCGGCGCCGCCAGACCTTCTCCGATCGGGGCGAGCTCTCCCGTCAGGTCCTGAACTGGCGCATGACGCTCGGGCCGCTCTTTCCTCACGGGCGGAATACGTGGCAGCCGCCGGAGGTCGCCATTGAATGGCGTGGCCCGAGTCAGTGATCGTTCGACGGGGCTCGGTGGCCCGTCAGGGGATTGCGTTTGCGCTGTCGCGCCTGAAGTCCTGCTCGTAGCCTTCAGCGAGGGCGAGATTGCCAGACCGAGGAGAAGAACTCCGACGGTGAGACCAAAAACGGCGTACCGATTCGGCATGAGGTCAGGCCTATTTGAACGACCCGCACAGCGCCCACGACGAAACCGCCAGGCAGAGGAAGACTCTCCGCGCGCTCGAACGAATTGACATTTTTCTTACATTCTACGTCATCGCGTCGCGCCGCACGTCGAGGAGACCGGCTGCGGTAGGCTGCGAATCGAGCACGAAATGAAGCCCGAACCCGGCCCCGTTCTCGACCGGATGATCGAGCTGCGCATCTTTGGAAGGAAGCCGATCGCCGACGTTCCGCCGTACTCCACGAGCGACTCGGCGGCGGACGTGATCATCCGCGCGCTCGCGCGACCCCCCTGGCGATGGATGTGCGTTCAGAGCGGCAAGGACTGGACGTTCCACTGGCGACGGCCGCTCGAGAACGTCGACCCCGACGCGTCGACGATCAGCCGCTACGTCAATCTCATCACGGTGACGGCGCAGACGCGCCCGTTTGCGATCTGCCTCGCGGCCCTGAAAATGGTGGGCCCCATCGGCCGGGAGTCCGACCCGGGCGCCGTTCCCGCCGAGGGGGAAAAGCCGCCGGGACCGCCCGGGAACCGCGGTTGACCGCGGTCAAGATTCCCTCTGCCCGCTCGTCGGGAGAGGGTCGGGGTGAGGGGTCTTGACTGCGAACACGGGCTCGCGCGACACGCTCCTTCTCTCGCGACGGGACGTCGCCCGGCTCCTGACGCTCTCCGAGTGCGTCGCCGCCGTCGAGGAGGCGTTCCGCCTGCACGCGACCGGGCGGGCGCTGCCGCCCGCGATCCTCGACGTGCGCGCCGAGGGGGGAGGATTCCACGTCAAGGCGGCGGGACTCCAGCTCCCGCGGCGCGTCTACTTTGCTGCCAAGATGAACGCGAACTTTCCCGGCAACCGGGAGCGTTCGGGGCTCCCGACGATCCAGGGCATCGTTCTCCTCTTCGACGGCCAGACGGGCGCGCCGCTCGCGGCGATGGACTCGATGGAGATCACGATCCTGCGCACGGGCGCCGCGACGGCCGCCGCCGCGAAGCGCCTCGCGCGCGGCGACTCCCGCGTCGCGACGATCTGCGGATGCGGAGAGCAGGGCCGCGTACAGCTCGACGCGCTGATCCTCGCCGTGCCGCTCCAGAAGGTCTGGGCGTTCGACGCCGACGCGGGGCGCGCGCGCCGGTTCGGGGAGGAGAGAAGCCGCGCCCTTTCGATCCCGGTCGAGCCGGCGCCGGACCTCGCCGCCGCCGTCCGCGCCAGCGACGTCGTCGTCACGTGCACTCCCTCGCGCGAGGCGCTCATCGCGGACGCGGACGTCCCGCCCGGAGCGTTTCTCGCCGCGGTCGGCGCCGACAGCGCGGACAAGCAGGAGCTCGATCCGCGACTTTTGACCCGCGCGAAAGTCGTCGTCGACTCGCTCGACCAGTGCGCCGAAATCGGCGATCTCCACCACGCGATCGCCGCCGGCTTTCTCTCGCGCGAGGACGTGCACGCCGAGCTCGCGGAGGTGCTCAACGGAGACAAGCCCGGACGCACGTCGGCGGACGAGATCACCGTCTTCGACAGCACGGGGACGGCTCTGGAGGACGTGGCCGCCGCCGCGGCGGTCTACGAGAAAGCGGCGGCGGCCGGTCGGGGCACGCGCTTCTCCTTCGCGGACTAGAAGCGCCTCACGGGAGCGCCTCCGGCCCCCGCGTGCGCTCCGGGCGCGTACGCGTGCCGGGGAGAGCGAGGTGCTGGAGAAACCAGTCGCGCGCGAGCCGGGCCACTTCCTCGAGCGCGCCCGGCTCCTCGAAGAGATGCGTCGCGCCGGGCACGACGACCAGTCTCTTCTCGCATCGAAGGCGCTCGAAAGCCTGGCGGTTCAGCTCGAGCACGACCGGATCGCTGCCGCCCACGATCAGGAGGGTCGGCGCGCGGACGCGTGTGAGCGCCGCGCCCGCGAGATCCGGCCTTCCCCCGCGCGAGACCACGGCGCGGACGACGTTCGGGCGCTGGGCTGCCGCGACGAGCGCCGCGCCGGCGCCGGTCGAGGCGCCGAAGTAGCCGACACCGAAGCCGCGCGTCTCCTCGGCTTCGCCGAGCCAGTCGGTCGCATCCACGAGCCGCTCGGCCAGCAGGCCGATGTCGAAGCGCAGCTCTCCGGTCTGTTCGTCCACCCTCTCCTCCCCCGGGGTGAGCAGATCGATGAGAAGCGTCGCGAGACCGCCTTCGCGCAGCGCGTGCGCGACGGCGCGGTTGCGCGGGCTGTGGCGGCTGCTGCCGCTGCCGTGGGCGAACATCACGACGCCCCGCGCGTTGGGCGGAAGGGCGAGGTTTCCCTCGAGCGTCACGTCGCCGGCGCGGATCCGGACGAGGGTGCCTTCCGGAGCGCGATTCACCATGACTCCGGTCGCGGCGGCGAAGAGCGATCCGGCGGGGTCGCCGACCGCTTCCTCGGGCGGCGCGCGGTCTCGCCCGGGGCGGGCTCGGCGATCTCCTCTCCTTCGCCCAGAGAGTCGGGCCCGAGCGTGGCGGCCATCGGCTCCTCGAGGAGCTCCACCGCAACGACCTCTTCGCCGTGCGCGGTGGTCTTGCCGGTCTCGATCAGGGACTTGAATCGGAGGAGGTCCTCGTCGAGCGCGTGCTTGGGGTCGGCCCCGAAGAGCGCCGCGACGGCGTGGCCGATCACTCCCGCGGGCGGCTTGTAGGTCATGCTCACGTCCACGCGGGTGCCTCCCTGCGGGTCTTCGTCGAAGCGCACGATGCCGGCGTGGCGCACGGCCTGACCGGGAAGGGTCTTCCACGCGATCAGCTGGTTCGGAACGAACGCCGTGATCACGGCGTCGAATTCGATCGGGATCCCCGCCGGGCCTTCGACCTTCCAATGCGAGTAGCCACGGCCGTTGTCCCTCACGTCTTTCACGTGCTCGAGGAACAATGGGAAGTTCGACACGTCAGCGCAGTAGTCGAAGACGCGGTCCACGGGCGCGTCCACGTGGATCGTCTTCCGGACGTCGATCCCGCGTCGCCCGCTGCCGAGACCGAGCATCCGCCCGAGCGTCATGTTGGTGACCGCCCGCGCGAGGAGACCGGCGCCGGCCACTCCCATCGCGGTGCCGGCGGCGCCGCGCCTTCTCGTGCCGTACGCCGCGAGCCCGCTCCCCGCCGCCCCGGCCAGGAGACGGGCCGTCGGCGACCAGTTTTCCTGCGCGAATTCGAAGCGAGGCTCGCGCAGCCGCCCCGCGCCCTGGAGCGCGGGGACCCCGTCGGCGCTCTTGTGAACCTCGAGTCGGTTCTCGACTGCTTTGACACCCGGGATCTTCTCGACGTGCGAGATGAGGTCGTCCACTTCGTCCGCCAGGATCGGTCCGGACAGCGTCACGCGGCCCTTTCGAGCCGTCACCTCGATCGCGCCCGGATGGCTGACGACTCGCCCGATCTTCGAGCGCACGCGTTCGGCGAGGACCTCGTCGGAGACGCGCGTAGGCTCGCGGGTGACGAGCGATCGCGCCTTCGCAAAGAGGCCCCGCACGCGGTTGCCCAGGTCGCGGCGGGTCGTCTCCGCGGCGTTCGCCGCCGCGTCGAGAGCGCGGACGAACTTGTCGCGAAGGAGAGCGCGCCGCCGCCTGCCGCGCTCCGGATCGAGCAGATACATCAAGCCGGCGCCCGCGAGAATCCCGCTCCACCCCTTCCTGTCCATGAGTTCCTCCCTGGATCTGTTCCTGGATCTGTTTTCTCTCAACGTTCCGGCGCGACGCCGTCCACGGTCTCCGGCAGCGCGGCCGATTTGAAGGTCAGGAGCGTCGTCGCGTGATCCTCCGATTCGATTTCCAGCGCGACCTCGGCGCCTTCCGGCGTCTCCTCGACCAAGACGCGGGTCGGCTTGTCGATCATGTGACTCGAGTCCTCTTCTGGCTTGTTCCAGACGAAGATGTCGATCACCTGGGGATCGCGCTTGCGCTCCGCGACGATCCCCTTGAGCGCCTTGTTCTCGACCTCGATCTGGTCGCCGAGCTCCTTGTCGAGAAGCTCGATCGTCACGAGCCAGCCCTCGTGCCGCCGGCTGAATCCGTCGAAGAAATCGGGCCACTCCTCCCGTTTGATTTCGCGGGTCGTCATCGTCGTGTTGGTCGCCATATCGTCACTCCTATTGGGGTCAGGTCTGAGATCTGTCCCCGGTTTTCACAATGCGGACGGAAAAGTTTCCGGGACTTCGTCGCGCATCCACTCCGCGTTTCTCTCGAGCGGCTCGACCGCCCGCGTCTCGTCGAAGTGGAGAACGGCGTCGAATTGCCGCGGCAGCCGCGCGTGGAAATAGTGCGAGAGGCGCTCGGACTCCGGTCGGTAGATCACGCCGATCGCCCGCTCGAGTCGGGGCTCCGAGAGCTCCGCTGCGGCGCGCGATCCCTCCGGCAGCATCAACAGGAATCGGGGAATCGCGACGTCGTGGAACAGCGCTTCGTAGCTGCCGGACAGGGCCGGGCGAACCCGCTTCAATTCCGCCGGTGCGTCCCAGTCGGAGGACGCCGTCACCGTTCCGGTGTACGTGGTGAAGCCGATGAGGAAGGAGTCGCTCCCCGACCGCTGCCGGACGAGCTGGCCGAGGTTCAACTCGCCGCCCTCTCCGAGCTCCGTCGCCCGGGCGTCGCCGACGTGGGAGTTGTGCGCCCAGACGGCGATTTTCGGCGCCTGTCCTTCCCCTTGAAGAAATCCGGCGAGCGCCTCGAGCGTCTCGGCCATGTGGGTGTCGCGGAGGTTCCACGACGAGACGCGTCCCGTAAACATCGTGCGGTAGTAGCGCTCCGCGTTCAGAATGAGACGGGCGTTCTGCTCCGCGAAGAAATAATCGTCGCGCGCGATGCGGCCGTCGCGGTTTGCGTACTCGGCCGCGCGGCGG
The DNA here is from genome assembly GCA_036001245.1 of Thermoanaerobaculia bacterium. Lineage (GTDB taxonomy): Bacteria > Acidobacteriota > Thermoanaerobaculia > UBA5066 > Gp7-AA6 > Gp7-AA6. The sequence goes on from DASYUL010000109.1 coordinate 12,723, forward strand.
CGCATCTCGACGAGCTGCCACACGACATCGTCTTCGCACTTGCGCGTCAGGCCGAAGTTCGCGGCGTACCCGTACGCCTGTGTGTCCTCGCCGAACTGCTCGAAGCAGCTGTATCGGTACCGCGCGCGGCCCGCCGCCTCCGGGTCCACCTTCTCCAGATAGTGCAGGACGGCGTCGATCGACGCGTGGAGGCTGTAGAGGTCGAGACCGTAGAAGCCGACGCGCGAGGAGGCCGGCAACGAATCGTTGTGCGCGCGCAGCCAGCCGACGAAGTCGAGCACGTCGGCGTTGCGCCACATCCAGGTCGGGAAACGGCGAAAACCCGCGAGCGCCTCGGCGGCGTCCGCGTCCGTCGACTCGCCGCGGACGTACCGGTTCACGCGGTAGGCGTCCGGCCAGTCCGCCTCCACCGCCACGGCGGTGAAGCCCTTCTCCTTGATCAGCCGCTTCGTGATCTCGGCGCGCTGCCGGTAGAAGTCGTGCGTTCCGTGCGATGCCTCGCCGAGCAGGACCCGGCTCGCTTCGCCGGCGAACTCGACCAGCGGATCGTAGTCGAAGGCTCCGCCCGACAGAGGGCGCGCCTCCAGGTTCACGGCCTCGACGGCGAAGCGGTGCGAACGGGCGTCAGAAATCGAACGCCCCCTTTCCGGAATTGGTCCCGCGCGGAGCGGCGTCGGCGCGCGGACGCCGGCGGCTCCGACCCGGGTTTTCCGTTCGCGACGCGTCGAGGAGCTGGCGGACCTCCTCGTCGCTCGTCTGCGAGAAGTCGTCGTACCACTGCCCGACCGCGGCGAACGGCTCGGGCGTTGCTGCGCAGACCACTTCGTCCGCGATCTGGCGCAGGTTCTCGCAGGTCGCCGGCGCGCCGACGGGAACCGCGACGACGATTCGAGCCGGCTCCTGCGCGCGCAGGGCGGTCACCGCCGCGTGCATGCTGGCGCCGGTCGCGAGACCGTCGTCGACGAGGATGACCGTCTTCCTTTTGACCGACGGGGGCGCGTGAGGGCCCCGATAGGCGCGCTCGCGACGATCGAGCTCTCGGAGCTCCCGCAGGGCGACGGCGTTGATGGTCTCGGGCGGAACGTGAAGCCGGCGGAGGAGGCTCGTGTTCAGAACGCGCGAACCGCCGCTGGCGATAGCGCCCATCGCGAGCTCTTCCTGGCCGGGGAG
>DASYUL010000110.1:0-11895 GCA_036001245.1 Thermoanaerobaculia bacterium
GAACGTCTCGAAGGCGCGCTCGTCCCCGGCTCGCAAGCGGATGACCAGCTCGCGCTCTTCGGCGTCCGGCTGCCGGGCAAAGGTTCGATCGCTGAACACCTTCTGTGCCTTTAGATGCAAGGCTAGCGCGAATCCTTCGCGGAAGGGGTCAGCGCTGAATGCCTGCATGCAGCGATTCAGCGTTGACCCTACAGGTACTGAACCTCATCCAGAAGACCGACCGGCGATCTTGCGTGATGCTGTTACGCTCCGACATCGAAGGAGGACGGACGCATGCCACCCAAACGGACAACCCATCGGAGCGCCTCGGGAAAGAAGCTCTACGCCGTCAGAGACAAATCGGGAAAGTTCAAGGACATCCAGACCTTCAAGCGCGCCCAGGGCGCCGACATCAAGCGCAAGAGCAAGGGCGAGTCGGCTAAGAGCAAGAAGAAGTAGAGCGGCGCCTCATCCGAGCGCGACCCAGAGGGTCACGGCAAGGAACAGGAGCTGGATTGCCAGGCGCAGGGGGAGCGGCGTCACGGGCTTTCCGCGCAGGGTCAGACGCCGCCGCGCGGCGCTCAGGTTGGCGGGGAAAAGCGCGACGAGCATCAGCGCGAGGCCCCAGGCGGCGAGACGTCGGGTCGCGGGAACGAGAAGCCCGATCGCTCCGAGGATCTCCAGGACCCCCGTCGTGAACACGAGCGCGCGTGGATTCGGAAACCGGGGCGGAACCATTCGGATCAGGTCGTCTTTCATCCGGTTGAAGTGCCCGGTTGCAGTGAAGAGGAACATCAGCGCGAGCGCGACCCGCGCGCTGTCGATCCACGTACCGAAGGCGTCGACTCCGAGGGCGCCGAGGCCGCGGAAGAAGAGGGTGGCCACGACGAGAAGGATCGCGGGCGCCACGAGTCGGACCATACGGGTTCCGCTTCCAGCCGGCAAATCCTTCGGTCTAAAGTGTCGGATGGAGTGCTGAACCGATGAGAAGCCAATTCGGGCAACTGGTTCAGTCTGACCCAGCCGAAGGGATGGAAGATGGGGAAGAAGGACCCGCGCATCGACGCCTACATCGCGAAATCTGCGGACTTCGCCAGGCCGATCCTGAAGCACCTGCGCGAGCTCGTGCACAACGGTTGTCCGGACGTCGAGGAGACGGTGAAGTGGAGCGCGCCGCACTTCGACTATCACGGGGGCCCGCTCGCCGGCATGGCGGCGTTCAAGGCGCACTGTGCGTTCGGCTTCTGGAAGGGATCGTTGATCGTGCCCGGAAGCTCGGACGCGATGGGTCAGTTCGGCCGGATCACCAGTCTCTCGGACTTGCCGCCCGACAAGGTCATGATCGGCTACGTCCAGAAGGCGGCGCGATTGAACGAGGAGGGCGTAAAGGTTCCGCGGCCGGTGAAGCACCCGAAGAAGGACATCGCGATGCCGCCGGACCTCGCGGCAGGGTTGAAGAGAAACGCGAAGGCGCGGGCGACGTTCGAAGGATTCAGCCCCAGCCACAAGCGCGAGTACCTCGAGTGGATCACGGACGCGAAGGGGAAGAGACCCGCAAGAAGCGCCTGGACACTGCGGTCGAATGGATGGCCGAGGGCAAGCCCAGAAACTGGAAGTACATGAAACGCTAGACCCGTGAGCCGACCCATCGGGCACGGCTTCTGCAGAGTCCGCCGAAGCGTGACCAGAAATCCGTCAACGCCCACCTTCACCCCCGAGGTGCCCATGTCCCGTCGAATTTCTCCCGTTCTCGCTGTCGCTGTCTTCGCGTCTTTCGCCCTCGCCGCCCGCGCGGACGTCGTCACGGAGTGGAACTCGGCGGCGCTCGACGCCATCCGTGCGGATCGGACCCCTCCGCCGCGCGCGGCGCGGATACTCGCGATCCTTCACGCGGCGATCTATGACGCGGTCAATGGAATCACTCAGACGCACGAGCCCTATTTCGTGACCGGAAAACCGGCGGGCGTCGCCTCCGTCGAAGCGGCAGCGTCGGCCGCGGCGCATCGGGTCCTGGTGGCGCTCTTCCCCGCCCGCGCGGAGGGGCTCGACGCGCTCTACGCCTCGAAGCTGGACGCCTTTCGGGACCATCCGTCGCTGCGCGTGGGAGTCGAATGGGGGGAATCCGTCGCGGATGCGATCCTCGATCTGAGGAGCAGCGATCATGCGGACGACGTCGTCACCTACGTCCCGCGGACCGGCGCGGGCTACTGGGCACCGACGCCACCCGCCCTTGCCGCCGCCCTTCTGCCGCAGTGGCCGGGTGTCACACCGTTCGCGATGACGAGCGGGGGGCAGTTCCGCCCGGCGCCGCCGCCAGATCTGTCGACCGATCGGTGGGCGAGCGATTACAACCAGGTGAAGGATATCGGCTCGGCGACGAGCGGGACGCGCACGATCGAGCAGACCGCGATCGCGAGGTTCTGGGCGGACGGGGCGGGCACAGTCACCCCGCCGGGACACTGGAACGTCATCGCGCGGGACGTTGCCCTGCAGCAGGGCACGACGCTCGAAGAAAACGCGCGGCTCTTCGCCCTGCTGAACCTTGCCGAGGCCGATGCGGCGATCGTGTCGTGGGACTGCAAGTACCAGTTCGAGTTCTGGCGGCCGGTGACCGCGATCGTGAACGGCGACCTGGATCCGCGAGCCGACACCGAAAAGGATCCGGACTGGACGCCGCTTCTCGTTACGCCGCCGTTCCCCGAGTACACCTCCGGCCACAGCACGTTCAGCTCGGCCGGGGCCGCGATCCTCGCCACCTTCTTCGGAAGCGACGACATGGCGTTCACGACGGAGTCGGAAGATCTGCCGGGAGTGGTCCGGAGCTTCACGTCGTTTTCGGCGGCCGCGGCCGAAGCGGGGATGAGCCGCATCTACGGCGGCATCCACTTCCTGTCGGCCAACGAGGCCGGGCTGTCGTCGGGCGCGGCGCTCGGAGCCTACGTCTCCGCGAACTTCCTCCGGGACCGCCCGGGGAGCTCGCAACGCGGCAAGTAGCCGCGAGGCACGAATCATACGGGGCAGCCGACGCCGGCGCGTGGTCCGGATGATGCATGAAAGGATCGACCCCATGAGCGCAACCGCCTCCCCGCCGGCGACTGCCGGTCCGCTGCCCGTCGGAACGAAGATGCCCGACTTCACGCTCCCGGTCTCGCCGGAGAAGAAGATGTCGCTCGCCGAGCTCTCCGGCCGCCCGGTCATCCTCGCCTTCTACCCCGCCGACTGGAGCCCCGTCTGCGGCGATCAGATGGCCCTCTACAACGAGGTCCTCCCCGAGTTCGAGCAGTACGGCGCGCAGCTCGTGGGGATTTCGGTGGACGGCGTCTGGTGTCATAGCGCGTTCTCGAAGGCGCAAAACCTGCGCTTCCCTCTGCTCTCCGACTTCGAGCCGAAGGGCGCCGTCGCGAAGACCTGCGGCGTCTATCGGCTGGGCGACGGGATCGCCGAGCGCGCCCTCTTCGTCCTCGACGGCGATGGCACGGTCCGCTGGAATTACGTCTCGCCGCTGACGGTCAACCCGGGCGCCGATGGGATCCTCGAGGCGCTCGAGAAGCTCCATCCGAAGAAGAAGAACGCATGAGCGAGCTCACACCTCCGGTGTCGAGTGAAGATCACCGCGCCGGTCCCGAAGACGCGCCGGTCACGCTCGTCGAGTTCGGGGACTTCGAGTGTCCGCACTGCGGCCGCGCGTATCCGATCGTCCGGCAGATACAGAAAGTGCTGGGGCCGAACCTGCGATTCGTCTTCCGCCACTTCCCGCTGCGGCAGGTCCATCCGCATGCCGAGCGCGCCGCCGAGGCCGCGGAGGCGGCGGGCGCCCAGGGGGAGTTCTGGGGGATGCACGACCTCCTCTTCGCGAACCAGGCCGCGCTCGAGGACGCCGACCTTCTCGCCTACGCGTCCGCGCTCGGCCTCGACGTCGACCAATTCACTTCGGAGCTCGAGTCGGGACGCCATGCCGAACGGGTCGGCCGGGACTTCCGCTCCGGCGTACGCAGCGGCGTCAACGGCACGCCGACGTTCTTCATCAACGGCGTCCGCCACGACGCCCCCTGGGATCTGCCGACGCTCTCCGCCGCGGTCCGCCTGGCGGCGGAGACGGCGTCGCCTCGAGCCGGAGCCCGCTAGGCCCGTCGCCGGAAGGAAGTTTTTCGATCGACTCCGGCGGACGCCGGACCCCTAGAATTGTCGGGATGGCGAAGACGGACAGCGAGGGGCTCCAGCAGGGCGAAGAGCTTTTCCGGCAATTGGTATCGGGCGTCGAGGACTACGCAATCGTCCTCCTCGGTTCCTCCGGCGTGGTCACGACCTGGAACGCGGGAGCGGAGCAGATCCACGGATACTCCGCCGCCGAGATCGTCGGCAGGAATTCCTCCGTCTTCTACACCCCGGAGGCAATCGAGCGGGACTCACCGCGGTTCGAGCTCTCTTACGCGCGAGAGAACGGGCGATTCGCCGACGAAGGGTGGCGTGTTCGCAAAAACGGCTCCCGCTACTGGGCGAGCGTCGTACTCACCGCAATCCCGGGGAGCGACGAAAGCCCGGGCGGCTTCATCCAGATCACGCGGGACCTGACCGAGTCCCGGAACCACGACGCGGCGCTGCGCGAAAGTGAGGAGCGGTTCCGGTTGCTCGTCGAAGGCGTTCAGGAGTACGCGATCTTCATGCTCGATCCGGATGGCCACGTCGCGAGCTGGAACCGCGGCGCCGAGATGATCAAGGGATACAGCGCCTCCGAGATCGTCGGATCGCACTTCTCGCGCTTCTATCCCCCCGAGGCGATCCTCCAGGGGAAGCCCAGGTGGGAGCTCGAGATGGCGACCCGGTACGGCAGCGTCGAGGAGGAAGGCTGGAGAGTCCGCAAGGACGGCTCTCGGTTCTGGGCGAACGTCATCATCACCGCGCTGCGCGACAGGTCCGGCAACCTCCGCGGCTTTGCGAAGGTGACGCGCGACATGACCGAACGCCGGAGGGTCGAAGAGCTCGAGAAGGCCGATCGACAGAAGGACGAGTTTCTCGCTTTTCTCGCCCACGAGCTGCGCAACCCGCTCGCTCCGATCCGCACCGCCCTCGAAGTGCTGCGGCGGCGGGACGTTCCGGCGACCGCGTTCGGCCAGGCCGGACAGATCGCGGAGCGCCAGCTGCGGCACATGGCGCGCCTTCTCGACGATCTGCTCGACGTCTCTCGAATCCGAGAGGGAACGATCGAGCTCCAAAAAGAGATCCTGGACATGTCGGCGCTGCTCCGTTCCGCCGCCGAAGCGGCCCGGCCCTGGATGGAGGAACGCAGGCACGATTTCGTCGTCGACGATCCAGGGAAGGACGTCTGGGTCGAGGGAGATCAGATCCGGCTGGAACAGGTGCTCGGAAATCTTCTGAACAACGCCGCCAAGTACACCGACGCCGGTGGCGAGATCCGTTTGAGCGCGCAGAAGGCGGGTGGCGACGTCGTCATCCGCGTGCAGGACACCGGAATCGGGATCGAGCCGATGATGGTGTCGCGCGTCTTCGATCTCTTCGTACAGGCCACCCGCCGCACGGACCTGTCCGCGGGCGGCGTCGGGATCGGGTTGTCGCTCGTGAAGAAACTAGTCGAGCTGCACGGCGGCTGCGTGGAAGTGTTCAGCGCCGGCGTCGGCCGGGGGTCCGAGTTCATCGTTCGACTGCCCGCGGCCGCGCCGCCCACGGCAGCCGACAGAAAGCCGGCGGCAGCTCCCGCGATCCAGGCTCCCGGGCGCACCCTCCGGGTCTTGCTCGTCGACGACAACGCGGATTCTGCCGACGGGCTCGGGATGCTGCTCGAGCTGCAGGGTCACGAGATCCGCGTCGCCTACGACGGTCTGACGGCGCTCGAGACCGCGCGCACCTTCCAGCCGCACGTCGCGATCCTCGACATCGGAATGCCGTTGATGGACGGGTACGAGCTGGCGCGTCGCCTCCGCGCGACGCCGGAGACGAAAGATACGCTGCTCGTCGCGATGACGGGCTGGGGTCAGGAGGAGGATCAGCGCAAGTCGCGGGAGGCGGGCTTCGCGTACCACCTGGTGAAGCCGTTCGAGCCGGCGGCGCTCGAGAAGCTCCTGGGCGAGGTCGAGCTCTAGGGGGTCTCGCGGTCAGGCCTGGAGAAGCCCGGACTTCTGCATCTCCTTCGTGACGGCTTTCGCGAGCTCAGCGATGAAACCGTCGACGTCGCGCGGATTGAAAGTCTTGCTGACGCCTGCCCACACGAGCTCCCCCTGCTCGAGCGAGTAGACGAGCAGAGCCAGCGCGACCAATATGGGTCGAACCGAAGCCCGAACGTTCCGCATGTTCGATTCCTCTCTTCGAAGGACGGAGCACGATGAGTGCCGTCACCGCGCATCCAGGATGAGTCGCGCCGTGCGGCGTCCGCTCGCAATCGCGCCGGGCACCGAGCCGCTCTCATCGCGCTCCGTCGCTTCCCCCGCGAAGTAGAGGGTGTCGTCGATCGGTCGCGCGAGCGCGGCCGGCGCATTCGCGCCTCCCACGCCCGCGTAGCTGTAGGCGCCGCGCGAATACGGGTCGGCGCTCCAGTCGTGCGCATGCCATCCGACGAGAAGCGCGCGCAATTTCGCTGCGCGAATTTCGAAGAGAGACTCGAGCATCTCGAGAGCCCGATCGAGGCGGTCCTCGCGCGGAAGGCGCAGCAGCGCGGCCGCCGCGGGTCCGCCGGCCCAGCCCGTCAGCATCGGCACCTCTGCCGGCGCGGCGGTCCACCAGGTCGGATATGCCGCGTTCCACTGGTGGAGGAAGGTCAACTGCTCTCCCTCTCCCCGCTTGCGGGGGTGGTCCTCCCAGAACGCTTCGCGAAACCGAAGCACGATCTTCACCACCTGGCCCATCTCGAGGCGCGCCAGAGCCCGCCGGAGCGTCGGAGGATCGGGGTCGATCCGGATCCCGCCCCGCTCGTTTGCGTCGGACTTGAGCACCCCGACGGGCACGGTGACGATCGCGCGGCGCGCGCGAAGCTCGCGTGCGCGGGCCGTCCGGACGCGGACGTCGCCGCGGCGCCAGCGGATCTCTCCGACCAGCGTCGAGAAGAGGAGGCGGCATCGTCTCGAGTCGAGCTGCGATCGCATCCGGTCGACGACCCGGTCGTATCCGGACACGATGCGGAACTGGCTTGCCTCATCGGACTCGAACGGCGGATCTCCGGCGGTCGACAGGGCGTGCTCGCTCGCCCGGTCGGGGAAGGCCGCGTCGTAGCCCTCGATGATCGCACGCGCCATGCGCTTCTGCTCCGAGGAGAGACTGCGTTGGGAGCGGAAAAACTCCGCGACGGAGCGATCCGGACCGTCGCGCCGCATCCGTCGCGTGATCGCGTCGAACTTCTCCCAGATGCCGCGCATCCGCTTCCACCCGGATCCGATGACCTGGAAGTGGACGTCGGGCAGACGGTCGATCAGGAGTCCCGCCGGCCGCGCGAGCGCGAAGAGCTCCTCGTTCCGGCCGTGGATGAACTCGGCGCCGAGCTCGATCGCGAGCGGCCAGCTGCGCGCGCGCCGCGTGAAGATGCGGCCGCCGGCCCGCGCGCGCGCTTCCACGACGACAACCGATACGCCTCCGCGCGAGAGTTCCTCCGCCGCCGCGAGGCCGGCGGCGCCCGCGCCGACGATGAGGACGTCGATTCGGGGTTTCGTCACACCCTCACCCTAACCCTCTCCGCGCGCGGGGAGAGGGAAGAGTAACGCTGCTCGGCTAGACTTCCCGCTCGTCACGGAGGTCTCGACCATGTTGAGCGGCGCTCTCCTCCTCCTTCTGTTCGGGGTTTTCTCTCCGGCCGCGCACCCGCCCGACGGCTATCACCTCTTGAAGAAATTCGCCGTCGGGGGCGACGGCGGATGGGATTACCTCGTCGTCGATCCCTCCGCGCGCCGGCTCTACGTGACGCATTCGACGCGCGTCGTCGTCTTCGACGTGGACAGCGGCGAGCGGGTCGGCGAGATCTCCGACACGCCCGGCGTGCACGGGGTCGCGCTCGCCCCCGAGCTACACCGGGGCTTCACGAGCAACGGTCGCTCTTCGACCGTGACCGTCTTCGACCTCACGACCTTGAAGACGCTGTCGCAGATCAAGACGACGGGCGAGAACCCGGACGCGATCCTCTACGACGCGGGGTCGCGGCGCGTTTTCACGTTCAACGGCCGAAGCGCGAACGCGACCGCGATCGACGCCCCGAGCGGAACGGTCGCCGGCACGGTGGCCCTCGACGGGAAGCCCGAGTTCGCAGTCGCGGACGGCAAGGGACGCATCTTCCTGAACATCGAGGACAAGAGCGTCATCGACGTGATCGATCCGCAGAAGCTGTCGGTCGAAAAGCGCTGGCCGCTCGCGCCGTGCGAAGAACCGTCCGGGATGGCGATCGACCCACAGCACCGACGCCTCTTCGTCGGCTGCCGCAACCGGATGATGGCCGTCGTCGACGCCGACCGCGGGGAAGTCGTGACGACGGTGCCGATTGGCGAAGGAGTCGATGGCAACGCGTTCGACCCCGAGTCGGGTCTCGCCTTCGCATCGTGCGGCGACGGAACTCTTACGGTCGCGCACGAGGATTCGCCGGACAAGCTCACCGTGGTCCAGAAGGTCGAGACGCAGAGGAGCGCGCGCACGATGGCGCTCGATCCAAAGACGCATAGCGTCTTTCTCGCCGCGGCGCAGTTCGGTCCGGCCCGGTCCGCGACGCCCGACCAGCCCCGCGCGCGGCCGGTCATCGTGCCCGGCTCTTTCGGAGTGCTCGTTTTCGGAAAATAGAAGGTTCGGCGGTCGATTGCCGCAGGACCCGATGCGCGGGCGCGTTGGGGTCAGGCACAGTGTTTGGTCTTATTGAGCGAAACGCCAAAGAGCGCGCCTGACCCCTCGTTATCTCTTCAGCCCGATCGGCGGAACACCGGCGGCGCGCAGCTGTTCGTTCAGCGCGGAGAGCTCGACGGTCCGGATCGCGTTCCACTCCGCGACCCTCTTGTCGAGCGCGCCGCGCAGCTCCTCGGACTCGGCGAGGGCCTGCGCCGTCGGCGCGGCGTCGCCGCTCGACAGCGCCGAGAAGAGACCTGAAAACCGCCCGGACAGGCGCGCGAGATCCTTCTCCTGGGCCGCCACCCGCTCTCCGAACGCCTGGATCGCCTGCGCCGCTGCGGTGCTCGATGCGGCGCGCTCTCTCGCGGTCTCGACCTCCTTGCGCAGCGCCCGCACCTCTCCGAGCGTCGCGGCTGTGCGATCCAACTGCTCGGCGGTCGCGCTCGCGAGCTCGACCTGTTTCACGATATCGGCCTCGGGCGTCTTGACGCGCGGGTCGAGCTTCAGCGTCAGCGGGTGCGTGGACGTCTTCCCGCCGGCGGTCAGACGCACCGTGTACCGGCCGGGCGGGGCGAGCGGCCCCTCGGGCTCGGCCGGCGTGTCCTCGCCGTGGATCGCGGCGATCGAGTAGTTGTAGCGCTCCGCCTTCGGGCGCGGACCCCGCAGGTCCCACACTACCCGGTGGTGACCGGCTGTCGTCGGCAGCGAAGCGGCCGCCTTCAACCACTCCTCCGCGAAGTATCGCGTCGCGGGAAGCACTTCGGGCTGGTCCGTGCTCGAGTACTTCCGCACGGCCCGCCCGCGCGCGTCGGCGACCTCGATCACGACGGGTCCCGAGACGTCGCTCGCGAGCGTGTAGTCGATGACCGCGCCCGGCGGAGGGTTCTGCCCCATCGGCGTCTCGGGAGGAAGAGGAGTGTCGCGGTTCTCGTTGCGTCGCACGCGAATTGCCGTCCCCGGCTCGAACAGGTGGACCGCCTCGCCGCCGACCGCGGGCGTCAGCTGCCGCAGCGGCGCCACGTCATCGAGCACCCAGAGCGCTCGCCCGTTCGTCGCGGCGACGAGGTCCGCTCCGCGCACCTGCAGGTCGCCGACCCACGCAGTCGGAAGGTTCAGCTGAAGGGGCTGCCAGTGGTCTCCGTCGTCGAACGACACGTGGACGCCGCCGATCGTTCCGGCGTAGAGGAGCCCCTTCCGTACCGGATCGGCCCGCACGACGCTCGTGTACTGGGTCGCGGGAATCCCGCTACCGATTACGGTCCACGTCTTTCCCAAGTCGTGCGTCCGGAACAGGTGCGGCGCGAAGTCGTCCTTGCGATGGGTGTCCACCGCCGCGTAGGCCGTGCCCGGCTCGAGCGCCGAAACGTCGATCGCCGACACCTTGCTCCATGGCGCGAGGTCTTTCGGCGTGACGTCGTTCCAGGTTTTGCCGGCGTCGCGCGTCATCTGGATCCGGCCGTCGTCGGTCCCGACCCAGATCTCGTTCTCGTCGCGCGGCGACAGCGCGATCGTGAAGATCACGCCGAAACCACACGGCGACGCGTTCGCGAGCGTGATCTCGCCGTCGCACCCCGGCATCCCCGGCTTCGCGCCCGTGAGATCCGGGCTCACGACCGTCCAGCTCTGGCCGCGGTCGGTCGAGCGGAACAGAACCTGCGACGCATAGTAGATCGGGTGCGGCGGCTTCTTCGAGACCGCGAGCGGCGTGATCCAGGTGTAGCGGTACTTCACCTCGGTCGGCCGCCGCGCGTACGTGCTCTCGACGACCGGCGAGATGTTGACAGCCTGCTTCGTGCGCCGGTCGAATCGCATCACGTTGCCGCCCAGGCCGGTCCCGTAGACGACGTCCGGATCCGCGGGATCGGGGACGTCCCAGCCGCGCTCCTCCGCGCCGACGGGATACCAGTCGCGGAACGTCAACCCGCCGAAGTCGCTGCGGCTCATCGTGCCCACGCTGCCGCTGTCCTGCTGGCCGCTGTAGATCCAGTACGGAAATCGATCGTCGGTTTCGACGTGGTAGAACTGGCCCGTCGGCTGGTTGTACCAGTCGCTCCACGTTCGCCCGCCGTTGACCGTCACGACCGTGCCCTGATCCGCCGACGTCACCATGTGGTCCGGGCGCTTCGGGTTGATCCAGAGGAAATGGTAGTCGTCGCCTCCGGGTGCGCCCTTCACGATGCGGAAGGTCTTGCCGCCGTCGGCGGAGCGGCGGATCGACTGCCCCATGACGTACAGGACGTCGCGGTTCTTCGGATCGGGCGTGACGCGCCCCATGTAGTAGCTCGCGAGCCCCGGCGTGGCGTTGACCTGCGTCCACGCCGCGCCGCCGTCGTCGGAGCGATACAGGCCCGCGGGGGAAGACGTCGCGCGCGTGGGATCGAGCGACGCGAGCGCCGCCTGCGCGTCGACGATGGCCCACACGCGGCCGCCGGGCGACACGGCGAGGCCGATGCGGCCGACGTTCCCCGTCGGCCATCCGCCGCCGGTCAAGCGTTTCCACGTGCGACCGGAGTCCGTCGACTTGTAGACGGCGCTTCCCGGGCCGACGTTCGGCTTGAAGTATGAGAGCCACGGGAAGTTCCGCAGCTGCCAGGCCGCGGCGTAAACGACGTCGGGCTCTCCCGGATCCCGCGCCAGATCGACGACCCCCGTGTCCTCGTTGACGAAGAGGGCCGGCGTCCACGTGCGGCCGCCGTCGGTCGACCGGAAGACGCCGCGCTCGCGGTTCGGTCCGAAGATGTGCCCGAGCGCTCCGACGAGCACCGTGTTCGCGTCGCGCGGGTCCACGAGGATGGCGCCGATGTGGCGCGTCGCCTTGAGGCCGCGACGGGTCCACGTCCTGCCTCCGTCGTCGGACCGGAAGACGCCGTCGCCGGAGATGACGTCGTAGCGCGGCTGCGGCTGGCCGGTGCCGACGTAGATCACGTTCGGGTCGGAGGGCGCGATCGCGAGGGCGCCGACCGACGACGCCGAGGCCTTGTCGAAGAGCGACGTCCAGGTGCGGCCCGCGTCTTCGGTCTTCCAGACGCCTCCGCCCGCCGCGCCGAAGTAGTAGGTGTCGAGCTGATCGGGGATCCCCGCCGCGACGGTTCCCCACCCTCCGCGGAA
>DASYUL010000111.1:0-43119 GCA_036001245.1 Thermoanaerobaculia bacterium
CCATCGTGTTGATCGTGTCCTTGAGCTCCAGGATCTCGCCTTTGACGTCGACCGTGATCTTCTTCGAGAGGTCTCCGGTCGCGACCGCCGTCGTCACCTCCGCGATGTTGCGCACCTGCCCGGTGAGGTTGCCGGCCATCAGGTTGACGTTGTCGGTCAAGTCCTTCCACGTGCCGGAAACCCCGCGCACGTCCGCCTGGCCGCCGAGCTTTCCTTCGGTTCCGACCTCGCGGGCGACTCGGGTGACCTCCGACGCGAAGGACGAGAGCTGGTCGACCATCGTGTTGATCGTGTCCTTCAGCTCCAGGATCTCGCCCTTGACGTCGACCGTGATCTTCTTGGAGAGGTCTCCGGTCGCGACGGCCTTCGTCACCTCCGCGATGTTGCGCACCTGCGCCGTGAGGTTGCCTGCCATCGAGTTGACGCTGTCGGTCAGGTCCTTCCACGTGCCGGCGACTCCGCGCACATCCGCCTGGCCGCCGAGCTTTCCTTCGGTGCCCACCTCGCGGGCGACGCGCGTGACTTCCGAAGCAAAGGAGCGGAGCTGGTCGACCATCGTGTTGATCGTGTCCTTGAGCTCCAGGATCTCGCCCTTGACGTCGACGGTGATCTTCTTCGAGAGGTCGCCCGTCGCGACCGCGGTCGTGACGGCGGCGATGTTGCGGACCTGCGACGTGAGGTTGCCCGCCATCGAGTTGACGCTGTCGGTCAGGTCTTTCCACGTCCCGGCGACGCCGGGGACCGACGCCTGGCCGCCGAGCTTTCCTTCCGTGCCCACCTCGCGGGCGACGCGTGTGACCTCCGCGGCGACCGAGGAGAGCTGGTCGACCATCGTGTTGACGATGTTCTTGAGCTCGAGGATCTCGCCTTTGACGTCGACGGTGATCTTCCGGGAGAGGTCGCCGTTCGCGACGGCCTTGGTCACGTCGGCGATGTTGCGGACCTGCGACGTCAGGTTGCCCGCCATGAAGTTGACGCTGTCGGTCAGGTCCTTCCACGTCCCGGAGACCCCCTCGACCTTCGCCTGCCCGCCGAGCTTTCCCTCGGTTCCGACCTCGCGGGCGACGCGCGTGACCTCCGACGCGAACGACCGGAGCTGATCGACCATCGTGTTGATCGTGTCTTTCAGCTCCAGGAACTCGCCCTTGACGTCGACCGTGATCTTCTTGGCGAGGTCTCCGTTGGCGACCGCGGTCGTCACGGCCGCGATGTTGCGGACCTGGCCCGTCAGGTTGCCCGCCATCTGGTTCACGTTCTCGGTCAGGTCCTTCCACGTCCCGGCGACGCCCTTCACCTTCGCCTGACCGCCGAGCTTTCCGTCGGTCCCGACCTCGCGGGCGACGCGCGTGACCTCCGAGGCGAACGAAGAGAGCTGGTTGACCATCGTGTTGACCGTCTTGGCGGTTCTCAGGAACTCGCCCTGGAGTGGCCGGCCGTCGACGTCGAGCGCCATCGTCTGCAGGAGGTCGCCCTTCGCGACGGCGCCGATTACGCGCGCGGTCTCGCTCGTGGGATGCAGCAGGTCGCCGATGAGAGCGTTCACGGACCGCATCGAGGAGGCCCACGATCCGCCGACCTCGCCGACGTGGGCACGCTCGTGAATGCGGCCCTCCTGTCCCACGACGCGGCGCAGTCTTTCGAGCTCGAGGCTCATGTGCTGGTTCAGCGCGACGACGTCGTTGAACGCGTCGGCGATCTTGCCGTCGAGGCCGGTCCAGTGCTCGGGAAGCCGGACGTCGAAGGAGCCGCGCTTGAAGTCGGAGAGCGCCGCCAGGAGCGCCCGCCGGTCGAATGCGTCGCCGTCGGGCGCGGCGCGCTTGCCCGACCTCGAGCCATTCGCGCCGCGAACTGCGGCGCCCTTTCGCAGAGCGCCGCCATCGCCGCGGCCGCCGGATGGGACGGTCTCGGTTGCCATCGAGTCTCCTTTCCCGGTTTCCGGTACGGCTTCGCCCGCCGCCGAATCGGCTCTCCGCGGGTGCGTGCGGCCGCGGGCTGGCGAAGGCGTCATTCGTCCATGTGTGAGTCGATCGGGTCGGATTGTGCAAGAACCGGACCACCCGCGGGCCGTCCGGCGGGCGACCCCGGGTCGGAGAGGAGGAGGCCGCCCCGGAGAAAGAGGAGAAGACCTCCCAGTTGAACCAGATGGTACGCCGCGTCCGGCCCCAAGGGCGGGAGCAGGGGCGGACGGAGGGACTCGATGGCCGCGGCCGCCACCGAGACGGCGACTCCGGCGAGAATCCACGGAGCGCTGGCGGCGCGCCGCTCTCTCCGGGCGAACCACTGCAGGGCGAACGTGGCCGCGAGCGTGACGGCTCCGTCGGCGAGGACCGGGGCAAACGCATCCATCGGCAGCGCCCAAGCGAGAAAGACCGCGAGCTTGCACACTGCCGCCGCCGAGATCCACGCCGCCGGGCGCCGGGGCACGGAGCCGAATGCGGCGCCCGCGATCAGAAGGAAATCCGCGAGCCCGGCTGCGGCGAGCGTGGCCTTCCAGAGAAGGGCCGCCGCGTCGGCCGTGAGGCGCGGGAAGAAACCGTGCCACGCGCCGCCCAGGAGCGCCGCCGCTGCGATCGACGCGAAACCTCCGGCCCAGAATCGAATCGAAAGCTGCCCGGTCCGCTTCGCCGCGCGGTCGAGCCGCAGGGCGCCCGCGAACGCGACGACCGCGAGCAGGTAGTCGGTCGCAGCCGTGACCGTCTCAGTTCCAAGTTCCAAGTTCAAGTTTCAGGCTATCTCTCTGGACCTGGAACTGGGAACCTGGAGCTTGGAACTCGGTATAACACTTGCTGTAACTCTTCGGGGAGGCTCTATGGACAAGCGAACGAGAGCCGAGGAGACAGTCCACCTCGACGGCGGACGGCTGCACGACTCGGAAGACACGGTCGAGAACGGAATGAGCTCCGACGCGACCGCCGCCGACGAGGCGGAGACGATGGCGTCCACCGGTGACAGCGAGAGCGCGTTCCTGGAGATCGCCGCGGGGACGGCGACGGGCTGGGGGATCGACCGCGGAGAGTCGGCCGGCACGGGCGGCCTCGCCGCCGGCGAGGATCTCGACGAAGTCGCGGAAGGCGACTACTGGCGGCAGAACTTTCGCCGGCGTCCGTACTACGAGCCGGGCACGCCATACGAACACTACGAGCCCGGCTATCGGTATGGCTGGCAGAGGGCGATCGGATCGGATTTCGAGGGTCGCGACTTCGACGACGTCGAGAGCGAGCTCGAACGCTCGTGGGACGCGCAGCACGGCGAGAACGCGCAGGAGTGGGGGGAGGCGCGCCACGTGGTGAGAGACGCGTGGCATCGCGCGAGAGAGCGAGAACGCTAGGTGACTGCGGCGGGTGCAGGCCCGCAGGACCTGTCCCCGCAATTTGAACTGCGGCGGGTGCAGGCCCGCAGGACCTGTCCCCGCAACATTCTCTTGGCGGTACGTTTCTTGCTCCCTGCGGCTCTGAAAGGAGGCCGATCGAAATGGACGAAAACAGAAGGGGTCTCGATTCGACGCCCGATGCGAATCGCGATCCGCTGACAGGAGAGCCGGGCTCCCATCCGATCGGAACGGGAGTGGGCGCGGCCGGTGGAGCGGCGACGGGCGCTGCGATCGGCGGCGCCGTGGGCGGCCCGGTCGGAGCGGCGGTCGGAGGCGTGGCGGGTGCGGTGGCCGGAGGTGCGGCGGGTCACGCGGTTTCCGAGGGCCTGGATCCGACCGTCCAAGACGCGTACTGGCGGAAGACCTACACGACGAGACCCTACTACCACGCGGGGTGGACGTACGAAGAGTACGATCTCGCGTACCGGTACGGATGGGAGAGCGCGTCGAGCCCCGAATACCGCAATCGGAAGTTCGACGAAGCCGAGTCGGACCTCGAGCGCGGGTGGGAGAAGTTCAAGGGAAAGAGCCGCCGCGTGTGGAGTGAGATCCGAGAAGCGACGCGCGATGCGTGGAATCGGGTCAGAGGACACTGACCCGGGTACGAGGATCAATTCAAGGTTCAAGAGGGCCCGCGGGAGCGGGCCCTCGTCGCAATCAGAGCGAGAACTCCGAAGGATAAGATCCCGGCGCGCCGGGAAGAGAGAAAGGGGAAGCCATGGTCTGGACGATCTTCGTGATCCTTCTGGTGCTCTGGCTGCTCGGGTTCTTCGCGTTCAAGGTGACGAGCGGATTGATTCACCTGATTCTCGTCGTCGCCGTCATCGTCCTCATCCTGGGGCTCGTCCGCCGCGGCCCGTAACGAGCCGCTGCTCCCGAAACACCAGACTCCCGCCGGACCCCTAGGCTGCGGCGCAGTCCGCGTGACCGCAGGGGCAATTCGTTCCGTGGCGGCCGGTCGTCTCCATCTCGGCGCACACCTCGCTGCAGAACTTCTTGCCGCCCCGCTCGACCGTCGTCTCGTCGCACTCACATCCGCGATGTTGGCAGGCCATCGAAAACTCCTTTCACGGATGAGGGCAGCAAAGCCGCTGCCACGTGCTAAGGGGGACCCTGCTCGAGCCAGCCGCCGGAGAAACCGGCCCGTCGCAACCCTTCGACGAGCGGACCGCAGCGGCGCATCAGATTCCAGATCATCCCTGTCGCGAAATTCTCGATCATGATCACGATCGGCCCCTGGTCGAGTCCGTAATAGCCCTTCGCGATCCAGCCGCCGTGGCCCGCGCCGAAGGTCGGATTGAAGCTGCAGAGGAATCCATACCGGCTTCGCACCGCGGGGTACTTCTCGACGATGCTGTCGATTGCCGTCCGAACGACGTCGGGCGCGAAGGGGAGCGCCGCGACAACCGCCCACGGCGAGAGGGTTCCGTCGTCGGGTCCGTTCGGCACTCCGCGGGCGCAATAGTCGTAGAACCGACGGACGCGTCCGTCGATTCGGCGGACTGCCGGCCCCGGTCCATCGCTCGCGGTGATTCCCCACACGTCCTTCGAGTAGCCGCGAAAACGTCTCGGGTTCCTCTGCGCGTATCTCTGTTGCACGAGAGTCGCTCTGCGGCTGTTCTCGAAATAGTCGATGCGCCCGGCCATGAAGGAGTCGCGGATCTCGCGGAAGTCGAGCCAGAGGTGCGAGAGCTGATGCATGAAGAGCGGTCCGCCGTAGAGGTAGTCGATCCCGTAAACTCGCCTCCACTCGTACGTCGCGGTCCACGCGCCGTAGCTCTCGCGTGGCAGGGGATGGGTGGGCGATCCCAATCCGAGCGCGTACAGCAGAATCGCCTCATTGAAGCCCTGCCAGCGATACGGGAGGAATCCCCCCTCGGGCGTCCACCCGTGACGGACGGTGAGGTCCCCGTCGAGCATCCACTCCCAGTCCGCGGCTCGATAGAGAGAATCGGCGAGCCGCCGGATCTCCGCTTCTTCCGGCGATGGGCGTTCGAAGTACCCCGCGGCGGTCAGCGCGCCCGCAAGGAGGATCGCCGTGTCCATCGTGGAGAGCTCGCACCGATGGGCCCGCCGTCCGGTCGAGAGGTCGAGGAAGTGGTAGAAGAACCCGCGGTATCCGGTCGCGTCGGGTTGCGGATCCTTTTCACTCTCCTCGAAGAAACGCAACGTGGCGAGGACGCGCTGGACCGCCTCTTCCCGAGTCGCGATCCCGCGTTCCACGGCGATCGGCCAGCTGGCCAGTCCGAGGCCGACGGCGGCGATCGAAGACGGCGATCCGTACCGCGTGTTGTCACGGACGAGCCCGTTCGAAGGGTTCACCTCGTGGACGAAGTAACCGAAGGTTTGCCGCTGGAGCTCGAGGAGCTCGGAAGAAACGGGTATCACTGGAGCCCGAACACCGCGCTCTGAATCGCTTCCGCGAGAGTCGGGTGGATGTGGACCGCGTCGCGGATCGCGGCGCTGCGACCTCCGGCGTTCATGACGTCGACGAAGAGATGCACGAGCTCCGCGCCTTCCGCCGCAAGCACGGCGGCGCCGAGAATCCGACCGCCTCGAGCGTCCGCCACGACCTTGACGAAACCCTCGGTCTCGCCGATCTCGCGCGCCTTTCCGTTCTGGCGCATCTCGTAGCGCGCGACTCGAACCCGCCGGCCGGACTTCCTGGCTTCGGCTTCGGTCATCCCGACGCGGCCGAGCTGGGGGTCCGTATAGATCGCATAGGGAACGATGCGATCGGTCGTGCGCGTGCCGTCTGCGGCGAGCTGGGAGAGCAGAATCCGATAGTCGTCCCAGGCCGTGTGGGTGAACATCGGACCGCCGCGGACGTCGCCGGCGGCCCACACGCCGCGCACCTTCGTCGCCAGACGTTTCGTCACCCGGATGGTGCCGTCCTTCTCCGGCTCGAGGCCGATCGTCTCGAGACCGAGGTCATCGGTGTTCGGGCGGCGGCCGGTCGCCACGAACAGGTCGGAAGCCTCGAGGATCTCGCGACCGTTCTTCCGCGCGAGAGAGAGGCGAACTCCGTTCCCCCATTTTTCCACTCGGGCGGCGCGAGCCTCGAGGCAAAACTGGACGTCCTCGGATTCGAGAAGTGTGCGGAGTGCGACGGAGACGTCCTCGTCCTCGCGGCCCGCGATCTGCGACATCTCTTCGACCACCGTCACTGCGGCGCCCATCCGCCGATAGAACTGCGCCATCTCGAGTCCCGTGTATCCGCCTCCGAGGAAAACGAGGTGTCGGGGCAGCTCGGGTCGGCTGAGCCAGTTCTCCGCGGTTCGATAGTCGATCTTCTCAATCCCATCCACGGGCGGGATGCGGCTTCGGGTCCCGGTGTCGATCACGACCTGTCTCGCCGTTACGGCGCGGTCGCCGACGCGCACCCGGAAGGCTCCTCCCTCGCGTCCGTCCAAGCGGGCGTGCCCTTCGATCATCGTGACGTTCTTCTCGTTGGCGAGCGCTTCGCGCAGGCCGATCCGGCTCTGGTTCACGATCCCCTGAGCGCGGTCGAGCACGGCTGCGAGATCCGGCTCGACGGATCCGATTCGGACGCCGAACTCGCGTCCGCGCCGCGCGAGCTGCGCCACCCGGGCGGAAGCGATCACGGCCTTCGTCGGTGTGCAGCCGAAATTGACGCACGATCCACCCAGCTGCCGGCGCTCCACGACGACGACGCTCCAGCCCTTTTTTGCCAGCGCGATCGCGAGCGGTGGACCCGCCTGCCCGGCTCCGATGATGAGAAGGTCGCAGTCGGCGTGGTTCATCGACTCCCGATCGTTTTGCCTCGTCACAGCCTAGAGCTTGCCCGCGCCGTCGCAAGTCATCGAGCTCGGATCGACGAGAAGCGCCGTCGCGGGATGAAGGGGGTGAGTTCCGAGGGCGGCGCGGCTCTTCATGGTGAGCTCCTCTCGTTCGGATCCGACAGGCTCCTTCTTCCGGAAGCAATCCCCGGGCCCGGGGGACGGCCTTCAGCGGATCTTCAGGAGGCGAACGCGGGGCGCAATCGCCGCCTCGAGACGCGCAGGAGGTCGGATCCCCGATCCAATCCCTCCGCGATGAACGCGGCCGCGCGCGATATCACTCGCGGGTCGTACAGGATCCGGTGGTGTCCGAGTCCGTGGGTGCGGATGAGCGCGGCATTGGGCCACGCGCGGACGACCTCGACTCCATCGCGGAACGGGATCCGGCTGTCCTTCTCGTCATGAAAGACGAGCATTTGCGCAGGGCAGTTGCCCGCGGCGATCTTCAAGTCCGGCCACTGGATCCGATAGCGGCTCTCGAGCCGCCGTTTCATACCCTCCCGCGTCTCACGCGACATCCGGTAGAAGCGCGCGAACCGCCCGGAGTACTTTTCCGGGTCCGCCGGCGGCGCGAGGAGAACGACGCGCGAGACCGGCAGGCCCTGCCGGACGGCGAGCGCGCACGCCCCCGCGCCGAGCGAGTGGCCGATCAGGGCTTCGAACGGGCCGTGTTTCCGCGCGATTGCGCGGATCGCGTCGACGAAGTCGACCAGCGACGAGTAGCGCCCCCCGGCGTCGCCATGTCCCGGCGCGTCGAAAGCGATCACCGAGAGTCCGCGGCGGACGAGCGGCGAAACGAATTCCGTCAGCCTTCCGGCGTGCCCCCCCCAGCCGTGAACGAGGAGGACCGGCGGTCCCTTGCCCCACTTCCACGTCGGGATGGACCCGCCGGCGACCGGCGTCCGCGAGAACCGCGCCCCTTCGAGCGCGCGCTCTTCCCGGCGAAGGCGGGCCTGCTTCGGCGGGCTCCGGAAGAGAAGCTCGGCGAGGCGGGCGGAAAGCCAGGGCGTGAGTCGCCCGAGGTGAGGGAAGCTGCGGCGCAGCGCGCGAAGGAACACGCGCCGGATGCGGCGCCGGCGCTGCGCCCGGCCCGGGCGTCTCAAGCTCAGACGGCCGCCGCGAGCCGATAGCGCTCGAGGACGTCGCTCGTCGAGACTTCCCCGGGAGGGGTCCGAGCGGGCTCGCCCGTCTGTCGCGCGCGCGCGGCCGCGACGGGCCCGGTCGCCGCGGGCGGAGCGAAGCGGCGGAGCCGATCCACCATGAATCCGAGCAGGAGTCCCGCCGCGAGTGCGGCGCCTCCCGCGAACGCGACGTCACGACGCGCGCTCATCGCTCCCCTATGCCGCCCCTGCGCGACGCGTCGTCGTCTTCGCCTTTTTCGGGCGCGCCCGTCCGGCCTCGCCGCCGGCCTTCCCGACGCTGCGCCGCAGCGCTTCCATCAGATCGACGACGTTCTCCGGCTGCTTCGCCTCCTTGAGCTCGAACTTGCGCTTGGAGGAGAGGAGCTTCTCGAGCGCGCGACGGTACTCGTTGGGATGCTGCGTCGGGTCCCACCGCTCCGTCGACATCTGATCGATCAGGAGCCGCGCCATTTTCACCTCGGCGGACTTCTTCTCGGAGGCGGGGATCGGAAGGTCGTTCGGGTCGCGCAGCTCCTCGAAGGACCGCATCACCTCGAGCGCGAGCGCCTTCTTGCCCGGAAGGAGCGCCGCGAGGAGCGGCCGCGTGCGCAGGTAGAAGCGCGTGATGCCGACCCGGTTTGCGTCGGTCAGCGCGTCGCGGAGAACCGCGTACGCCTTCTCGCCCCCCTTCTGCGGGGCGAGGTAGTACGGCTTCTCGAAGAGCAGGGGATTCAGGGAGGAGAATTCGACGAACTGGAGGACGTCGATGGATCGGTCGCCTTCCCCGACTTCCTCCTGGACTTGGTCGAGCTCCTCCTCCTCGATGACGGCATACTTTTTCTTCGAGACCTCGTAGCCCTTCACGATCTCGTCGTTGGGGACCTCGATGTCTTCCTTGCTGCAGAACTTCTTGTATCGGATCGGCGCCATGTCCTTGCGGTGCAGGAGGCGGAAGGAAACCTGCTCCGAGGCGTCGATCGCGGAATACAGGCCGACGGGGATCGAGATGAGCCCGAAAGTGATGTGCCCGCTCCAGATGGGTTTCATCGTGCTCTCCGAGACGGGTAAATAGCAACGGACTTGCCAGCCCGCGGAACACGGAACACGGGACAGGGATCACGCGTCCCCGGACGACTTTGGTTTTTTTGCGAGATCAGTGCCCGGCGGTGGGGCGGAGCGCACGGCGGATCGCCCCAAGCATCTCCGTAGCGGTGAACGGCTTGCGAATGGAGAGCTCGACGCCCTGCCGCTTCATCTCGGCGCGTTGCTTCGTCTCGATCGTTCCGCTCGTGAAGACCGCGCGGACGGCAGGGTCGATCTTTCGCATCCGCAGGAACGCCTCCCAGCCGCCCAGCCGCGGAAGTCCCAGGTCGGCGAAAACGACCGCGACTTCGCCGCAGTGTCTCTCGTACATCTCGACCGCCTCGACCCCGTCCTTCGCCGTGAGGACGCGGTAGCCCTCCGATTCGATCAACGACCTCACTGAGTCGAGAAGCATCTCCTCGTCCTCGACAACCAGAATCGTTTCGTTGTTCGGCTTGTCGGTCGACATCGATGCCTCGTCGTCCCGTCGCGGGCGCTCCTCCTCCGGCGCTCGCACGGGGAGGTAGAGCGAGAAGCGGGTTCCCTTGCCGACCTCGCTCGAGAC
The DNA here is from genome assembly GCA_036001245.1 of Thermoanaerobaculia bacterium. GTDB lineage: Bacteria > Acidobacteriota > Thermoanaerobaculia > UBA5066 > Gp7-AA6 > Gp7-AA6. Next base: position 9,940 of record DASYUL010000111.1, read on the forward strand.
GTCGACGAATCCTGCATGGCTGTCCGCGACGCCGTACACGACGGCGAGCCCCAGGCCGGAGCCGTCCTGGATGCCCTTCGTCGTGAAGAAGGGCTCGAAAATCCGGCGACGAGTTTCGTCGTTCATCCCCGAGCCGTCGTCGTAGACGCCCACGCAGACGTACCGCTCTTCGCGGGCGTCGGGAAAGCGCGACCGGAGCCGCTCGCCCGCGGCAACGCCCGTCGAGAGCTGAACCGTCCCGCCGTCGGGCATCGCATCGCGCGCGTTCACCGCGAGGTTGAGGAGCGCCTGGTGCAGCTGGTTCGGATCGGCGTTGATCCGCGGAAGCTCGGGAGCGAGCTCGAGCGAGATCCGGACGGACTTCGGGAACGTTTCGCCGATCATCGTTGCGAGCTCGGAGACGACCGAGTTGACGTCCACCGACTCGAACTTGACCGCTTCGCGCTTCGCAAACGTGAGGAGCTGCCGCACGAGCGCGGCGCCGCGCTGAACCGCCCTCTCGATCGCGTCCGTGCTGCGGGCGCGCTTATCGGCGTCGCCGGCCTTCGTCAAGAGCGAGCTGTAGGCGGAGATGATGTTCAGGATGTTGTTGAAGTCGTGAGCGATCCCGCCGGCCAGCCTCCCGATCGACTCCATCTTCTGCGCCTGCCGGAGCTCGTCCTCGAGGTGCATCCGTTCGGTCAGATCGCGCATGTTCGACTGGACGACGGTTCGGCTGCCGACCGTGTAGACGCTCGTGATGCTCTCGACCCGGAGGTTGCGCCCGTCGGCGGTCCGCATCGCGACGTCCGGCGAAAAGCTGTAGCCCGCCCCGGACACCTCGTGGAAGCGCCGCTCCGCCTCGTGAGGATGGTCGTACAGCGGCAACTCCCAGAGCTTGCGGCCGACGAGTTCGTCGCGGCGGAAACCGAAGAGCTCGGTCACGAAAGGATTGGCGTCGAGAATCTCGCCGGTCGATCCGTCGAGCAGCCAGATCGCCTCGCGCGCCGTCTCGAACAGGCGGCGGTAGCGAAGGTCGGAGGTGCGGAGCGCTTCCGTCGCGCGACGGGCGTCGGTCACGTCTTCGACGGCGAGAAGAATGAGGGCCTGGCTATCGCCCGGCAGACGGATCCGACGGGCGCTCGCGACGAGGGTCTTCCGGCCGAGGTTCGGGAAGTCGATCTCGAACTCGTAATCCCGGACGCTCTCCCGGCCATCGACGACGTTCTCGAGCAGGGACTGAATCGAAGACTCGAATCCGCCCCAACCGCCCGCGAGCTCGAAGAGGAGCTTCCCCTCCGCGTTGATCGGAGAGATCTGGAACGTCTCGTAGAAGGCGCGGTTCGCGGCGCGGACGCGAAACTCGCGGTCGAGCACGATCAGAGATTCGCGCATCGTCTCGACGAGCGCTTCCGCGTAATCTCGCGCCCGGCTGGCCTGCTCGATCGTGCGCTTCAGAGGATCGATGTCGTGGAAGAGAACGACCGCGCCGTCGATCCGGTTGTCCAGGGTCCGGTACGGACGCATCTGCATCGCGTACCACTTTCCGCCGCGCGTCTGGACCTCCCTCTCGATGGGCGTCGCCGTCTCAATGACCTGGGTGAGGAGCTCGCCCAGGCTTGGACCGTCGAATTTCGCGCGGATTTCTCCGATGGGCCGGTTCAGGTCACCGACGCCGATGTCGAGCACGTTCTCAGCGATCGGAGTAAACCGTCGGATCTGTCCCTGCATGCCGACCATGACGATCGCCGTGTTGATGCTCGAGAGGAGATTCAGGAGGTCGCTGTTGACCTGCGCGACCTCGACGTTGCGGTTGGCGAGCTCCTCGTTGACGGTCGTGAGCTCCTCGTTCGCGGATTGGAGCTCCTCCTTCGCCGTCTCCAGCTCCTCGTTCGTGGATTGCAGCTCTTCGTTGGAGGAGAGGATCTCCTCGTTGGCGGACTTCAGCTCTTCGTTCGCGGCCTCCTGCTCTTCGATGATCGCCTGCAGGTACTCCTTGGTCGCGGTCAGCTCCTGCTCGAGCCTGGCGACCGTCGCGTCGCGCTGCCCCCGGACGGCGGCGAGCTTCTTCTCTCCGGTCGCGGCGCCCCGCGAAGCCGGCCGCTCTTGCCGGGACTCGTCGAAGAGGACGAGGTAGTGCGTCGCGACGCCGCCCGTTTTGATCGGTACGACCTCGAAGTTCACGATCCGGGTCGTTCCGTCCTCCCGGACGGGGACACCCTCGCTCCGCACGCGCTCGCCCGACCGTCTCGCCTTGAGGATCGCGGACCGCAGCCCGACGAGCAGGCCCTCGCGGGCCATCTTGAAGACGTTGAGCGACGGCGTGCCCGGCGCCGCCTCGAGATACAGGCTGGTCCGGCCGCGGAACTGAACGACCTCGAGCAGGTCGTTGATCAGGACGCCGACCGGCGCATACCGATTCAGGATCAGACGGTCGGCCTGCTGCAGGGGGTCGACCCGCGGATGCTCGACGCTCACCTCCGAAGGAGCTGTCGAAGCCGCCCCCGCGGCGTGCCGGCCGAAATCGAGGGCTGGTCGCACGGCGCCCGGTCGCTTGACGAAGATCCGGTGGTTGCGGTCCACGGGGGAAAAGAGATCGGGATAGCTCCCGAGAGTCTCCGACTTGCCGAGAAGGAGGAAACCCTGCGGCTTCAGCGCGTAATGGAAGACCGGGACGATTCTCTTCTGTAAGACCGGTTCGAGATAGATGAGAAGGTTCCGGCAGGACAGGAGATCCAGGTTCGAGAACGGAGGGTCGGCCGCGATGTTCTGCCGGGCGAAGATGCATATGTCGCGGATGGCCTTGCTGACCTGGTAGCCGCCGTCGAGCCGCGTGAAGAATCGCTTCCATCTCTCGGGCGAGACGTCGGCGAGAGCGTTCTCCGGATAGATTCCGGCTCTCGCCTTCTCGAGAGCGGCGTCGTTCACGTCGGTCGCGAAGATCTGGATCGGGGGGTTGATCGCCGTGTCGCCCATCTGCTCGAAGAGCGCGATCGCGATCGAGAACACTTCCTCCCCGGTCGAGCATCCCGGAACCCAGATCCGCACGGGGTCCTTCGCGGACCGGTCTTTCAGGATCGCGGGAAAGACGACCGTCTTCAAGGCCTGAAAGCTCTCCGGGTCCCGGAAGAACCCGGTGACAGCGATCAGGAAGTCGTCATAGAGAGAGCGGACCTCTGCCGGGTGGTCCTTCATGAATTGAACGTACTGCGGGAGGGTCTCGGTTCGGTTCAAACGCATCCGGCGCGCGATCCGGCGCCGGATCGTCGTCGGGCGATAGCTCCCGAAGTCGACTCCCGTCGCTTTGAGAAGCATCTGGTAGATGCGCGCAAGGTGAGGATCTTCCGGTTCGGTGGCGGCTTTCCGCCCGCCGTCTTCCGGCTTCTTCGGCAGCAGAACGAATTCCAGAGGCCCGGAGCTCGCCGACAGGTGCCTGCCGATCCGCACCAGTTCCTGCGCGATCTCCTCCGGAGGAAGAACGCGGTCGACGAAGCCCTGCGCCACCGCGGCGCGCGGCATCGCCGGGAACTTGGCCGTGGCATCCTGCGCGAACGTGACGCCCCCCTCCGCCTTGATCGCCTGGAGTCCCCGCGCGCCGTCCGAGAGCGTGCCCGAAAGCACCACGCCGACCGCAGCGGTCCCGCGTTGAGCGGCGAGCGATTCGAAGAAGAGATCGATCGGCAGCTCGCGCTCGCTTCCCTTCGGCCGAGCGACGAGCTGAAGCGTTCCGTCGGTCATCGTTGCGCGCCAGGCCGCGGGAATCACGTAGACGCGGTTCGGCTCGAGTCGCGTTCCGTTCTTTGCCTCGACGACCGGCATCGGCGTCGAGCGAGGCAGGATCTCCGGCAGCATGCTCGCGTGCGTCGGGTCCAGATGCTGAATGAGGACGTAAGCCATGCCGGTGTCGGCGGGAAGGTGCTCGAGGAGCTGCGTGAAGGCTTCCAGTCCACCGGCCGATGCTCCCACGCCGACGACCCCGAAATCGTCTCTCCTCGGCGACCTCGTCTCCGCGCGCGGTTTCCGCGCCGGCGCGGCGGGCTTGGACTTCGATGCTCGGGCGCGACCGGATTTCCGCGGTGCGCCTTGGGTGCCCCGTCGCGTTCGACCGGTACGGATCTTCGGATTCGGCGGCCTGCGACCCTTCACCGCGATGGCCCTCGGAAGGACAGTTTCGGTTTGGAGAGATCCACCTCAACTATATATTTCCGACCGTTCCCCGGCGATGGCGGCAGATTTGCCGTCCACGCGATCGTGGCTTTTCAAGACTTCGTGGTTCGGTGAAGCGTAAGTTGGTGAAAACGCCGACGGCGAAGCTCTACGCCCGGCGCGACTCGCGAGGAAAGTTCAAGGAGGTGGTCGGGGTGGGCCGCTCCCTCGCCGCGGACCGCCGTCGGCACGCAAAAACGCAAGCAAAGCCCGGCTCCGGAGATCGCGGAAACCGAAGCCGCCGAAGCAGCGCGAGTAGCGAGAGCGAGCCCGCCCCGGCCCCGCGCCGGGAGCGGGCTCCCCGCCCTTCGGCCGCCGAAGCTACATATCCTCGGTGTCTTCGAGGTCCTGGCTCTCGTCCGCCCCCGCTCGCGAAGGGGACCGGGGGCGCCCCAGCTCTACGCCAGCCCCCACCTCGGGCTCCTCCGAGACCGATCGGCGCCTCGTCTGACTCGCGGCGCGCGACTCGCCGCCTTCGCGACCGATCGCCGACATGTGCTCGCGGTTCTGGCTCACCGCGCGTCCGCCCTTTCGGCCCGCCTCGCGGGCTTCCTCCGAAGAGAATTCGTGCGCTGTTCCCTTCTGGTGAGCGGCGCGCCCTCCCATCCGGGCGACTTCCCGACGCCTCTCTTCGTCCATTCCGGCAAATCCTCGGCCCTCTCCTTTTCCTTGAGGCAACGCTCCTCCTTTCGCTTCCCTTCAAACGCCGCTGCCCCGCGCGATGATCTGCGCTAAGTCGCCGACGCTCGATCTCTTTTGGTTTCCACCCCGGCTCTGTTGCGGACTCACGTTGAGGCGCTCTCGGCCGCAGCAAAACGCGAGCCACGCCGACCCAATCCTAACCGGCGGCCTCTCGCGCTCGAGTTTCAAGCAGCCTGAACAACTCCGGACTCTCCTCGGAACGAATGTTGCACGTTCCTGGCGGGGGCAATGGCGTCCCAAAGTACAAATGGAGGTCTTGATGCCTGACGACAAGAAAAGCAACCGAGGCAGCCGGGACGACGACAAAGAGAGCCGCCAGAGCTCCGGTCGCGAGGGCGGACGCGACTCTTCGACCGACCGGGAAAGAGATGAACAGGACCGCTTCGAGAGCGAACGCGAAGGATCCTCGAGCGGCGGATCGTCGAGCGGCGGTTCTTCGAAGAAGAAGTAGTCACTGAGTCGGAAAAACGCATCGGCGCGATGCGCCGAAGCGTCGAAGCTCCGGCGAGATGCGCGTTTCGCCGGAGCTTCTTTTTGCCTCGTGTTCTAACGACGCTTGCGGGTCCGGGACGCGGACGCACGGCGACCACGGGAGGACTCGAACGCTTGCGAGCGCGAGCCGCCGCGGACGGAATGGCGCCCGCCCCTTGAACTCCGCGCGGAGCGGGCCGCGCGGCGCGGGCGGGCGAAGCGGTCCAGGATCTCTTTCTTCCGGTCCTCGATCTCCGCTCCCATTGCGTCGAGCTCTTCGTCGCTGAACAGGCCCTCGGCCTCCTCGAAGAGCTCGTCCTCCTCTTCCTTGGCGTGATGCTCGACGCTCTCCCGGAGGACCGTCACCTTCGCGTCGTACTGCTCGTCCCGGGGCGTCATGCCGGAGAGCTCCTCGAGCAGCCTCTCGACGATCTTGTGCTCCTCGAACGACTTGCGGACGATCTTCTCCGCCTCCTCGTCCCGCCGCGCGAGCAGCGCGGGATAGAAGATCTCCTCCTCGACCTTCGTGTGGACCGTCAGCTCGCGAATGAGGTCGCCGACGATCTCCTTCTTGCTCCGGCCGCCGCCCTTTCCGTTCTCCGGGTATTCCTTGAAGAGCTCCCGGACCCGGTCGTGATCTTGCTGCAGAACCTTCGTCGCGCTCATGCTCTCTTTCTTCAGGGCGTCCGGAATCAGCTTCGCGAGAAAGCCCTCGCGCTCCTCTTCGCCACCACTCCTTCTGCGGGCCATGTTCGCCTCCTTGAACCGTGGCGGGTGCAGGCCCGCAGGACCTGTCCCCGCGACAACTGAACTGCGGCGCCGTTGCCGTGAGCAAGAAGCAGGCCGCCGGCCTCGTGGCACCTTTCTTGATCCTGCGTCCTGTTCGGATGACGCGGATCGAGAGGCTCCACGCGACTGGAATTCGGCGGCTCGGATCGCCGAAGAGGGGCTTCCGGTACGTGACGGCGGACGGAAAGGACGGAAAGAGGCCGTCGGCGGCCGACCTCGATCGCATCGACCGGCTCGTGCTTCCTCCCGCCTGGAGAGACGTGGCGATCAGCGCTTCTCCGTCCGCGGCTCTGCAGGCGATCGGGCGCGATGCCGCCGGACGCTGGCAGTACCGGTACAGCGAGGAGCACGAGCGCCGGCGCGAGCACAAGAAGGGGGAGCGTCTCGTCGAGTTCGCCGGGGCCCTCCCGAGAATGCGCGCAGCAATCGAGCGGGACCTCGCGCATCCCGAGCTCGACCGCGAGAAAGTCATGGCGTGCATTCTCCGGATCCTGTCGACGTGCTTCCTGCGGCCCGGGAGCGAGGTCTACGCGGCCGAGAACGGCAGTTACGGGATTGCGACCCTGCGGAATCGTCACGTGACGGTGAAAGGGGACCTCATCCGGTACGACTTCCCGGGCAAGTCGGGCAAGCGCCAGCACCTCGAGTTCCGCGATCGCCGCGTCGCCTCGATCATCCGGCAGCTGAAGCGGATGCCGGGAAAGGAGCTCTTCAAGTATCGGGACGCGGAGGGAAAGGTCGTCGACGTCAAGCGGCGCCACATCAACCAGTACATCAAGGAGGTGATGGGGGAGCGGTTCACCGCGAAAGACTTCCGGACCTGGGCGGGGACTCTCCTCTGCGCCTGCGCGCTCGCCCGCGCGGGCGCGGACCCTTCGGAGAGCCGGACGGCGCGCAAGAAGAAGGCGGTCGTGGCGATCCGCAACACCGCGACGATCCTGGGCAACACGCCGGCGGTCTGCCGCAAGTCCTACATCGCCTCCTCGGTCCTCGACAGCTTTGAGCGCGGCCGGACGATCGAGCACAACTTCGAGACCGTCGAACAGCTCGTCGCCCGCCGCCGGGGCCTCCACGCCGCCGAGAGGGATGTCCTGCGGCTGTTGAAGCAAATAGCGTAACCGACTGAGAACTGAGGACGGAGGACTGAGGACTGTCGGGGCATACGCCTTGCTGCGACTTCCGGTATGCGGCGCCACTGGCCACTCGTAGCAGTCCCCCTGGCGGCGATCGCTCTCGCGGCGATCGTCGGGGTCCTGCGGCGCGACTCTCTCGCCTCCACGCCCGGCGAAGTCGTCGAGAGGTTCCTCGACGGAGTCATGCGGGATCGGTACGAGAAGGCGGCGCCATTTCTCGCCGACGGCGTCGTCCGCACGGACACGCCCGCGGCGCTGAAAGAGTGGAAGCAGGAGGTCGAGAGCGGGCTCGGCAAGGTTCGGCGGGTGCGCGGCGAGACGGAATGGATTTCGGGCGAGCAGGCGGAAGCCACGGGCGTCCTGGTCGCCGGGAAACGCGAGAGGCGGCTTCGATTTGCTCTCGAACGCGAGGGAGGTCGCTGGCGGCTCGCGCGACTCGATGAATTCTGGGGCGATGACGCAGGCGCGGACGGCTCGTTGCGAGTTCGCGAGGCGTGGAGAGAACGACGACGTCCCACGCGCTTGACCGGCCGGCTCCGGTAGAAGCTCTTCTTCCGTTTCGCTAACGCGTGCCGCGCACTAGAGTCTTGGTCTCGTGAGGCGTTTCGTCTCGTGACGGGCCTCCGCCTCCTCGATCGAGTGCGACACCCGGAGCGAAGCGTCCCGCTTCGCCATCGCGACGAGCTTGCGGTAGTAGTCGTGCAAAACGTCGAGCTCCTCTTCCGAGAGCTCTTCGACGTCGATCAGCCGGTTCGACGCGCCCTCGACCGCCGCAACGAGCTCGTTCAGCTTGAGCTCCATGGCGCGGGTGTCCTTGTTCTGAGCGTGCTGGATCAGAAAGACCATGAGGAAGGTGACGATCGTGGTTCCCGTGTTGATGACGAGCTGCCAGGAGTCGGAATAGTGGAAGATCGGTCCGATTGCCAACCAGATCACCACGATCGCAACCGCGATGCCGAACGCCCAGGGCCGACCGGTCCACTTCGTCGCGAGGCGGGCGAATCGCTCCCATGCGAGGCGAAGATCGCTGCTCATTTTCAAAATCTCCATTCGAGGGTGAGCCGCGCGGTGAATCCGGCGGCCAGAAAATAGTAGGGCACGAGCTCGCCGGAAAGATCGGGGAGCGCGAGCCCGACCTCTTCCCACTTACGGTTCGTGACGTTCAAGAGATCCGCCCGCGCGCTCACCCGACCGAAGGACTTCTGGAGCCTCACGTCGAGCCGCGGGTTCTGCGACGGCGGCGGACTTGGAACCCCCGCGAAGAGGAGGACGAGCAGGCCGATCACGGCCCGAGTCTACGGGTCGATGCGGATGCCCGGGTCAGTTGAGGGCGCTCCCCCTGGCCGTATGAACTTGTAGTCGTAGTAGGTCCCCTTCTTTGCCGGCTCGAGCGTCGGATCGATGGGACCGGATTGGCAAACGCTGTCCTCGCAAGCGATGCTGCAGACATTCGGGTCCTGGCCGCAAACCTTGAAGGGGGGCCACGTCGGGCCGGGGGAAGGAGGCTGATTTGGGCGCAGGTTGACGTCGATGTGCTTAATCGTCGATCCCGGCGGCAGCAACCACACGATCTGGTTCTGCTTGCTCTTCGAAATGACGACTTCGTCATTTGAGACCAGGTCCATGTTCGGCGGTTTCGTTTCCACGACGACGAGCTGGTTACGGGGCTTCTTGTCGCAGCAGTTCACGCTGCAACAACCCCAGGATCCGAGGGCGGTCACCGTGAGGAGAGAGCCGAGAGCAAGAAGCGACCCTCTGCGTTTGGGAAACATGTTTCCTCCTCTATCTCACCGATTCCTTGGGGACTTCTCTCACGACGTCGCTGAATTCGGCGCGGCTTCTCAAGTTCGCCAATTCCGGCTCGTTGCGGATGATCGCCGGGTTGAAGCCTGCGCGGCGTGCCCGGGAGAGATAGCCGAGGGCTTCGGCCGGTTTCTCCAAGCGGTTGGTCACGACGGCGGCGTTGAACAGCAGCTCGGGACTGGGCGGTGCGGAGCGAAGCGACTTGTTCAAGTGGTCCCGCGCTTCCGCCGCTCGTCCGGTCTTGGCGAAACAGAGCGCGAGATAGGAGTGGACCAGGCTGTCGTCCGGGTTCGTGGCGAGCTCCGCTCGGGCGAGGGCGATCCCTTTTGCGTAGGCCTCGGAGGCGGCGGATTCACGCCCCGGTGTGAGACGGAGCGCGTCCCCCAGGTTCGCCCAGTTCTGGTAGTGGGAGGGCAACAGGGCGACCGCTTTTTCGAAAGCGGCCGCGGATTCGGGATATTGCCCGAGGTAGTACTGCGCCGTTCCGATGTTGGAGTACGCGAGGTCCGTCGGCTCGAGCGTGAGGGACTTCTGGAAAACCTGGAGTGCCCGGTCGAACTGGCCGAGGGCGAAGTAACAAGCCCCGAGGTTCGCGAAGGCGCGCGCGTTGTCGGGCGCCAGCTGGGTGACCTTCCGGAACATCTCGGCGGCCGGCGCCGGGCGTCCGTGGTTGAAGTAGAAGCCAGCGAGTTTGCTGTACCCGCCGAAGTAGGCCGGCTGGAGCTCGATCGCGCGTTTGTACGTTGCTTCCGAGCGGGCGGCGTCGCCGTTCGCGTCGTAGGCGCGCGCGAGACCGAGCATCGCGTCGAAGTTGTTGGGTTGAACGGCGAGCGCCCGCCGAAATGCGGTGACCGCTTCCGCCGCCTTCCCGGTACGCAGCGAGAGCTCTCCCAGCGTCACGTTGACCTCCGGGGAAGCAGGATCGAGCTGCCGGGCACGATCGCACGCCGAGTACGCGGGGCCCACCCATTTGCCGTCGCGCGTCAGGTTGAAGCGCGCCAGGTAGGCTCGACCGAGAGCGGCCTGCACCAGCGCGGACGTCGGATTTTCCTGCGCGAGCCCTTCGAGCAGTCGGGCCGCCGCGTCGATCGAGCCCGGCCGGTCGTAACGCTGAAGGTGGCCGATGGCGGCAACGTAGCGCTCCTGCTCGCTCGCCCCCTCGAGACCGGCGGGAGGAGGCGTCCGCGTCGCTCGCCGCGGGAGCTTCAAGGCCTGCAGGACATTCTCGGCGAGTCGGTCCTGGAGGAGAAAGAGATCGGACGCCGTGCCGTCCAGTGTCCCCGCGGTCATCGGCGCGCCGCTCTCCATGTTCATGACGGAATAGGTGATCCGGATCCGATCGCCCTGTCGTTGGAACGTGCCCCGCAGGATCAGGTTTGCCCCGAGCCTCCGCGCGATCGGATAGATCTGCGAATCTTTGTCGGCGGCCTCGACGACCGCGCTCGGCGTGACGACCTGGAGCCCCGGCAGCCCGACGAGCCGCGCGCTCACGGTCGCAACGAGCCCGTCCCCGATGAGCTGCCCTTCCCCCTGGCCGCTCAGATTGCGGAACGGCAGTACGGCGAGCGAGTTGGAAAGAACCGGCGGTAAAGCGGGACTTTGACGACGCTCGCGGACGAGCGCCCAGACCAGAGCGAGGGCGAGCAGGGAGGAAAGCGCGACGAGGGCGGCGCGACGCCCGATGCGAGCGGGCGACGCAGGCGGAGCCGCGGCGATGACTGGTCGGGAAGACGGTCTGCCGATCTCCGCGAGAGCCTCTTCGAACTCGATCCGCGCGTCCCCGACGTCCCGCAACCGGCGGCTCGGGTCCTTCTGCAGGCAGCGGCCGAGAAGGTCCCGGATGCGGGGCGGGGTTTCCGCCGGAAGGGCCTCCCAGTCCGGCTCCGACGTGACGATCGCGGCGAGGACGTCGGTCACGGTCTCTCCCGTGAACGCGCGCCGGCCGCTCAGCAGCTCGTAGACGACGCATCCGAACGCCCAGATATCGGTCCGCTTGTCCACCGACTTCCCGCGCGCCTGCTCGGGGCTCATGAACTCCGCCGTTCCGAGGATGACGCCGGGCTGCGTCCCTTCGATGACGAGTGTCGGTGAGAGCGAGGCGTCCGGCTCGGAACCTGTGCCCTTCGTGTCGAAGGCCTTCGCGAGTCCGAGGTCGAGAACCTTGACGCGGCCTTCCGGCGTCACCTTGATGTTGGCGGGCTTCAGGTCCCTGTGGATAATGCCGCGCTCGTGCGCGGCCTCGAGCGCCTCGGCGATCTGGCGGCCGATCCGCAGTGATTCGGGAAGGGGCACCGAATGGCGCAAGATTTTCTCGGAGAGCGTCTCGCCCGGGACGAGCTCCATCACGATGAACTGCGTGCCGTCGGCTTCTTCGAGCCCGTAGATCGCCGCGATCGAGGGATGGTTCAGGGCGGCGAGCATCCGCGCTTCGCGCTCGAAGCGTGTGAGGCGCCCGGCGTCGCCGGAAAACTCTTCGGGGAGCCCCTTGATCGCGACTTCGCGTCCGAGTCGCGTGTCCAGCGCCCGATAGACCTCTCCCATTCCACCCGCACCGAGGGGGTCCAGGATCGTGTAAGCACCGAGACGAGAGCCCGTCGCGAGGGGCATCGGGTTCCCGGGATTCTATGCCCCGCGCGCCCAGAGAATGGCCGCGATGCTCGGACGATCGCGCTGCTGGGCCGTCCTGTTGTCGTTCTTCGCCGCCTCGCTCGCGGGCGGGGAGGAGCGTCGGACCGGGATGGCGGAGATCTAGAGCCCGGTCAGTTCAACCCCGGCGAAAACGTCGGATCCTGGGAGACGTTGTCGATGACGGCGGCGAACGCGAAGACGTCGACGTCGCTCGACTGGATCGACAGCGTCAGAGACTCGCTGTCGCGCATCTCCGCGCCCGGGAAGAGGACCGCGAGATTCCTCTGCACGTATCCGAGCGGCGGAACGGCAATGCGAGCCTCGCCGATCGGCGAGCCGTCCGCGCGGCGCAGCGTGAGCGTCACGGTCGTCCAGAACGGCTCGGGGTTGAAGAGGCCGACGTTCGACCGGAACGCGGAGTCCTGCCGGAGCCCCAGAATCGACCCCCGCGAGAAGAATCCCTCGTCGGGGATCGCATCGACCTGCTGGCCGACCGTGCCGGCTCCGTTCGCGGACGCCGTGAAGATTCGCGCGCTGACCACGAGCTTTGCGAAATCGGACGACTCGACCGCGAGAGCGCCGTACGTCTCGGAGACGTGGAAGAGCGACCCGAGGACGTCGTCGACCTGAAGGGTTTCGTGCGGCGCGACCGTGAACACCACCGAACGCGCCTGCGAGTTGTCCCGGTCGTGCTCGAGGAAGCTGACCTGAACCCACGCCGTCTCGCTGCCGGCGTTTGCGATCGAAACCTCGCTCGAGAAGAATGCGTCGTCGTAGCCCGTGATCCGCGCGACTGCCGGAAGATAGAGCGCACGCGCGGGAACCGCAGCGGGATAGAAGGTCGGGTCGCCCGAGAAGTTGTCCACGACCGCGGCATATGCGAACGGCGCTCGCGACCCTGCGATCGGCCGGATCTCCGCCGTCATGCCCTTGCCGCCCGCGGCGGGGAAGAGGTCCGCGATCGAGAGCTGGGTCTGCCGCCGGGGGCCGAGCCCGACCGCGGAGCTTTCTCCCAGGACTTCGCCGTTGCGGCCGAGCAGAACGATCTGGAAGCTCTCGAACTCCTCCGAGTCGTTCACGGCGCCGAGATTGGTGCGGAACGACTCCGTCCGGGCGAGTCCCGTCACGAAACGGGAAGCGCGGGGATTCTCCAGCGCCCCAAAGGCTGCCGCCGCCTGGCCGAGCGTGCCGTCTCCGTGGCGCGTGTAGGTGCGAGACGCCATGCGCAGGGGAGCCGGCGCGCCCGCCCAGTCGAGGCGCATGGCTCCGAGCGAATCGGAGAGCCGGAAGAGCTCGAGAACCGCGTCGGAGACGTTCACGGTCTCGCGCGCGCCGAGGTCGATCGCAACGGGCTCGGGCGCTTCTCCCTCGTGGGGCTGGAAGGAGAGCCGGGCCGTCGCCGGACCGTCACCGGGGTTCTCGATCTGGACGTCGGTCAGGAACGTTCGGCCGTCGATTCCCTGCACGTGTCCGGCAACGGGAATCGTCCCGGTGCCGGCCGTCGTGGCTGCCGCCGAGGAGTTGGTGACGATGACCTTCTGGCGCCGCGTGCTGCGGTTTCCCGCGGCGTCCCGCACGACGAGAGTCACGGTGAAGGTGGACTCGCGCGAGAAGACGTACACGGGGTTCTGCAGCGCCGAGAAGTTCCCGTCTGCGCTCGCGGAGTTGCCGAACTTCCAGGACCACGCCTGACCGGCGCCCGTCGAAAGATCGGTGAAGGAGACCGCCTCGCCCGGTCGCGGATAGAGCGGCGTCCAGCGGAAGTTCGCCCGCAGCGGCTCCGATGACGATGGCGGAACCGGCGTCGGAGTCGGGGTCGCCGGCTCCGGGGTTGGCGTCGCGGTCGGCGGAGCTTCCGTCGGCGTTTGCGTCGGCGTCGCGGTCGGTGGGTCGCTGGTCGGTGTCGGTGTCGGCGTCTCCGTCGGCGGAGTAGCGGTCGGGGTGGGGGTTGGCGTCGGGAGAACCGCCGTCGGCGTGCGCGTCGGCGTGGGCGGCGCGGCGGTCGGGGTCCTCGTGGCCGTGGGCGGGATCGGACTGCTCGTGGCGGTGGGCGTCGGAGTCGCGGCCGCGCTCGAGCAGGAGTTGTCGCCGTCGCCGTAAACCCAGCGCGCGGCGTCGGAATCGTCCGTGCCGAGCGAAGTCCCTCGCGATTGAACACTCGAGCGCATCTGCGCGAGGCTCTCGTCCCCGCGACAGGTGTCGTGAGCCGATGCGCCCTGGTCCGCGTGTCCGAAGCCGAGCGTGTGGCCAAGCTCGTGCGTCACCGCGGCCGCGAAGACCGCGGAGGAAACGCAAGACGGCCCCGTGGTCTGCCGGATCTCGAGGTGGGCCCAGCTGATGGTGCCGTAGGTGTCGCCGCGCCAGGTGTGGGTTCCGCTCGTCCCGCCCGGCCCGCCGCATCCGATCACGCCGCCGCCGCAGAAGGCTCCGGTCGTTCCGCAGACGCTCGTCGAAGCGAGATCAATGAAGTTGGCGCCGGAGGCGCCGACGCCGCCGTCCGAGTAGTCGATGGTCGACGTGGGATGGTTTCGCCACTCCGCGATCGCGGCGCGCGCCTCGGCATATCCGCCGCCGGTCAGGAGGTTCGCGGCGGACGAGAGGACCCAGGATGCATTCGCGCCGTTGTTCCAGCGATAGAGGGTCCCGCCCCAGTCCGCCCACAGGGGACGCACTCCTCGCAGCGACGCGTCTTCCTCGGGCGCGAGACGGCCGGTCGGCGTCGGCGGGGCGGGGGACTCCACGTCGGTGCGCCGCGTGCGCAACAGCTGCACGAATCCGTCGTAGTCACGCAGGGTGTCCTGCGCCGGCGCGAGAGAGGTCGAGAGGAACTCGATTCCGTCCCGCGAGCGGGTGACGAGGTCCCGCGCGAGGAAGCGGCGACCCGCGGCGTCCTTCCAGATCTCGAATTTTCCGAGAGTGAACTCGGCCGTCTGGAACTGCCCGTCCGGATGCGGAACGGCGAAGACGAGCACGCGGCGCCCCACGACGTAATCGGGACGCCCGAACATTTTCAGCCACCGACCGTCAGGCAGAACTCCTCCCCGGTCGCGGACCACGAGGTCGCCGGGGATCCGGCCCTTGAAGGTCTGCGTGACGCGGATCGTCGTCTGCGTCTCGGGAAAACCGCGCGAGCTCTCGAACGGCTCCACGCGCAGCACGACCCCCTCGACGATGACCGTCGAGCGGGCGCGAAGGTCCTGGTCGGACAGGGGAAGGAGCGTGGTCGCCGGAAGTCTCGTCGCGAGCAGGAGCAGGGAGAGAACGAAGAGGATCGCGAGAAGGGCCGGCCGGACGGGTACGCCACGCCAGTCAATGGAGAGCGGGCGAGCCGGCGCGATTGCCCGGCAAGCCCGCACCCGAGAAGAGTCGTGTCGGCTCATCCGCGTCCCTGCTTTCGGCGGGATAGGGAGTTCCGCCCCCCGCCCGCCACCTTGGCCGTCTGGGGTGTCTGGAGGGAGAGAGGCAACCCCTGAGCCACCTCGCGGGTCGCAACAAGAGATTGATTAGAAGAGGGTTATGGTAGCTGAGGCTTTTCGGGCAGCACTATTTGTCAACAGTCTTATACGACTTTGGTCGTAGAGCGGCGGAAGGGTAACCGACCGAGAGCTGCACGAAGAGGACTCCGACCGCCGTCGTCTACCATCTCCTCAGGCGAGAGTGGCGGAACTGGCAGACGCGCGGGACTTAGGATCCCGTGGGGAAACCCGTGAGGGTTCGAGTCCCTCCTCTCGCACCAATTACGCCGCGACGCGAAGGAGAGCGGCCAGGAACTTGAAATACTCTTCGGGCCCGTGCTGCAGGGAAACGCAGAAACCGCTCGGAACGAATCGGGCGAGGCGCGCCGGCACCCAGTAGGAACGAACGACTCGCACGCCGAGAAGGACTTTCTTGCCGCCAGGAAGCGTCATCCACATGCTCAAGGGGGTGCCGGGCTTGGGCATGTAAACGGAACACACGAACAGGCCCGTCGGAGATAAGTCGTGCGTGAACCCGGAACGGGTTCTTCCGTCTGCGCGAAACTCGATCCCATATCGTCTCTGAACACGCGAGAACCGACGTCTCTCCGGCATCGAACTGTCCTCCGGAGCGACGGCATGGAGTTCGAGATGATTGTACGAATCTCGTCGGAAATCGCGGTGACCCGAGTCACCCGACTTTGGTCGGAAGTCGGCACCGTTTCGGGCATAGACTGAAGCCTCTTCGCGTTCCGAAAGCCACTCCATGATCCGACGAACGTTGGTGCAGACGCTCCTCCTGCTGAGCGCGGCCGCCGGCCCGGCGGTTGCCGCGGACTCGGCCGCGCTCGATCGCATCTTTGCGGGTAAGGCCGCCGGCGAGACGGCCTCTTTTCTCGTCGTCCTGCGGCCGCAAGCCGACCTCTCGGGCGCCGAGAGACTCACGGATCGGGGGCAACGGCGGCGCTTCGTGTTCGAGGCGCTTCGGTCGACGGCGGACTCCTCTCAGGAGGTTCTGCTGCGACATCTCCGGGCTGCGGGCGTCCCCCACCGGGCGTTCTGGCTCGTGAACATGGTCGCAGTCGAGGGAGACCGCCCCCTCGCGGAGGAGCTCGCCGGACGCAGTGAAGTTTCCTTCCTCGCCGCCGATCGCGCGGCAGCCCTCTCGCGCCTTCCAGCGCCGGAGCCGGAGATCTCCCCGCTCGCGGCATCTGCGGTCGAAGCGAGCCTCGAGCAGGTGCACGCGACCGCGGTCTGGGACCTCGGTTACACCGGACAGGGCATCGTCGTCGGAATCGCGGACACGGGCGTCGCCTGGGAGCACCCAGCGGTGAAGAACCGCTACCGGGGTTTCGACGGCACGTCGGCGTCTCACGCGTACAACTGGCACGATTCGATTCACGACCCGGCGCCGGGAAATCCGTGCGGATCGGACTCCGTCGCTCCATGCGACGACTCCTCGCACGGAACGCACGTGACGGGGACGTCGGTGGGAACCGACGGAGGCGACAACCGGATCGGCATGGCGCCCGGCGCTCGCTGGATCGGCTGCCGCAACATGGATCTCGGCAACGGGACTCCGGCGCGATACACAGAGTGCTTCCAGTTCTTTCTCGCGCCGACTGACTCGGCGGACGCGAACCCGCGACCGGACCTGGGCGCCGACGTCATTAGCAACTCGTGGGGATGTCCTGTGAGCGAAGGGTGCACCGATCCGGACGTCCTGCGCGCCGTCGTCGAGAACACCCGAGCCGCGGGAATCTTCATCGCGGTCGCCGCCGGCAACGAGGGAGGCAGCTGCTCGACGGTCGCGACCGTGCCGAGCTTCTACGAAGCGTCCTTTTCCGTCGGCGCGGTGTCGGCCCTCGACACCATCGCGTCATTCAGCAGCCGCGGTCCCGTGACCGCGGACGGATCGAACCGGATGAAGCCCGACATCGTCGCGCCGGGAGTCTCGATCCGCTCTTCGGTCCCGGGCGACAGATACTCGCGCTTCTCGGGCACGTCGATGGCGACGCCTCACGTCTCCGGCGCGGTCGCCCTGCTCTGGTCGGCCGCGCCGTCGCTCCGGGGTCACGTGCCGGAGACCGAGGAGCTCCTGCGCGCGACCGCCGTCCGGCTCACGTCCGAACAGGAGTGCGGGGGAGTCGCGGGGTCCGCGATCCCCAATCCCGTATTCGGATGGGGCCGTCTGGACATCGCCGCCGCCGTTTCGAGCGCTCTCGCGTCCGCCCCGCCACCCTCGCCCGCGCCTCGCGTTCCGGTCAGCCGCCGCCGTTCCGGATCGCGAACCCTTTCTCCGCGAAGCTGACCCCGGGGTCCGGCTGACAGCGGATCGCTGACAGCTGATAGCTTTCCCCCATGGTTCTCCTGGCCGCGCGCGACGAATCCGAGACCCGAGCGACGCTCGACATCGAGGTCCCGGCCGAGGACGTCGAGCGCACGTACGGAGCGGTCGCTCGCGCCTTTGCGCAGCGCGCCGCGATGCCCGGGTTCCGGCGGGGGCACGTCCCGGAGTCGCTCGTGCAGCAGCGCTTCGCGGGAGAGATCCGCGAGGAGGTCCTGGAGCGGCTGCTTCCGGTCGCGCTCTCTTCGGCGATCGAGGAGAAGAACCTCGCGGTGCTCGGCTCTCCGCGCGTCGAGAACCTCGAGTGGAACCCGCCGGGTCCAATCCGGTTTTCGGCGCACCTCGACCTGAAACCGGTCGTCGATCCGGGCGAGTACCGCGGCATCCCCGTCGAGGACGCGATCGTGGAGCCCTCGGACGAGGAGGTCTCGCAGGTCCTCGACCGGATTCGGGAGTCGCACGCCGAGTTCCATCCGATCGAGGGGAGGCGCGCGTCCGCCGGAGATTTCGCCGTGGCGGACGTCGCCGGGCGGTTCGTAGAGATCCTGGAGCCGGGTCAGAACCCTCGGACGTTCCGCGACGAGAAGCTGACGCTCGAGATCGGGCATCCCGACTCGATGGCCGAGATCAACGACGCGTTGACCGGCGCCATGCCGGGGGAGACCCGCACGTTCCGAAAGACGTTTGCGGATGATTTCGCGAACGAAGACTTCCGCGGCAAGACGCTCGACTACGAGGTCACCCTCGTCGCGTTGAAGGAGAAGCGCCTGCCGCCGCTCGACGACGATTTCGCGCGGGCGGTCGCGGGGACAGGCCCTGCGGGCCCGCACCCGCAGTCCGCCGATTCGCTCCGTGACACGGTCCGGGAAAACCTTCGCCAGGAGAAGGAGTCAGCGCGGCGGCGCAAGTTCCGCCGGGACATTCTCGGAACGATCCTCTCGAAGACGAACGTTCCGGCGCCCGAGGTCCTCGTCGCCTCCGAGGTCGCCGCGTCCCTTCGCGACTACGCGAGATACCTCGCGGCGAACGGCGTGGACCCGAAGGAGGCGGACTGGGAGAAGATCCGCGAGGACGCCCGCCCGGGCGCGGAGCGACGGGTTCGCGAGTACCTCGTGCTCGACGCCGTCGCCCGCCGGGAGGAAATCGCGATCACCGACACCGAGGTCGACGCCGAGGTGAAGCGCGCCGCCGTGCGCCGCGGGGTGGAGGCATCCGAGCTGCGCGAGCGGCTCGCGAAGAACGACGGCCTGGACGCTCTGCGCGACGAGATGCGGCTGTCCCGCGCGCTCGACCTCTTGATCTCCTCGGCGCGGGTGCTACCCTCGATGACGCCGGCCGAAGGAAGCGGGGAGCCCGGGGCGGGGAAATGAGATCGGTCGGTGGGAGGTTGACCGGGTTGCACTACGCCGAAGACGAAGGAGGCGGAATGGTTCTCGTACCGATGGTGATCGAGCAAACGAGCCGGGGAGAGAGGGCGTACGACATCTACTCGCGGCTGCTCAAGGACAACGTCATCTTCCTCGGCACGCCGATCGACGATCAGATCGCCAACCTGATCATCGCGCAGATGCTCTTTCTGGAATCCGAGAACCCGGAAAAGGACATCTCGTTCTACATCAACTCGCCGGGGGGCGTGACGTCGGCGGGCTTTGCGATCTACGACACGATGCAGTACGTGAAGCCGGACGTCTCCACGATCTGCATCGGGCAGGCGGCGTCGATGGCGGCGGTGCTCATGGCGGCCGGCGCGCCCGGGAAGCGTTACGCGCTGCCCAACTCGCGTTTCCTGATCCACCAACCGTGGACGACGGGCCTGCAGGGTCAGACCGCGGACATCGAGATCCACGCGAAGGACATGCTGAAACTGCGGGACCAGATCAACAAGGTCCTGGCGCAGCACACCGGGCAGTCGATCGAGAAGATCGCGAAGGACACCGACCGCGACTACATCCTCGAGGCGGAGGACGCGAGGAAGTACGGCCTCGTCGACTCGATCTACCACCGCCGGGACGACGTCGCTCTGAAAGCCGCGGGCTAGAGCTCCCCGGCAATCCCTCGGGCGGACCCGCGCCTGGGCGGCGTGCTGCCTCTTCGTCTCGCCCCGAAGGCTGCGCAACGACCGGAAGTATCAAACGCGACGGCGCGTGCTTCCCGTGGTGGACGGTCTGGTGCGCCGTGGCGGGTCGCGTTTCGAGGGGGATCGCGCGACCGGTGTTCGGGTTAACGTCGAATCGCGGGAAGCTGCTCGACGAGACCTCCAGCCGGATCCGGTGGCCTTTGAGGAAAACCATGCTCGTCGCCCAGAGCTCGATTTCAATCGGCGTGGGAGGGATTTCCCCGAAGGCCTCCGGTTCGTATTGCCTTCGCAAGACTCCCTCCGACGCGTTGTAGGCCGCGCCGTCGGGGTGTACGTCGACGAGCTTGCCGGTGAAGTCGGTCTCGGGAGCCGTAGTCGACACGTGCAGCACGAGCCGAATCGGCCCCGTCACCTCGATGTCCCGGTCGAAAACGGAAGTGGTGTAGACGAGGACGTCGGGGCGCGCCTCCACGTCGTTTTGACGCGCGACCCCGTTGCCGGGGCCAAGCATGGCGCCTCCCGAGGAAGGAGCCGGCCGTCTCGGATCATAGTCGTATGAATCGGGAGGATCGTCCACCTGCGGCGTTTCCGTCGTGAGCCGGCCGTCTCCTCCCGAGCCGTTCGCGCTTCCTCCACTCCTCAGGAAGAAAGAAGTCGCGATTGCGCGGGCGAGCGGCCACTCCCGCTCGTTTCTCCAGACATTGCGCCCCATGACGAAGATTCGAACCGGCGGAAGGGCGGGGCCGCGCGATCCTTCGACCGGCCCGAGGTGCCGGTCGAACCAATCCAGGCTTGGCGCGAGACTTTCCAGCCGGAAGTTGCGCGGCCGAACATTGTTCGGGAGAGTCACGGTTTCCCCGTGTGCCCAGGGCCCGATGATCAGCCGGGTTTCCACGGCCACTTCGGGCGCTGCCTCTCGAAGGATCCGCCGATAGTCCTCGAGCTGGGTCGGCAGGAACGGGTCGTACCATCCCGCCATTAGCAGAGCCGGGGCCGCGAGCGTCCGGGGACGGTCCTGACCGTCGACCTCCCGCCAGTAGTCGTCCCTCTGGCGGTGCATCACCCAGTCGTCGAAGAAGCGGACGTTCTCGGCGGCCCGATCGTCCGCTTCGCTCACCGGAAACCCGACACAGCCGCGTCGGAGCGTGTCGCGATCCGGCGGATCGTCGCTCTCGCCGCGGCTTCGGAGCGCCCAGAAGAGTGCGCTTTGAAGGGAGAAGGCGCCACCAGGATAGAACATGCCGTGGAAGTCGGAGCTCGCAAGCCAGATCATCAAAGCGCGCGGCCCGGGGTCGACTCGATCCGATATCGCCCACTGAGTGTGTCCGGAAGAGGAACCTCCCCACATTCCCAGCCTCCCCTCGAACCAGGGTTTTCGTCGCAGCCAGGAGAGCGTCTCGAGCCCGTCCTCTCTCTCTCCGCGCAAGGGATAGTGCACGCCGCCGGACGGCCTGCGTCCGCGGGTGACCTGGATAACGGCCGTGTATCCGCGCTCGGCCCAGAGCCTCCCGACCGTGCCGGCGAAGAAGCGGTTTTTCAAGGTCGCCGGCAGCGCGATGCGAATCAGGATCGTCGGCGGGTGTAGAGCCTTTCGAGGGTGATACACCGTCGAGACGAGCGACACGCCATCGGAAGTCCGCAGAGTGTCGCGCTCGCTGCGGACCGCGTACCGGGCCGGTCGCATGTCGAGGATCCGCCCGAGCAGGGTTGCAGAGAGCTGGAAGAAGAGCCACACCACGATTCCTGATAGCACGAGCGCGCTACCGGTCCAGCGCGCGAGGCGCGCCGGCCATCCCGGCAGTCGTTCGGGCCGACGCTCTGTGCCTTTCCGGTAGTGGTTGCCCACCACCAGCAGAAAGGTCGCGAGGACCCAGTGAAGAAAGATCGGAATCGAGCCACCCGTCCAGCGCTCGAGCGGGTAGAGCGACATGCGAACGACGTAGCGCAGAACCATGACCGTGAGGTAAGCGCTGCCGAAGACGACAAGGACCTCCGAAAGACGACGGTGGGGCTTCGCGAAGAAGCCTTGACCGCGCGTGACATCCAGACTGACTTTGCCGAGCAGCACGATGATGAGGATCTGGGCGGGCAGAAGAAAACGGTAAGGAAGGAGCCCCGAGTACCACTCTTCCATGGGAGGGAGAAAGGCGGCGAGCCCAAGGGCGACCAGCAGCTGCCCGAGGACGCGCAGGACGAAGAGCGAAAGGAGAATCCAGAGAAGGGGCGCGATCCGCGACCGGGGTCGAGTCAAGGGCGAGCTTGCTCCTCCACGTCTCTCAAGCAGCGCGGGGCTTCAGTGCGTCGGCGAACATCGTCCGATAGTGCCGATACCAGTCGCTCTGGAACCGATCCTCGGGGTCGCGGTGCTGTTTTCGGCGCAGGAAGTCGGCGAACCGCGGATAGCACGCCTCGACCTGCCGGCGCGTGGCCCACTTGTGGTAGGTGAGGTAATAGCTGCCCTCCCGGCGAATCGCCATGTCGATCAGGCGGCGGAACGTGTCGGCTGCGCGGGCCTTTCCCACCGGCGTGTGTTCGATGTGCAAGTTGAAAATCGTGCACGCATAAGGCTGCCGCGCCCAGGCCAGGAAACTTTCGCCGTCCTTCTCGATCAGCCGGATGGTCCCGTAGATCAGATTCACGCCGTTGCGCCGGAAGTCCCCGCGGACCTCCTCGAGGAAATCCACGAGCCGTTCCCGGGGAACGTAGATCTCCGTGATCATCTCGGTTGCGCGGTTCATCGCGCCGAGCCTTCGGTCGAGAGCGCGGTGATAGTCGTCCAGGTAGGTGCTCAACTGGTGCGTGTCGGACCAGTAGATCTGTCCGGAGCTTGCGAGGTAATGCCGGGCGTACTTCTCGAACGCGTGCGTCTTGTCGAAGTGCGCGAGGGAAAGTAGAGCGGACCAGTCGCCTTCGGACAGCTCTCTCTGCCCGGCGGGAATCGGAGTGTTCGGACTCACCGGCCGGTAGCAGGAGAAGATTCCCTTGCGCAAGAAGTCCTCCGACCGCTCGTCGATCGAGAACTGGAAATCGCCGTAGAGGAATCCGTCGGCGATCCGCTTTTCGAAGGCCGGCGGAAGATCGGCGAGGTCGAGCAGCTCCACGATGCGTTCGAGCTTGCGGCGTGGTGCCAAACGCAGGCGGATGGAGGTGACTATTCCGAAGAGACCGTATCCGCCGATCGCGAGGCGGAAGAGCTCCGAGCTCTCGGAGCGACTGCAGCGGCGTATCTCGCCTGAAGCATCGAGGAGCGCGAAGGAATCGACGTCGCCGACGATCGGTCTCATCTTGAGTCCGCGACCGTGAGCGTTCGCCGCCAGCGCTCCTCCGAGCGTCAGCCGGTCGGCGCCCGTCTGCTTTTGCGCGATTCCCCATTGACGCTCCCGACCCTCTTGCGACGAGATCAGGTTCCATACGAGGTCGGGCCACTCGATTCCCGCCTCGACTTCGACGATTCCACTCTCCGGATCGAACGCGAGGACCCGGTTCATGCCGCGCATGTCGAGGAGAACGGAACTGGTGCCGAACTGCTGGGAGCCCATCGCGTGACGACCGCCGGACACAGAGATCGATTTCCTCGAGCGGCGGGCTCTTTCCATCGTCTCGCGAAGGCTTGCGAGCGACACCGGTCGCTCGACGGAATCGACGCGCGTGAGGTTGAGCTGCGAGTGAAGATCGTTGACGA
Organism: Thermoanaerobaculia bacterium; assembly: GCA_036001245.1. Lineage (GTDB taxonomy): Bacteria > Acidobacteriota > Thermoanaerobaculia > UBA5066 > Gp7-AA6 > Gp7-AA6. The sequence goes on from DASYUL010000111.1 coordinate 33,212, forward strand.
GAACTCCCCGAGGCTTTCCGAGCGTTCCGATGCTCGGCGAGCTCACGACCAGGCTGGCCGCCGCCTTCAGGAAGGAACGTCGATCCATAATCTCCGGCTCGAAAGTTGCGGTCGCGATTCTATTCCGCGTCCGGTTCGGGAAAAGCGTTCTTTGAGCGAGTTGGCCGCCGGCCGCGGATAGACTCCGCGTCATGAGCGATTTCTATCTCGGCCGCACGGTCGCCGACTCGAAGCCGCTCCTCTACGACAGCCGCGACCTCGTCACCCACGGCGTGTGCGTCGGCATGACCGGCAGCGGAAAGACGGGTCTCTGCATCGACCTGCTCGAAGAGGCCCTCCTCGCCGACGTCCCGCTCTTCCTGATCGATCCGAAGGGCGACGTCACGAATCTCCTTCTCGTGTTCCCGGATCTGGCGCCGGAAGACTTCGCAAAGTGGATCGACCCCGACGCCGCGCGGCGCGCGGGCCGGAGTCCCGCCGAGGAAGGCGCCGCCCAGGCGAAGCTCTGGAGAGACGGGCTCACGAAGTGGAGCGTTCCGCTCGATTCGCTTCGCAAGCTCCGCGAGGGCACTGCGTGGCGCGTTTTCAGCCCGGGGTCGCGGATCGCGCGTCCCGTGAACGTGCTCGGCTCCCTCGGCCCGCCCGCGGGTCTCGATTGGAGCCGCGATGAGGAGGCGCTTCGCGACGAGATCCGCGGCCTCGTCGTCGCCCTGCTCGGACTCGCCGGCATCGACGCGGATCCGGTCTCCGACGCCCGACCGATCCTTCTCTCCCGCGTCGTCGAGGAATCGTGGAAGGGCGGACGTCCGCTCGACCTCGCGGGACTCGTCGCGCTCGTCGAGAACCCGCCGTTCGCGCGCGTCGGCGCGGTCGAGCTCGATGCGTTTCTTCCTCGCGACAAGCGGCGGCAGCTGTCGCTCGCGCTGAACAACCTCCTCGCGTCGCCGGACTTCGAGAGCTGGCGCGAAGGGGAGCCGCTCGACCCCGTCAAGCTGGCTCGGGGCGAGTCGGATCGACCCGCCTGCAACCTCTTCTATCTCGCGCACCTCGACGACCGCGAGCGGATGTTCTTCGTCTCGCGCTTCCTCGACCGGCTGTGGAGCTGGACCCGCACGCAGGCCGGCACGACCGAGCTCCGCGCGCTCCTGTACTTCGACGAAGTGATGGGGTTCCTGCCGCCCGTCGCGGAGCCCGCGTCCAAGCGCCCGCTTCTCTCGCTCCTGAAGCAGGGGCGCGCGTTCGGAGTCGGGTCGCTGCTCGTGACGCAGAATCCGGTCGACCTCGACTACAAGGCGCTCACGAACGCGGGAACGTGGCTCGTCGGACGACTGCAGGCCGAGCGCGACAAGGAACGTCTCCTCGACGGACTCGAGTCCGCTGGAATCGGGATGTCGCGCACACAGGTCGACAAGACGATCTCGGGTCTCGAGAAGAGGAAGTTCCTCCTGCACGACGTCCACCGCCCCGGCGGCCCGGTCGTCTTCGAGACCCGGTGGGCGCGGGCGTATCTGCGAGGCCCGCTCGCCCCGCGCGAGCTGCCCGATCTCGCTGCGCTCGCCGGGGGGAAAGAAGCCGAGGCGCCCCACGAGCCGGCGCGCGCGCCCGCGAGCACATCTCGCGGCGGCGCTCCGGTGCCGCCCTCACTCGATCCGGTGTTCCGGCACGTGCACGTCGGCGGCGGCGCGCCCGGCCGCACGCTCTCCGGCGAGGTCGCGGCCCTCGTGGAGGCCCGCGTCAACCGGCAGCGGCCGCCGGTCTCGGGAGTGCGTCGCACGCTCGTCCGGTTCGGCTCGGGCGCCGCGCCGGTCCCGGTTCTCGAAGAACCGGACGCGATCGGCAAGCCTTCCGACGCAGAGCCGCCCGGGGTTTCATACGGGCCGCTCCCGTCGTGGGCGACGAAGACCAACGCCGCCGCCTCTCTCGAGCGGCTCGCGCGCGACGCTGTGGCCGCGGAAGGTCTCGATCTCGACAGCGTCGCGGGGCTCGGTCTCACGCGGAATCCGGAGGAGACGACCGAAGCGTTCGAGGCGCGCGTCCGATCGGGAATCGACGCCGAGCTCGCGAAGCGCACGGAGAAGATCCGGGCGCCGCTCTCGCGCAAGCTCGACTCGCTCCAGCGCCGGATCGACGAAGAGATGCGGGAGCTCGAGCGCGACCGCGCCGAGGCGACGCGTTCCAAGACGTACAGCGCGATCGACGTCGGCTCGAGCATCCTGACGAGCGTCCTCGGGGGGAGACGAAGCTCGCTCGGTTCGGCGGGACGCGCCGGGGCGCGCGCCTACGGACGAATCCAGCGCAGCGCCGAGAACGTCAAGGAGTCTGAGAAGAAGATCGCCGACTGGACGGCGGAGCGCGACTCCCTCTCCGCGGAGCTCGAACGGGCCACGGCCGCCGAGCGGGAGCGGCTCGCGGCGGAGGCGGGGAGACGCGAGCGGATCCGGGTTCCGGTCAACCGCGCCGACGTCCGCCCGCTGGAATGGTATGTGCTGTGGAGCTAGGTGTGAACCGAACGTACGACTTTCGGCTTATGTTCTACGGTTTACGACGGTGGAAGATGGGTGACCCGACGCACGTTAATCTTCGCGGGGGTGTGCTAAATTGGAGTCCAAAGGGTTAGGAGAGTTCGTTGACGCGTCCGCGAAAGCACGCCTAGAATCTCCTTGCCCTTCCCGGAGGCAGAATGTCGAAGAAAGGCGGTAACGGCGACGTCCTGCGGTGCTCTTTCTGCAACAAGAGCCAGAGGGACGTCAAGAAGCTGATCGCCGGTCCCACGGTCTACATCTGCGACGAGTGCGTCGACATCTGCCTCGACATCATCGCGGAGGACCGGGTCTTGGAGACCCAGGCTCCCGAGACCAAGCTCCCCAAGCCGAAGGAGATCAAGGAGTTCCTCGACGGCTACGTCATCGGGCAGGAGCAGGCGAAAAAGAAGCTCGCCGTCGCCGTCTACAACCACTACAAGCGGATCGACTACCTCGAGAAGAACCGGAAGCTCGACGTCGAGCTCCAGAAGTCGAACATCCTCCTGATCGGTCCGACCGGGACGGGGAAGACCCTCCTGGCGCAGACCCTGGCCAAGCTGCTGTCGGTGCCGTTCACGATCGTCGACGCCACCACACTGACCGAAGCCGGCTACGTCGGCGAAGACGTCGAGAACATCATCCTGAAGCTCTACCAGGCGGCCGGAAACGACAAGGACAAGACCGAGCGCGGGATCGTCTACATCGACGAGGTCGACAAGATCGCGCGCAAGGGTGAGAACCCGTCCATCACGCGCGACGTCTCGGGCGAGGGGGTCCAGCAGGCGCTCCTGAAGATCCTCGAAGGGACGGTCGCCAACGTACCCCCCCAGGGGGGTCGCAAGCACCCGCACCAGGAGTTCATCCAGATCGATACGACCAACATCCTCTTCCTGTGCGGCGGGGCGTTCGTCGGGCTCGAGGACATCATCAGCCGCCGGATGACCGAGAAGACGATGGGGTTCGGCGCCAAGATCACGACCAAGAAGGAGAAGCGCTCGAGCATTCTCCTCGAGAAGGTGCATCCCGAGGACCTGATCAAGTACGGGATGATCCCGGAGTTCGTCGGCCGGTTGCCCGTCGTGGCGACCCTGACCGAGCTCGATCAGGGCGCCCTGGTCGAGATCCTGCGGGAGCCGAAGAACTCTCTCGTCAAGCAGTACCAGACGATGCTGGAATTCGAGAACGTCCAGCTTCGTTTTACCGATGACGCCATCGAGGCCATCGCCGAGGAGGCTCTGGCCCGCAACGTCGGAGCGCGAGGATTGAAGATCATCATCGAAGATTTGATGCTCGACGTGATGTACCAGATCCCATCGGACGAGGACATCGAGGAGTGCGTCATCACCAAGGACGTGGTCAAGCACCACACGAACCCGATCACGATTCTCCGCAAGGCGGGATAGACCACTTCCGCTCCGTTTCTCCGCGCCCCGCCTCCGCCACCGGGGCCAGGAAGGACCAGTAACTCCATGAGATCAATCGAAAGCACCCGGGCGGGGGAAGCCCTTCCGCTCGTCCCGCTTCGGGACATGGTGGTGTTCCCGCACATGATGGCGCCGTTCGTCGTCGGGCGGGATTCCTCCATCCGGGCGCTCGAGGCGGCGCTCGCGACTCCGGGCAAGCGCCTCTTTCTCTCCGCTCAGAAAGACCCGCAGTTGGACGAGCCGCGGCCCGAGGACATCCACGCGATCGGCGTCGTCGCCACCGTCGCGCAGTCGCTGAAGCTTCCGAACGGCCACATCAAGGTGATGGTCGAAGGCGCCCGGCGCGGGCGCATCGTCGGATTCGAGGAGCGGGCGGGCTTCCTCGCGGTCGTAATCGAGCCGCTGCCGTCGCGCTCGGTCGACGTCGAGGAGCTCAAGGAGTACATGGGCAAGGTCCTCGGCCTCTTCGAGCAGTACGCCAAGCTCTCGCACCACCTCGCCTTCGAAGGCCTGGCGGCGTCGCTCAAGATCGACGACCCGGACCGGTTCGCCGATACGCTCTCCGCGCACCTGGCCGTCTCCACTCCGGAGAAGCAGGCCCTTCTCGAGGCGCTCTCTCCGCACGAGCGCCTTCAGAAGCTCCAGGATCTGCTCGAGGTCGAGATCGAAAAGGTCAACATCGACCGCCGGATCAACAACAAAGTCAAGAAGCAGATGGAGAAGGCGCAGAAGGAGTACTACCTAAACGAGAAGATCAAAGCGATCCATCAGGAGCTCGGCAGGAAAGAGGACCGCACCGACGAGGTGGACGATCTGAAGAAGAAGATCGCGACCTCGGGGATGCCGAAGGAAGTCCGGGACAAGGCCGAGACGGAGCTGCGCCGCCTGGAGGCGATGCCCCCCGTATCGGCGGAGGCGACCGTCTCTCGCAACTACGTCGAGTGGCTCGTCGGCGTTCCCTGGAAGAAGGCGTCGCGGGAGTCGAAGGATCTCTCGCGCGCCGAGAAGATCCTGAACGAGGACCACTACGGTCTCGAAAAGGTCAAGGAGCGCATCCTCGAGTTCCTCGCGGTGCGGCAGCTCGTCCAGAAGACGAAGGGATCGATCATCTGCTTCGTCGGTCCGCCCGGCGTCGGAAAGACGTCGCTCGCGAAGTCGATCGCGCGAGCCCTGAACCGGAAGTTCGTGCGGCTGTCGCTCGGCGGCGTGCGCGACGAGGCGGAGATCCGCGGCCACCGCCGGACCTACATCGGCGCGTTTCCCGGTCAAATCGTCCAGATGATGAAGAAGGCGGGGACCGTGAATCCCGTCTTCCTGCTCGACGAAGTCGACAAGACCTCGTCGGACTTCCGCGGCGATCCCGCGTCGGCGCTCCTCGAGGTGCTCGATCCGGAACAGAACCACACCTTCGTGGATCACTACCTCGACGTCGAGTACGACCTCTCGAAGGTGATGTTCATCGCGACGGCGAACGTCGCGGACCCGATCCCTCCCGCGTTGAAGGACCGGATGGAGCTCATCCCGCTCTCCGGCTACACGCCGAACGAGAAACTCGCGATCGCGCGAACCTACCTCGTCCCGAAGCAGCGCGAGGCGAACGGCCTGCTGGCGGAGCAGATCTCGGTCGCCGACGAGGCGATCCTCTCGCTCATCTCGAACTACACGCGCGAGGCGGGCGTCCGCAACCTGGAGCGTGAGATCGCCAACGTCTGCCGCAAGGTGGCCCGCAAGATCGTCCAGAGGAAGGTCGAGACCCCGGTCGAGGTGACCGGCGACAACATCCGCGACTTCCTCGGCAAGTACAGGTTCCGCAGCCGGCGCAAGGGGGAAGTTTCGGAGATCGGCATCGCGACGGGACTCGCGTGGACCGAAGCGGGCGGCGAGATCCTGACGACCGAGACGAGCTTGCTGAAGGGGAAGGGCAACCTGATCCTCACCGGGTCGCTCGGAGACGTCATGCAGGAGTCGGCCCGCGCGGCGGTCTCCTACGTGCGCAGCCGCGCCGAGATGTTCGACGCCGATCCGAATTTCCACGAGAAGTACGACATTCACATCCACGTTCCCGAAGGGGCGATTCCAAAGGACGGCCCCTCCGCCGGCATAACGATGGCGGCGTCGCTCTTTTCGGCGGTGACGAAGCTCCCTGTGTTGAAGGACGTCGCGATGACGGGAGAGATCACGCTGCGCGGGAAGGTGCTGCCGGTCGGCGGGATCAAGGACAAGGTCCTTGCCGCCTATCGCGCGGGGATTCTGACGATCATCCTCTCGACCGAGAACGAGAAAGATCTCGACGACCTGCCCGAAGAGGTCCGCTCCAAGATGGAGTTTCACCTGGTCAACAACATGGACGAGGTCATCAAGGTCGCCATGGAAGGCGTCCCACCGACGGCCGTGACTCTCGAAGCCGACACGCGCCCGGCGGAAGGGGGAGCGCTCGCGCACTGACGGCGGACGTTCCGGGGATACCCCAAAACACTTGCAAAACGATTCAAGCGGCGGGAGGATGCATCCTGCTCTCCCCGCCGTGATCCAGACGGCGGCCCGTTCGGGATCTGACCCCTCCGGGATCAGACCCCCCACACCGTCGCCCGTCAAATCCGAGGAGTAGACAATGGCGAGAAAGAGAACCAGCAACGGCGCAGACGTCGAGACGCTCGAGCCGCCGACCGAAGGGCTGCCGGATACGACCGGCGAAGAAGTCGCGGTCGAGCCGGGCGACACGCTCGACATCCGCGCGCTTCACGAGATCAAGATCTCGCAGCTCCTGAAGATCGCGAAGGACCTGGAGGTCGAGAACGCGACCGGCATGCGCAAGCAGGATCTGATCTTCAAGGTCCTGCAGGCGCAGACCGAGAAGAAAGGACTGATCTTCTCGGAAGGCGTGCTCGAGTGCCTGCCGGACGGATTCGGATTTCTCCGGGCGCCCGAATACAACTACCTGCCCGGCCCCGACGACATCTACGTCTCGCCCTCTCAGATCCGCAAGTTCGACCTGCGCACGGGGGACACAGTGTCCGGCCAGATCCGGCCGCCGAAGGAGGGGGAGCGCTACTTCGCCCTGATCAAGGTCGAAGCGGTCAACTTCGAACACCCCGACGTCGCCCGCGAAAAGATCTTCTTCGACAACCTGACGCCGCTCTATCCGCAGGACCGTATCAAGCTCGAGGTGCCCGCCAACATGTCGGCGCGCGTCCTCGATCTCGTGGCGCCGGTCGGGAAGGGGCAGCGCGGGCTGATCGTCGCCGCTCCGCGCACCGGAAAGACGATGATCCTGCAGGCGATCGCGAATTCCGTCTCGACGAACCATCCCGAGGTCACTCTGATCGTGCTCTTGATCGACGAGCGCCCGGAAGAGGTGACCGACATGCAGCGCTCGGTCAAGGGCGAGGTCATCTCCTCGACCTTCGACGAACCGGCGGCGCGCCACGTCCAGGTCGCCGAGATGGTCATCGAGAAGGCGAAGCGTCTCGTCGAGCACAAGCGCGACGTGGTCATCCTGCTCGACTCGATCACGCGCCTGGCGCGCGCCTACAACGCCATCGTGCCGCCGTCGGGGAAGGTCCTGTCGGGAGGTGTCGACTCGAACGCGCTGCAGCGCCCGAAGCGGTTCTTCGGGGCGGCGCGCAACGTCGAGGAGGGCGGGTCGCTCACCATCATCGCAACGGCGTTGATCGACACCGGCTCGCGAATGGACGACGTCATCTTCGAGGAGTTCAAGGGCACGGGCAACATGGAGACGCACCTCGACCGCAAGCTCGTCGACAAGCGCGTGTTCCCCGCGATCGACATCAACAAGTCCGGAACGCGGAAAGAAGAGCTCTTGATGGACAAGGCGGAGCTGAACCGCGTGTGGGTGCTCCGGAAGGTGCTGAACCCGCTGTCGACCGTCGAGGCGATGGAGCTCCTGACCGAGAAGCTCGAGAAGACGAAGACGAACGGGGAGTTCCTGAACCTGATGAGCCAGGGGTAGGGCGCTCTCCTGTCATCCTGAGCGAAGCGAAGGATCTCTGGCTTTTCGAGGAAGAGATCCCTCCGGCATGTGGCTCTCAGGATGACAGTGCCTGAATGCTCCGCTTCTCCGTCGTCGACTTCCTGAACGCCCGGCCCCTCATCTGGGGCCTGCTCGAGAATCCGCCGCCCGGCGTCCACGTCTCGCGCGACGCGCCCTCGGCCTGCGCCGACAAGCTCGCGAGCGGCGAGGCGGACGTCGGCTTGATCCCCTCGATCGAGTATCAGCGCATCCCGGACCTCCGCGTCGTGCCCGACCTCGGAATCGCGGCGGCGTCGGAGGTGCGGTCCGTCCTTCTCGTGTCGAGCGTTGCGCGCGACCGGATCGGTTCGGTTGCGCTCGATCCCGCCTCACGCACGTCGGCCGTGCTGACCCGGCTGCTCCTGAAACGCCGGTATCATGTCGAGCCGCTCTACCGGGACCCGGGCGCCCGTACGGACGCCGCGCTCGTCATCGGCGATCCGGCTCTGAAGACGCGTCTGAACCGCAAGGTCGTGCTCGACCTCGCCGCCGAGTGGCGCGCGTTCTCCGGGCATCCGTTCGTGTTCGCCTTCTGGGCGATGCGGCCGGGCGTGGAGGCCTCCGAAGTCTGGCGGGTCGTCCGGGACTCGTACAAAGCGGCCCGCCGTGAGTTTCCCCGGCTCGTCGCGAAGGAGGCGGCGGAGAGCGGCCTCTCCGAGGCGGTGGTCGACGACTACCTGCGCCACTCGCTCCACTACGAGCTGGACGCCGGTGACCTCGAAGGGCTCGAGCTCTTCTACCGCCTCGCCGCTGAGGACGGGCAGATCCCGGCCGCGCGCCCGCTCGAGTTCGCGCCCGGCTAGAATCTCCCCGTGGGCTCACAGAGCGAAGAGATCCTCGACCGGACGCTTTCGGGGGAGCGGCTCTCGAGCACTGAAGCCGTGACGCTCCTCCGCGAAGGCCGTCTTCTCGAGCTCGCCGCGGCGGCAAACGAGGTCCGAACCCGCAAGAACGACCCGGGAGTCGCGAGCTACATCGTGGACCGCAACATCAACTACACGAACGTCTGCGTCTACCGGTGCAAGTTCTGCGCGTTCTACCGGCCCGACTCGAAGCACCCGGAGGCGTACGTTCTCTCCTTCGACGAGATCGGGCGAAAGATCCAGGAGACGATCGACCTCGGCGGGACAGGGGTGCTCCTCCAGGGCGGAGTCCACGCCGAGCTCCCGTTCTCTTTCTACGAGGACATGTTCCGGTTCATCCGGTCGAGCTTTCCGACGATCCACCTGCACGCGCTTTCGGCCCCGGAGGTCTACTTCCTGAAGAAGGTGACCCGCTGGCCGATGCGCGACGTGATCGCGCGGCTTCGCGACGCCGGCCTGCAATCGATCCCGGGCGGCGGCGCGGAAATCCTCGAGGACTCCGTTCGCAAGCGCGTGTGGTCGCTGACGAAGGTTCCGACGGCGAAGTGGGTCGACGTGCACGAGACTGCGCACGGCCTCGGGATGCGGACGACGGCGACGATGATGTTCGGCATCGGCGAGACCTACGAGCAGAGGGTCGAGCACTTCCGGGTCGTGCGCGAGCTCCAGGACTCGACGGGCGGGTTTACGTCGTGGATCCCGTGGACGTTCGTCGAAGAGAACACGGCGCTCGACGGCAAGGTCGAGACGGCCGGAGGGTTCGAGTATCTGAAGACGCTCGCGGTCAGCCGGCTATACCTCGACAACGTGCGCCACGTGCAGGGATCGTGGGTGACGCAGGGACCCAAGATCGGCCAGACGTCGCTCGCCTTCGGGGCCGACGACCTCGGCTCGATCATGATCGAGGAGAACGTCGTGTACGCGGCGGGCGCGCGAAACCGGATGACCCAATCGGAAATGCGGCGGCTCATCTCCGACGCCGGATACGAGCCGGTCCAGCGGCGGACGCTCTATGACGCGTGCCAGGAAGCGTGCTGCTCCGCACCGATTCCGACGCCGAAGGAGCGCG
>DASYUL010000112.1:0-23079 GCA_036001245.1 Thermoanaerobaculia bacterium
GATGGCGGGCCCGCGGACGTGATGCTCGACGACTACCACTGAGGGAGAAAGACAAATGCTTCCAGAAAGACGAATCCCGACGCACCCGGGAGAAATTCTCCTGATGGAGTTCCTGACTCCGATGGGCTTGACGCAGGTCGAGTTCGCGAAGCATCTCGGGATTCCGATTCAGCGACTGAACGAGATCATTCGCGGCAAGCGGGGCGTGTCACCCGAGACCGCGTGGTTGCTGGCACAAGCATTCGGCACGTCTCCTGAGTTCTGGCTGAACCTCCAGACCGCTCATGACCTTGCGCGATCTCATCCGGCCAAGTCCCTTGCGACGGTCTCCACCCTGGAGAGACGCCCCGAGACGACCGTCATCCACGGCCGTCGTACTGCGAGTGTCAGCGCCCGATTCGTCGAACACGACGAGTCTGCCCGCACGCGCAGAGGCGCCGCACGAAAGGCTCGATAAGGCTGATGTCTCAGCGTCTTTGTCAGTGAACTCCCCACGCTGACCACCGCTGCAGAACCGGGTGTTCCCTAAGCCTTGGAAAAGACGGTGATCGGAGGTGGAAGACTGGAGCGGGAAACGGGGCTCGAACCCGCGACATCCAGCTTGAGAATTCGGACGGGGAACCTACGACAAAACCGGACGATTCAGGATGAAGGCCTTGCGACTCGTCTCGGATCGTCCGGAGTCGTCCCGTAACGTCGTAGGCGTCGATTTCGGACCCTTTTCGGACTCCTGCACAAGCGACTTAGGACCAAAGACCTAGAGACGGGTGACACGGTCAAAGGTAAAGTCACGGCAAAGGAGGGGGTATGAGATTCCGCAGGACATTCCGTTTCGGGCTAATTTCGGCAGCTTTCTCCGCAGCGCTTCTGCTCTCGGTTTCTTCCGCGGGGGCGGTGGCGCCGGACAACTTCACCGTGGAGGTAGATGAATCATTCTCCTTCGACGCTTGCGGTTTCACGATCGAGGGCCGCACAACGGGCTTCATAAGGGTACACGTCTTCTTCGACAAAGACGGCAATTCCGTGGGGGTGATCAACAACTTCGCCTTGAAGGTTACCTACACGAACCCGGAGACGGGCGAGACGCTAACCACTCCCGTCTTCGGCCCTGACATCATCACGTTCCACGATGATGGTTCGGTGACGGTCGCCTCGATCGGCATAATCGCGAGCATCGTGGTGCCGGGTGAGGGTCGGGTGGCCGCTCAGATCGGGAACATAGTGTTCTTTTTCACCGACCCAGAAGACGAGGAACCCGACGTGATTTTCGTGGCGGGACCGCACGAGGGGATACTCGCGGCTCTTTGCGAGGCGCTAGCCCCGTAGAGATGCACACTTAGGCAAGACCGCGGAGTCAAGCGAGCCGATCGGCTCCTGGCCTGACCGGCACTGATCGTGCGCCGCCGAAGGAGATTGGAGCGGGCAACGGGGTTCGAACCCGCGACATCCAGCTTGGGAAGCTGACGCTCTACCAGCTGAGCTATGCCCGCCCGATCACCCCGAATATAGCGAAAGCTCGCGAGAGGGGCAACGCGGCCTCACGCCTGCGCGGACGACCTCGAGGCCGAGCGCAGCAGCCGCAGCTTCGAGGACAGGCGCGGCACGCGGATCTTCGCGAACAGGCGTCCGTTGACGAAGAGGACCGGAATCTCGTCGCCGTAGCGGCCCGCGAGCTCGGGATCGGAATCCACGTCGACGACCTCCCACTCGTGCGGCTCGTCGGCGAGGAGTGTGTCGACCTCCCGGCACATCTCTTCGCAGAGATGACAGCCCGGTCGCGACATCAGCGTCAACCGGATCACGCCGTGGCCTCCGCGGGCGACTCGGGTGCGCGAACCACTCTCAGGACGTAGTCGAAACCCGAGAGCACCGTCCCCGTTGCGGCAGCCCCGAACGCGACGAGCACGATCGCCCGCGGCCAGCTCCAGACGTTCGCGCACAGCACGAACAGGATGGTGACGATCTGCGTGACCGTGGCGACCTTACCCAGCCAGCTCGGGGGAAATCGCTTCTTGTTCGAGGTCAGAATCAGGAGCAGCGCCACCAGCAGCAAAAGGAAATCCCGGGAGATCACGAGCATCGCGAGCCAGACCGGGACCTTGACGAGGGCGGGATACGTCGGGATGGCGAGGAACAGGTACGAGCTCATGAGGAGCAGCTTGTCGGCGATCGGGTCGAGATAGGCGCCGAGTGCCGAATTCATCTGAAACCGCCGTGCGAGATAACCGTCGACGCCGTCGGAGATTCCCGCCGCCACGAACAGGGCGAGCGCGATACCGAAGCGCCCGTCCGCGATGCAGAGGAGGAAGAACGGAAGCGTCGCGAGGCGCAGGAGGGTGATGAAATTGGGAAGAGTCCAGAGCCCTTTCACCGCCCGCGGCCGCCCTCCCCTTTTCCTCCGGGAGGCGGCTTGCGCGCACCCTCTTTTTCGTCCGGCGGCGCCGTGGTCCGGTCCGCGCTCTCCGGCATTTCGTCCATCATCCGCTGGATGCCCGTGGGGGTCGTCCGGCCCTCTTCGCCGCGGATCCATACGGTCGAGCCCTTCATCCGGATGAGCCCCCGGTCCGAGAATTGCCGAAGAAGACGCGTCACCGTCTCCCGCGACGCCCCGATCGTGTTCGCGATGACCTGATGGGTCGGGCGCGAAACGGAGTACCAGCCCTCTTCTTGCGGGGTGCCGGACTCGCGGGCGAGTCGGAGAAGGTAACCGGCCAGCCGGCCGCCCACGTCGAGAAGCACGAGCGACTCGATCATGTCGTTTGCGCGGCGCAGGCGCGCCGAGAGCGTCGTGAGGATTCGCCGAGCGATCGGGAACTCTTCCTCGAGCACCGCGAGAAAGTCCTTTCGCCGGAGCACGACGAGCTCCGAGGGCGTGATCGCGGACACCGATGCGCTGCGGGTCTCGTTGTCGAAGAGCGCCATCTCCCCGAAGAAGTCCCCGGCCTGAAGGTGCGTCAGGACGACCTCGCGGCCGTGCTCCGAATCGACGAACACCTTCACCTGGCCCCGAAGGATGACGAAGAAGAGGTCCCCCGGCTCGTCCTCGCGCAGGATCGTCTCTCCCGCCGCGTAGGGACGGACCGAAGCCGCGCGGCAGAGAGCGTCGAGGTGCGCCGGCTCCAGGTCCGCGAAAATATCCGCCTTCCGGAACAACGAAGGATCGATCATCCCGTTCCCCCCTTTCGCACCGCCAGCACGCGGAGCCGATCGAGCCCGCGCGTGAATTCTCTTCCACCGACCCAGGCGACCTCCGACTCGTCCAGGAGGCCGCACTTGACGGCCGCCTGGATTGCCTCGACGCCCGACCGGCCCGACTCGGCAGATCCTTCGAGGCAGTCGGGCGGCGACTTGGGCTTCAGGATCCGCAACAGACGCATCATCATTCGGGCCGCGGTGCGACGGGTCAAGCCCGCGTCCGGGCGGGCCCGATGCGTCTCGGGATCCACGTCGAGGAGACCGAGCGAGACCGCGCGCGTGACGGCGCGGCTGTCTTTTCGAGAGACGACGTCGCTCGCGATGACGCTCGACCGCACCTTCGCCTCGCGGATTTCCGGAAACATCCACCAGACGAGCGCCGCCGCTTCCGCGCGGGTCAGCCGCTCGGACTGCGCGGCCTCGCGTTCGGGCGCCGGCCAGTTCGAGACGCGAAACGCGAGCCGGGCCGCGGCCGCGCGGTCGCGGTAGCGGGCGTCGCGCCGCGAGAGCGCCTCGAGCACCGATACGGCGAGGGCCGGATCCCGCTCGAGGGCGAGCTCCGCCAGCTGCTCCTGCACCTTGAGATCCTTCGGGTCGAGCCGGTAGGCCTCCCGGTACCGCTCGAAGGCCCGGTCCGGCTTCCCTGCGGACAGCTCGATCTCGGCGGCCACGGCATGGAGCGCGGCGTCGCCCGGGTTCATCTCGATCGCGCGATCGATCCGCCGGCGAGCCTCCGAGAAGTCCTTGTCCTTCGCCCCGGCCGAGGCGGTGCGCGCGAGGGACTCGATCGCTTCCTTGCGAAGTTCGTCTGCGCGGGCGCGAATCCAGTTGCGGCCGCCCGCGCGCGCCGCCGCTCTCGCGTAGAGCTCGTGGGCTTCGAACACCTGGCCGGCCCGCGCCCGGGCCTCGCCGCAGGCGACGAGGAGAGCGACGGTGACCGGACCGCCGGCGAGCGACTCGCGACAGCTGGCGAGCGCTTCGTCGGTCCGGCTGAGGAGGACTTGGGCTTCGATCAGGCCGATCTCCGCGGCGAGATAGGGCCGGACGCCGCGAGCGCGAAGGAATTCCCGCTCGGCCGTGGCCGCGTCACCGGCGGCGAGAGCCTGCCAACCCGTTTCGACCCCCTCGGCGAACGGGCCGGCGAGCTCCTCGCGGGGATCGAGGGGGAATCGTTCGCTCCGCCGCACTGGGGCGCCGGAGCCGGCGCCACCGCCGCCGGAGCTGGCGCAGCCGACCGGAAGGAGAACGGAAGCGCAGAGAAGAAAGGCGGCGGACCGCGTGATCGTCACGCGGTCGGCGGCAGGTTCTCCGCTCGAATGGACGCGATCGCGTGCTTGTAGATCATCTCTTCGTGCCCTTCGACCTCGAGAACCAGGGCGAACTTGTCGAACCTCCGCAGGCGTCCAATCCGCTCCTCTCCCGACGTGAGCCGAACCGTGATCTCGGTGTTGTCCTTGCGCAGGTTGTAGAAGAAGGAGTCCTGGACGTTGATCGGGGTTTTGTTCATCCGCCTTTCTCCGTCTCGACGCGGCGGTCGAGCAAGTGCAGGATCGCCGGGAGGGCTTCTTCGGGCGTCGTCCGGAGGGCGTACCGCCGACGGGCGAACCACGTTCTCTGGCGCTTCGCGAGCCGCCGGGTGGCCGCCACGATCCGCCTCTCGGTCTCCTCCCTTGCCGCGCTCCCCGAAATCCAGCCGGCCACCTCGCGATAACCGATGCCGCCAAACGCGTTCGATTCGAGGGAGAGCCCACCCTGGATCAGTCGCCGGACTTCGTCGTCCCATCCGGCATCCAGCATTCGGTTGACTCTTTTTTCGATCTTAGCATAGAGATCTCGACGCGACGGATCGATCGCGACCTCGATCACTCGCCACCGCGCACTCCACCGATCGGTCGCCGGCGCCCGATGCGACGCCGGCTCGCCGGTGACGAGAAGGATCTCGAGCGCGCGAAGCGCGTAACGAAGGTTTCCGACCGGTATGCGCTCCGCCGACACGGGGTCGTTCATCTCGAGGAATCGGTGCGCGGCCTCGGGTCCCCGCGCCCGCGCCCACGCCGCGAGCCGCGTCCGCAAATCGGCGTCCCGCGCCTCGCCGGCGGGGAGCCCGTCGAGCAGCGCGGAGATGTAGAAACCGCTGCCGCCGCACACGATCGGGAGCCGTCCGCGCACCGAGATGTCCTCGATGGACCGCCGCGCCTCTCCGGCCCATCGTCCGGCGGAGAACGAATCCCTCGGGTCCGCGACGTCGATCAGGTGATACGGGATCTCGGCGCGACGCTCGGCGGAGGGCTTCGCGGTGCCGACGTCCAGGCCGCGATACACGGCATACGCGTCGGCGGAGACGATCTCGCCCGACCGCAGACGCGCGACCTCCTCGGCGACCTCGGTCTTCCCGGCGGCAGTCGGTCCGAAGATGACTAAAAGTGGCGGGCATTCCGCGCCCGCGAGTGGCGGGCGTTCGTCGGACCTCCCGCTCACTCGAGACCCCGCCACGAGAGACGCGTCGCATCCGGGAGGAGCTCCACGCGGACGTCGGAGAGACGGTCGGTCCGAAACGTCCGGACTTCGAACGCGGCGAGTGTTTGGAGCGTCGCCGGGGCCGGGTGTCCGAAGCGGTTCTCGCGCCCGCAGGAGAGGAGGGCGATGCGCGGCCGCACCGCCGCGAGGAGGTGGGGCGTCGTCGAGGTGCGGCTGCCATGGTGCCCGACCTTGAGCAGGTCGGCGTGAGCGAGGCGGCCGCCGCCGGCGAGGTCGCGCTCCGTCGCCGCTCCCGCGTCGCCCGTCAGGAGAGCGCGGCGGCCGTCTCTCTCGAAGACGGCGACGACCGACTGGTTGTTGATCGAGTCCGTTTTGCGAGCGCGGCCGCCCGAATGGAGCACACTCAACCTCGCGTCGCGCCACGACACGGCGCTCCCCCGCCGGAGGACCGAGACGGGCACGCCGGCTGTGCCCGCCGTGCCCCGGAGACGCGCGAAGAGGTCGTTTTCATCCTCGCCCGCCGAGAGCCAGAGCGATCGCACGGGAATCTCCTCGAGGATCGCGACCAGCCCGAGCGCGTGGTCCGGATGCGGGTGCGTCGCGAGGATGCCGTCGAGCCGCGTTACCCCGCGGTCGAGGAGCTTCGCAAGGAGTCGCGTACGGCCGAAATCCGCCGCCTCCACGTCGAACGGGCCGCCTCCGTCGACGAGGACCGCGTGGCGTTTCCAGCGCAGAAGGATTGCGTCGCCTTGTCCGACGTCGAGCGCTTCGACCGAAAAGCCGCGATCGGGACCCGCCGGCCCCGGAAGGATCGCGAGAGCGAGGAAGCCCGCCGCGGCGAGCACGGCCGAGGGCCCGCGCAGCCTCCGCGGGCCGGCCGCCGCGAGGAGCGTGACGGCGCCGACCGCCAGGACCGCGGCGAGCGGCGGAGTCGGGCGAAGAAGTGCCATGCCGGACGCCCGATCGGCGAGGACCTCGAGCGAGCGGGAGCCAAGCCCGAAGAGCGAGGCGAGGAGATCCGCGGGCAACCCGAGAGCGAACAGCAGCAGGACCGCTCCGCCGAGCGCGATGAGCGCCGCGGAGAGCGGGATCGCGAGCGGCGACGTCAGCCAGGCTCCCGCCGAGACCAGGTTGAAGCGCCAGAGGATGACCGGCGCCGTCGCGCACTGCGCCGCGAACGTGGTCGCGAGCGCCGAGAAGACCGGGTCCGGCCGCGCGGGCAGGCGGCGGCGGATCGGCTCGGTCAGGAGCCCGATGCCGGCGACCGCCGCGAAGGTGAGCACGGTGCCGAGCGAGTAGATCTGTTTCGGGTCGACGGCAAAGAGCGCGAGCGCGGAGAGGCCCGCCGCCTGACCCGTCCCGATCGGCCGCTCGAAGAGACGCGCCGCGAGAAAGACCGCGACCACGAGTCCGGCACGCACGGCGGGAGCGTTGGCGCCTCCGACCAGCACGAAGAAGAAAACGGCGACGAGAAGGATCGCGTCCCGTCGCTTGCCGCCGACTCGCGCGAGCGAGAGCGCGCCCAGCACGATCCCCGCGGCGAGCCCGACGTGGAGACCCGAGACCACGAGCAGATGGTAAAGCCCGCCCCTTCGATACCGGGCGACCATGCCGCGATCGAGCTGCGACGTCCTCCCGAGCAGGAGCGCCGCCAGCGGCCCCCGCACGTTTCGCTCGAATCCGTCTCCGCGCGCTCCGGGAGGGGGAAGTCGATGGTCCAGCCAGCGGTTGGGGCTCGACAGCTGCGACAGCGCGGTCGACTCGAGGCGCCGGATCTGCAGACTGCTCTTGACCGAGAGTCGGTAGCGCGTCCACGGCAGCGTCACGTCGCGCTCGGACGCGGGGACCTCCTCGCGGCGCAGGTGGCCGGCAATCTCCACCCGGTCTCCGCGATCGGCCGCGGTCTCCGGCGCGATTCCTCCCGAGACGAAGAGGAAGACCTCCGCCGGAAACGGGCGCCACCGGCCGTCGGCCCGCAGCCGCTCGGCGCGCAGCCGTCCGCGGGCGCGCGGCGGCGCGTCGCTCCAGAAGTCCGTCAGGACCCCCTCGACGCGATCGGCCCGGTCCGCGCCTTCGGGGAGACCGGCAAACGCGGCGCGGGCGACCTCTTCGCGCCGGGCGATCGCGATCCGTCCCTCGACGTATCCGAGCGCGCCGCAGAAGAGGAGTCCGGCGGATCCGGTCGCCATGCCGTCCGCTCCGCGCGCAACGCGGAGCAACGCGAGGCCGGCTGCGAGAACGGACAGAAGCCCCGCCTTCGCCTCTCCACCGACCGACCACCCGCCGAGCGCGATTCCGGCGACGAGCGAGACCGCCGCGGAAAGAGCGGGCGCGCGACCCGCGCGGAGGATCGGAGCGATCAGGCGGTCCTGCGGGCGCCGCGGGCGAGCGCGACGACCGCCTCGACGCGGTGCGTGAGCGGGAAGAGGTCGTACAGACGCGCGCCCGTGATCTCGAATCCTTCGGCGAGCACCTCCGGGAGGTCGCGCGCCAGGGTCGCCGGGTCGCAGGACACGTACACGAAGCGTTTTCGAGCGCGCGCCGCGAGGGGCCTCGCGATCCCCGCGAGTCCGGCGCGCGGCGGATCGGCGACGACGAGCTCGAAGCGCGCGGGCGACGCGGAGAGGAACCCGGCGACCGAGGACGGCAGGATCTTCCACCGGTCGGCGTCCGGCCACGCGAGCCGCGTCATCGCTGCGTCGCGCGCCGCCGAAGGACTTCCCTCGACGGAGACGACGCCGTGCCCCGCCGCCAGAAGAGCGGCCGTGAAGAAGCCGACGCCGCCGAAAGCGTCGAGCGCGTCCGCGGCCGGGAGACCGCTCGCTTCCTCCACGTCGGCGAGCAGCCTTTCCGCCAGATGCCGGTTGCCCTGGAAGAAGGTGTCCACGGAGACGAGAAATGGCCGCCCGCCGGCGTGGATCTCCAGACGCGGCTCCCCCGCTTCGCGAAGGAACCTTCCTTCGAAGTCCACGACCTTCACCCCGGCGAAGAGCGGCGCGAGCGCGCCGAGGACGGCTTCCGCGTCGGATCGCAGCTGCCGCTTCGGGCCATCCGACAGCGCCGCCCGAGCGAGGCGCTTCCCGCCCGCCCGGTCTTCGAGAGTGGCGAGCTCCGAGACCGCGGCGCCGGTCGCCGCGAGCGCCTCGGCAACCGCGGGGAGCATGGCGGACGTCGGCTCGCTCAACGCGCGGCATCCCGCGACGGTCTCCACCCGGTGCGTCCGCGCCGCAAACTGGCCGAGGACGAGCTCCGTTCCCCGTCCCGAGAGATGAAACCGATTGCGGATGCGGTAGGCGAGGGGCGACGGCGCGATCGGAAGATCTCCGAAGGCGCCGGCGGGGATCTTTCCGATCCGCTGCATGGTCTCGAGAAAGAGCGCGCGCTTGGCTTCTCGGGCGGCGGAGAGCTCGAAGTATCCCCAGTCGCATCCCGGACAGTTCTCCTCCGGAGAGAGCACCCGGTCGCGCGACGAGGCGAGCACTTCCACGGTGCGCCCGCGCCAGAAGCTGCGCCGGATCTCCTGGACCTCCGCCACCACGTCTTCGCCCGGCAGAGCTCCGGCGACGAATCCGACGCCGTGCTCGCCACGGGAGATTCCCTCGCCGGTGGGAGCGAGTCGGGAGATGCGGACGCGGCGGGACAGCGAGATGAAGGGACCTCTCTAGTTATTGTCGGGAGCCGGTAGCCGGGAGCCGGAAGCGCGAATCATTCTCCGAGCAGAGTCAGGCGGGGAAGCGCCAGTTCTTCTCGCACTGTTCGCCGCGTCAGAGCCCGCCGCGTCTTCTCCTCGGTCTCGCGGTCCATCGTGACCCGCGCCCTGGCGAGAAGCTCTTCGACCCGCGATTCCAGCCGGGAACGCCGCTCCGCGGACAGGGCATCGAACAGATCGTTTGTGAGGCGCCGGTCGAGCCGCGCAAGCGACGTCTCGACCTCGGCCGGGGTCTTTCCCGAGGACGCCAGCCGGTCGAGCGAGCGCTCTGCGGAATCGAGCCGTTCGGTCAGATCCGGATGGACCCGGGCCACGGCTTCGAGCGCCTCGGCGAGGCGCGCGAGCATCGCGGCGACATCGGCCGATTCCGTCCCCGCGCGTCCCGTTCCGCGCCCGACCGCCGTCTCCGAACGCCGCTCCCAGGCCGAGAGAACGGCATCCCGGCAGTAAGAGAGGGAGTTGATCCGCCCCGTCGCTCCCCGCTCTTCCCGGCGCGTGAATGCCTCGTCGATTCCGGCCTCCACCGCCTCGATCGGGATGCCGAGCGCGCGCCACTCCTTCAAGAGCGCGAAGTCTTTCGGGGAGAGGAGAAACGGGGTGCCACGGCGCGCGACGAACGCGGCCTCACTCGTTGCGTAGAAGGCCCTATCCTCCTCGGTTTCGCTCATGGATGAGGTGCAGTCCCTTGAGCGTCAGCAGCGGATCGACCGCCTCGATCTTCTCCGTGCCCCCTCCGAAGAGCTCCGCCAGCCCGCCTGTCGCGATGACGCGCGGCTTCTCTCCCATCTCTCGCGAGATCCGGTCGATCAGGCCGTCGACGAGCGAGAGGTATCCGAAGTAGAGGCCCGACTGGATCGAGGCCGCGGTCGTCTTCCCGATGACCTTTTCCGGGCGCCGGATCTCGACGCGCCACAGCCGGGCGGCGTGCTCGAAGAGAGCTTCCGCTGAGATCGAGATCCCGGGCACTATCACGCCGCCGGCGTACTCGCCGCGGGCGGTCACGACGTCGAACGTCGTCGCGGTTCCGAAGTCGACGACGATGCAGGGTCCGCCGAGGCGGGCGTGCGCCGCGACGGCGTTGACGATCCGGTCCGCGCCGACCTCCTGCGGTGTGTCGTACAGGATCGGCATTCCCGTGCGGACCCCCGGCTCGACGAAGAGCGGTTCCCGATTGCTGATTTGTCTCAGCGCCTGCTTGAGCGGGAACTTGAGCGACGGAACGACGCTCGCGACGATCACGTCACACGAGAGCTCTCCCGTTCGGCCGATCGAGGCGAGGAGGCCCTGGACCGACAACGCGATCTCGTCGGAGGTCGCCTCCCGCCGGGTCGTGAGCCGCCAGTGGGCCACGAGATCGCCCCCTTCGAAGAGGCCGAGGACGGTGTTGCTGTTACCGACGTCAACGGCGAGAAGAAGGTCCGACGAGAGGCTCGCGCGCTCTTTCACCACTCCTCCAGCTCCCCGGCGGAGACGATGGTTTCACCGCCCGGAGTGACGAGCTTCAAGAACCCCGAGGGATCGAGGCCCCGATACTCGCCGATGACCTCTTTGCCCCCGGCGCGCACCCGCATCCGGTCGCCGGGCCGGTGGATCGAGGCGCTCTCCCACTCCTCGACCTCGCGGGCCCATTCCGGATCCGCGAGTCCGCGGTCGAGCCGATCGACGACCGCCTGAAGGAGCGAGGCGAGAGGAATCGACCGGCCGGTCTCCTGCTCGACCGTCGTCGCGTGCGGAACGCCGAGCTCCTCCGACGCTCCGCGGACGTTGATTCCGATCCCGACCGCGAGATACGAGTCGTCCCCCTGAGTGCGGGCCTCGGCGAGCACCCCGCCGAGCTTGAGCCGCCCGACGTAGAGGTCGTTGGGCCATTTGAGACGCGCCGCCAGACCGGACACTTCCTGGATCGCTTCCTTGACCCAGCGCGCCACGGCGACCGTCAGCAGGGGGAGGGGTTCGTGCCCGCCGACGCGACGGACGAAGGTGAGATAGAGGCCCCGCCCCTTCGGGGCCTTCCACTCCCGACCGTTCCGGCCGCGCGCGCGGCGCTGCTCCTCCGCGACGAGGATCGTCGGCGGAAGGATTTGTTCCTCCTGGAAATAGAAGTCGATCAGCTCGCGCGCGAGGTCGTTCGACGATAGTGTCGAAGCGAGGGAGGCGACGTTCTCGAACGTCGTCCAGCGTCCCGGGTCGAGGGTCCCGTCGGCGAAGGTGACGGATCCGACGCCCGACGCCGCCGGGCGGCTCATTGCCGCGCGGCGCTCCCGAGCGCCGCTCGGCGCTCCTCCACCTCCTGCAGCCGGCGTCTCGTCTTCTCCACGACGTCGGCGGGCGCCCGGTCGAGAAATCCGGGGTTGCGGAGCTTGGCGGAGAGCTCGTCGGCCTCTTTTTCGAGCTGGGCGAGGGTCTTCGCCATACGCGCCCGGTCGGCTTCCGAGGCGGCCGCGGGGAGCGCGAGGCCGACCGGGACGCCGGCGACCACGTCGCGCTCTCCGAGGGCCGCGGGAGGTCCGAACGTCAGATCGGACAGGCGGGCCAGGTGCCGGAGCATCGGCTCGAGAACCCGCAGGTCCTCCGCCGCTTCTGCGTCGCCAGGGTCCGGCTCGATCCAGAGATGGACGGGCTCCGTCGGCGACACGCGCCGCTCGCCCCGGAAGTTCCGGACCCGGGTTACGAGCGCGCGTAGCGTCTCGACCGCAGCCTCGGCGCGGGGATCTTCCAACGCCGGATCGCCGGTGGGATACGGCGACACGATGAGCGTCCCCGGCCGCCCGGTGAGCTTTTCCCAGATCTCCTCGGTCAGAAACGGCATGAACGGGTGCAGGAGCGCGAGCGAGTCGGCGAGGCACCGGTGGAGCACTCCACGCGTGACCTCCCGCGCGCCGTCGTCCCCTTCCCGTCCCGACAGGATGTGCTTGGCCATCTCGAGGTAGCCGTCACAGAGCTCGTGCCAGAGGAATCCGTAGAGCGCCTGCGCCGCCTCGTCGAAACGGAAGGCGGCGAGGTGACGGTTGACGTCGCCGGCGGTCCGCGAGAGGCGCGAGAGGATCCAGCGGTCGGGCAGGGTGAGCGTCCGTCCTTCGAAGCTCTCCGCGCGCGGTTTGCCCTCGAGCTGCCCGAGCGTGAAGCGCGCCGCGTTCCAGAGCTTCGTGGCGAAGTTGCGGGAGCCCGCGAGGCGATCGCGATCGAGGGTCACCGTCGTCCCCGAGGTCGCGGAGCTCGCGTACGTGAACCGCAGCGCGTCCGCGCCGAACTCCGAGATCGCGACCAGTGG
Source organism: Thermoanaerobaculia bacterium (assembly GCA_036001245.1). Lineage (GTDB taxonomy): Bacteria > Acidobacteriota > Thermoanaerobaculia > UBA5066 > Gp7-AA6 > Gp7-AA6. Next base: position 12,654 of record DASYUL010000112.1, read on the forward strand.
ATCGATGACGTTCCCGCGGGTTTTCGACATCTTCTCGCCCGCGAGGCGCACGAGGCCGTGGAGGTGGACCGTCGAGAACGGGGCCGAGCCCGTGAAGTGGATGCCGGCCATGATCATCCGCGCGACCCAGAAGAAGAGGATGTCGTAGCCCGTCACCAGGACGTCGGTCGGGTAGAAACCACGGTAGTCGTCGGTCTCCTTCGGCCATCCGAAGACGGAGAAGGGCCAGAGCTGCGACGAGAACCACGTGTCGAGGACGTCGGGATCCTGTGTGAGCTCGATCGAGCCGCACGTCGGACAGGCGATCAAATCCTCTTCGGCGACGGTCAGGTGGCCGTTGGCGCACGTGAACGCCGGGATCCGGTGGCCCCACCAGAGCTGACGCGAGATGCACCAGTCGTGGATGTTGCGCATCCACTCGAAGTAGGTCTTGGTCCAGAGCTCCGGCACGAAGCGCACTTCGCCCGCCTCGACCGCTCGGATCGCCGGGTCGGCGAGCGGCCGGATCTTCACGAACCACTGCGTCGAGAGGTACGGCTCGATGACCGTGTCGCACCGCTGGCAGTGCCCCAGCGAATGCCGGTGCGGATCGATGCCGACCAGCCGGTTCTCCGATTGGAGGCGCTTGACGATTCCTTTTCGCGCTTCGAACCGGTCGAGCCCGGCGTACTCCCCCGCCTCCGCAGTCATCCTTCCGTCCGGCCCGATCACGACGACCTCTTCCAATCCGTGACGCCGGCCGGACGCGAAGTCGTTCGCGTCGTGCGCCGGCGTGACCTTCACGATCCCGGTGCCGAACTCGCGGTCGACGAGGATCGGGTCTTCGATCACGGGGAGCTCGCGGCCGATGATCGGCAGAACCGCCGTCTTGCCTTGGAACTTCGCGGTGCGTGGATCGTCCGGGTGGATCGCGAGGGCCGTGTCGCCCAGCATCGTCTCGGGCCGGGTCGTCGCGACGACTGCACCCGACGGCACTCCCGGCACGTCGTACCGGATCCGGTAGAGCGATCCGTCCACGTCCTTGTGCACGACCTCCAGGTCCGAGACTGCGGTCCCGCACCGCGGGCACCAGTTGACGACGTAGCGGCCGCGGTAGATGAGTCCCTCTTCGTAGAGGCGCACGAACGCGTGCCGGACCGCGGCCGACAGCTCCGGGTCGAGCGTGAAGCGCTCGCGCGTCCAGTCGAGCGAGCAGCCGAGCCGCCGGATCTGCGACTGGATCGTGTCCTTGGCGTCGCGCTTCCAGACCCAGACGCGCTCGACGAATCTCTCCCGTCCGAGCTCGAGCTTGTCGATCCCCTCCTTCGCGAGCTCCCGCTCGATCACCATCTGGGTGGCGATCCCGGCGTGATCGGTCCCGGGCACCCAGAGCACGCGGTAGCCGAGCATCCGCTTCCACCGGGCGAGGATGTCTTCCAGGGTGCGGCCGAACGCGTGACCGATGTGGAGCCGGCCGGTGACGTTCGGCGGCGGGATCACCATCACGAAACGCGGAGAGCCGGGGGGTCCGACCGGCTGAAACCGCCCCTCGGCCTCCCAGATCGAGTACCAGCGCTCCTCGAAGTGCGCCGGGTCGAAGGTCTTTTCGAGCTTCGTCGAGGACTCGTCGGCGGGAGTCTCGACCGACTCGGCGGCTCCGGGTCGCGCGTGCGGGTTGTCGCCGGGCATAAGAAGGGGACGTTGCTTATCAGAAACGAGGCGGAATCGCCATGAGGCGAAGGCCGGAGGGGACCGCGCCGAGGCTGTTAGTCGACGCCGCTCTCGAGCTCCCGCAGCCGTTCGCGGACGACGAGCTCCGCCGTCTCGGGCACGACTTCCCACGCGACCTCGCGCACGATCCGCTCGGAGAGCTTGTCGACGACCTTCGCCGCGAGCTTCTCCGCGAGGCGGTCCAGGTCCGCGTCGGAGAGGTCGCGCGCGGGAGCCGCCCCCGCGGCGACGGTGGACGAAACGCTTTCGGACGAAGCCGCGACGTCGACCGTCCCGGGAGCCTCGCGGCGGGGCGGGAGGTCGAGCGGTTGAGGCGGGAGCGGCTCCACGGTCACGGCCTCGGCGGCGGACTCGCCAGCGGCGTGCTCGTCGTCGAACCGCGGCGCGCGGAAACTCGAAACGTCGATCCGCCGGGTTCGGTTGTCCTCTGCCGCCGTCGGAAGCGTCCGCTCTTCCGGCTCGCCGCGATCGCCCGGCTCGGCGCCTTCGTCGAGGTATCTCGCCCCGGACTCCCGTGTGGGGCGCGCGGCCGGCGGTTCGGCCCCGGGACCTGCGTCCCGCCAGTCGGTGGCGCGCGCCGTCGGCTCGACGTCGCGGAACGCCGCGAGCGCCGACTCCACGTCGTCGGGGCCGTACAGGTGAGCGAGCGGTTCACCGCGTCCCGCGCGCAAAGTCCGGATCGATCCGGTGAAGTCCTCTTCCACGAAACCGGCATCGAACGGGTTCGGCGGCGCGGCCGTGAAGGGGTTCGGGTCGCTCCGTTCTTCGGCTGCGGCCGCGGCGGGAGGCTGCGTCGTGCGTTCGGGGGCCGCGGTCCAGTCCGGTCTTTCGCCGGGCGCCGACCCGCCCGTGCGTGCGGCGACGAGAGACTCCACAATGCGGAAGAGCTCACGGGAGTCGAAAGGCTTCGACACGATCGCATCGCATCCGAGCCTCTTCGCGCGCTCGCGGTCGAACGGCTCGAACGTCCCGGCGAGGAGGATGACCGGGATGGAGGCGGTCGCCGGGTTCTTCTTGATCTCCTCGCACACTTCGTAGCCGTTTTTCTCGGGCATCACGACGTCCGCGAGAACGAGGTCGGGCGGCTCTTCGCGGATCTTCTCGAGCGCGAGGCGGCCGTTGCTCACGCACGTCAGGCGGTAGTCGCTGTCCACGAAGGTCAGCTCGACGACTTTCTGGATGGTCAGACTGTCGTCGGCGACGAGGATCTTTTTTTCCATGCGTGAAAGGAAAGGTACGCCGGGTCCGGGGACCTGTCAATTTCAGGGCGCGACCGGGACCTCGACCTCCTGTTCCCAGACGGCCGCGAGGTATCGCCCGGGCGGGCGCCGCCCGAGCACGCCGGCGAGGAAGCGCGACGCCGCGACGACTTTTGGCAGGGTCACGCCGGTCTCGATTCCGAGGCCTTCGAGCATGTAGAGGAGGTCCTCGGTCGCGAGGTTGCCCGACGCGCCCGGAGCGTAGGGGCACCCGCCGAGGCCGCCCGCGGACGAATCGAACGTCGTGATTCCGCACTCGAGCCCGGCATAGACGTTGGCGAGAGCCGTGCCGCGGGTGTCGTGCATGTGGAGCGCGAGAACGCCGCGCGTGATGCCCGAGTCGTAGAGCGTCTCGACGACCTCGTAGACGCCAGCGGGGGTCGCCGCGCCGATCGTGTCGCCGATCGAAATCTCGTCCACCGGCAGATCGAGGAGCTTGTGCGCCACCTCGCGAACAGCCTCCGGCGAGATGTCGCCCTCGTACGGGCACCGGAACGCGGTCGATACGTAGCCGCGAACCCGAATGCCTTCCTGGCGCGCGCGGGCGACGACCGGTTGGAAGCGTTCGATCGACTCATCGATCCCCGCATGGATGTTGCGACGGTTGAACGTCTCCGACGCGGCCGTGAACACCGCGATCTCGCGGACGCCCGCCGCGATCGCGCGCTCGAGGCCGCGCAGGTTCGGCACGAGCGCGGGATAGCGAACGCCGCTGGCCCGGTGGATGCGGCGAAAGACCTCCTCGGTGTCGGCGAGCTGCGGAATGGCCGACGGCGAGACGAATGAGCCGACCTCGATCGCGGGGAGGCCCGCTTCCGTCAGGAGGTCCACGAACTTCACACGAACGTCGACGGAAAGCTTCTCGGGCTCGTTCTGCAGGCCGTCGCGAGGACCGACCTCGTAGATGGTGACGCGCTCGGGCAGATGCGGCCGCGAGAAGGGGAACTCCTGGGGCACTTCGGTCACGAGCCGATTATCACTCCTCTCTCGTGTTCCGTGTCCCGTGTTCCGTGTCCCGGCTCAGGTGATCTCCGCGAGCACCGCGCCGGCCTCGACGAGGTCGCCCTCGCGGAGCTCGAGCTTCGTCACGACCCCATCCCGCGGAGCGCGGATCGCGTGCTCCATCTTCATCGCCTCGAGCACGAGCACGACTTGCCCCCGGGCGACCGCTTCGCCGCGCCGCACGAGCGCCTTCCGGATCCGGCCGGGCATCGGCGCGAGGAGTCCGGCGTGCGACTCTCCGGCTGCGGGCCTCGCCCGAGCCGGCCGGTCCGCGGCGCGGCGCACTTCGAAGACGTGTCCGGCGCACCACACGAACGCGCGGTCCCCGCGGCGCGCGCTGCGCACGGGGACGATCGAGCCCTCGACCTCCAGGGCGACGAGCATGTCGTCCCGCCGGATTTCCGTAAACGAGACCTTCTTTCCGTCGATCGACGCCGTCCCGTTCGCAAGCGTGACTTCGCGCTCCTCGCCGTTCGATTCGAGTCGCAGGCTCGTCAATCGAGCGCACCTGCCGGCCGCCACCCCTTCGCCGCCTCCCACGGATCGGCCGCCGCGGGTGGGGCATTGGACGGTGCACGTCGGGTCAGCGAGAGCGCGGCGGCGATCCAGGCGGCCGGCGGAACGGGCGGAGGCGCCAGCGGCGGCAGCCGCGACACGAGCCCGGTGTCGTAGTCACCCGACTCGAACTCCGCGGAGGAGAGGACGTGCGCGAGAAGAGGTCGATTGGTCTCGACCCCGAGCACGACGAGCTCGTCGATCGCCCGGAGCGCCCGCTCGATCGCGCGGCGTCGGTCCTCCGCGTGGGCGACGACCTTCGCCAGCAGGGGGTCGTATTCGAGGCTGACGGTCGATCCGCGGTCGACACCCGAGTCGACGCGAACTCCCGGCCCCGCCGGCTCGACCCACTCGAGCACGGAACCTGCACGCGGAAGGAAGTCGAACGGGTCCTCCGCGTACAGCCGCATTTCGATCGCGTGGCCTCGCGGAGCGAGCTCCCCCCTCGTCCAAGCCGCCGGAAGCTGCGCGCCCTGCGCGACCTCGATCTGCCAGGCAACGAGGTCGAGCCCGAGAGTTTCCTCGGTGATGGGGTGCTCGACCTGCAGCCTCGTGTTGGCTTCGAGGAAGTAGAACCGCCGCTCCGAGTCGAGCAGGAACTCGATCGTTCCCGCGCCGACGTACCCGACGGCGTGCGCGGCTTCGACCGCGGCCGCACCCATCGCGCTGCGCAGCGGAGAGTCGAGCGCCGGGCTCGGCGTTTCCTCCACGATCTTCTGGTGACGGCGCTGCACGCTGCACTCCCGCTCGAAGAGGTGCACCGTGTTTCCGTGCAGGTCGGCGAAGATCTGGAACTCGACGTGGCGCGGTCCCGCGAGAAGCTTCTCGAGGTAGAGGGTGTCATCGCCGAAAGCGGACGCCGCGATGCGGCGCGCCTCGTCGAGGGCGCCGGACAGGTCGGCCGCGCGGTCGACCCGCGACATTCCTTTCCCGCCCCCGCCGGCGGACGCCTTGACGAGGACCGGGTAGCCGAGCTCCTCGGCGCCGCGTGCCAGGGTGGCGTCGTCCGCGGCGCTCCCGTCCGTTCCGGGGACCACCGGAACTCCCGCCTTCCTCATTCGGGCGCGCGCGGAGAGCTTGTCGCCCATCTCCTCGATCGCCTCGGGAGGCGGACCGATCCAAACGAGCCCCGCCCGTTCGACCGCGCGCGCAAACTCGGCACTCTCCGCGAGAAACCCGTATCCCGGGTGGATCGCGTCGGCCCCGCCGGTGCGCGCGGCGTCGAGGATCTTCGGAATCGACAGATAGGTCTCGGCGACGGATCCGCCGCCCAGCGATACCGCGTGATCCGCCCGGTCGACGTGAACCGCGCCGGCGTCGGCGTCCGCGAATACCGCAACGGTACCGATGCGCATCTCGCGCGCGGTGCGGAGTACGCGGACCGCGATCTCGCCGCGATTCGCGACGAGAAGCCGGCGGATCGGGCGAGCGGCTATTTCCTTCCCCGCTTGCCGCGCTCCCAGTCGGCCCAGAGGCCGTACGTCTTCATCTGGTCGGCGAGCCCGCTCTTCGCGAGGACCTGTTCGATCTCGGCGCGGTTCTGGCGCTTTCCAACCCGCGCCGGCGCGTTCGCGATGCCGGAGACCGCGACGGCCGCGATCGCTGCATTTCGGCGCGCCTGCTTCATGTCGACCTTGTCGAGGGTGTCGGACTCCGCGTGGTAGTCGGGCAGGTATCTCGCCGTCTCCTGGTTCGCGATCAGGTTGGGCACTCCCTCGAGCAGGAAGTCGAAGTTGTCGGTGCCGAGGATCGCTTCGTCGTTCAGCCCCGCCGCGCCCCAGTCCTTGACCGGCGCGAGGGCGCGCGACAAGGCCGGATGGAGATCGGGGCGGCCGTCGGTGAAGTAGCCGACGATCTTCCCGTCGCCGATGTCGTGGATCAGCACCGCGTCGTAGCGGTCCATCTCCGCGCGGTGCGCCGCGACGTAGCCCCGCGATCCGAGGAGGCCGTTCTCCTCCCCCGTGAAGAGAACGAACTCGACCGATCTCTTCGGGCGCGCTCCGGCCGCGATCGCGCGCGCAACCTCGACGACGAGGGCGGAGTTGACGCCGTTGTCGAGCGCTCCGGTGCCGAGATCCCACGAATCGAGGTGGGCGCCGAGGAGCACGAGCTCGTCCGGCATATCCCTCCCGCGGATCTCCGCGACGACGTTCTGCGGCTGCCAGGGCCCGCCCGTTCGATTCTCGATCTCGAGCGAGAGCTCGGGCTGCTCACCCTTGTCGAGGAGCCGCGCGAGCCGGAGCCCCTGCTCTCGCGCCACCATCGCGATCGGGATCGAGATCAGCTTGCCGTCGAACGTGATCGTGTGTCGATAGAGGAGATCTCTCGGACGCGTGGACACGAAGAGAACCGCCGCCGCTCCGGAGGCCTCCGCCGCCTTCACCATCTCCGGACCGGCGAGGTACTCGGCGAAGAGGTCGTCGAAGGTAAGCATGGGTTTCGTCCGCACGAGAGCGATGGCTCCGCGCGCCTGGCGTCCCAACCTTTCGAAGTCCGCCCGGGTCCCGCTCCCCGCGTCGACCAGCGGGGCCTTGATCTTTTCGCGCGTGGAAGGCGCGTTTCCGAACGAGACGATGCGCAAGGGAAACCGCACGGGCGAGATGACCTCCGCTTCCGCGTCGATCGGTTCCCACCTCGCGGGTGCGTCGTAGGACTCGAGAGCGACGGAATCCACCTTCGCGCGCCGGAATGCGTCCACGCCCCACTGGAGAGCGGCGCCGTAGGCCATGCTCCCGGTTGGACGGCCACCGACCTCGTCGCAGAGGAGCCGCAGGTCTTCCTCCATCCGCGAGCGATCCGACAGGACCTCCGACGCGATCGCCGGGGTCTTGCGCGCGGGCGCCGGAGCGGCCGCGAGAGTCGAGAGGACGACGAAGACGGAGAGAACAGCTCGGCGGGTCCGGAATCGCATGAGCCCTCCTCGGGTGGCGCGCGGATTGTACGAGAAGAGCTCCCGTCCGCTATGCTGAACGACGGAGGACGAGTTGTCGATCGAAGGCGGCATCCGGGGAAATCAGCGGCGGCTCGTCTGCCCCAACTGCGGCAAGGTCTTTTTCGCCTGGCGGCCGGACGAGCTGCCGGGGCAGAAGATCAAGTGTTACTTCTGCCGCCACGAGTTCGCCGACGATGCCGCAATGAGAGAGCCGCCGACGCCGCTTCCGGTTCCCGAACCCGCGGCCCCCGCGGCCGAAGCGCCGACAGCAACGCCTCCAACGACCGAAGCTCCGTCGGCCGAGCCGACCTCGTAGACTTGCCCCCTCAGACCCTCGGTTCTTCCCTTTTGCCGACTGAGGGCATGGACAAGTCTGTCCCTGGCTAATCCACGAGCGAGCCACACGTCAGTTTGGCGATGGCCCCGGTCGTCGCCCGCGAGGAAGGCACGCTGACCCGAGACGCCCAGGGCGATGAACGCGATGCCGATAGCGAGAAACGGAACCCCGGCCGACGAAGCGAGCTTCCGGCGCGCTCGGCGTGACCCATGCTGGACGCACGGCCGGACGCACCCTAGGACTCCGCCAACTCGCGCAGCTTCTGCGCTTGCTCCACGCCAACAACCGGGAGGCGCGCGGGATCGAGCAAGCCGACCTGGACCAGCAATGAGGCCTGATCCCACCAGATGTGCTCGTGGGCGATCTTGCCATCCTTGAACTTGATGACCGCAACGAGGGGTATCTCGAGATGCTTGCCGGTCGGCGGCACGCCCGGGAGCATGAAGTCGAGTTCCACGTCGTGTGTGAAGCTCAAGATGAGCTCGTCGACCAGCTGATCTTTCCCCACCGTGCGCGAAATCCGAATGACTTCGGTGTCGCCTGGCATTTTTCCGACGAAGTGGTCCGTGTAGAAGCGCCGTACACCCGCGTTTCCTGCTCCGCCGATCAGCGTGGGGACGTTCAGCACGTAGGGCTCCGCGACCATCGTGGTCATCGTCGCGTCGACATCATGGTCGACAAACTCATGCTGCATGTGGGTATCGAATACGTCGCCCAGGTCCGGGACCGGCGCCGTGGCACCGTTGGTCATCGGATCACCTCACGTGTGAGTATTCCTCTCATGGTTGGATGCCCGCGCCGGCCTAACGGTCGGGCATTCACCGGCGAGGCGAGCGAGGGAAGCGAGCGGCCCGAGCGAATGCGAGGGCGGCGAGTCCGCTGCAACGGCATGTAAGCGTCGCTTCCTGGTCAGTCTACTCAATCCTGACCGGGTCACCGCGGCGGATCGTACCGCCACGCAGTACGGCGGCGTAAACACCGACATTGACCTGGTTGTGCTGGGCCGCCGTACGCAGGATGCCTGGATCCCTGGGTAGATCACCCTGAGGTAGGGTCGTCATCACGCACCGGGCGCAGGGCCCCGTGACGTTGAGGCGTACCTCGTCGCCGATAATGAGCGTGTGGCGGATCCAGGCGTTCTCCGCAAAGCTCTTATCACCCGAGCCCAACTGCACCACTATGTTTGGCCGAAAGCGCCGGACCTCGAATCGGCCTTGCGGGTACAGCTCACGCAGGCGATCGAGTGTCGCCGTGGTCAATAGATGGACCACGGCACAGTCAAAGAATGTCTCCTCGGGTAGAGTGAAATCGGTGACCGTGTCCCGGTGGTCGAGACCTTCCATGTCCGGCCAGTACTCCTCGGCGTTGACCGCCCCGCGCTGCGCTGCACCAAGGGTCACGTCGCGGTTCAGTGCATCCGAGAGGATCTTGTTGAGATCAGCCTGGTCACTGGTGACGGTGTTGCCATCGGGGAGGGCAATTCGGACCGGAGGCACTTTCGCGGCCGCGCGCGGTGGCTCGATGAAGGTCGCGCGGAAATCGAAGAGACGGGGCCATTTCCGCGGGTTCTTGGCGGTCGCCACCTTCCCGTCGGAGCTGTCGACGAGGGCATACGCACGATCCCCAAGCAGCCCACGTTCCGTCACCTCAGTTGCGTTCAGTTCCTCTCCCATCATGGACTTGACGGGATAACGCCAGAGAGACACCACCGAACTAATCGCTATCTGCGTTGCATTTGCCATAGTCAGCCCTTCTCAGTCGAAGATACCGCTCGCGTCAAGTGTGCGAGGCCTAACGGTCGGGCGTTCAGCGGCGAGCGGCCCGAGCGAACGCGAGGGCGGCGAGTCCGCTGCAACGCCGTGTTCGGCGGCTGGGCTACACGACCAGGATCTTCGTAGCCCATGCCATCGTAGCAGCTGTAATCTGCGGGTTCGTGAACTGAGCGTTCTTGCCTTCGAAGTCCGAATCAACCACCCCACGGGCGGTCGCGCAGGCCTTTCAGACAAATATTGGAACCTTGTGCTCGATCACTTTGGCAAGCGCCTGACTGAATGGAGGCCAGCCCACCGCAGTCACGTTGTTCGCCACAGCAGTTCGCATCATGACCGTGCCATCGCCCGCTAACTCAATACGAACCTCATGGCCAGCTTCCTTGAGCGCCGCCGCCCAGACAAACGGGAAGTTCGACCGTGTGGGATTCTCCGAGCCGCAAAGACCAATCAGCAGGAACCTCTGCGGTGCTGGCTTCTCCGCCGTCGGCTGCGCACCGGCATCTGCCGCGTCCGCAACCGCCAGCGCAATCGCTCCCAGACACGCATGAGCGCCCTTTCCGAGAACCTCTCTCCGAGTCTTCACGTCCCCTCCCTTCCCAACTGTGGCAAACCGTGTGACCCACTGCCCAGCGTTGCTGTTGACCTGGCCGCCGAACGGTCGGGCGTTCAGCGGCGAGCCGAGCGAGCGAAGCGAGCGGCCCGAGCGAATGCGAGGGCGGCGAGTCCGCTGCAAGGATGAGATGGACTCCTCCCGTGACGTGAGCGGCATCGTAGTGCCAATGTCGTACGGAGTCATTTGCACAACTACCGAAAGGAGGAGTCCGTGAAGGAGCATACGACCATCGCCGTGGACCTGTCC
>DASYUL010000113.1:0-2448 GCA_036001245.1 Thermoanaerobaculia bacterium
TTTCCGAGGCGACACGGCGGCTGACACGATGTCGGCGATCCTGACGAAGGAGCCGCCGGACCTCTCGGCGACGAACCGGGACATCCATCCGGGACTCGACCGCATCGTGCGGCACTGCCTGGAGAAGAACCCGGAAGAGCGATTCCACTCGGCGCACGATCTCGCCTTCGACCTCGAGGCGCTTTCGGGGATCAGCGCCGCGTCCGCCGCCGCTGCGCGCACGGCGATTCTTCCGACGAAACGCCGCGTTCCGCTCCTGGCTCTCGTCGCGATCGCCGGGTCCGCGGCGCTTCTCTTCGCAGGCATTCTCATCGGCAAGAAGCTCGGCTTCCAGCCGACTCCTTCCTTCCATCAGCTGACGTTCCGGCGCGGGGAGATCTCGACGGCTCGCTTCGCGCCGGACGGACAGACGATCCTGTACGCCGCCTCGTGGGACGGAAAGCTCGTCGAGGTCTTTCTCAACCGCCGCGAGCGGCCGGAGTCGCGGTCGTTCGGACTCGTCGGAGCCGACGTTCTGTCGATCTCTCGCGCGGGCGAGATGGCGGTGTCTCTCGACCGGCACGTCTCGGGTCCCTTCATGCGCAGCGGAACCCTCGCGCAGATGGGGGTCGCCGGCGGCGGCGCGCCCAGGCAGATCCTGGAAGACGTCCAGTGGGGCGACTGGGCCCCCGACAACAACAGTCTGGCAATCGTCCGGGAGGTCGGCGCCCACCGGCAGCTCGAGTTTCCGATCGGCAAGGTCGTCTATCGGACGGACGGCTGGATCAGTCACGCGCGGGTCTCGCCGAACGGGGAGCTGATCGCGTTTCTCGACCATCCTGTGCTCGGCGACGACGGAGGTCACGCCGCCGTCGTGGATCGCGCCGGCAAGAAGCGGACATTGTCGGAGCTTTTCGCCACGATCTTCGGGCTCGCGTGGTCGCCCAAGGGCGACGAAGTCTGGTTCACTGCCGCGCCCTACGGATTCAACCGGGGAATCTACGCCGTCACTCTCACCGGAAACCAGAGGCTCCTCTCGCGAGTGACGGGCAACCTGACCTTGCAGGACGTTTCTCACGACGGCGTGGCTCTCGTCTCCCACGACGTGCTGCGCGCCGGCATCATCGCGCTCCCCGCCGGCGAGGAAAAAGAGCGCGATCTCTCCTGGCTCGACTGGTCTCTCCTGCGGTCCCTGTCCGCGGACGGGAAGACGATCTTCTTTGCCGAATCGGGCGAGGGCGGAGGAGTCGGTTATTCGCTATACGTGCGCGGCACGGACGGGTCGCCCGCCGTGCGCCTCGGAGAAGGGGGGCCGGCTGCTCTGTCGCCCGACGCGAAGTGGGCGCTCGGGATCCTTCGCCCGACCACCGATGCCGCGCTCATCGCGTACCCCACCGGAACGGGAGAAGCGCGCCGGCTGCCGATGGACAACCTCAAGGTCCAGGAGGCGGACTGGACTCCGGACGGAAAGCGGATCGTCGCCGAAGCGACCGAGCCGGGACACGGAACCCGGCTCTACATCCGGGATTTCGCGGGCGGAAAAGCGCGGCCGATCACCCCCGAGGGTTATCGACTTTTCGTCAACGGCATCTCTCCTGACGGCAAGGCGGTGGCCGTTCGCGGACCCGACGACCGGCTCTACCTCTATCCCCTGGAAGGTGGAGAGCCGACCCCGCTTCCCGGACTGACGACGCTCGATCGCCCGATCGGATGGACGAACGACGGCCGGCTGTACGTGTTCCGTCGCGAAGCGCCTGCGCGGGTGTATCGATACGATCTGAAGACCGGACAGAAAGAGCTCTGGAAAGAACTCATGCCGCGCGACGGGGCGGGAGTGTCGGAGATCGCGCGCGCCGTTCCAACGCCCGATGGAAAAGCGTACGCGTACGCCTACATCCGAACGCTTTCAGACCTCTACCTGGTGGAAGGGCTGAAGTGACGCTGCCTTCCGGTTCGCGCCTCGGCCCCTACGAGATCGTGTCGCCTCTCGGGGCGGGCGGCATGGGAGAGGTCTACCGGGCGAAGGATCCGCGGCTCGGACGTGAGGTCGCGATCAAAGTTCTGCCGGCGTCATTCTCGAAGGATCCGGACCGGCTGCGCCGCTTCGAGCACGAGGCGCGCGCGGCGGGGGTCCTGAACCATCCGAACATCACCGCCGTCTACGACATCGGATCGGTCGAGGGGTCACCTTACGTCGTCAGCGAGCTTCTCGAGGGGGAGACGCTGAGGAGCCGTCTGGCCACCGGCGCTCTCTCGACGCGCAAGGCTCTGGATTACGCGATCCAGATCGCACGGGGTCTCGCCGCGGCGCACGAGAAGGGGATCGTCCACCGGGATCTCAAACCCGAGAACCTCTTCGTTACGAAGGACGGCCGGGTCAAGATCCTCGACTTCGGTCTGGCGAAGCTGAAGCAGCCGGAGTCCGGCGAGGAGCTCAAGACCGATATTCCCACCGGCACGGTCGGGACG
>DASYUL010000114.1:0-12426 GCA_036001245.1 Thermoanaerobaculia bacterium
ACCGCGCGGGCCGTGGCGATCGTCCGCATCCTGACCGGCGTGATCTTCGTCGCGGAAGGCTGGGGGAAGATCGCGGGTGAATTCGTCCGCGGAGGCTTCGCGGAGTCGGTTCGTGAGACCGCCTCGGAGGGGGCGTGGCCGTTCTGGGCCGCGTTCCTGCGCTCGGTGGTGCTCCCCAATGCGCGCGCCTTCGCATGGTTCTTCGCGGCGGCGGAGCTCGCGCTCGGGATCGCTCTCGTTTTCGGTTTGCTGACTCGCGTGGCGGCGGTCGGAGGGATCCTCCTCATGCTGATCCTCCTCCTCGGTCAGACCGACGTCGGAGGGGCGAGCTGGACTCGGTGGGTGACGGCCGGACTGACGACGAAATTCGCGCTGCTGCTTCTCTGGCTTCTCTTCCTCGCCGACGCCGGGAGGATCTGGAGCCTCGACGCCCGGTTGCGAAAACGGGCCCGACCCTTCCGGGCGCGTTCCTAGCGGCTACCGCGCCGCGAGAAGCTTCCGGACTTCTTTTTCGACGCGTGCGACCGGGAGCGACCCCGAGAAGACCCGGACCTTCCGGCCAGACCGGTCGTAGAGAACCGAGAAGGGCAGCTCGCCCCCCCACGACGAATCCACCGCTTCGATGAAGGCCTGGTCGTCGCCACCGCTCTTCTTGCGGTAGTTCGGGAACGAGGGACGCTGCTCGGCGAGAAACTTGCCGACCGCGGCCCGCTCTTTCGCGAAGTCCGTCGAGACGCCGATGACTTGAAGCCCCGTCGCGCCGTATTTGCCCTGGAGCTTCGAGAGCTCCGGAAACTCTTCCCGGCACGGGACGCACCACGTCGCCCAGAAGTTCAAAAGGACGACGCGGCCCTTCTGCTGCGCGAGGGTCTGCCGGAGCCCCGCGGCATCGATCTCGCCGGCGAGGCTCGATTGAGTTCTCGCGTCAACTGTGAGCGCCGCGGAAATGAAAAGGAGGGCGATGATCGCCCTCCCGCTCCTTGGAACGTGGAACCTGGAACTTGGAACTCTCAAACGCGTTTGATCGTGCACCCGAACGCCTTGGTCTCGGTCCGCGCGATGGGCTTGCCGGCGAGGAACGAGTCGAGCGCATTCTTGAGGTCCGGGGAGCTCGCCGGGTCTTCGTGGTTCTCGGTGATCCGGCCGTGGTAGCGCAGCTTGCCCTGCGAGTCGATGACGTAGACCTCGGGGGTCCGGCGCGCGTCGTACATGTCCGCGACCTTGTTGCTCGGGTCCTTCATGATGGGGAACGTGTGGCCGTGTGCCTTGGCGTGCGCGACGGCCGCAGCGGCGTCTTCCGACTTGTTGCTGTTTATGCCAGCGAAGAGGACGCCCTTGGAGGCGAAGGCGTTCGCCAGATCCTTCATCTGCCCGTTATAGGCGTTCGAGTAGGGACACTGCGTCGATATGAACATCAGAACTACTGCCTTGTGGTCCTTTGCCGCGGACGACAGCGAGAAAGCCTTTCCGTCGATCGTCGTCAGCTGAAAGTCAGGGGCCATGGCGCCGATGGCGGGAGCCTCGGCGACGGCGTTACAGGCGAGGGCGCAGAGACCGGCGAGAACCAGGGCGGACCTCAGGAGGCGCATGAAAAAATCTCCTTCTCGAGCCGCCGAACGCGACTCCGGGAATGGCTATTCCCGCGGGTCAAAAGGTTACAGGTTCGAACCTTGAGAACTCTGGACCTTGAATCCGCCCGCCTCAGACCAGGAACGTCGGCCGAACGACGACGGGATCGAACTTCCAGACGTACTTGTAGAGACCCCCGAAGAACTCGAGCGGGATCTCGTAGTGCGCTTCGACCGTCACGGCCTCTCGCGAGCGGACGACCTTCAGGTTCTCCTTCGTGACGGGGATCCTCAATTGCTCCGCCCGGCGGAGGATCTCGTAAGCGATCGCTCCTTCGCTCTTGATCGATCCGAAAGATGCCTGTTCCTGCATGACGTCGTAAAACTCGGATGTCCGGATCTTGACCGGCACGACCTTCCACAGCACGTGCCCGACCGCAACAAGTACGATCAGCCAGAGCAGGCAGCCGATGTTCCCGCGCCCGCGAGCGCCGCGCTTTCCTCTCATCAAGTTTCCTCCGGAATCTCGCAAAATCTTACCGTAGTGGAGGAGGGGTCAGGAAAACGGGGAAGATTCAGGAGCAAAGGGGCTCTCTTCACCTCACCGGCATGAGGGTCCGGTCCCACCTCGTTCTGCGGAAGAAATTGAGCGCGATCGAGACGAGCTCCTTGACCGAGCGGTGCGCGGAGGGCTCGAGCGGAAATGACCAGTAAACGAACATTGCCCGACCCTTCAGGTTTGCAGCGGGGACGGGACCCCAGAAGCGGCTGTCGTAGGAGTTGTCCCGGTTGTCGCCGAGCGCGAAATAGGAGTCGGGGGGCACCGTGAACGGCCGCGACTGGTCGCGCCGCCGGTACGAATCGGGAAGTGTTTGATCGTCCGGCCACACGCGATCGTCCGAGTGCTCGACCTTCGGCTCGTCGAGTCGTTTCCCTTCCACGTAGACCGCCTTGTCGCGGATCTCCACCGTCTCGCCGGGAAGCGCGACCGTTCTCTTGATGAAGTCGCGCCGCGGGTCCTCCGGAAACTTGAAGACGAGCACGTCTCCGCGCCGGACGTGCCGGTATGGAAGGAGTCGCGCGAGAAAACCGTCCCGGTGCGGCGCGAAGATGAACTTGTTCACGATCAGGTGATCGCCGACGAGGATGTTCTTTTCCATGGAAGCCGTCGGGACCTGAAACGCCTGGAAGAGAAACGTTCTCGCGAAGAGCGCGAAGATCACCGCGACGAGGATCGCTTCGGTGTATTCCCGAGCGCGCGAGCGCGGCTCCTCCGAAGGGCGGTCCGCGGAGGGAGGCGCCTCCGCCGGATCAATCGACGGGCCCGGTGTCCCGGCCGGCTCGGTCGTGGACGTCGCCGTCAGCGCACGAGCCGGAACATCCGGTTCCATCGGGTCCGTGAAAAGAAATGGATCGCTACGTCCGCGAGCTGCCGGATCTTTGCCAGTGGCCCGCGCCAGACGTGGGAGTTCGGCTCCGCCTCGTACGACCAGTACAGGATCGTTGGCCGGCCGAAGATGTTTTCTCGGGGAATCGGTCCCCAGTAACGACTGTCGAGCGAGTTGTCGCGGTTGTCGCCCATCCCGAACCAGTATCCCGGCGGCACTTGGAACGGTCCGAACTGGTCGCGCCGCCGCGCCATGTCCGGGACCGCGGGATCGTCAGGATAGACCTCCGGATCCGTGTGCTGGACATACGGTCCGTCCGCCGGCTTTCCGTTCACGAAGAGTTTCTTGTCGCGCATGAGCACGACGTCGCCCGGCCCGGCGACCGCGCGCTTGACGAGTACGTTTCCGGGGTTGACGTCGTCACCCGGCTTCTTGAACACGATGATGTCGCCGCGCCGGACCTCGCGGTAGGGGAAGAGCTTCGCCCAACGCTCGAGCCGCGGCGCGTAGGCGAACTTGTTGACGAGCAGGTGATCGCCGACGAGGATCGTCTTCTCCATCGAGCCGGTCGGCACCTGGTAGGTCTGGACGACGAACGTCCGCACGAACAGAACGAAGATCCCGGCGACGAGCAGCGACTCGTACCACTCCCGCGCCGAGGAGTGTTTCGGGCGGCGGCCCTCGACCGTGCCTTCCGCGCTCGCCGTCGTGCTCATTCGACCTTCAGGACCGCCAGGAACGCATCCTGGGGGATGTCGACGCGTCCGACTCTCTTCATCCGCCTCTTCCCCTCCTTCTGCTTCTCGAGGAGCTTCTTTTTCCGGGTGATGTCGCCGCCGTAGCACTTGGCGAGAACGTTCTTGCGCATGGCGGGGACCGTCTCTCGGGCGATGATCTTCGAGCCGATCGCGGCCTGGATCGCCACCTCGAACATCTGGCGGGGGATGATCTCCTTCATCTTCGCCGCCAGCAACCTGCCCTTGACGGTCGATTCTTCCCGGTGAACGATGATCGAGAGGGCGTCGACCGGCTCCCCGTTGACCAGGATGTCGAGCTTGACCAGGTCCCCCTCCCGGTAGCCGACGAACTCGTAGTCGAAGGACGCGTATCCCCGCGAGATCGACTTCAGCTTGTCGTAGAAGTCGAGGACGACCTCGTTCAGCGGAAAGTCGTACGAGAGGACGACCCGGTTCGACGAGAGGTACTCGAGCGACCTCTGGACCCCCCTCCTGTCCTCGCAGAGCTTGAGCAGCCCGCCGAGGGAGTCGTCGCGGGTGATGATCGTCGCGGAGATGAACGGTTCCTCGACGCGCTCGATGGTCGTGGGTGCCGGCAGGTGATTGGGGTTGATGATCTCGAGCACCTCGCCCTTCGTCGTCGTCACCCGGTAGTTGACGCCGGGCGCGGTCGTGATCAGGTCGAGATCGAACTCGCGTTCCAGCCGTTCCTGGACGATTTCCATGTGGAGAAGGCCGAGAAAGCCGCACCGGAACCCGAAGCCGAGAGCCGTCGAATTTTCCGGCTGGAAGGTGAACGACGCATCGTTCAGGCGGAGCTTCTCCATCGCGTCGCGCAGGTTCGCGTAGTCGTCTGCGTCCGTGGGGAAGAGTCCGGCAAAAACCATCGGTTTCGCCTCGGCGAAACCGGCCAGAGGCTCTCCGGTCGGCCGGTCGACCTCCGTGATCGTGTCGCCGATGCGGGTCGTGTGGAGGTCCTTGATGTTCGCCCAGAGGAACCCGACCTCGCCCACCGAAAGTGCGGGCACGCTCTGGCGCGCCGGCGTGAAGATCCCCACCTCTTCGACCTCGGCCTCGAGGCCGGTTCCGATCGCGCGGATCTTCTTCTTGGGCGGAAGAGTGCCTTCGAACACCCGGACGAACGACGTCACCCCGCGGTAGGGGTCGTACCAGGAGTCGAAGAGGAGCGCCTTCAGGGGCGCGGAGGGATCGCCCTTCGGCGGCGGGATGTCCCGGACGATCCGCTCCAGCAGGTCGTCGATTCCGATCCCCTGTTTGGCGGACGTGAGCACCGCGTCGTGGGCCGGAATGCCGACGACCTGCTCGATCTGCTCCCGCACTTTCTCCGGCTCGGCCGACGGCAGATCGATCTTGTTGATGACCGGAACGATCGTCAGGTTGTTGTGGATCGCGAGGTAGGCGTTGGCGAGCGTCTGCGCCTCGACTCCCTGGGTCGCGTCGACGACCAGCACGGCGCCCTCGCATGCGGCGAGCGACCGCGAGACCTCGTATGAGAAGTCGACGTGGCCGGGGGTATCGATCAGGTTCAGGGTGTACTCCATTCCGTCCCGCGCCGTGTAGCGGAGCGTGACCGCGCGCGCCTTGATCGTGATGCCGCGCTCTTGCTCGAGCTCCATGTCGTCGAGCATCTGCTCGTGCATTTCGCGGTCGGCGACGGCGCCGCACCGCTGCAGGATACGGTCGGACAGCGTCGTCTTGCCGTGGTCGATGTGGGCCACGATCGAGAAGTTGCGGATGAGGTTGGGGTCGGTCATCGAAGGGTTCAAAGTCTTTTGACCTTGGACTAACTCCCTAATGGCCACCGAGATCTCGCTGCCGCCACTGAAGGTTCTCGGGAGCCATTCTGGCGATGACGCAACAGTCCGGCAAACGCGATCATCGCCGCGTTATCGGTCGTGAAAGCGCGCTGCGGCAGCAATACCGGCACGCGCCGCGCGGCGCCCCACTCCGACAGAGTCCGGCGCAGCTCCGAGTTCGCGGCGACGCCGCCCGATACTGCGAGCGAACGGATTCCCTCGTCGCGATGGATCGCCTCGACGCGGTCGACGAGCGCGGTGACGATCGCGCGCTGGAACGACGCGAGAAGGTCGGTCATATCGGAGTCGAGGGACTCGGGCTCGAGCGGTCGGCCGTCGACGCCGCGCTTCTGAAGCTCGCGCAACATCGCCGTCTTGAGCCCCGAAAAAGAGAAGTCGTTCGACCCGTCGCCGGTGCGACCGATCGGAAGCGGATAGCGGTTCCCGTCACCGCGCGCCGCGATGCGGTCGACGACAGGCCCGCCCGGGTAGCCCAGGCCCGCACGCCGCGCGACCTTGTCGAAGGCCTCGCCGGGCGCGTCGTCGCGCGTTCGCGCGAGCGGCGCGATCCGATCTTCCTCGACGCGGACGAGTTCCGCGTGGCCGCCGGAGACGACGAGCCCGTGGAACGGCTTCTCGACCGGCAGGGCGGTCTCGCCGCCGCGCAGAAACGCGGAGAAGAGATGTCCCTCGAGGTGGTTGACGGCCAGGAGCGGAACGCCGCGGGCGAACGCGAGCGCCTTTGCCGCGGACAGGCCGACGAGGAGAGCCCCGATCAGCCCCGGCCCGGCGGTCGCCGCGACGAGGTCGATTCCGGAAACGTCCGTGTCCGCCTCCGCGAGCGCCTGCTCGAAGGTGACCGGAAGGTTCTCGAGGTGCGCGCGCGCCGCGATCTCCGGTACGACGCCGCCGTACGGCGCGTGCGCCGCGAGCTGCGAGGAGACCACGTTCGAGAGAACGCGTCCCTCTCCGTCGAGGACGGCGACGGAGGTCTCGTCGCAGGAGGTTTCGATTCCGAGGACGCGCATGCGATTTCCGGTCAGGGGAGGACCGGGAACCTCTCCTTTCGCGCGGCGTCGGCGAGGCGATCGTCGAGGCAGACGAAGGGCAGACCCTCGGTGTGCTCGTCGCACGAGACGAGGGCAGCCGCGAGCTGCAGGGCGTCGGCCGCTCGGAGCGCATGGGTCGAAAGAAGCCTCAGCGCGCGCGCGCGAACGCCCTCGACTGAGCTCACCTCGGTCCAGCGTTCTCTCAGGAACCGAAGTTGAGAGCGCGCGGCGTTCTCCCGCGGCGGAACCATTCCTTCGCGAGCCCGTCGTGCGATGGCAGAAGCTGCCTCGACCTCGGTCAGGCACCACACCGTCTGTTCACCGTCGGAATCGAAAAGGCGCACAATCTCAGTCGATCGGCCTTCGTCGAGGAGAAGCGGAATGACGGCGGAAGAATCCCAGAACCTCATCGACCGCTTCGTCGCTCCTCGAGAAGCGCTTCGAGAAGACGCACCGGCTCTTTGGTTTTCATCGGGCGCGGCAACTTGGCGCCGTCGCGGATCTTTGGTGGCGTCACGATCCCTCGCCGATACGCGTCGAGGACCCATTCGGGAACGTCGTCGGCAGCCGGGGCGATCGGTTCGATTCGCGCGATGGGGGTATCCCGGTCGTAGACGATCACCGTCTCGCCCCTCCGGACGCGTGCGAGGTACTCGGAAAGCTTGTCGCGGAGCTCCGATATTCTGGCGTTCTTCATGACGCCATTATAGCCAGACGCCGTCCCGAGCCGGCGCAGGCGGCGAGGGATCTCTCCTAGGAGGTCGCTCGAGCGTGGCGACGCACTTGGGCGCTGCGGACGGCGGCGGCGAGAGAGTCCGCGTACGGCGGACGGCAGATGCCCTCGTCCGTCACGATCGCGGCGATGTAGCGCGCCGGCGTGACGTCGAACGCGGGATGTCGCGCTCCCACGCCGGCCGGCGCGATCGGGTGGCCGGCGAACGAGAGCACCTCGTCGGGCGAGCGTTCCTCGATCGGGATCGCGCTACCGTCGGGGCAGGAGAGGTCGACCGTCGTGGTCGGGGCCGCGACGTAGAACGGGACGCCGTTCTCCTTCGCCAGCACCGCGAGCGAGTACGTTCCGATCTTGTTCGCCGTGTCGCCGTTCGCGGCGATCCGGTCGGCGCCGACGACGACCGCCGCGACCTCACCGCGGGAGAGGTAGTGGCCGCTCATGCTGTCGGTGATGACCTCGACCGGGATTCCCTCGCGGGCGAGTTCCCACGCTGTCAGCCGCGAGCCCTGGAGAAAGGGACGGGTCTCGGGGGCGAGCACCCGCACCGCTTTACCCTCTTCGATCGCGGCGCGGATCACGCCGAGCGCGCTGCCGTAGCCGCCGGTCGCGAGACCTCCCGCGTTGCAGTGCGTGAGCACGGTCGTTCCGCCGGAGAGGAGCTGCGACCCGTGGCGTCCCAGTCGCTGCGACGACTCGAGCGTCTCGTCGGCGATCGAGTCCGCCTCCTCGACGAGTACCTGCTCGATCCGCTCCGGCGTTTCGCTTGCCACTTCCCCGAACCGCCGCGCCATCCGGTCCAGGGACGCGAACAGGTTCACCGCGGTCGGTCGCGTCGCGCCGAGCACCCGCCGCGCCGTCTCGAACCTCTCGGCGGTCGGCGTGGAGGCGCCGCTGCGCATTGCGAAAGCCGCTCCGTACGCGGCGGCGACGCCGATCGACGGCGCGCCGCGAACGACCATCTCGCGGATCGCGAGCGCGACCTCCGAGGGCTTCTCGAAGGAGAGCCAGATCTCCTCTCCCGGCAGAAGCCGCTGATCGAGAACCCGGAGGAGGCGGCCGTCGCGATAGACCGGGCGGAGAATCTCGGTCGTCAACGGGACTGACCCACCGCAGGGGACCTTGCGGTCCCCTGAACCCCTGAGACGACGAGCCCGACGCCGCCTCCGCGCGGATCGGCGACGGCCGTGAGCGTCCCGTCCGCTCGCCGCGAGATCGCGTGAACGCGGCCGATCGGGTCGGAGTCGGGTGCGCGCTCCTCGACGGTATGACCGATCCGGCGCAGCGCGTCGATCCACCCCGAATCGAAACGATTTCGCTCGATCTGGATCTTGTCGGGGAAATCCTGCTGGTGGAAGCGCGGCGCCGCGACGGCGGCCTCGAGCGGCTCCGCGCGATGGAGAACTCCCAGCATGACCTGGAGGTTCGTCGTCGGGATGGTGGACCCGCCCGGAGTGCCCCAGACGAGAGCGTTGCGCTTGCCGATCACGGCGATCGACGGACACATCGCCGACAGCATCCGCTTGCCGGGCGCGACCGCGTTCACCTCACCCTGGATCAGGCCATAGAGGTTCGGCTTGCCGGGAACGGTGGCGAAGTCGTCCATTTCGTTGTTCAGGAGGAACCCGAGCCCCGGCGCGACGCGCGCGTTGCCGAACGAGTCGTTCAGCGTCGTCGTCACGCCGACGGCGCCGCCCATCCCGTCCATGACGGAAAAGTGCGTCGTGGAAAGCCGGTCCTCGCGCGAGGCCTGGAGCGCCTCCGAGGGCGTCGCCCGTTTGGGATCGATCGTCGTCGCGAGGCGGCGCAGCCGCGCCGCGTCCGTGAAACGGTTTTCCCGGACTCCGGGGAACGCCGGATCGCCGAGCCAGCGGTTGCGGTCATGGAACGCCCTCTTCTCGATCTCCGCGAGCAGGTGGGACGACGCGGGATCGCGACCCTTCAGCCTGTCGAGCCCGATGAAGGACGCGAGGATCGCCATCTCCGCGAGCACCGGACCGGAGGATGGTGCGGGAGTCGTCACGATCTGCGCGGCGCCGAATCGGAAGCGAACCGGCCGCCGGATCTTCGCGCCGTAGAGGGCGAGGTCTCCGCGCGTGATCAGGCCGCCGACCTTCTTCTGACCCTCCTCGATCTCGCGCGCGACGCGTCCGCGATAGAAGCCGTCCGCCCCGCGGTCCCGGATGGCCGCGAGCGTGCGCGCCAGCGCCGACTGGCGGAAAAGTGTTCCGGGAACGGGAGGTGCGCCGTTCGGGAGAAAGATCGCGGCCGTCTCGGGATCGGCGGCGAGCCTCGCGCGGTACTTCGGCCGCCCGATCGATTGCGAGACCGTCTCCGACACGACGAAGCCGTCGCGCGCGAGCCGCACGGCGGGGTCGACGACAGTCTTCCACGGCAGCCGTCCGGCGGCGCGGTGCGCGCGCCAGAGTCCATCGACGGCGCCCGGAACTCCCGACGCGAACGGACCCTCCGTGGACGAAGGCGGCTCGCCGCTCGGCCCCGGCCGGGTGAAGAGGTCGCGGCGTGCGTTTCGGGGCGCCGTCTCGCGGAAGTCGACCGCGAGCGTTCGCCCGTCCCCGTCGCGCGAGATCCAGAAGCCCCCGCCTCCGAGATTTCCCGCCTCCGGCCACGTCACCGCGAGCGCAAACGCGACCGCGACCGCCGCGTCGGCGGCGTTGCCTCCCCGGCGGAGGATCTCGATCCCCGCTCCCGCCGCGTTCTCCTCCGCCGCGGCCACCGCGCCCCCCTTGCCGTGGGCGGCCTGCGGCGCCGCCGCGAAGCTCCCCACCGGCAGGAGAAGGAGAAGTAGGGCTACGGTGGCCGTCACTCGACGCATCCGGTGATTCTATCGAGGCGCAGCTGAGAGCTGAGTGCTGACAGGTGACAGCTGACAGCTGATAGCTTTCTCGTCCCATGAAATCCATCCGGGACCTTCCTCTCGAGGGGAAGAGAACCTTTCTCCGGGTCGATTTCAACGTCCCGCTGGCCGAGGGAGCGGTGCTCGATTCGACTCGGATCGTCGAGACCCTTCCGACGATCCGGCACGCGATCGAGCGCGGCGCGCGGATCGTGTGCGCGTCCCATCTCGGGAAACCCAAGGGAAAGCCGAAGCCCGACCTATCGCTTGCGCCCGTCGCAATCGAGCTTGCGCGACAGCTCGGGCGCCCGGTTCGTTTCGCGGACGACTGCATCGGGCCCGAGGTCGAGAAGCTGGTCGCAGAGCTCGAGCCGGGAGAGGTGCTGCTCCTCGAGAACCTCCGCTTCCACGCGGGCGAGGAAGCGAACGACCCGGAGTTCGCGCGCGCTCTCGCCGCGCTCGCCGACGTCTACGTCAACGACGCGTTCGGCTCGTCCCACCGCGCGCACGCCTCGATCACCGAGGTCCCCGCGCTCGTGGCGGAGAGGGGAGCGGGATTTCTCCTCGAGAAGGAGGTGCGCGAGCTCTCCCGGCTGTTCGATCCGGAGCGCCCGTTTGCCGCGATCCTGGGAGGCGCGAAAATCTCCGGGAAGATCGAGACGCTGCGAGTGCTCTCGCGCCGCGCGGACACGCTCCTCGTCGGCGGGGGAATCGCGAATCACTTCGTGCGCGCGATCGGGCTGCCGGTCGGCCGCTCGCTGCTCGAGGAGGACAAGGTCCCCGTGGCGCGCGAGATCCTCGACTTCTGCCGCGCGAACCGGAAAGAGATCGCGCTCCCGAGTGACTTCGTCGTCGCCGCTTCTCCCGATGACGGGGCGCACGCGCGGACCGTTGGGATCTCGAAGATCCCACCGGATGCGATGGCGCTCGACGTCGGCCAGAAGACGCTCGAGCAGTTCGAGCGCCTGCTCGAGCCGGCCCGCACGATCTTCTGGAACGGCCCGCTCGGCGTTTTCGAGAAGCCGCCCTTCGATCGCGGCACGCGAGCCCTCGCGCTCCTCCTCGCCGAGTCCGACGCGGTGACCGTCGTCGGCGGGGGAGAGAGCGTCGCGGCCGTGAAGGAGGCGGGAGTCGCGAATCGTTTCACCCACGTCTCGACGGGCGGCGGCGCGTCGCTCGAATTCATCGCGAACGGGAAGCTTCCCGGGATCGAGGCGCTGTCCACCTAGATGTCATTCCGGGCGCAGCGAGGAATCCGACAGCGAAGCTGTCGTCCTGAGCGAAGCGAAGGATCACTCGACTCCGGGAAGAGATCCTTCGTCGCTGCACTCCTCAGGACGGCGGATTCCTCGTCGCTTCGCTCTCGGAATGACAGGGGATGAGGAGTTCGCTCCTCGGAATGACAGAGGAAGAACGATGAATCTCTTCGTCGCGAACTGGAAGATGAACATGATCCGCTCGCAGGCGCGCGCGTACGCGGAGGAGCTCGCGTCGGAGATCGGAGATCGTGTCGAGGGAGCGGAGCTCGTGCTCGCTCCGCCCTTCACCGCGCTCGACGTCGCACGCGACCCGCGGGAACGCTGGTCGATCGCGGCCCAGAACGTCTCCGAGCACAGCGCCGGCGCCTTCACCGGGGAGATCTCCTCGATGATGGTCGCGGATGCGGGGTGCCGGTACGTGATCGTCGGGCACTCCGAAAGGAGATCGCTCTTCGCCGAGGATGGCCCGATGCTCGCCCGCAAGGTCGCTCGCTGCCGCGAGGCGAGTCTCGTTCCGATTTACTGCGTCGGCGAGACCGAAGCCGAGCGCGCTCGAGGCCTGACCACCGCCACTCTTGCTGCGCAGGTCGAGACCCTCGCGGACGACCCGCCGAACGATCCGCTCGTCGTCGCGTACGAGCCGGTCTGGGCGATCGGAACAGGGCTGGCCGCGACCCCGGCCGACGCCGCGTCCGCGGCGGCCTACCTCCGCGGACTTCTGTTCACTCGCTCCGACTTTCGCATCCTCTACGGCGGATCGGTGAATCCCGGCAACGCGGCCGACCTCCTCGTGCAGGGTGGCGTCGACGGGTTTCTCGTCGGCGGGGCCAGCCTGAACGCGTCCACGTTCGCCGCGATTGCTCGGGCCGGGTAATGTCCGACCTCGGGCCGGCGCCGCTTGACCGGCCGGTCAGGCGTCTGTAGACTCTCCTGCCTTTTTCTGCGGGAGGGCTCTTGGCTATTGCTTACATCGCGCTCGTGGTGATCTACGTCTTCGTCTGCTTCTTCCTCATCATGGTGG
>DASYUL010000115.1:0-27678 GCA_036001245.1 Thermoanaerobaculia bacterium
CCCCAGGCGCGCAGGAAGATGCTGTCGACGGACGGACAGACGAGACGCGGGCGCGTCCCGTCGGCCGTCCGAACCGGCAGCGCCGTCCCTTCCGGGAATCGATCCACATACGTCAACCAGTCGAAGCCGTTCGGCCGACGCGGGGCAAAGCGCCTCCCTTCGCGACAGCCGTACTTGCGCCAGTGCCGGATTGCCGAAGTCTCGTCCGCGATTCCGGCGCCGGCCAAGTCGGTGTAGCTCTTGACGTACCACCGCCAGTCGAAGCCGGGCGGAGGCTCACGCGATCGAGCAATCGAGATACTTTGGGAGGCGGCCCGAGCTCGGCGAAGGATCCGTCGCCACACGGGCGGCCGGCGGATTTCCGTCGGGTTCGGCTCAGATCTCGACGACATGGCCATCTCCGAGCTCACGCGGGAATGAGCGCTTGTACGACCGGAGACCCGCAACCAGTCGTCCTCGGTAGACGACTCTTCCTCTCCGCCGGGCGCGCAAGGTCCACGTGGCCCCTGCAATGTCCGCGTCGATCGGGATTCTCACGGACCAGCCGCATCGATTCGCACCGGGAATCCGGGGGTACGCCTTCGCGACATCCACTCGCAATCCCATAGTTGCCTCAGTCGTTCGACCTTGCGAGTCGATGAGCTCGACTGAATCGGGCGGACCTCCGAGGGGAAGAATCCAACCGACGATTTCAAGCTCCCCGTTTTCAGTTTTGGCCCAATCGAGAAAGCCAATGGTCGACGGACCGAACGGTGGAGGAAGGCTCGCACTTCTTCCCTCTGCCGCGAGACGGATGATTCGGAGTGCCTCCCGCGCTGCGCGAATCGTGGCGTCAATCGCCTCGCCGTCGTGCGCGGCGGTCGGAAGAATCAATCCGTTCGTGATGATGCCGCGTTCGAGACATTGTTGAACGAACAGGCCGAGCGCAGCTCTTTTCGTCAGGTAGCCGCGGTCCCCGAACTCCAGCTCCAGCCGCGCCGGGTGGCCCACCAGACGAAGCGGAATCTTTTCCTTCGCCGCCGCTTCGTGAATTCCGGCCGCGACTTTCCGCCCGACGTCCGCCACCCGCTCGGCGATCGGCTCGTCGGCGTAGATCTGAAGCGCCGCGCGGGCAGCAGCCAGAGAGAGAGTCTCTCCGCGGCAGGTCATGTCAACTCCAACCGAGTCGGCGCTGCGCATGAGCTCGCGCGATCCGACGAACGCCGAGAGAGGCATACTGTTGGCCAGAGCTTTCCCGTAACAGGCGAGATCGGGTACGACGCCGGTCAGCTCCTGTGCGCCGCCCCGGGCGACGCGAAATCCGGTGACCATTTCGTCGAACACGAGAAGGGCGCCGTTCCGATGCGCAAGGTCTCGAACCTTCTCGAGGAATCCGTTCTGCGGAAGCTCGACTCGAAAAGGCTCCATCACGACGGCGGCGACGTTTCCGCGGTGGCGATCGAAAAGTGCTTCGAGCGCGGCGAGGTCGTTGTAGGCGAACGCATGTACGAGGCCGTTGAAGGAGGCGGGAATCCCCCGAATCGCCCGATCGGAAGCGGCAAACCAATCGTGAAAGCCGTGGAAGCCGAATTGGAGGACGACGTCACGCTCGGTGACCGCGCGCGCGAGCCGGACCGCCGCCGTGACGGCGTCGGAGCCGTTCTTGCCGAAGCCGACCATTTCCGCGCAGGGAACCAGGTCGATGATCCGCTCGGCCACCTCGACCTCGAGCGCGCTCGGCATGGACAGAGTCGGCGCGGCGGCGAGTTGCGTTCGTATGGCTTCGTCGATTTCACGGCGGCCGTAGCCGAGGAGCGCGGACCCCCATCCGACGAGCCAGTCGACGTAGACGCGGCCGGTGGTGTCGACCACGCGACAGCCGTTCGCTTCGGCGATGAACTGCGGATAGACGCCGGTTTCGCCGAACAGCAGCGGCCGAGCGCTCATCGCGAGCTCGCCGTTCGCGAGCACCTTGCGCGCTCTCCCGACGAGTCGAGCGACTTGGTCCACGGCGGGCGCTCGGTCGACGTCTTCCGTTGTCGGGACGATCTCAGACACCGGGGCTCCTTCGAGAGGTGCGAGCGACGTCGGAGATACGGATGTCGGGCTGTCGCCGTCCGGACCGCGGCACGCATGACCCGGGGCCGACGAGAAGAGCGTGTCGGGCATCGGAGCTCGCCTTATCTCCTGGCTTTCCTGAAGTCTACTTCCTTTCTCTGGTTGTCTTTACACGTGCCGAGCGGACCGGGGCAACGGAATCACTCTCTGCGTGAATTGGTTTACCCCGGTTGAACCGACCAGTCGAAGCGGCCATAGTTGCTCGAAATGAAGTTGCCCATCTACATGGATTACCACTCGACGACCCCGGTCGATCCGAGGGTTCTCGAGGCGATGATCCCGTACTTCAGCCGCGCGTTCGGAAACGCCGCGTCGCGCAGCCACGTCTTCGGCTGGGAGGCCGAGGCGGCGGTCGATGAGGCCCGCAGCCAGGTCGCGGCGGGGATGAATGCAGAGCCGCGCGAGATCGTCTTCACGAGCGGCGCGACCGAGAGCGACAACCTGGCGATCCTGGGCGCCGCGCGCGCCTACCGCGAGAAGGGCCGCCACGTGATCACCGCGGCGACCGAGCATCACGCGGTTCTCGACTCCTGCCACGTGCTCGAGCGGGAGGGCTTCGAGGTGACGTACCTGGCCCCCGACCGGACCGGGCGGATCGAAGCCGGACAGGTGAGCGACGCGATCCGCCCCGACACCGTCCTCGTCACGCTCATGCTCGCGAACAACGAGATCGGCACGATCCTCCCGGTTGCCGCGATCGGCGCGGTTTGCCACGAGCGAGGGGTCCTCTTCCACACCGACGCGGTCCAGGGCTTCGGCAAGATCCCCTTCGACGTCGCCGCTATGAACGTCGACCTCGCATCGGTGAGCGCGCACAAGCTCTACGGACCCAAGGGGATCGGCGCGCTCTACGTCCGCGCGCGCAAGCCCCGCGTGCGGCTCGAGCCGATCATCCACGGAGGCGGCCACGAGCGCGGGATGCGGTCGGGGACCTTGAACGTCCCCGGAGTCGTGGGGTTCGGAAAGGCGGTCGAGATCTCTCTGGCCGAGATGGAGACGGAAGCCCGCCGGCTGCGGCTCCTCCGCAAGCGACTCTCCGAAGGGATCCTGCGGGACGTGCCGGACGTCTTGCTGAACGGGCCGCCTCTGCCGGAGATCGCGGCCGACGGCTCGCTCGCGCCCGGCGAGGAGGAGCAGCGGCTCCCGGGAAACCTGAATCTCGCGTTCGCGGGCGTCGAGGGGGAGGCGCTCCTGATGGGTCTGAAAGACATCGCCGTATCGTCGGGCTCCGCGTGCACTTCGGCGTCCCTGCGGCCGTCGCACGTTCTGAAGGCTCTCGGGGTTCCCGACGATCTCGCGCACGCTTCGATCCGGTTCGGGCTCGGCCGCTTGAATACAGAGGAGGAGGTCGACTACGCGATCGGCGCGGTTGCCGCGACGGTGCGGCGGCTGCGCGCCCTTTCGCCGGAGTACGCCTCGGGCGGGGGAAGGGTCTGATCCCCGAAGGGGGTCAGATCCACACGGCTCCGGGATTGCAAGGAATCATGAACGTGCTGGAGAGGGGGGTTCCGAGCACCGCGCCGTGCTCGGGGTGCGGAGCCGCGCGCATCTCGCCGGTCGTGTGCACCGAGTGCGGCACGATCTTCGAGATTCCCTCGGACGCGTTCGCGCTCTTCGGCCTGACGCGATCGTGGGCGGTCGATCCCGCGGCGCTCGAGAAGCGCTACAGCGCGCTGTCCCGGGCCTTCCGCGAGAAGTCGTCCGCCCGCGCGGACGCCCGCGACAGATCGAAAGCGGCCGTCGAGGCGCTCGACGCGGCGCGGCGGCTTCTCCTCGATCCGCTCGAGCGCGCGCAGTACCTGCTCGCTTCGTACGGCGGGGCCGAGCGCGACAAGCCGGTTCGCAAGCGGGAGTTCCAGAGCGAGGTGATGGAAATCGATCAGGCCTTCGCGAAAGCGCGCCAGGAGGGGGACTCCTCGCGGCTCGCGTCGGCCGTTCTCGAGGCCGAGGAGAAGCTCGCCTCCGCGATCATGGCCGCGGGCCAGAGCTTCACGCGCCTGGAGCGCTCGGTGGTCGAAGAGCTCGGCGCGGCCGCCGACGCGCTCGCGGAGGCGCGGTTCTGGCGCCGCAAGGTGGACGAGCTGCGGGCCGGGCTCGGCGGATAGCGTCACCTCTCGGGTTCCCATGCCGGAGGCGGAGGAGCAGAACCTTCTCGTCGGGATCGCGCGCGGAATCGCGGAGTACCGCGCGCTCGTGGAGCGCCTAGGAGAAGTCGCGGGGACAGGAGATAAGGATGCGGGTGCAGGCCCGCAGGGCCTGTCCCCGCGACAATCCTCGGGGCTGCACCCGCCGCAATTCACCGAGCGCGCCACGCTCGCGGGCGCCGCCGGATCCCTCCCCGGAGTTCTCCTCGCGGCGCTTCGCCGCGACCTCGCGCGGCCGCTCGCCGTCGTCGTCGCCGACGAGGAAGAGTCGGAGCGGCTCCGTCAGGACCTCTCCGCGGCCGGGCTGACGCGCGTCTTCCACGCCCCCGCGCCGGCGCTCACCCCCTACCAGCGGATCCCCCCGTCGCTCAAGGCGCGGCGCGACGAGTTCGCGTTGCTCGCCGCCCTCGCTGAAAAGGACGGCGTCGACGCGATCGTGCTGCCCGCCCGGTCGCTCTTCACGCGGCTGCCCGCGGCCGAGCGGCTCCACGCCCTCTCCTTCCGGCTGGAAGAGGGGCAGGAGATCTCGCTGCCGCGGCTCATCTCCCAGTTGACCCGCGTCGGCTACCGCCGCGCGGACCTCGTGATCGAGACCGGCGATCTCGCGGTGCGCGGCGGCCTCTTCGACGTCTTCCCGCCGGACCGCGATCTGCCTTTGCGCGTGGAGCTCGACGGCGATCGGATCGCGTCGCTCCGCGTGTTCGACCCGGACACTCAGCGCTCCCGGGAGCGACTCTCCGCCGCGGTCATCCCGCCGTTCGCCTCCGCCGAAGACGCGGTCGAAGCCCGAACGCTCCTCGAGCAGCGGATCGGGCGGCCGCCGTCGGAGGCGGAGCGGATCGTCTTTGCTCCGGCCGTCGAAGCGATGCCGGCCGGCTGGCTCGACCACGCGCGCGACGCCGTCGTGGTCGTCGTCGAGCCGTCCTCGGTCGAGGAGGAGATCGACGCTTTCGCAGAGCGCGTCTCGTCCGATCGGGATCCGGACCGGGATTTCTTCGCTCCGGAGGAGCTCCTCCACCCCGTCGAGCGGATCCGCGAAGGCATCGCGCAGGCGACTGTCTTCTTCGATCGCGTCGGCCTCACCGCCCGCGGAGCCCGGATTCGGCTGCCGGCGGAGCCGATCGCGGCGCACGCCGGACGGACCGCCGAGGCCGCGGCGGAGCTCTCGCGTTCGATCGCGTCGGGCGACGAGATCTTCGTCGCCGTTCGTCCCACGGGCGGCGCGGAGAAACTGCGCCGCTTTGCGCTCGAGTACTCGCTCCACGTTTCGTCCGAGCGGCGGCCCGGCGCGCTCGTCTGCATTCCGTCAGAGATCTCCGCCGGGTTCCGGCTGCGGGATCCGAGCCTCGCCGTCTACTCCGAGAGCGAGATCTTCGGCGAGGAGAAGCGATCCGCGGTCTCGCGGGGCCGTCCCTCCGAGGCGTTTCTCTCCGACCTGCGCGATCTGAAGCTCGGGGACGCGGTCGTCCACCGCGACTACGGCATCGGGTTGTTCCAGGGCCTGACGCACATGCCGGTCGAGGGGGAAGAGCGCGAGTTCATGGAGATCGGCTACGCGGAGGAGAAGCGGCTGCTCCTGCCGGTCGAGCGTCTCGACCTCGTGCAGAAGTACTCGGGCGTCGAAGGCGTCCAGCCGGCGCTCGACAAGCTCGGCGGCGCCGGATGGGCGCGGCGCAAGGCGTCGGTCAAGAAGGCGATGGCGGACATGAGCGAGGAGCTCCTGAAGCTCTACGCGCGGCGCAGTCTCGCGGAGGGGTTCGCGTTCTCCCGCGACTCGCCGTGGCAGAAGGAGTTCGAGGACGCGTTCGAGTACGAGGAGACGCCCGACCAGGCGCAGGCAATCGCCGACGTGAAGCGCGACATGCTGCAGCCTCGGCCGATGGACCGGCTGCTCTGCGGGGACGTCGGTTACGGCAAGACCGAGGTCGCGATGCGCGCGGCCTTCAAGGCGGTGCTCGACGGAAAGCAGGTCGCGCTGCTCGCGCCGACCACGATCCTTGCCGACCAGCACTACCGCACGTTCCAGCGGCGCTTCGCGGCGTTTCCGGTGACCATCGAGCTCCTGTCGCGCTTCCGCTCCCGCGCGGAGCAGAAGGCGATCGTCGAGAAGGTCGCGGCGGGATCGGTCGATATCCTGATCGCGACCCACCGAATGCTCGCCAAAGACCTCGCGTTCCGCGACCTCGGCCTTCTGATCGTCGACGAGGAGCAGCGTTTCGGCGTCGCCCAGAAGGAGCGGCTCAAGGAGTGGAAAGCGTCGATCGACGTGCTCTCGATGTCGGCGACGCCGATCCCGCGCTCGCTTCACCTCGGGCTGTCGGGTCTGCGCGACCTCTCGATCATCGAGACGCCGCCACGCGACCGCCTGGCGATCGAGACGCAGGTCGTGCCCGCGAAGCCGGAGGTCATCCGCGAAGCGATCGAGGCGGAGATCGAGCGTGGCGGACAGGTTTTCTTCGTGCACAACCGCGTCGAGACGATCGGGCGAGTCAAGCAGACGCTGGAGGAATTGCTCCCCGGCGTCCGCATCGCGGTCGCGCACGGCGCCATGCGCGAGGCCGAGCTCGAAAAGGCGATGATGCGGTTCTACTCGCGCGACGCGGACGTGCTGCTGGCGACGACGATCATCGAGAACGGGCTCGACATCCCGACCGCGAACACGATGTTGATCGACCGCGCCGAGATGTACGGTCTCGCGCAGCTGTACCAGCTCCGCGGGCGCGTGGGGCGGAGCGACAAGCCGGCGTACGCGTACCTTCTCGTGCCGGAGAACATCTCGCTCTCGGAGACGGCGCGAAGGCGCCTCGCCTCGATCCAGGAGTTCTGCGACCTCGGAGCGGGGTTCCGCATCGCGGCGAAGGACCTCGAGATCCGCGGCTCCGGAAACATCCTCGGAGGCGAGCAGTCCGGGCACATCGCGTCCATCGGTTTCGAGATGTACCTGTCGATGCTCGAAGAGACCGTCCGCGAGATCAGGGGCGAGGAGGTGCGTCCGGAGCGCGCCGTGACGCTCTCGCTCGGACTCGACCTGACGATTCCGCACGCCTACGTCGCCGACGAGAACTGGCGGATGATGATCTACAAGAAAGTCGCGCGCGCGAAGGACGACTCCGAGCTCGACGAGGTCCGGAATGAGATCGCGGACCGTTTCGGCGAGCCGCCTCCGGCGCTCGGAAGGCTCATCGAATACTCCCGGCTGCGCAACCGCGCCGAGCGCGTCGGGGTGACGACGGTGACGCGGCAGGCGGGGCGCGTTCACCTGCGACTCGCCGAGGATGCGCGCGTCGACGGCGAGCGGCTCGCCGCGCTCGTGCGCCAGACCTCCGGCGCGAGCCTGTCACCGGGCGGCGTGCTCTCCTTCCCGGCCCCCGCCGGGGAAAACCTCCTGCCGGCGCTGCTCTCCTGGATGTCCGAGCTCGAGCGGCGTGAGGCCGCTTAGGCGGCGCTCGACGTCACGGCGCCGGCAGCGCCATCGGACGGAGCGTGACCTCCCGCATGATCTGCGTTCCCAGCGAATCGCGCATCTCGAACCGCGGTCCGCCCGGAATTCCGTCCTTTTCCGTGTGTTATTGATGTCCTCATGAAAATTCGAATCGCCCTCCTGCCGGCCGCCCTGGCCCTCTCCCTGGCCGCGCCGGCTCGCGCCGGCGAGCTCGTCGAGAAGATCGTCGCGCGGGTCAACGATCGTCTGATCACCAACAGCGAGTTCCAGAAGCGCTTCGAGGTCTTCATCTCCTCGCCGCAGGCGGGCAACAACCCGCTCGAGGCGCGGCGCAAGCTCCTGAACGAGCTCATTCAGGAGAAGCTCCTGGAGGAGCGCGCGAAAGAGCTCTCCGTCGCCGCGACCGACGAAGAGGTCGAAACGGCCGTCAAACGGGTCAAGCGCCAGTACAACCTCGCGACCGACGCTGAGTTCGAAGCGGCACTCAAATCATCGAACTTGACGCGCGACGACCTGAAACGGCAGATGCGCAACACCATCACTCTCCAGAAAGTCGTCGGCCGCGACATCAGCTCGAAGCTCGATCTGACCGATGACGCGCTGCGGCTCGAGTACGAGCGGCGCAAGGATCAGCTCTACAAGGTTCCGGAACAGGCGCAGGTCGCCGAGATCGTTCTTCGCTTCGATCCCAACGACGCCGCGGCGCGCGCGCGGGCCGCCGCACGAATCGAGGAAGCCCGAACGAAGATCGCGGCGGGAACTCCGTTCGCCGACGTCGCGAAGGAGTACTCGGAAGGCACCGCGGGGGAGCGCGGCGGAACGCTGGGGAGCGTCAGCAAGGGAGAGCTCGTGACCGCTCTCGATGCGGCGGTGTTCGCCGATCCGCCGCAGGAGCTCACGCCTCCCGTGCTGCTCACGTCCTCGATCCACCTCTTTCAGGTGAAGGAAAGGAAGCCCGCCGGCTACCGGCCGTTCGCGGACGTCAAAGAAGACCTGCGGGCGCGGATTGCCGACGACATCTACGACAAGAAGTACGCCGAGTACATCGAGAAGCTGAGGCGCGAGGCGTTCATCAAGATCTACGACCCGGCGCTCGCGACGACGACTCCGACCACGCCCACGACGCCGGAAGAGAAAAAGCCGTCGTAGCCGTCGGGCTCTCGGTTCCCCCCCGCTTCTCCTTCGATGCCGTCGTGCGGTCGCACGGCTGGTACGACCTGCCGCCGTTCGCCTACGATCGGCAGAGGGGCGTACTGACCACCGTCCTCGCAACAGCACCCCTCACCCCTGCCGGCCGCTCGCTTCGCGAAGAACGCGACCTTCGGTCGCGGCCGGAACATGCTGTCGGCGTCGCCAGTCGAGACCCCCTCGCGCACTCCGGCTCCCCACGTCGCCGGGAGAGGGAGAAAGCGGCCGCGCAAATCGACTTCAAGATGCATTCGGGAAAGCTCGAAGCGACAAGCGCCGGTCTCGACGCATCGCGCCTGCGCGCGATCGCGCGCCGAGTCTTCTCGCTCGACCTCGATCTCTCTCCCGCCGAGCGGTCGTTCGCGCACGAGCCGGTCCTCGCGGCGGCGCTCGGAAAACGTGGGGGGCGCATGCTGCGCGCGTCCACTCTCTTCGAGGACGCCGTGAAAATGCTCTTTACGACGAACTGCTCGTGGGCGGCGACGCGGGGAATGGTGTCGCGGCTGATCGAGCTCGCGGGCGCGGAAGGCCGCGCGTTTCCGGAGCCGGATTCAGTCGCGCAACTCTCGACGGCGACGATCGAGAAGCGCGTGCGTTGCGGCTACCGCGGAGGGGCTCTGCGCCTGTTCGCGCGACGCGTCGCGTCCGGGAAGCTGGATCTTTCCACCTGGGAAGATTCGCAGAGACCGTCGGAAGACGTGCGGGAGGCGATCGTCGCGGAGCGAGGCTTCGGACCGTATGCCGCCGAAGGGCTGATGCGGATCCTCGGGCGCCACGATTTCTACGCGCTCGACTCTTGGACGCGACAGCAATACCGGCGCCTCTATCCGGGCCGCGCGGCCTCGACTGATCGGGCGATCGCCCGGCGCTACGCGCGATTCGGGTCACATCGCGGGCTCGCGCTCTGGCTCGACATGACGCGCGGGTGGCACCAGGAAGATCCGCCGGAGTGGCCCTAGAGTCGGTTCAAGTTCTTCGGCGTAAGCGAGATCGCATCGAATGAAGAAAGAACGAACCACCACTAGGGTATCGCTGGTCGTACGACCGCAACCTGTGGAGATGCAATGCACTAGAACGAGTGCAGCGGCCTAGACGAGCCCGGCACCGTTCGTTGCGCTGTCCTTACGCCCCTAATTTTGTAAGGCATTTCCTTTCTCTTGACTAACAAACTTGCCACCCCTAGCATCAGCCGCAAGTGGCCTAAATCGGTTAAAAGTGGGAGAAAGTGGCAGCGATCTTCGGATCGGTGCGCCAATCTACGTATGGATCGCTTTCGCGGGAGCGCTCCGGCTCGTGTCGATGAAAAGGGACGTCTCAAGGTCCCGAGCCTCTTCCGCGCCCAGATCGAGGAAGCCTTCGGGCCGGAGCTCTTCGTGACGTCGCTCCACGGAAAAAACGTCCTTCTCTATCCGCTTGCGATCTGGCGTGCCCACGAAGAGAGGCTCGCCCTTCTGCCGGCGGTCCACCGCGCGAAGACCAAGTACCTCGAGCGCGTCAACTACTACGGGCAGGATGCGTCGCTCGACGGGCAGGGCCGCGTGCTCATCCCGCAGATCCTTCGCGACGCCGCGAAGCTTCCCGCGGACGTCGTGGTGACCGGGAACATCGATCACCTGGTCGTCTCCGATCGCGGCGCGCTCGAAGGACGCCTCTCGACGGAGGACTTCACCGACGGGGACTACGACGAGCTGTCGAAGGCCCTGTCATGACGGGGAGCCGGGAGACGGGAGACGGTAGACGGGAGACGAAAAGAAGAGAGTGGAGAGACCAGGAGTTGAGAAAGAGCCGCACACGCCCGTCCTCGTACGAGAAGTGGTCGAGCTTCTCAAGCCGGAGCGGGGTGGATTCTTCGTCGACGCGACCGTGGGCGCGGGAGGCCATTCCCGCGCCCTCCTCGAAGCGGGTCCCGGGATTCGCCTTCTCGGACTCGACCGCGATCCCGACGCGCTCGTTCTCGCGGGCGAGCGCCTCGCGGCTTTCGGCGACCGCGTCCGGCTCGTGCAGGGGAACTTCGGCGACCTCGGTGAATTGCTCGACGGGTCCCCGCCGCCCGACGGAATCCTGGCGGATCTCGGTGTCTCTTCGATGCAGCTCGAGGAGCCTTCGCGCGGGTTCTCGTTCCGGCGCGAAGGTCCCCTCGACATGCGGATGTCGCGCTCGGGCCGCAGCGCCGCCGACGTCGTCGCGCACGCTTCGGCAGACGAGCTGAGTCGGATTTTTTTCGAATACGGGGAGGAACGGATGGCGAACAAAATCGCGCGGGCGATCCTGGAAGAGCGGTCCCGGGAACCGATCACGACGACGCGCCACCTTTCGCGGATCGTCGCCCGGGTCAAGGGGGACAACCGGGAAAAGATCGATCCGGCAACGCGCGTCTTCCAGGCGCTCCGCATCGAGGTCAACGAGGAGCTCCAGGCGCTCTCTCGCTTCCTGGCAGCGGCGGTCGAGAAGCTGAACGCGGAGGGGCGCGTCGCCGTCATCGCGTATCACTCGCTCGAGGACCGCATGGTGAAGGAGACTTTCCGCCGCGAGTCGGGCGTCTGCC
Source organism: Thermoanaerobaculia bacterium (assembly GCA_036001245.1). GTDB lineage: Bacteria > Acidobacteriota > Thermoanaerobaculia > UBA5066 > Gp7-AA6 > Gp7-AA6. The sequence goes on from DASYUL010000115.1 coordinate 11,417, forward strand.
TCTGCCCGCCGAAGCTTCCGATCTGCGTCTGCGGCGCCCGTCGCGCGGTCAGCGTCCTGACCCGCCGGCCGATCCGCCCGTCCGAGACCGAGGTTCGTCGCAACCCGCGGTCGCGCAGCGCCCGCCTGCGCGCCGCCGAGAAGACCGCAGTGGAGAAGGCCATCCCTTGAACGTCGCGTCCTACGTCCAGTCAAAGCGCGTCGAGAACCTGCACCTGACGCGCGAGCGCGACCGCCGCCGCGGCCGCGAGCTCGCGACGTATCTGCTCGCCGGACTCCCGATCGCGTTCGCGCTGCTGCTCTGGGCGGCCCTCCACGTCGAGACCGTGCGCGTCGGGTACGCGCGCGGCGCCCTCGACCGCAAGTTCACCGAGCTCACCGAAGAGAACCGCCGCCTTCGGGCCGAGCTCGCCCGCGCCTCCGCGCCCGATCGCGTGCAGGCCGTCGCGGCGCGAAAGGGCCTGGCGCCCCCGCGGCCGGGGCAGGTCCAGTACGTCGAGCCGCGAGAGGGAACTCCGCGATGAACTTCATGCGCGTCGGCCGCGTCCGTTTTCTTGCCCTCTTCCTTCTGCTCTGGGCGTCGGTCGTCGTCGCGCGCCTGGGCGAGCTCCAGATCGTTCAGGGCAGCCGCTACCGCGCGCGCGCGCAGCGCCAGCAGGAGCGGCGGATCGAGGTCTCGGCGCTGCGCGGCTCGATCTTCGATCGCGCCGGTCGTCCTCTCGCGGTCTCCGTCGAGGTCTCCTCGGTGTACGCCATCCCCGACGACGTCCGGGATGCGGCGGAAACGGCGCGCGTGCTCGCCCGTCACCTCGAGGTCGCCCCTCCCGCGATCCTCGCGCGGCTCACGCAGAAGAGGGGATTCGTCTGGATCGCGAGGAAGATCGATCGGACCGCGGCGGCCGCGATCCGGAAGGCGAAGATGCCCGGGATCCACCTGGTCGCGGAGACCAAACGCTTCTATCCCAAGGGCAGCGTTGCGGCGGGCGTGCTGGGCTATGTCGGTCTCGACGACAAGGGGCTCGCCGGCCTCGAGCAGTCCTACGACTCGACGATCCGGGGCAAGCCGGGTGAAGTCATTGCGCTCACGGACGCGCGCCGATCGACGTACGGGGAAGTCGAGGTGGCGAACGCACGCCCGCCCGTAGAGGGCGCGTCGCTCGTCGTGTCGCTCGATTCCGGGATTCAGTTCGCCGCCGAGCAGGCGATCTCGGAGGCGGTGGCGGAAGCGCAGGCGCGCTCGGGCGTCGCGATCCTGCTTGATCCGTCGGACGGCTCCGTTCTCGCGATGGCGATGGCGCCCGCGTTCGACCCCAACAACTACGGACGCTACTCCTCGGAGGCGCGCCGCAACCACGCCATCGCCGACGCGCACGAGCCCGGCTCGACGTTCAAGATCGTGACGGGCGCCGTGGCCCTCGAGAACTCGGTCGTCACGCTCGACGAGACGATCGACACCGGGGACGGCACGATTCGCGTCGGGAACACGGTCATCTCCGAGCACGATCGCAAGCACTTCGGCGCGCTCACTCTCGCGGGCGTCTTCGAGCACTCGTCGAACGTCGGAATCATTCGCGTGGGGCTGCGCCTCGGGCCGCAGCGGCTCTGGGCCGGCGCGACCGCGCTCGGCGTCGGCCGGCCGACCGGAATCGACCTGCCCGGCGAGAGCTCGGGGATCTTCCGCCGTCCGGAGCGGTGGTCCATGCTCTCGAACGCGACGATCTCGATGGGTCAGGAGGTTTCGCTGACGCCGCTCCAGCTCGCGCGCGTGGCGGCGGCCATTGCCAACGGCGGCCGGCTCGTGCGGCCGCGGCTCGTGCGGCGCATCGCCCATCCCGACGGCCGGGTCGAGACGTTCGCCCCTCCGCCGGCGGAGCGGGTTCTCTCGGAAGAGACGGCGCGCACCCTTCGCTCTCTGCTGGTCGGAGTCGTCGATCACGGCACCGGCAAGAAGGCCGCGATTCCCGGATTCGTCGTGGCGGGGAAGACCGGCACGGCGCAGAAGGCCGGCATCGGCGGCTATCAACCGGGCCGATACGTCTCGTCGTTCGTCGGCTTCGCGCCGAGTGAAAATCCCCGCGTCGTGGGTCTCGTGCTCATCGAGGAGCCGAAGGGCGGCAAGTACTACGGCGGCGACATCGCGGCGCCCGTCTTCGCGCGCGTCGTGTCGCAGGCTCTCGGGATCCTCCGGGTCGCCCCCGAGGAGCAGCGTCTGCCCGAGACGCTCCTCGTCGCGAGCTCGTCTCCGAAGATTCAGTACCCGGCGGGAGTCGTCCCCGCTTCCGTGCGGACGGCCGGCGACATCGCCGCGCCGCCGCCCCCTCCCGTCCCGGCCGAAGCGGCGGCCTCGGACGCCGGCGCACCGTCGGCGCTCGGCCTCTCCGCGCGCCAGGCACTCGCGCTCTTCGCGCGGCAAGGCCTGTCCGCCCGCATCGTCGGATCCGGTTTCGTCGTCGAACAGAAGCCCGCGCCGGGCGCGCCCGTCCGCGCGGGATCGGTCTCTATCCTTCGTCTCGCCGAACCTGCCGCGGCGCCGGCTCAGGGGACCGAGCGCCGGGCGGAGGAGTCCGCCGCGACGCTCCCGGCTCCGTGAAGCTCGTGGAGCTCCTGTCGGTCCTGCCGGACTCGAGCTTCCCCTCCGCCGCGAACGACCTGGAAATCGCCGGAATCTCCGCCGACTCCCGGGCGGTGCGCCCGGGTGAAATCTTCGTTGCCGTGCGGGGCGAGCACGCGGACGGCAGAGACCACGCCGGCGAGGCTGTCGCGCGCGGCGCCGCAGCCGTCGTCTCGGACCGGCCGGCGCCGGAGGGGCTGACGGTCCCATGGGTCCGCGTGAACTCGCCGCGCCGGGCGCTCGCCCGCCTCTCCGCGCGGCTCGCCGGGGATCCTGCCGAGAAGCTCGTGCTCGCCGGGGTGACGGGCACGAACGGCAAGACGACGACGGCGATGCTCCTCGAGTCGATTCTGGCGCGCCGCTACGGGCGGTCGGGACTCGTGGGCACGGTCTTCTACCGCACCGGCCGTCGCGAGCTCCCCGCGCCACAGACGACCCCGGAGGCGCCGGTCCTCCAGGAGCTCCTCGCCGAGATGGTGGACTCGGGCGTTCCCGCCGCCGCCATGGAGGTCTCGTCGCACGCCCTCGCGCTCGACCGCGTCGAGGGCTGCCGCTTCGACGTCACGGTGTTCACCAACCTGACGCGCGATCACCTCGACTTCCACGGCGACATCGACAGCTACTTCGACGCGAAGAAGAGGCTGTTCGACGAGCTCCGCAAGCCGGGAGCGGCGGCGGTCGTCAACGTGGACGATCCCGCCGGGCGGCGTCTCTCCCGTGAGGTCGGTCCGCCGGTCTGGACGTGGTCGGTGGAGGGCACCGCCGGCGCGGACGTGCGCGCCAAGGACGTGCGCTGCGATCTCTCCGGCACGTCGCTCGTGGTTTGCCACGGCGGGGGAAGTTTTCCGGTTTCGTCGGCGCTCGTCGGGCGGTTCAACGCCGATAATCTCCTCGGAGCCGCGGCCGCGGGACTCGCTCTCGGAATCGCTGAAGCCGAAATCGCGGAAGGCATCGCGGCCGTCACGCGCGTGCCCGGCCGCCTCGAGCGCGTGGAGGCGGGACAGCCGTACGCGATCCTGGTGGACTACGCGCACACGGAAGACGCTCTGAAGCGTTTGCTCGAGGCGGTGCGGGACCTGACGGACAAGAAGATCGTTCTCGTGTTCGGCTGCGGCGGGGACCGGGACCGGGGAAAGCGCGCGCCGATGGGCCGGATCGCGGGATCGCTCTCGGACATCGCGATCGCGACGTCCGACAATCCGCGGTCGGAGGATCCCGACGCGATCCTCGCGGAGGTCGAAAAGGGACTCGCTCTCTCCGGCGCGACGAAATACCTGAAGGTCCCGGATCGACGCGAAGCGATCCGCACCGCGATCGATCTCGCGAATCCGGGGACGGTCGTCGTGATCGCGGGCAAGGGCCACGAGCGCGTCCAGATCATCGGAGATCGACAGATCCCGTTCGATGACCGCGAAGTCGCGGCCGAGTACGCTTCCCGGCGATGAGGTTCACCCTCGCCGACGTCGCCGTGGCCGCGGGTGCGAAAGTCCCAGCGGGGGCCGCGGACGTCGACCTCTCGGGCGTCGCCGTCGATTCGCGCACGGCGCGGCCGGGAGTCCTCTTCGTCGCGCTGAAAGGGGCGCGCGCGGACGGTCACGACTTCGCGGGCGACGCGGTCTTCCGGGGCGCGCGCGCGGTGCTCTCCGAGCGCGTTCCCGCTCCGCTGCCGGAAGGGTGTCCGGTCGTCGCCGTCGCCGACCCCCTCGCGGCGCTCACGGCGCTCGCCGTGACGCTGAAGGATCGAGCCGGGTTTCGCCTCGCGGCGGTGACCGGCTCGTCCGGCAAGACGACGACGAAGGAGTTCACCGCGGCGATCCTGTCGCGCCGTTTCACGGTCGAGAGGACTCCCGGCAATCAGAACAGCGCGATCGGGTTCCCGATGTCGGTCATCAACCTGCCGCGCGTCCCCGACTGGATGGTCGGGGAAATGGGGATGAGCGCAAAGGGGGAGCTCTCACGGCTCTCGCGCGCGTTCCGCCCCGACGTCGCGGCGATCACGAACGTCGCTCCGGCGCATCTCGCCTCCTTCCACTCGATCGACGAAGTCGCACAGGCGAAGGCGGAGATCCTCGAGGGGCTGCAGCCGTCCGGAACGTTCGTCGCGAACGCCGACGACGCCCGCGTCTCCGCGATCGCGAAACGGTGGCCCGGGCGCGTCGTCCGATTCGGACGCTTCGCGAAGGGGGCGGACGTGGTCGCGGACCGGTTCGAGCGGGGGGAGGCCGAGACGCGCTTCCGGCTGCGCACCGCGACCGAAGAGACAGCGGTCGTGCTGCCGCTCCCCGGCACGCACCAGGCGGTCAACTTCCTCGCGGCGTCCGCCATCGCGATCGCAGCCGGCGCCTCCGCCTCCGACTGCGCCGCGGCCGCTCCGGATCTTCGCCCGTCGCCTCATCGCGGCGAGTTCCGCCGGCACTCCTCGGGCGCCCTCCTCTACGACGACTCGTACAACGCGAATCCCGCGTCGCTGCGCGCGGCTCTCGACACGCTGGCGGAGTTCGCGGCGACGCGCCGGATCGCGGTGCTCGGCGACATGAGGGAGCTCGGCGAGGACGAGGACATCTGGCACCGCGAGCTCGGGAAATACGCCGCGGAGCGCGTCGACCGTCTGATCTGCGTCGGCGAGCTCGCGCGGTGGTACGGCGAGGAGGCGGTCGACTGCGGCTTTCCGAGGAAAGCGATCGAGTCCGTCGCGACAGCTGAGGAGGCCGCGAAACTCCTCGACGGGAACCTGCGCGAAGGCGACGCGGTTCTCTTCAAGGGCTCACGGGCGGTGGGGCTCGACCGGGCGGTGGAGATGCTCGCGAGAGAAACCAGGCCGGTAGACGGTAGGCGGTAGACGGTTAGACGGAAGACGAATGCTCTATTACTGGCTCTATCCGCTCGCAAAGTTCTTCCCGGTATTCAACGTCTTCCGGTACATCACGTTTCGCACCGCCATGGCCGCGGTGACCTCGCTCCTCCTCGCGCTCGCGCTCGGCGGGCCGATGGTACGGCTCCTGAAGCGCCGCCAGATCGGGCAGGCGGTGCGCGAGGACGGACCGCGCTCGCACCTGTCGAAGGCGGGCACGCCGACGATGGGGGGAGTCCTGATCCTGCTCGCGGTGATCGCCGCGACGCTCCTCTGGATGGACCTGAAGAACCGTCTCGTCTGGATCGCGCTCGGGACGCTCGTCGGGCTCGGCGTCGTCGGCTTCGCGGACGACTACGTCAAGATCACGCACCGGCGCAGCCTGGGCCTGTCCGGCCGTGGGAAGCTCGTTCCCCAGTTCCTGGTCGCGTTCGGAGCGGCGTGGGCGATCGAGCACTGGGCCGCCCCCGGGACGTTCTCGACGCTCGTGACGTTTCCGTTTCTGAAGAGGCTCATTCTCGACCTCGGCCCCTTCTACATCCCGTTCGTCGCCGTCGTGCTCGTCGGCGCGTCGAACGCCGTCAACCTGACCGACGGCCTTGACGGGCTCGCGATCGGCGTCTTCGGGGTGGCCGCGGGAACGTACGCGCTCCTCGCGTACGTCAGCGGCAATGCGGTCGCCGCGCGCTACCTTCAGATCGCGTTCGTCCCGCAGGCGGGGGAGCTCTCCGTGTTCTGCGGCGGATTGGTCGGAGCGTCGCTGGGATTCCTCTGGTACAACTCGCACCCCGCCGACGTCTTCATGGGAGACGTGGGCGCCCTTCCGCTCGGCGGCGCGCTCGCGGCGGTCGCGGTCATGACCAAGCAGGAGATGCTGCTCGCGATCGTCGGCGGCGTGTTCGTGCTCGAGGCGCTGTCGGTGATCATCCAGGTCGTCTCGTTCAAAACGACCGGCCGGCGCGTCTTTCGAATGGCGCCGATCCACCATCATTTCGAGCTCGCCGGATGGCCCGAGTCGCGGGTCATCGTTCGGTTCTGGATCCTCTCGATCCTGTTTTCGGTGCTGGCGCTTTCGACGTTGAAGCTGCGATGAGACCCAGGGCGAACCTTTCCGCCGACCTGCCCGCCCGGGTCACCGTGCTCGGGTTCGCGCGCAGCGGCCGCGCGCTTGCCGAGGCGCTCTCCGAGCGGGGCCTCGAGGTCGTCGTCGTGGACGACAAGCCGGCCGACGAGGTCGAGGGCTGGCGCGACTTCGAGAAGCGCGGCGTCCGGTTCTTTTTGGGCGGCCGGGAGGGATCTGACCCCTTTCGGGAAGGGTCTGACCCCCCGCGGGGATCAGACCCCGGGAAAGCCCTCGACGGCTCGGGATGGCTCGCGCTTTCGCCCGGAGTGCCTCCGTCGCACCCGCTCGTGGCGGCGGCGCGTCGGCGTGGCCTCGCGATTCTCTCGGAGTTCGAGATCGCGTGGCGCATCGCGGAGGCGGAGACGACGGGAGAGAACCGGTGGGTTGGCGTGACCGGGACCAACGGGAAGTCGACGACGACGGCGTGGATCGCGGAGATCCTGCGCTTCGGCGAGCGCCCCGTGGCGCTCGCGGGAAACATCGGCGCGCCGCTCTCCGGGTTTCTCGCCGAGCGCCGGCCTCGCGACTTCGTGTGCGAGCTTTCGTCCTTTCAGCTGGAGACGATCGAGCGCTTCCGCCCGGACGTCGCGGTGCTGACGAACGTCACGCCCGACCACCTGGACCGTTACCCGGGCTTCGAGGAGTACGCGGCGACGAAGGAGCGCATCTTCGTCAACCAGCGCGGGGACGACTTGGCGGTCGTCAACGCGGACGACCCGGTCGCGAGCCGCGCGACGACGCGCGCGAGACGCGTACCGTTCTCGCGCCGGGCGCCGGCGCCGGGCGGAACGTGGTGCGAGGGGGGCCGTCTCTACTCGGAGGTGCGCGGCGCGCGCCGCGAGGTGCTGGCGGCCGACCGGCTGTCGCTGCCCGGTGCGCACAACCTCGAGAACGCTTTAGCGGCCCTCGCCGCGGCGGAGTGCCTCGAGGCGCCTCCCTCCGCGATCGAGAAGGGCCTGACGGGATTCCGCGGACTCCCGCACCGCACCGAGAAGGTGGCGGAAGCCTCCGGCGTGACCTGGGTGAACGACTCGAAGGGGACGAACGTGGACGCGACCGCGAAGTCGCTCGAGGGGCGGGCGCGCAAGAGCGTCCTCCTGATCCTGGGCGGGCGCGACAAGCACGGAGATTTCGCGAAGCTCGCCGGGCCGGTGACGCACGCGGCGCGGATCGTCCTCACGATCGGCGAAGCCGCGCCGGTCATCGAGGCGGCGCTCGCGGGGACGGTCTTAGTCGAGAGCTGCCGCACGCTCGAGGAGGCCGTCGCGCGGGCGGCGTCGCTCGCGCGGCGCGGCGACACGGTGCTTCTCTCGCCCGCGTGCGCCTCGTTCGACCAGTACCGGGATTTCGAGGAGCGGGGACGGCACTTTACCGAGCTCGCGCAGCGGCTCACGGCTCACGGCTCGCGGCTCACGGCTGCGGAGCGGGATCAGACCCGCTTCGGGGATCAGACCCCGGACGGTAAAGAGCGGGATCAGACCCCCTTCGGGGATCAGACCCCGGACAGGACCCGGAATGGCTCGTAAGCTCGCCACGGACAAGGTGCTCTTCGTCGCGCTCGTCGCGCTGTCGCTCTTCGGCTGCGTGATGATCTACAGCGCCTCGGCCGTCTCCTCCGCGGAGACCTCCGGCAGCCCGTACCGCTACCTGATCAAGCAGATGGTCGCTCTCGTCGTCGGCGGCATCGCCGCGTTCGTCGTTTCGCGCGCCGACTACCGATTCTTCGCGCGACCGGTGATCGTCTACCTCGCCTTCGGAGGAATGTTCGCCCTGTGCATGCTCGCGCTCCTGCAGCCGCCGATCAACGCCGCGCGCCGGTGGATCCCGCTCGGCCCCGTGATGTTCCAGCCGTCGGAGTTTCTGAAGGTCGCGCTCGTCCTCCTCCTCGCGTCACAGATCGCCCGCAAGACGCTCACGTGGGGCGACCCGGAGAAGGCGATCCGTCCCGCGCTCTTCTTCACGATGCTCGCGGCGGGGGTCGTGCTGCTCGAGCCGGACCTTGGGACGGCCGCCTGCTACGTCATGCTCGCCGGGGTGCTCTTGTGGCTCGCGGGGGTCCGCGCGAAGCTTTTCCTGATCCTGGGCGCGGGCGCGATCCCGCTCATCCTGGCGGCCGCGCTGACTGCGGACTACCGCCGCGCGCGGCTGCTCGCGTTCCTCCGGCCGGAGGCCGACCCGCTCGGCGCCGGCTTTCAGGCGCTGCAATCTCTCATTGCCGTCGGAGCGGGCGGTTTCTTCGGCAACGGTCTCGGGGCGAGCCGGCAGAAGCTCTTCTTCCTGCCGTACCCGCACACCGACTTCATCTTCGCGATCGTCGGCGAGGAGCTCGGTTTCCTGGGCGCGGTCGCGGTCGTGCTCTGCTTCGGCGTGATCGCCTGGCGCGGTTTTCGGGCGGCGCGCCGCGCTCCGGACGCGTTCGGCGCTCTCGTCGCGGCAGGCGCGACGGCGATGCTCGTCGTGCAGGCTGCGGTGAACGTCAGCGTCGTGCTGGCTCTCATGCCCACGAAGGGGATCCCGCTGCCGTTCGTATCTTACGGAGGGTCGTCCCTCGTGGCCTCGTGGATTGCCGCGGGACTGATTTTGAACGTGTCGCAACATGAAGTCGAAAGACCGGCTGAGAGCTGAGAGCTGAGAACTGAAAGCTTCGGTGTGTACGTGATCGCGGCGGGCGGAACGGGCGGGCACATCTTCCCGGGGATCGCGCTCGCTCGCGAGATCCGCGCGCGCCGTCCGGAGGCGGAGATCCTCTTCGTGGGAAGTCGGCACGGTCTCGAAGCGAAGCTCGTTCCCGAGGCGGGATTCGCGCTCGAGCTCGTCCGCGCGTCCGGCTTCGCGGGAAAGCGGCTCGCGGCGAAGGTCGGAGCGCTCGCCGAGGTGCCGATCGGTTTCTTTCAGGCCCGCCGGCTGCTCGCCCACCGCCGCGCGCGCGCCGTCGCGGGCGTCGGCGGGTACGTCAGCGTCCCGGTGGTCGCGGCCGCACGCTCCCTCGGGGTGCCGACCCTGATCCACGAGTCGAACGCCTTCCCCGGGATGGCCAACCGCCTGTTGAACCGCTTCGCGACGCGCACCGCCGTCGGTGTGTCGGCCGCGAACTCGCACCTCGCGCGGCCGGGCGTCGTAACCGGCACCCCCGTCCGGCCCGAGTTCTTCCGGGTGGCGCCGATCGATCCCTCCGCGACGACACGGCGGCTCCTCGTCTTCGGTGGAAGCCAGGGCTCGCGGGTTTTGAACCGCGCGATGACCGAGGCGGCGCACCACCTCTCGCGCGACGGAATCGAGGTCATCCACCAGACGGGAGAGAAGGAGTTCGACTCGGTTCGCGCGCGCTACGGCCGGATCCCGGCCGGCTGGAGGGTCGAGCCCTTTCTACCGCGCATCCACGGGGAGCTCGCGTGGGCGGATCTCGTCCTTTCGCGGGCCGGGTCCCAGACGCTCGCGGAGGTCGCCGCGGCCGGCCGTCCGCCGATTCTCGTTCCCTTCGGGTCGGCGACCCACGGACATCAGACCGAGAACGCGCGCGCGTTCGAGCGCGCTGGCGCGGCGGTCGCGATCGACGAGGGCGCGCTCACCGCCGAGGCGCTGGCCGCGGCGGTCCGCGGGCTGTTCGCAAATCGTGGCCGCCTCGTCGAGATGGGGGAGAGCCTCCGCGCGTTCGCGCGACCGGACGCGGCGAAGATGCTGGCGGACCTGCTCTTCGAGGCGGAGGGGACTCGATGAGAGAGTTCCGAGTTCCAGGTTCCAGGTTCCAAGGAGCCCCAACCTCATGAGGTTCCTGAAGCTCCGCCGGATTCACTTCGTGGGCGCCGGGGGCGTCGGCATGAGCGGGCTGGCCGAGATCCTCCTCCTCTCGACCCCGCTCGAGATCTCCGGTTGCGACCGGGAGACGAGCGAGAACACGGAGCGGCTTTCGGGGCTCGGGGCGAAGATCCTCCTGGGCCACGACCCCGCGCACGTGTCGGACGTGGACGTCCTCGTGATCTCGTCGGCGGTCGACGAGTCGAATCCGGAGGTCTCCGCCGCGCGCGATCGCGGAATTCCGGTGATCCGGCGCGCCCAGATGCTCGGCCAGGTCATGCGCTTGAAGCAGGGGATCGCCGTCGCCGGAACCCACGGTAAGACGACGACGACCTCGCTCACCGGGATGGTCCTGACCGAGGCGGGGTTCGACCCGACGATCGTCGTCGGCGGCCGCGTGCGGATCCTCGGCACCAACGCCCGCCTGGGGCGCGGCGACTTCCTCGTCGCCGAGGCGGACGAGTACGACCGCTCGTTCCTGGAGCTCACGCCCGACGTCGCGGTGATCACGAACGTCGAGGCGGACCACCTCGACTGCTACCGGGATCTGGACGAGATCCTCGACGCGTTCGTCCAGTTCGCCAACCGCGTCCCGTTCTACGGCGCCGTCATCGCCTGTCTGGACGATCCCGGCGTCGGAGCGATCCTGCCGCGCGTCGAGAAGCGGGTCGTCACCTATGGCGAGTCGCCTCAGGCGCACCTGCGCGCCCGCGACGTGCGCCTCGAGGCGTCCGGCACGCGATTCGACGTGTGGGACTCGGAGCAGGGGCGGCTGGGAGAGGTGACCCTGCCCCTTCCCGGCCGCCACAACGTCGCCAACGCCCTCGCAGCGATCGCCGTCGGGGGGGAGCTCCTCATCCCCTTCGAGACGATCGCCCGCGCCCTCGCGAACTTCACGGGCGTGATTCGGCGCTTCGAGAGGAAGGGGGAGCGCGCCGGAGTCCTCGTCGTCGACGACTATGCGCACCATCCGACGGAGATCGCCGCCACCCTCGCGGCGGCGCGCCAGGTCCACCCCGACCGGCGCCTCGTGGCCCTCTTCCAGCCCCACCTCTATTCGCGGACGCGGGACTTTGCCGTCGAGTTCGGGCGCGCGCTTCTCGGGGCCGATGTGGCGATCGTCACGGACGTCTATCCCTCGCGGGAGAAGCCGCTCCCCGGCGTGACCGGGCAGCTCGTCGTGCGGGCCGCCCGGGAGGCGGGCCACCGGAACCTGTTGTATATCGCTGATAAGAAACGGGTTGCCGAAAGGCTCGAGCGTCTGCTGCGGCCGGGAGACCTGCTCCTGACGATGGGCGCGGGCGACGTAGTGCGGCTCGGGGAGTCGTATCTCGCGGGCGAGAGCCTCAAGAAGATCGCCGATGCGGGAAAGTAGACCCGACACGCAGTTCGTCGCGGTCGGCGCCGGGCAGAAGAAGGCGTTTCTCCGCCGCGGGGCAATCGCGCCGCGCCGTCGGAGGAAGGGTCGCGCGATCCGCCTCGTCCTCGGCGCGGCGCTCCTCGTCGGTGCGGCCGCGGGTCTCTCCCGGTTCTTCGGCGGGTCGCTCTTCTGCCTTCAGCGCATCCAGGTTTCCGGGAACGCGCGCGCGCGGACGGAAGACGTTCTGCGGGCGGTGGAGCCGTGGCGGGGGGCGAACCTGATCGCTCTCGACCTGGCCGCGATCGCCCGGGCGGTCGGGGCACATCCCTGGATCGCGCGGGTGACCCTTTCGAAGCGATTTCCCGACGGCCTCTCCGTCCGCGTCACGGAGCGAAAGGCGGTCGCGCTCTTCCGCGACGCGTCGCAGCTTTGGTGGCTCTCATCCGAGGGACGTCCGATCGCGCCCTACGATCCGCGCGCGGACTCGACCGAGTACGTGCTCGTCTCAGGAGATCGTCGCGCGCTCGCCGACGCCGTCGGATTGCTCTCCGACCTTCACTCAGTGCCGTCGGAATATTTCTCCACGCTCTCGGAAATTTCGGCGCTGCCCGACGGCGGTTTCGGTATCATGGACACGATCTTCCGAAGGCCGGTTCGTGTTCTTCGACGGGACGCTCCCGCGAAGATTCGCGCGCTTCTGGATGCGCGCAGTTTCATCGAGTCTCGTGGGTGGGAGGCGCGGGTAATCGATCTCCGATTTGCGGATCGGATCGTGTTGGTGGGTGCCTACGGCGCCGGCAATTCCCTATGAACTCTGACACCTGATGGCCAAGCCCGAGAACTTTCTCGTCTCCTGCGACATCGGAACGTCCAAGATCTGTCTCCTGATCGGCGAGCAGAGCTCGCACTCGGCGCTCGACGTGATCGGGAAGGGCGCGGCCCCGAACCGCGGCACGCGTAAGGGCAACATCATCAACGTCGACGCCACGATCGAGGCGATCAAGCGGGCGGCCGAGGAAGCGGAGATCATGGCGGGCGTCCAGATCGCGCGCGCCTGGGTCGGGATCTCCGGGTCGAACGTCCGGTCCTTCAACAGCCGCGGCGTGGTGGCGGTCGCCGGCAAGGAGCGCGAGATCACCCGCGAGGACGTCACCCGCGTGATCGACGCCGCGCGCGGCGTGCAGATACCGCAGGATCACGAGGTCGTCCACGTCGTGCCGCGCGAGTTCGCGGTCGACGGGCAGGACGGGGTCGGCGACCCGACGGGCATGGTCGGCGCGAGGCTCGAGGCGGACGTCCACGTCGTGACCGCTCCGGTGGCCGTGACTCAGAACATCGTCACGTGCATGAACAAGGCGGGAATCGAGGTCGTCGAGCTGGTCCTCGAGCAGTTCGCCGCGGCGGAGGCGGTGCTGACCGAGGACGAGAAGGAGCTCGGGATCGTGCTGATCGACATCGGCGGCGGGACGACCGAAATCGCCGTCTACCAGCGGGGGTCGATCGCGCACACGGCCGTCATCCCGGTCGGTGGTGACCACTTCACCAATGACCTCGCGGTCGTGCTGCGCGCGCCGATCGTGGACGCCGAGCGGATCAAGAAGAAGTACGGCTCCGCTCTGCGGTCCGCGGTCGGCGAGGACGAAATGGTCGAAGTTCCGATGGTCGGGGGACGCGAGCCCAAGCTCTGCCCGCGCTCGACGCTCGCGGACATCCTCCAGCCGAGAGCGGAAGAGCTGCTCGGGATGATCCAGGAGGATTTGAAGCGGCTCGGGGTCGACAAGGAGATGCGTTCCGGCGTCGTCCTGACCGGCGGGGGGGCGGAGCTCGAAGGCATCGTCGAGGTGGCGGAGGGCATTTTCGAGGGACCGGTGCGGCGCGGCGTGCCGTCCGGGGTCGGAGGTCTCGTCGACGTGGTGTCGCGGCCGGAGTGGGCGACGGCGACGGGACTTCTTCTTTATGGGCATCGCAACAAGACCGGGCGCCGGCGGACGCGCAAGATCACGCGCGCGGCCGGTTCGGTTTCCCGGTTCTTCCGGGAGCTGTTCTGAGAGACGGCGAGGCGCGCGGGCGCAGGGACAAATCCAATTCGAGAAGCGCAGAAAGGGAGAGACCGATGATTGAGCTCGTCGACGACGGAAAATCGCGTCTCGCAGTCGAGCTGGAACGAGGGGACGCGTCTCCGGCGGTGATCAAGGTCATCGGCATCGGAGGCGGTGGCTGCAACGCCATCAACCGGATGATCGCCGCGGGCGTCCGCGGCGTCGATTACATCGCGTGCAACACCGATCTGCAGGCGCTGCGGAAGTCGGGAGCGACGACGAAGATGCAGCTGGGCGCGCGTCTCACGAAAGGTCTCGGCGCGGGAGCGGACCCCGACGTCGGCCGGAACGCCGCCCTCGAGGACCAGGAGAAGCTGTCGCACCTCGTGCAGGGCGCCGACATGGTCTTCCTCGCCGCCGGTCTTGGCGGAGGAACTGGGTCGGGCGCCGGGCCGGTCATCGCGAAGCTCGCGGGCGAGTCGGGAGCGCTCACGGTCGCCGTCGTGACGAAGCCGTTCGACTTCGAAGGAAAGAAGCGGATGCGGCAGGCGGAGAAGGCGGCGCGCGAGCTGCGCGAGCACGTCGACACTCTGATCACGATCCCGAACCAGAGGCTTCTCTCGTTCGTCGAGCGCAACACGCCGTTCCACGAGTCGTTCAAAATCGCGGACGACGTGCTGCGCCAGGCGATCCAGGGGATCGCGGACCTGATCAACTGTCCCGGCGAGATCAACCGCGACTTCGCCGACGTGAAGAAGATCATGTCGGACATGGGGCGCGCGATGATGGGAACCGCCGTCGCGGAAGGGGAGAACCGCGCCGTCCACGCGGCTCAGGCGGCGATCTCGTCGCCGCTGCTCGAGGACGCGTCGATCGAGGGTGCTCGCGGCGTCCTGATCAACGTCACCGGCAGCGCCGACCTCACGCTCTTCGAGGTGAACGAGGCGGCGGAGATCATCCGGCAGGCCGCGGACCCCGAGGCGATCATCCTCTTCGGCTACGTCAGCGACGACCGGATGGCCGGATCGGTGAAGGTCACCGTGATCGCGACCGGGTTCGACCGCGCCGACGCCGCGATGGAGGAGAAGGAGGAAGAGGAGGCGCGCTACGCCGCGCCGCGCCCCGGACGTACGCCCTTCCTCCGCGGGGACGACAGCGGCGGTTTCGGGCCGAACGCGTCGTCATCTCGCGACGACTTCGACATCCCGACGGTGCTTCGGAGACAGATGGACTAAGAATCGCTTTCAGCTCTCGGCTGTCAGCTCTCAGCCCCTCCTTCTCCAAACGGCGGTTCCCGTCGATGCAGGTGGAGCCGCCCCGCAAGAGCCTTCCGGCGTCGGATGATCTCCAACCGCCTCTGGCGTCCCTTGTCGCGCCAGCGCTTGTAGTGGTGCGCCAGCTTCGGATGCGCATGCAGGAACTTCCGGACCCGCCGGCGAACCGTGGGTGATACCAGCGAAAGGAAGAGGATCCCCAGCGCGAAAAAGAGCACCTGCGGCATGACGGGAATGAGGATGCCGATGAACCCCAGGATGAAGAAGAAAATCGCGAGCGCCAGATTCCAGATCTTGTTTCGCCGGACGCGCGAGACGCGGGGCTCGGGTGTTTCGGCGGGCGCGGGGGAGCTCACGATCGGCCTACAGTAAGCGATCGGCGGACCCCCCGCGAACGAGCTCGCTCGCGGCGGCGGGCTCAGCGCGGTCGGGTTCGACTCGTTTCCCGGTTCTCCGTCAGGAATCCCGTGCCGGAGTGACTGGCCGCGCCCTGGACGTCGACGTCGATCGTGGTCTCGCGGGGAGCGATCCGCAGGCGGTTGTGGACGTCGGTGACGCCGCGTACGGACTCCGCGACGTCCTCGGCGAGCCGCTTCGTCCGCCGGTCCTCGACGACTCCTTCGAGCGTGACCTCCCGGTCGGCCACACGAACGGTGACGTTGGTCGCGTCGATCTCTCCGTGGTCCCTCAAGCGGTCGTTGATCTCTTCCCAGATGCGCTCGTCCGAGCGCACATAGCCCTTCGGTCCCCGACCCGCGAACGGTCCGCGGAGGCGTCGTTCCCGGACGACCTGAAATCCCATACCGCCCCTGGGTCCCTTTTCCGGGTCGAAGCCCCTCCCGTAGGGATCGTAGAACTCCCGGTGATAACCCTTCCCCTCGTAAAAGGCGTATCTCGGCGCCTCCCACCGGTCGTACGGCTGGGTGAAGACGTCTTCGCGCTCGCGGCCCCGATGCGGTCTGTCGAAGCTCGTCGGATAGTGGTACTCGCGCGGCTGGCCATGTTCGTCTCCCGTTCGATCGTTCGGGGCGAACGGGGGTTGCTCGTCGCGCCGGTGCTTCTCTCTCTGCGCCATTTGAGCCTCCGCTCCCGAAATGCTGCAACCGCCGTGCCCCGGCGGATGGCGCCACGCCAGTCCACAGATAGGATGGAGGCGGTGCCGAACGACCCGCACCTGACCCGTCGCCGTGCGCAGTCGTTGCGCACCGCG
>DASYUL010000116.1:0-30677 GCA_036001245.1 Thermoanaerobaculia bacterium
CTGAACGGCGCGAAGATGATGACCAAGACGCGCCCGCCCTTCGACGCGGACCTGAACCTGGGGCCGCTGCCGCGCAAGCACACGATCCGCGTCGTCGCCTTCGGCAGCGCGGGGCGCGCGATCGGCGAGGACGAGTACATCGTCAACGAAGGTCGCGAGATCTTCCGCGTGCGGATTCTCTCCCCGGAGAAGGGGTCGAAGGCGTCCGGGCCGACGCGCGTCGTGGCCGCGGTGGCGGTGCCCGAGGGCAAGACGCTCCAGAAGCTCGAGATCTATTCGAACGAGCGGCGCGTCGCGACGCTCTACCAGCCTCCGTTCGAGCAGACGGTCAACATCGCGGAGGGCAAATCCCTCGGATACGTGCGCATCGTCGGAACGCTGGAAGACGGCACCGTCTCGGAGGACCTGCGCTACGTCAACGCTCCGGCCTACATCTCCGAGGTGAGCGTCGACGCGGTCGAGCTCTACACGACCGTCACCGACAAGGGCCGGCCCGTCGTGGGACTGCAGCCGTCGAACTTCAAGGTGTTCGAGGACGGCACGATTCAGAAGATCGAGTCGTTCGAGTACGTCAAGAATCTCCCGCTGACCCTCGGCGTGATCATCGACACCTCTGCGTCCATGCTCGAGTCGCTGCCGGAAGCCCAGGCGGCCGCGCTGTCGTTTCTGGACTTCTCGATCGGGCCGAAGGACCGCGCTTTCACAGTGTCCTTCGACAACGAGCCGTACCTGCTGACGAAGCTCACGAACCGCAAGGACCGCATCTTCCGATCGCTCGCGGGGCTGCGCGCGGAAGGTTCGACCGCCCTCTACGACGCGATCATCTACGGGCTCTACCAGTTTACCGGCATCAAGGGGAAGAAGGCGCTCGTCGTACTCTCCGACGGAAAGGACACCGCGTCGAAGTTCGACTACGAGACGCTCGTCGAGTACGTGAAGAAGGCCGGGATCTCGATCTACGGGATCGGCCTGAAAATCTCGGGCGCGGACCTCGAGGTGAAGTACAAGCTGAACAAGCTCGCCCAGGCGACCGGGGGCCAGACCTTCTACGTCGACTCGGCCAAGAACCTCGAGGCCGTGTACCGCCAGATCAACGACGACCTGCGCAGCCAGTACATGCTCACCTACTACTCGACCAACGCGACCGGCAAGGACAAGTGGCGCAAGGTCGAGGTGAAGGTCGAGCCGACGAGCCTCCAGGCGCGAACGATCACGGGGTACTACCCGTAAGCTCTCCCTCTCTCCTCCTCGCCTCGGCTTCCCCGCGTCGCGCCGAAATCCTCTCCGCTCTCGGCATCCCCTTCACCGTCGCGCCGGCCGACGTCGACGAAACGGTCGGAGCTGGCGAGTCCGGCCGCGCCGCCGCGTTGCGCCTGGCTTCCGAGAAGGCCGCGATCTGCGCCGCGCGCCACTCAGGCTCGTGGGTGCTCGCGGCCGACACGCTCGTCCTCCTCGAGGGCGCGGTCCTCGGCAAGCCGCGGGACGAGGCTCACGCCCGCGAGATGCTGCGCCGACTCTCCGGCCGCGATCACCGGGTCGTGACCGCCGTACACCTCACGAAAGCCTCCGGACCGGCGCTCGAGGCGGTCGAAGAGAGCCGGGTGCGGATCGCGCCGCTCGACGACGAAGAGATCCTCTGGTACGTGTCGACGGGAGAGCCTCTCGACAAGGCCGGGGCTTACGCGGTGCAGGGGCTCGGGGCGCGTTTCGTCGAGTCGGTCGACGGCTCCTTCACAAACGTGATGGGCCTGCCGGCTCGTAGCGTCTACCGGCTTCTCCGAGAATCTCCCGATCCCGCTCTCGCTCGGCTCGCTCTCTCTTCCGCGCAAGCTTCATCTCGTACATCCGCGAGTCCGCTTCCGCGAGAGTGATCGGAAACTCCACGTCGCTCCGGTGCGCCGCCGAGCCGACGGAGAGCGTGGGCTGGAGGTTGTCCGTCCCGGGAATGTTCGGAAGACGCCGAACGAGCTCCTCCGCTTTGGCCTCTGCGGCGCCCGCATCGGTCTTCGGCAACACGATCAGGAACTCGTCTCCTCCCCAGCGGAAGACGTAGTCGCTCTCCCGCACGCACGCCGTCAGGTAGTTCGCGACGAAGCGCAGCACGTCGTCGCCGACCGCGTGGCCCTTCAGGTCGTTGATCTCCTTGAACCGGTCGACGTCCACGAGGAGCACGGAGATCGACGTTCCGAAGCGCCGCGCGACCGCGAGCTCGCGCCGGATGATGTCGTTGAAGTAGTGCCGGTTGAACAGGCCCGTCAGCGGGTCACGGATCCCCTTTTCCTTCAACTGCTGGTCGGACGACACCAGCTGATTCATTTCGGCGGCGAGCTGCGCCTGTCCCGCTTCGAAGAGCAGGATGATGATTCCGACCGCGATCGTCATCTCGAGGAACATGGCGAGGAAGGCGGAGTACTGCAGGAGCGCGGGCATCCGGTCGGGGTCGCCGAACCGGACGAGCGCGTAGGCGAGGCCCGCGCGCTCCGCTCCCCAGACGAGGAAGGCGCCGGACAGAAGGAATCGCCCGGCCGGGGAACCGCGGCCGGCGGCGAACGCGACGGCGGTCGTCGAGTAGGCGATCGCCGTCGCGAGATAAATGGGCGCCGCTCGGGCCACGAGGCCCTGCTCGAGCGATGCCCACCACGAGAGCGCCACGATCGGAATGATCCAGGCGAGCTCGAGTCGGCTCGATCGAACCCGCTCGTCGCGGAAGCGTCGAACTCCCCGCAGCAGCAGAAGAGCATGAGCCAGAACGCACGCATGAAGGACGAAGAAGAAAGCGCGTTGCTGTCCGGAGTAGGGGAACAGAACAACGACCATCAGACTCGTCAGCAGGAATGCCCACGAGGCGATCCAGTCGAGGAAGGCGCGCCTCTGAATCTTCTGGTAGAGGAGAACGAAGACCAGCAACAGCAGGGCTGTCCCTGCCGACTGGACGAGCAGCGAAAACTGATGAACCGGCATTATTTCTGTTGAACGAGTGGGAGAATCTTAACCCGAGAAGCCCGAATCTTGCGCGATCGCCACCTCGCCTTTGTGTCGCCGACGGCCGCCGCCGCGCGCCAGTCCGGCTTGGGCGTCGCCCACCGGCTTCCCGGCGCTCGGCTCGTCCCCGTTTCTCTCGGGAGGTACGCACGGGACCCGCGGGCCCCGCTCCGGATCGTTCTCTGTCCGGCGGGCGGCAGTCTCGACGACGACCTTCGGTTTCTTCGGGAGGCCCGCCGCGCGATCCTCTGGCCTCCCCCGGCCGCGGAGGTCTGGAACGCCATCGCGGGCTTGCGCGGGTCGCACGACTCGCCCCCCGAGCGGGCCGCGGCGGCCCCCGAGCGCTCCGGCCTTCGGTCCGCGCTTCTGCTCGAAGGCGACGTCACCCTCGACCGGGCGCGCCGGGCCGCCTCGTCGGGTGCCCCTCGTGACTGGATCGTGGAGCGGGTCCAGCGCGTGCGAATCGCGTCGAACGGTCTCGAGGAGTTGCGCCGCCTCGGCATCCGCTGGGCGACTCTCGAGCCGGTGGAAGTGATCGCGCTCGTCGCTTCGCCGGCGCTCGAGTCCGCCCGCTCCCGGTGGAGGAGTTTGCTTCCGAGAGACATTCCGGTTTGGCGGCTCGCGCGAGGTTCCAAGTTCCAGGTTTCAAGTTCCAAGTAAGATCCCTCGACTTCCACCCTGGAACCTGGAACTTGAAATCTGGAATCAGAGGTGCGCTGATGTACCCCCTTTCCCGTCGCGCGATCGCGGAGTTCATCGGGACGCTGGCTCTCATCTTCATCGGAGCGGGATCGATTCTCGCGGACCGGCTCGCCGGCGGCGAAGTCTCGCTCGTCGGAATCGCGCTCGCGCACGGGTTCACCATCGTGGTGATGGTGTCGGCGTTCGGCCACATCTCCGGAGGGCACATCAATCCCGCGGTGACCTTCGGAGCGCTCGTCGCGAAGAAGATCTCGCCGGGAGACGCCGTCGTGTACTGGATCGCGCAGCTCGCGGGAGGGGTGTGCGGAGCTCTCCTCCTGACGGCGGTCTTCGACGCGCCGACCCGGCAGGCCGCGAGCCTCGGAACTCCCGGCCTCGGAGCGGGCGTGACGATCGGGCAGGGACTCGTGTTCGAGATCGTGGCGACGTTCTTTCTCGTGCTCGTCGTCTGCGCCACCGCGATCGACCCGCGCGGAGCGTTCAGCGTCGTCTCCGGGATCCCGATTGGCCTCGTCGTCGCATTCGACATCCTCGCGGGTGGGCCGTTGACCGGCGCCTCGATGAACCCGGCGCGGACGTTCGGACCCGCGGTCGTCGGCGGGTACTGGACGAACCACTGGATCTACTGGGTCGGCCCGCTGGTTGGTGGCGCGGTCGCCGGCCTGCTGTATTCGACGCTCTTCTTGAAACGAGTCGAGCCGGCATAGCGCGGACGGCGAGGTAAAATCCCCGTTCCTTGGAGAGCACGACGGCGCCGCCAACGGCCGCCGAGAGGGACTTCCCTCTCGGCGTCCCCGGCTTCACATACCAAGACCTCCACAGCGAGCAGCGGCTCGCGCAGCTCGATCAGGTCTTCTTAGACGAGGTCTGCCGGGACGATCCCGCCCTCGCGGAGAGACTGACCGCCTGGCGCACGGTCCCCGACGTCTTCGATCCGATCACCAAGTCGAAATTCCTCGTCGAGGCGGCGCGGCCGCTCGCCCGCTTCGTGGCGAGGCTCTTCGGGGTCGAGCGCGAGTGGCGGGCGCAGGCCGCGTCGGCGGGCCCGGAGGCGGTCCTCTTCCGCTTCCGCCGCGACTTCCTTCTCCGCCGTGCGGCGCGAGCGGCCCCGGTGCCGGACGCCGATCTTCCCGCGCTCGCAATGCAGGCACGGGCGATCGAGCTCGGGCTCTTCGCGGAGCTGCCGTGGGATAGCGACCCGGAGCTCTCGACGGCGCGGATGGGCGCCGAGCTCCTCGACCTGGAGGCCGAGCACATCGAGGCGGTCCGCCAGAAGAAGCGGCCGTCGGTCTCGGAGGGCGCCCGCCGCCGGGCGGCCGAGCTCGCGGCCCGCGCCGCGTCGAGCGGCGCGGATCTTCCGTCGCCACGGGACGGGTCCGACGAGGCCGCGATGGAGTTCCTCGAGGCCCTGCTCTCCCGCTACGCGAGCTGGTGCCGCGAACGCCTCCACCGGCCGGACCTTCGCCGCGAGATTGCCGGATGGGTCTCCTTCCGGCTGCCGGAACCGTTCGATTTCCACCGCCTCGTCCCGACCGAACGGCCGAGGCCCGACTTTCTCGAGGAGAGGGTGGGGCCGCAGTCCCGCCGGCGGCGGAGGGAGGGATTCCAGCTGACCGACCCGAGGATGACCCGCCGCGAGGTCCTCGGCGAGACCCACTACTGCATCCTCTGCCACGACCGCGACAAGGACTCGTGCACCAAGGGCTTCTTCGACTCGAAGACGGGAACCTGGCAGAAGAACCCGCTCGGCATCGAGCTGCGCGG
The DNA here is from genome assembly GCA_036001245.1 of Thermoanaerobaculia bacterium. GTDB lineage: Bacteria > Acidobacteriota > Thermoanaerobaculia > UBA5066 > Gp7-AA6 > Gp7-AA6. The sequence continues at coordinate 5,449 of DASYUL010000116.1, forward strand.
CTGCCCGCTCGACGAAAAGATCTCCGAGATGCACCAGCTCCGACGCGAGGGGGACTCGATCGGCGCACTCGCGCTCGTCGCCATCGACAACCCCATGTGCCCGGGCACCGGTCACCGGATCTGCAACGACTGCATGAAGGGGTGCATCTTCCAGAAGCAGGACCCGGTGAACATTCCGCAGATCGAGACCGGAGTCCTGACCGACGTGCTCGCGCTGCCCTGGGGGGTCGAGATCTACGGGCTCCTGACGCGCTGGAACCCGCTCTCGCCGCTGCGGCCGTACCCGCTCGCGTACAACGGAAAGAAAGTCCTGGTCGTCGGGCTCGGTCCGGCGGGATACACGCTCGCCCACTACCTCTTGAACGAGGGGTTCGGGGTCGTCGGAATCGACGGCTTGAAGATCGAGGCGCTGCCCGCCGACTGGACCGGCGCGGACGGCCTGGGCGTCCAGCCGATCCGCGAGTACCGATCGATTGCCCGCCCCCTCGACCGGCGCCCGCTCGCCGGCTTCGGCGGGGTCTCGGAATACGGGATCACGGTCCGGTGGGACAAGAACTTCCTGACGCTCGTACACCTGACGCTCGCGCGGCGCAGAAGGCTCTCGATCCTGGGCGGCGTGCGCTTCGGCGGGACGATCACCGCGGAGCAGGCGTTCGACGCCGGCTTCGACCACGTCGCGATCGCCGCGGGCGCCGGGCGGCCGACGATCATCGCGATGAAGAACAACATCATGCGCGGCGTGCGGAAGGCCTCCGACTTCTTGATGGCGCTCCAGCTGACGGGCGCCTTCAAGGAAGAGGCGCTCGCGAACCTCCAAGCCGAGCTCCCCGCGATCGTCATCGGCGGCGGACTGACCGCCATCGACACGGCGACCGAGCTCCTCGCCTACTACCCCATCCAGGCGGAGAAGACGCTCGCGCGCTACGAGGCGCTCGTTGCCGAGCGCGGCGAAGAGCTCGTGCGGGCGATCTTCGACGTGGAAGAGCAGGAGATCCTCGATCGCCTGCTCCGGCACGGCGAGGAGGTCCGCGGGGAGAGGGAGCGTGCCGGCGCCGCCGGCGAGAAGCCGGACCTCGCGCGGCTCTGCCGCGGGTGGGGCGGCGTCTCGATCGTCTACCGCCGCGCGATGGAGGAATCGCCGGCGTACCGCCTGAACCACGAGGAGATCATCAAGGCGCTCGAGGAAGGGATCTCCTTCGTCGAGGGGCTGGAGCCCCAGGAAGCCGTGCCGGACGAGTCCGGCAAGCTCGCCGCCGTCCGGTTTCGACGCTCGGGCAGCGGCGAGCTCGTCGAGATCCCCGCCCGGACCTGCCTCGTCGCGGCGGGCACGACGCCGAACATCACCTATGCGAAAGAGTTCCCGGACGCGATCCCCCTCGACGAGCGGCGCCGTTTCTTCGCCCCGCACCGGGCAGCGCGCGCCGCCGACGGAGAGTGGCGCCTCGAGCCTGCATCGCCCGCCGACGAGGGAGCGTTCTTCACCGGGTATTCGCGCGGCGGCAAGTTCATCACCTTCTTCGGCGACAACCACCCTGTGTACAGCGGGAACGTGGTGAAAGCGATGGCCTCCGCGAAGGTCGGCTACCAGGCGATCGTGGAGGTGCTCGACGGCCAGGTTTCCGCCTCCGCGGTGCCGGATCCGCAGCGCGAGGCGGAGTGGGACGGGTTCCGGCGCGCCGTCGAGGACCGCTTCGTCGCCCGCGTCGTCCTTGTCCTCCGCCTGACGCCGACGATCGTCGAAGTCGTCGTCCGTGCTCCAGCGGCGGCCGAGAACTTCGAGCCCGGCCAGTTCTTCCGGCTCCAGAACTTGGAGACCTACGCCCCGTCGATCGAGGGATCGCCGCTCCTGATCGAGCCGCTCGCGCTGACGGGAGCGTGGGTCGACGCCCGGCGCGGACTCCTTTCGATGATCGCTCTCGAGGTCGGCGCCTCCTCCCGGATCTGCTCGGTCCTGAAACCCGGCGAGCCAGTGCTCGCCATGGGCCCCACCGGGAGCGCGACCGAGCTACCGGAAAACGGCACCGTGCTCCTCGCCGGCGGCGGGCTCGGCAACGCCGTGCTCTTCTCGATCGGAAAGAAGGCCCGCGCTCTCGGAAACCGGGTGATCTATTTCGCGGGATACAAGAAAGCCGAAGACTTCTACAAGCGGGAGGACCTCGAAGCCGCTTCCGACATCCTCGTGCTCTCCGTGGACCGCGGCGAACCGATTCCCGTGCGGCGTCCGGGCGACCGCCAGTTCGTGGGCAACATCGTCGAGGCGATGACCGCGTGGGCCGAAGGCCGCATGGGGGAAGCCCCGATCCGGCTCTCCGAGGTCGACCGGATCATCGCGATCGGCTCCGACCGGATGATGGCCGCGGTCGCGCGCGCCCGGCACGGCGTGCTCGCACCGCACCTCTCTCCCAACCACCTCGGGATCGGTTCGATCAACTCGCCCATGCAGTGCATGATGAAAGAGGTCTGCGCCCAGTGCCTCCAGAGGCACGTCGATCCCGCGACCGGCAAGGAGAAGGAGATCGTCTTCTCCTGTTACAACCAGGATCAGAAGTTGGACGAGATGGACTGGGACAACCTCGCGGCTCGGCTGAGGCAGAACACGGTCAGCGAGAAGCTGACAAACCTCTGGCTGGAGAGACTGTTTTCCATCGAAGACCCGCGGATCGTGTGAAATCGTCTGTCATCCGAGCGCTCCTCGGTATGACAGGAGGCGTTTACGGGACGCCGGCGAGGAAGAGCAGGTAAGGATTGATCGCGAGGCCTTCGCGCAGGTTGTCGCGGTCCTCGGGAAGCCGTGTGATCGAGAAGTGCAGGTGCGCGCCGCCGATGACGTGCCCGGTGGCGCCGACATATCCGATCACTTCTCCCTTCGAGACCTGCCCCCCGACCCGCAGGCCGCGCGCGTACCTCGAAAGGTGGCAGTAGAAGAAGAGATACCGGCCGCTCAAATCCTTCTGGTAGATCGTGATCCCGCCGCGACCCTCCCGGGTGAGCTTCACGATCTCACCGTCGTCGGTCGCGAGAATCGGGGTGCCCCGCGGAGCGCCGATGTCGATCGCGAGGTGCCGCGCGTACTGGCCGCGAGACTCCAGGAAGGAGTCGCGAAGCTTCGCCCGATCGACGCCCTCGACGGGGATCAGGAGGTTCTGGGCTAGCAGCTCGGACAGGTCGACGTCTCGGGGACGAACCCGGGCGTTCGCCGACTTCGGTCGGAAGAGCGATCCGAGCCGGCGGGCGAGCTTGGAGATCTGGGACGACTCCTGGCGGTGTGGCAGGACGACCTCGCCATCTTCCTTTTCGATGGGTTCCGCGTCGGGGTCCGCGTCGGCGACGTGGACGTGCGCTTCGATGATCGGAGGGTCCTCGGACGGGCAGGGAGTCTCCGGCAAGTCGTACGCCTCCGGAGGTAGTCCACCGGCGACCTCCGGTCGTGAACCTTCCGCCGTGACGACCTCCGGTCGTAAACCTTCTGCCGTAACGACCTCCGGTCGTGAACCCTCCGCCGTGACAACCTCGGTCGAGTCGAGCACGACCTCTCCCAACCCGACCTGATGGATCAGCCTGGGAATGCGGTTCGCACGCACGCGCCGCTTCGGGGACCTCGCCTGGGGACCTCCGGCCAGGAGACCGGGATCGGCCGGCAGCTTCGGCGCCGCGAAGCTCTCGGACACGGTGACGGACCCCGCCTGAGCCCGTTTCGTGACACGTTTCCCGTGATGGATACGCGCTCCGGAAACAGCGGGCACAGCGAGGATGAACAGGGCGGCTACCAGAGCCACCGAGGTGACCGGCGCCTTTCGCACGATCGGATTATTGAGAACCGGTGAAGGCCGGGTCAAGGAAAAAAGACCAACAGAATCAATTAGTTATGCTGAAACAGCATAGTGCGTCGGAAGGGTACAAAGGGCTGAACTCTCGCGCGGACACGCAGCCTTTCGGGGGTGGGAACCTGGAACTTCGAAAGAGTCAGGCTCGCTCGAGGTAGCTGTTGTCTCGCGTGTCGATCTTGATGCGCGTACCGGCCTCGATGAACTGCGGCACCATGACCTGGAGACCCGTTTCGAGCGTCGCCGGCTTGTAGGAAGCGGACGCAGTCGCACCCTTCATGCCCGGTTGCGTCTCGACGACCTTCAGCGTGACCGTGTTCGGCAGCTCGATTCCGACGGGGTTGTCCTCGTAGAGATCCACGTGGATCGTCGTGTTCGGCAGGAGATACGGCATCTGGTCGCCGATGACTTCGTCGGACAGGGTGACCTGGTCGAAGCTCTCGTTGTCCATGAAGTGATGTCCGGCGGAATCCGAGTAGAGGTATTCCATCTCCCTCTCGTCGAGTGAGGCCTTCTCCACCCGGTCCGTCGATCCGAAGCGATGCTCGATCATCGCGCCGTTGCGGAGGTTGCGCATCTTGACCTGCACGAAACCGCGCAGGTTGCCGGGCGTCTTGTGGATGACCTCGTGAGCGCGGTGCAGCTCGCCGTTGTAGATGAGCAGTGTGCCGCTGCGGATCTGGGTTGCCGAGATCATCATGAAACGTCGCGCTCCCCCGCGAACGACCTGCTTCGCACCGGCACGCGGCTCGGCAAACCAGCCTCGACCGCGTGCCTGGTCGTTCGCAGCGGTCGCGCTCCCGCATCGCGAAGCTCCTCCGCTCGGTTACTTCGCGGAGACTCTTCGCGATGCGATCGGGAGATTCCTCGCACTACGGAATGCGGACGATTCTCGCCAAGATGCCCGCGTCTTGAAGGACGATCGTGGCCATCTATCGATCGAAGAACCCCTTTGCCCGCTTTCCCGGCGAAGGGAAAACGAAGTCCAAGTCCCCGGCGACCGCGGTCGAGACCAGGTCTTTCCACATCGGCAGCGAGAACCCGAAGGGACCGGACGTCGGATCCACGACTCCGGTCGCGGTGATCACGGGGACGTCCGGCTCGAACAGGGTGTGCGCGAGATCCGGCAGGTTGAAATCCGTTCCCGATGTCTCGTTCAGGCGCTGGACGATCTCCTTCGCGACGATCGCGTAGCCGATGTTCGACGCGTGGAACCCGTCGGCCGAGAACAGTCCGCCCGTCAGGAAGGACGTCGTGATGACGATCCCCCCTCCGGCCTCGTAGCCGTGCGCGACGATGTCGTCGAAGAGCGCGTGGGCGTCGATCACCGTGGCCCCGTTGGCGGCTGCGACCGTTGCGATGCGGGAGTTGATCTCGGTCGTGCGCAGCCGGATCAGGGCGACCTCGTCGGGATAGAGCAGCACACCCTGGTTCAGCGTCGCCGGCGGCGTGAACGAGCCGTCGGGAAGGGGCTGGCCCGTCCCTCCGAGCGCCGTCGGGATCCCGATGCCCTGCGCGAGAAGCGCCGATGCGCCGAGCGTCACGAGAGTGCCCGCGGGCAACGGGCAGGGGGGCGTTGAACACGTATCGGTCGTCCGCGGCCCGAGCAGCGGCACGGGATTGCCGCCGACCAAGACCGGCTGGCGGGTCGCCGGGTTGACGACGACCCGCGGGATCGTCGTCGTGAACGCAATCGAGGTGACTTCGGGAACGTTCAGGACGACGAGGGTCCGGCCGCTCGCGGAGAGGCCCGTCAGGACCTGCGAGAACTTCGTCTCGAAGGCAGCCGCAGGCGTCAGCGTGACCCCGTCGATCGCCGCGCCCGCGAGCGCCGCGCCCAGCACGTCGTTCGGGCCCACCCAGACACTGACGAGGTCGGGAGAGAGCAGGTTCGCCTCTTCCACGGCGTTTCTTCCCTCGAACGGCCCGCTCGGGAAATTGCGCAGGACCGCCGCCGCGAAACGGTTCGCCGTGTTCCCCGAAGGGTTGGCCACGCGCAGATCGACGAGGTCGGCGGCGTTCGCGCCCGGGATACCGAGGTTGTCGTAGGGCCGCGCGAGCGTCGCGTTCGTGGGTACTCCCTGCTGCGACACGGCGCCGACGGTGATCGTGCCTCCGGCGACGACCGCTCCCAGGCACACGCCCGCCGGACCCGAGACCGCGCGCTCGGAGAAGAGCGGCTGCTGGAAGTCGGTGATGCCGAGGGCGTCGGCGACGAGCTTCGGGTACGAACGCTGCTGGTGGCGCGTGACGAGGCAGCCTCCTTCGACCCCGGCCGTCAGGCTGTCTCCGAGCGCCACGTACTTATGGAACGTCGTCTGCGCGTGCAGAGTCGGCGGCAGAAGCGTCGCGAGCGCTCCCGCGAGAGCGGCCGCGCGAAAGAGCATTCTCTTCATGGATCTATCTCCTTAGATCTGACTCGCAGGAGTGAATCAGAAAGAGAGCCGAAAACTCATTGCTATGAGGTTTGCCGCTTCGGAATACCGTCCGAAGAACTGGTCCGTGTTCACTTGCCCCCGGGTATCGCGGTGCTTGAACTTGATGTAGATGTCGGAGATGTCCACGCCCCACCGGTCCGTGTCGTAACCGATGCCGAAGGTGTAGGCATTGCGGTCGGCGTCGGCGAGAATCGGCCCCACGTCCGCGAGCGGCTGCGGGCTCTCGTCGAAGTAGTAGCCGGCCCGAACCGCGAGACTCCCGAATTTTTTCTGGAGGCCGCCGCGATACGCCCAGGAGTCGTCCCAGGCCGTGAAGCGGTCGAGGTCCGGAAGCGCCGGGTTGACGAAATCGATGAAGAGCTCGTCGAATGACGACCACTCCGTCCAGTCCGCTTCCACCGAGACCGTGAAGTCGGCCGGCAGGTTGATTGCCGCGCCGATGTTCGCGGACGCGGGGAACTCGATCGAGACGGCGACGTCCTCCTTGCCCTGAGGAAGCTGCGCGGCCACGGCCGCGTCGAACGCGGGGTTGCCGGTCGGCCTCTGCGTGAACTTCCCCGTTCCTTCGTAGTCGACCTCGATCTTGCTGCGGTAGGAGGCTCCAAGCGAGAAGGCGTTCATCGGTTTCCACAGGATGCCGGCGTTCCATCCCCAGCCGTGGTTGTCCTGGAGTTCGCTGTCGAGCTTGATGTGCGCGACGTCGACGACCGACTGGGTGAACGGATTGATCGCCGGCCGGTTCCGCTCGAGCATGACGCTCGAGAGCCGGTAATCCGCGCCCACGGCGAACGCGAACGAGGGGGCGACCTGAACGGAGAGGACCGGGTTCAAGTCCGTCGACCGGATCACCGCGTTCTGCGCGATGAAGCGCCCGGAGAACTCCTCCGCGTTGTCCCACCGGAAACCCAGGCCGTACGGCGCGTTGATGCCGAGGCCGAAGTTGACATTGGACGTCAGAGGCACGACCGCGTAAAGGGTCGGGAGCAGAAAGCTCGTCTTGCGCTGCTCTTCCACGCCGAAGCCGGTCCCCGGGAACGGGTTGGCGCCCTCGAACTCCCCTTCCGTTTTCGAGAGGAGTGAGCCGCCCGCCTGGACGCTGAAGTGCTTCTGAAAGCCGAGCCCGGCCGGGTTGTAGAAGATCGCGGAAGGATCGTCGGCGATCGCCGTGAACGCCAGACCCATTCCGGAGGCCTTCGCACCCTGAGCAAAAATCGAGAAACCGGCGGGAAACGCGGGAGCGGCCGTGAGGAAGAGGAGGGCCAGGGCAAAGAAGGTCCGGGGATACCACAGCCGGCGTCTGATCACGGTTTCTCCTCCTGCGGTGTTGGCGGCATCGGGAAAGCTCCCGCACGCTATTCCGGGGGTGCCTTCAAGTCAATCCGCCATAATGATTCTTGAAACGCCATGGGATGCTGGACCGCGGCCGTTTGCTCTCTACCGGCGCCGTCGAGGCGCCGCTAAAAATGTCCCGGGAAAGCGAGAGTCCGACGCACGAGGGGCTCGCCGGGAAGGCAGCCGCTGCCGCAGAGGAGACCGCGTCGGCGAAATCGCTCGGGGCCGCGGCCGAAGTCCCTCACAGCTCGGGAGCCGTGCTCGGCGGGCGTTACCGCATCGAGCAGGTTCTCGGCTTCGGCGGAATGGGCGTCGTCTACCGCGCGCGCGATCTGAAGCTCGATTCGGAGATCGCGTTGAAGCGGATCCGCCCGGACCGCTTCTCGCCGGAACGCCGCGAGACCCTTCGGCGCGAGATCATCCTGGCCCGCAAGGTCACGCACGAGAACGTCTGCCGCGTCTACGACCTCGTCGATTGCAACGGCGAGGAATTCGTCTCGATGGAGTACCTGCCCGGCCAGACGCTGAAGGACATCGAGCAGAAAGAGAGGATCCTCCCGCTCGGTCGCGGCCTCGCGATCGCAAAGGGGATCTGCAGTGCGCTGGCGGCGGCCCACCGGATCGGGGTGCTTCACCGGGATTTGAAGCCCGAGAACGTGATGGTCGGCGAGGACGGTAAGCCCCGCCTCATGGATTTCGGAATTGCGGTCGAGAGCGGCGGCTTCGTTCCGCAGGGCGAAACGGTTCCCGGCACCCCTCAGTTCCTGGCACCGGAGCTCCTCCAGGGCGAGGCGCCGAGCGTGAAGACGGACGTCTACGCGATGGGGGTCGTCCTTTACGAGATGTTCACCGGGCGGGTCCCGATCGACGACGACAACACCGCGCGGCTCGTGCGCCGCATCGTCCGCGAGATCCCGCCCACGGTCGCCAGCCTCCGCCCCGATCTCCCGAGAGATCTCGCGGCCATCCTCGATCGCTCGATCGCGCGAGACCCCGAGGCCCGCTTCCTCGACGCGTCCGCGCTCGCCGACGCGATCTCCGCCTTCGAGGGTCAGGTCCTGGATCGGGTCCTCGCGGAAGTCTCGGTCACGCGCGCCAAGATGATCAAGCTGATGGTGATTCTCGAGGCCAACAAGTCCCTCGCGGCGACCTTCGACCCCACCGAGACGCTGCGCATCATCCTCCGCACGGCGACGAGCGAGACCGCCGCCGAGCGGGGCACGATCTTCCTGAAGGACCCGCAGACGGGCGAGCTGGTAAGCCAGATCCTCGAAGGGGGGGCGGTCGCCCCGATCCGCCTCCCGCCCGGACGGGGGATCGCCGGATCGGTCGCCGCGACCGGGGAGATCGTCCACGTCGCAGACGCGTACAACGACCGGCGGTTCGATTCGCGCACGGACGCCGGATCCGGCTTCCACACCGTCTCGATCCTCGCCGCCCCCATGCGGACGCCGGCGGGCGAAATCGTCGGCGTCGTCGAGATACTGAACAAGCGCCGCGGGTCCTTCACGAAGGAGGACGAGGAGTTCCTCGCCGAAGTCGGCACGCACGCCGCCCTCGCTGTCGAAGGCGACCGGCGGTACGAAGCGGCGGTCGAGCAGGCGCGGCAGGAGGGCGCTGCCCGGGCCCTTCGGGGGACCGCGGCGTTCCTCGTTCCACACTCCTGGCCACCGACGCCCGGCTTCGAGTCGGCGCCGTTGCGCTGGAGCTGTGACGAGCTTGCCGTCGTGGGGTTCGCGGTCGACGGCGGCCCCGGAGGGATTGCGTTCCTTCTCGTCGAACCGGCCGGGGAGCCGGAGGATTCGCTTGCAGGACTCCTGCGCGCGATCGAAGCGGGCCGAAAGCTCCTTCCGGTCGCCTCCCCCGAGGAGATCGTCGCGGCGATCGGGACGCTCGCGAGCGACTGCGCCGTCGCCGCCGCGCGCTGGGAAGGGGACGCGGTCTCGACGGCCGCCGGCGGAGGGGCACAGACTCCGGTCCTTCTGCGGGCGGGACACGCCCTGCCCGGCGGAACTCCGGCGTCCGGAGGCGACATCCTTGTCGTCGCTTCGAGCGGAATCGGGCGTCTCCGTCCGGCTCCCGAAGCTCCGATCGAGAGCCTCGCGCGGCTGGCCGCGGGGCAGCCGCTCTCGTCGGCGTTTGCCCGTCTGGTCGCGGACTGGAAGCGAAGCGGCGTCGCGCCGGGTGACCGCGACGTGCTTCTCCTCGCCGCGCGCCGGGCGTGATGATTTCGACCCTCCGATACGTCCTCTTGGACGTGTTCGCCGACCGGCCGCTCGCCGGCAACCCGCTCGCGGTCTTTCCGGAGGCCAGCGGCCTGGACGACGCGACACTCCAGCTCGTCGCGCGCGAGATGGACCATGCGGCGACCTCGTTTCTCTTCCCGGCCACCGCCTCTGGCGCCGCGTTCCGCCTGCGGATCTTTTCGCGCGAGCGCGAGATTCCGTTCGCGGGGCATCCCGCGCTCGGCGCGCACTACGTTCATGCGATCGAAACCCGGCGGCCGCTCGCCCTGCCGGTCACCCGGGTCGTGCACGAAGGAAACGACGGCCTCTTCGAAGTCGATCTCGTCGTCGAGAACGGTCAGATCGGTCAGCTGCGGCTGACGCAGCGCGAGCCCACGATCGGGCCCAAGCTCACTTCCGACGAGGTGGCCGACGTCGCGGAGGCCCTGAGCCTCGCGGAGGAAGAGATCCAGGCCACGAACCAGCCCGTCCGGGTTGCGTCGACCGGACTCCCCGTCCTGATCGTCCCGGTGGTGACGCTGTCGGCGCTCTTCGCCGCGCGACCGCGCTACGACCTGTTGCGCGGGGTGCTCGAGGGGCGCGATGCGATGCTCGTCTATGCGTTCACGAAGGAAACGCGGGATGCGCGCTCCGCCGCACACGCGCGCGCGTTCGACACCGTCGGGTCCGTCGAAGTGCCGGGCGCCGGAGCGGCGGCGGGCGCGCTCGCGGCATACCTCGTTTCCCACAACGCGGTCACGGTGCAGCCCGTGACCGTGCTTCCGGTCGAGCAGGGGCACGCGGTGAACCGTCCGTCGACCATCTACACCGAGGTCCACGTCGCGGACAGTGAGATCGTCCGCGTGGTGATGGGCGGAAGAGTCGTCCGCGTCGGGGAGGGAAGACTTGAGCTCTAGAACGGTGGCCGTTGTTCTCCTCCTCGCGGCGGCGCTGGGATGCGCACATGCGGAGCCGCCGCCGGCAGGTCCCGCACTCGGCGAACGGTTCACGCTCCGTCCCGGTGAGTCCGCGGTCATCCGGGGGACGCCGGTGAAGGTCACGTTCGAGGGAATCCTCTCGGACAGCCGCTGCGCAGTCGACGTCGTGTGCATCCAGGCGGGGGAGGCGCGAGCTTCGTTTCGCCTGCAGGCCGGGCGCGGCGGAACAGAAACCTTCGTGCTCGACACCAACCGCAACAGCAGCGCCGTCGTCTCGGGCTACCGGGTCTCTCTCGTCTCCGTCTCCCCCGCTCCCCACTCGAAGGTCCGGATCGAGCCGAAGAGCTACGCCGTCGAGCTGGCCTTCTCGCGCGGGGAGTCGCCCCCGTCGTAGATCACGCGGTCCCCGTCGAGTCGCGCGAAGCCGGGCAGGTTGCGAGGGCGCGCGTCTTTCTCGTTCAGGATCTCGCGAACCTCCCAGCCTCGAGCGAGAAATGTGTCCGACAGGATCGAGCGGTGGCAGCGCCACGGCAGCGCCTCCGCGCACAGGAGCGCCGACCGGCGTTCCCGCGCGAGCGCCATCGTGCGCCCGAGCCACTCGCCGAACTCCGGCGTGTCCATGAAGTCGGCATATCCGCGGAACTGGTCGACGCGCCACGCCGTGTGCGGCGAGTCGGGTCGCGGCTTGCGGCGCCCGCCGAGCTCCGGCATCCCGGCGTAGTCGATGCCCGCAGCCGGCAGACTCGCGGCGAGGCCCTCCGCGTTGAAGTGCGGCCACTTGCGCGACACCGGGAACCGTCGCACGTCGACGACGCGCTCGATTTCATGTGCTTTCAGGATCTGGATGAACTTCTCGAGCGCGTGATTCGAATGCCCGACGGTCCAGATCGTGGTCACGTTCCCGCTGAAACCTGGAACCTACGGAAGCACCGCGACGGCGACTGCCCCGGGCCCGCCATGCGCTCCGAGCGCCGGACCACACTCGACGATCATCACGTCGCTTTCGGGATACTTCTCCCGGATCTGGCGGGCGAGCCGTTCGGCGAGCTCCGGGGCGTCCGAATGCGCGACGCCGAATCGCCGCTCGGCAGATGCGCTGGCCCCGTTCCCGCTCTCCGCGGCCGCGAAGAGGAGGTCCATCATCTTCTCGAGCGCCGGCTCGAACCCGCGCGCGCGCGCGACCGCCTCCGCGCCCCCCTTCTTCGTCAGCGTGAGCACCGGCAGCAGTCCGAAGAGCTTCGCGATGAAGCCTTTCATCGGCGGAACGCGGCCGCCGCGGACCAGGTGTTCGAGCGTGGGGACCGCGATGTAAACGACCACGCGGTCCGTCGCCTCGCGCGCGATCCGCACGACTTCCTCGAACGGCATGCCGGCGGCCGCCGCCTCTGCCGCCGCCCGCACGACCAGGCCGAGACCGACCGAGGCGTTGCGGCTGTTGACGTGCTCGAATTGCGTGTTCTCGATCGGCCGGGACCCGACGATGGCCGCCTGATACGTGCCGGATACCGCTTTGGAGAGGTGGATCGAAACGATCTTCGCCGCGTGCGCCGCGACGTAGCGGTAGACCTGCGTGAAGTCGGCCGGAGGCGGCTGCGACGTCTTCGGGGGCTCGTCGGTGACGGCGAATCGCGCGTAGAACTCCGCCGGCGTCAGCGTCACCTTGTCGAGGTAGTTCTCCGAGCCGAAGTAGACCCGCACGGGAACGACCGCGACGTTCAGCTCCTCGAGCATTCCGTCCGGGAGGTCGCAGGTCGAGTCGGTGACGATCGCCACTCGCTCGGCGCGATTCTTGTCGAAGCGACTCTCGTGCTGCGCGCGCATGTCTTCGACTTTCGTCTGCGCGACTTCGCCATAGCGTCCGGCCACCTCGAACAACTTCTCCGGCTCGTTGGTGTGAACGTGGAGACGGACGCGGGCGGACCCGCCGGCGATCACGACGGAGTCACCCATCAGCGCCGCCTCGCGCCGCAGCGCGTTCCGGTCGATCGACTCGCCCTCGAGGAGCGCCTCGGTGCAGTAGCGGAAGAGAATCGACTCGGGCGTGCGGTCGAACTTCGCCGCCCGAACTTCCTCCGGCGGCTGGTCGGGAAGAGCGCCGCGGCGCGCGGTGTCCGTCAGGTAGCGCACGATCCCCTCGAGCAGGTAGACGAAGCCCAGGGCCCCCGCGTCCACGACGCCCGCCTTGCGGAGGACGGCCATCTGCTTCGGCGTGTCCTCGAGCGAGCGCTTCGCGACCTTCAGGGAGTCGGGCAGGAGAACCGCGAAGTCGCGGATCTCCTTGGCGCGGTTCGCGACGTCGCGCGCCCAGTCTCGGATGACGGTCAGGATCGTGCCCTCGACAGGGCGCGCGATCGCGCCGTAGGCGGAGTCCGCCGCCCGCAGCACGGCCTCTCCGAAGTCCCGGGTCGTGATGCGCGGCCGGTCGGGAACTCCCTCGGAGAAGCCGCTGAAGAACTGGGCGAGAATCGCGCCGGAGTTTCCGCGAGCGCCCCCGAGCGCTTCGTCGGCGAGCGCGGCGGACATGCGGCGCACGTGCCGCTCCTTCAGGCGCGCGACTCCCGCGGCGACCTTCTGGAGCGTCATCGCGAGGTTCGTGCCCGTGTCTCCGTCCGGCACGGGGAAAACGTTGATCTTGTTGAGCGGCTCGGCGCGTTCCCCCACGAAGTGGGCGCCTGCGATCACCGCGCGGGACAGCCGGCGACCGTCGAGGTACGCGATCGAGATCACGGCTTGAGCGGAGCGGGCTGGCCCTCCGGCGCGCGTTCCACGTTACGAAGCGAGCGGAACTCCTCGGCCACCGCCGGGAGACGGTCGAGGTAGAAGAGGACGACGCCGCATCCCATGCACGCCCACGGGTAGACGCGCTCGGCGCCGAACCCCAGGAACGATCGCTTCCATGGCTTCTGCCAGAAGTAGTGCGTGTAGCCGGACTGGTGCGTCTGCGACCGGAGCATGTCGCCGCTGCAGAAGGGGCACCTTCGATGGAAGGCGGAGCTCATCGGATCGGAGCGGAAGGATATCTCAGGGAGGGTAAACAGTGATCAGTGAACAGTGAACCGAAGGCCGATTCGACTGTTCACTGTTTACTGTTCACTACTCCGGTTTCCACCGGAGAATCAGGTTCCTCGCCGCGCCTACCTCGTCGACCCGCCGCACCGGCGTCGTGTGCGGCGCGGTCAGGACGATCTTCGGATCCTCCTCGGCTTCGCGAGCGATCTCGCGCATGGCCGCGACGAAGGCGTCCAGGCCCGGCTTGCCTTCCGTCTCGGTCGGCTCGATCATCAGCGCGCCGTGGACGATGAGAGGAAAGGAGATCGTCGGCGGATGGAACCCGAAGTCCATCAGGCGCTTCGCGATGTCCATCGCGTGGACCCCCCGCTCGCTCTGCTTCTTGTCGGAGAAGACGACCTCGTGCATGGTGGGGGCGTCGTACTTCAGGTGGTACACACCCGCGAGCCCGGCGCGGATGTAGTTGGCGTTCAAGACCGCCCCGCGCGCCACTTCGCCGATGCGGTTCCCGTACTGCGAGATGTACGCGAGCGCGCGCACGAACATCCCGAAGTTGCCGAGAAACGTCCGCAGACGCCCGATCGACTCGGGCCGGTCGCCGTCGAGAAAGAAGGACCCGTCCTCGCGACGTTCGATCGTCGGCCTCGGCAGGAACGGGACGAGTCCCCGGGTCACCGCCACCGGCCCCGCGCCGGGTCCGCCGCCCCCATGCGGGGTCGAAAACGTCTTGTGCAGGTTCATGTGTATCACGTCGATGCCCATGGCGCCCGGCTTCGCGACGCCGACGAACGAATTGAAGTTGGCGCCGTCGCAATAGAGGTAGCCCCCCTTCGCGTGCACGATGCGGGCGATCTCCAGAATCTGGTTCTCGAAGATCCCGAGCGTGTTCGGGACCGTCAGCATGAGCGCCGCCACGTCTTCGGTCATCGCTTCCTCGAGGACGTGGAGGTCGAGCGTCCCGCGGGCATTCGACTTGAGCTCCCGGACCTGGTAGCCGGCGAAGTGCGCGGAGGCCGGGTTGGTCCCGTGGGCGGAATCCGGGATGAGCACGGTCGTCCGCGGATTACCCTCCTTCGCAAGCGCCGCGCGGATCATGAGGATGCCGGCCAGCTCTCCCTGCGCGCCTGCGGCTGGTTGCAGGGTGACTCTCGCGAGGCCCGTCAGTTCCGCCAGGCTCTTCTCGAGCCGCCACGCGAGCTCGAGCGCTCCCTGCGAGACTTCCTCGGGCGCGAGCGGGTGTGCGGCGGCGAATCCCGGCAGCCGCGCGACTTCCTCGTTGACCCGCGGGTTGTGCTTCATCGTGCAGGAGCCGAGCGGGTAGAGAGCTGCGTCGATCGAGAAGTTGAGCTTCGAGAGCCGCGTGAAGTGGCGGGCGACCTCGACCTCGGTGATCTCGGTCTCGCCCGCGATCTCTTCGCGACAGAGCTCCCGCGGGATCGCCACCGTCTCCGGGACGTCCAGTTTGGGAAGCGAGTAACCAACCTTTCCCTCGCCCGAATGCTCGAACACCAGCGGCTCGCGCGGCGGCTCGGGGTGGAGCCGGTCTCCAGTCGGTGTCGTCTTCTCTTCCAGCTCGACGCTCAAGAGGCGCTCCGCAGAGTCGCGATCAGCCGGTCCATCTCCTCGCGCGTGTTCATCTCCGTCGTCGCGACGAGAAAGCGGTTTGGCGACTCCGGCTCCCAGCGCGATAGCGCAACGCCGGCGAGGATTCCGCGGCCCGCGAGCCGCGACAGGAGCGGTGCAGCCGGGCCGGGCGCCTCCACGACGAACTCGTTGAACGTCGGCGCGGAAAGGGGGATCCGCCAGCCGGGAATCCTCGCGATCTCGCCTTTGAGGTACTCCGCCTTCGCGTGCGACTGCAGTGCGACCTCCCTCAAGCCGTGCTTGCCGAGAAGCGAACAGTGGATGTTCGAGGCGAGGGCCATCAGCCCCTGGTTCGTGCAGATGTTCGACGTCGCGCGCTCGCGCCGGATGTGCTGCTCGCGAGTCGAGAGCGTCAGGCAGAATGCGCGCCGTCCCTCGGCGTCCCGCGTCTGCCCCACGAGGCGTCCCGGGATTTGACGCTCGTGCTCGACGCGGCACGAGAGGAAGCCGAGCACCGGACCGCCGAAGTGCATCGGCACGCCGAGCGACTGGGCCTCGCCGCAGGCCATATCAGCGCCCCGCTCCCCGGGCGGGGCGAGCAGGGCGAGGGAGGCCGCCTCCGCGACGACCGCGACTGAGAGCGCGCCCTTTTCGCGCGCCGCGCGCGAGCCGATCTCCCAGTCCTCGATGACGCCATAGAAGTTCGGCGACTGGACGGCGACTGCGAAAGTGTCGTCGTCCACGGCCGTGCGGAGCGCGTCCGCGTCGGTCGCGCCGTCGGAGCCGACCGGAACTTCCACCGACGTGAATCCCAGGTTGGAGAAGTACGTCCTCACGGTCTCGCGGTATTCGGGGTGGATCCCCGCCGAAAGAACCGCCCGGGTCCGGCCGCGGGAGAGACGCGACGCCATGAGCAGCGCCTCGACGAGCGCCGAAGCGCCCTCGTAGAGAGAGGCGTTCGCGACGTCCAGGCCGGTCAGCAGACAGATGTGCGTCTGGAACTCGAAAATGGACTGGAGGGTGCCCTGCGAGACCTCGGGCTGGTAGGGCGTGTACGACGTGAGCCACTCCGCCCGATACAGCATCTGGTCGGCGATCGCCGACACCCAGTGATGGTAGATGCCGGCGCCGAGAAAGAACGCGCTCTCCCGCGCGTTGGCGTCCTTCGCCGCGAGTGCTCCCATCATGCGGCGGACTTCGATCTCCGAGAGCGGCGGCGGAAGGTCCGCGGGCTTCCGGACCTCGGCGGGGATCGAGGCGAAGAGGTCGTCGACCGACGAGACACCGATCGCGCGAAGCATCTCCGAGCGATCGGCGTCCGAGGCCGGAAGGAACTTCAACGCTCCTTCTCCTCCTGTTTGACGTACTCCTCGTAGTCCTTCGCCGACAGGAGTTTTTCGACCTCCTGGTCCGTCGAGAGCTTCAGCTTGATCAGCCATCCGTCGCCGAACGGATCGTCGTTGACGATGCCCGGCCCGGCGATCGCGCCCTTGTTGATCTCGACGACCTCGCCGGAGAGGGGCGTGAAGAGCTCGGAGACCGCTTTGACCGATTCGACCGTGCCGAACTCGTCCTCCGCGTTGAAGACGTGGCCGACCTCGGGAAGCTCGAGGTACACGATCTCGCCGAGCTCCTTCTGGGCGTAGTCGGTGATTCCGATGGTGCCGATGTCACCGTCGATCCGGACCCACTCGTGGCTCTGGGTGTAGTGCAGGTCTTCGGGGCTCACCGCGCCTCCTTCTGTCTTTTGTAGAAGGGCGTCTCGACGATCCGCGCCCTCGCGGAGCGCCCGCGGATGTCGACCTCGAACTCCGTCCCGATCGCCTGCGTCGGGAGCAGCGCCAGCCCGATCGGCTTGCCCAGCGTCGGCGAGTGGGTGCCCGAGGTGACGATCCCGTCTCCTTGCGCGGTCCGCGCCGCGTACCCGTGGCGCGCGATCCCCCGATCGACCATCTCGAAACCGACGAGCTTTCGGGCGACGCCCTCCGCCTTCTGGGCCTCGAGCGCGTCGCGCCCGAGGAAGTCGCCCTTCTTCATCTTCACGGTCCAGCCGAGGTCCGCCTCCCAGGGCGTCACGGTATCGTCGATGTCGTTTCCGTAGAGGGCCATCTTCGCTTCGAGCCGCAGCGTGTCCCGAGCGCCGAGGCCGCACGGAAGGACGCCGTCGGCGCGCCCTTCCTCGAGCACCCCGCGGAAGACCTTCTCCGCGTTCTCGGGCGCGAGACAGATCTCGAAGCCGTCCTCCCCCGTGTAACCCGTCCGCGAGACGAGCGCCGGCACTCCGAGGACGGTGGTCTGGCGAAAGGAGTAATAGGCGAGGTCCGATGGATCTTCCGCCGCAAGACGCCCGACGAGCGCCGCGGCGCGAGGACCCTGGACGGAGATCAGGGCGCAGCGGTCGCTCGCGTCCTCGACCCGAGCGTCTCCCCGCGCGTGAGACCTCGCCCACTCGAAGTCCTTCGAAATGTTGGATGCATTGACGACGAGCATGTAGGAGTCCGCGGCCTTGCGGTAGACGAGCAGGTCGTCCACGAACGTGCCGCGCTCCGTCAGGAACGACGAGTACTGACACCGGCCGTCGGATAACCGCGAGACGTCGTTCGGCGTGAGCCACTGGAGCGCCGCGAGTGATTCCGGTCCGCTGACTTCGAGCTCTCCCATGTGCGAGACGTCGAAGAGCCCGGCCCGCTCGCGCACCGCGCGGTGCTCCTCGAGGATGCCGCCGTACTGAACGGGCATCTCCCATCCGCCGAAGTCAATCAGCTTCGCACCGAGCTCTCGGTGGAGGTCGTAGAGCGGAGTGCGCTTCAACGCCGTGGGGGCGGTCGCCGGAGCGGGCATGCGCACGGAAAATAGCACAAGCCGGAAGACCGTAGACGGGAGACGGAAAACGACGATCTCATAGAATCCGCCGCAACTTTCGGAGGTCCTTGCATGCCCGTTGTCCTCTTGCTGGCTCTCCTGCAGGTCGGCTCCTCCTCTCGTCTCCCGTCCACCGCCTCCCTTCTTCCGACCCCGCGCGTATCCACCTTCTCGATCGTCGCCCGCGATCCGGCCAACGGCGACCTGGGCGTCGCGGTCCAGTCGAAGTTCCCCAACGTCCGCGTTGCGGTGCCTTACGCGAAAGCGGGCGTCGGCGCCGTCGCGACGCAGTCCTTCTCGAATTCCGACTTCGGGACGAAAGGGCTGGAGCTTCTCGAGCTCGGCGCGACGCCGCAGGAAGTGCTGACGATCATCGGGCGCGACGACGCCGATCTGCAGGACCGGCAGGTCGGGATCGTCGACGCGAAAGGTCGCTCGGCCACGTTCACCGGCAAGAAGTGTTTCGACTGGGCGGGCGGGCGGACCGGACCCGACTACGCGATCCAGGGAAACATCCTGGTCTCGGAGGCGACGGTCGACGCAATGGAGAAGGCCTTCCTCGGCACGAAGGGAGCGCTCGCTGATCGGCTGCTCGCCGCGATCAAGGCGGGCGCGGAGGCCGGAGGCGACAAGCGCGGCCGGCAGTCCGCGGCGCTCGTCGTCGTGCGGCCGGGCGCGTCCTACGACGCGAAGAGCGACCGATACATTGACATCTCGGTCTACGACGCGAAGGACCCGATCGCCGAGATCTTCCGCCTGTACGAGCTCCAGAAGGTCCACTTCGAGCGCAGCGATCCGAAGGACGTGATCCCGATCGCGGGCGCGGACGCCGTGTATCTGCAGAAGCTGCTCGCGAAGAAGGGATTTCACAAGGGCCGCACCGACGGCGTGTGGGACGAGGCGTCCACGAAGGCGCTCGCCGACTACATGGGGTGGGAAAACTACGACACGCGCATCCGGCATGACGGAAAGATCGACCGGAAGATCCTCGAGTTGATCAAAGCGAAAGAAGGGCCGATGTAGCGGCCGGACGGTCTGTGCGGAGTCACAACGCGAGTTTCGCGGCGAGAACGAGCACGTCTCCCGTCGTCAGCAGGAAAACGACGACGCGATACGACGCGAGATTCTCGTCGCTGAACGCGGACGGGTCTTCCGTCGCGTCGACGGACAGGCCGCTCTCCGCCGCCACGTGGCGGATCGCCGCGATTCCGTCGGGGATCGAGTCGTGCCGGAACCCCGTCGTTCGGGTGAAGACGAGCAGGCGCGCGACGGATGCCGCCGCCGATTCGGGCCTGCAGGCAAAGGAGAAGCCAGAAGACGCGAGCGCCGGAGTCAGCTGTCCTCGGTTTCGTCGTCCTCCCGCGAAGACCGCGCGCCCATGCGCTCCCGCTCGGCGAGCAGCCGCCGCGCCTCGTCGACGCGATCCGGGGGCACCATCACGCGACTCATTCCGAAAGCGCCGAGGTCCTCGGGAAACGGCGTGCTGCTGGGCCCCTCGACGACTGCGGGTATGTCCTGCGCCTCCAGGAAGCCGGCCATCAGCGTGGCCGTTTCGTCGTCGCCGACCGAGGCGGCTTCGACCCACTCGGGCTCGTCTTTTTCTCGTTTCACGATTTCCTCCGCGATGCTTTCGATACGACGAGCGCGGTCTCTCCGCGCGCGGTCACGTGTCCCACGACCGCCGCCCGGTCGGCGCCGCGTTCCCGGCAGCGCTCCGCATAGCGTTCGACGTCCTCTTCCCGCAGTGCGACGAGCAGTCCCCCGGAAGTCTGGGCGTCGCAAAGGAGAAGGAAATCGTCGTCGGTGACACTCTCCTCGACGTCCGTGCGCGGCCGGAGATTGCGGACGTTGACCCGCGAGCCCTCCGGAGCGATCCCGCGGGCGGCGATCCGGCGGGACTCCGAGAGGAGCGGCACCGCGTCGATCACGAACTCACCGGTCGTGCCGGATGCCTCCATCATCTCGAAGGCGTGGCCGAGGAGCCCGTATCCGGTGACGTCCGTCGCGGCGTGGACCTCGAAGCCATCCATCGCCTCCACGGCGGGCCGGTTCAGCGCCGCCATCACCCGCGACGCGTCTTCGAGCGCGTCGTCCGAGAGCACGCGGCGGCGCAGGAAACCGGTGACGCCTTCCGCAGCGATGGAATCGACGCGGCCGGCCGACACCGTGACACCGATCCCGAGGGGCTTGGTCAGTACGAGCGCGTCGCCCGGCCGCGCGCCGGAGTTGCGGGTCAGCTCGCTCTCTCTGGCCATCCCCGTTACGGCCAGCCCGTAAATCGGCACGTCGTGATCGATCGAGTGGCCGCCGCCGATGACGGCGCCCGCTTCGGCGACCTTGTCGGCCCCGCCCCGGAGGATTTGCTCGAGCACGTCGGCCGGGAGCGCCGCGGTCGGGAACGCCACGAGGGCGAGAGCGAGCATGGGCCGTGCCCGCATCGCGTAGACGTCCGAGAGCGAGTTCGCGGCCGCGATCTGGCCGTAGAGATAGGGGTCGTCGACGACCGGCGTGAAGAAGTCGACCGTCTGGACGAGGACCTGGCCGTTGCCGATGCGATACACGGCCGCGTCGTCGGCAGACGCGTTCCCGACCAGCAGGTTCGGATCCGCCGGTCGAGGAAGCTTCGCGAGAAGCGCGGAAAGGTCGAACTGACCGATCTTGCAGGCTCAACCCGCGCTCGACGCGAACGTCGAGAGCGCGGGATAGCCCGCTTTGCGGTATGTCACGGTCTCGGATTATAGGGAGGAGAGCGGCGGCTAGCGGGCGCGGGCGAGCCGAGGCGACGGTTCGACCCCCAGCATTCTGCGCGCGCTCGAGGCCCCGGCGGTGATCCCGACGCTGACCAGGGCCGACAGGATCGCGCGCCCGTGGCTCTTTCCGAGGTAGTAGCCCGCGAGCGCCCCCGCCGCGATGACGAGGAACGGATGCTCCCGGGCGGTCCTTCGGACGTCGTCCGGCATCGCCTTCTCGATCGCACTGATGCGCATCATCGCGGAATCAGATCTGAGAGCTGAGACCTGACAGCGGAGAGCGATCTCTCAGTCGTCGTCTCCGCCGCTCAGCAGGTAACCCAGGAGGAATCCGACGCCCACGGAGAGCGCGACCGCCGTGCCCGGGTTGTCCTTCACGTACTTGCGCACGTCGTCCCAGATGTACCCGTAGTCCTTTTCGATCCGCTTCGCGGTCGCCTTCACCGACTTGCGCACGTCGCCGCTCACGTCGTCGAACGAGTCCCCGAGGACTTCCTTCGTCTGCTCGATCTTCTCTTCGACGAAATCACGCGCGCGATCGAACGGGGTTTCCTTCGCCATCGCTCACCTCCGCGTCAGCCTCGGAATCTTATACCTGCGAGAGCGCCGTATACCGGGGACAGACCCCAATTCACGGAAACGATGAGACAACAGAGACGGTCCTCCTGTGAATTGGGGTCTGTCCCCCATAATCGCCGCGAATGGCGACCCTCCGCTTCCTGGGTGCCTGCGGAACGGTGACCGGCTCGAAGTTCCTTCTCGAGGCGGGCTCGCGGCGGGTGCTCATCGACTGCGGCCTGTTTCAGGGGTCCCGGGAGCTGAAGGAGAAGAACTGGACGGGGCCGCCGTTGCCTCCGGCTTCGCTCGACGCGGTCGTCCTCACCCACGCCCACATCGACCACACGGGCTACGTGCCGCGCCTCGCGAAGGCAGGATTCCGCGGTCCGGTCTACGTCACTCCTCCCACGGGAGGCCTTCTCGACTACCTGTGGCCCGACGCCGCGCACCTCCACGAAGAAGACGCCCGCTACGCCAACCGGAAGGGCTTCTCGCGCCACAGCCCGGCGCTCCCCTTCTTCGATGCCGACGACGCGCGCCGCGCGCTCCAGCTGTTGCGTCCGGTCCCCTTCCACCAACGCGTCGAGCTCGCGGGCAACGTCGCGTTCACCTTCCACCGCGTGGGGCACATCCTGGGCGCCGCCTTCATCACGGTCGAGGCCGACGGAAAGCGGATCGTCTTTTCCGGCGACGTTGGCCAACGCGGCGTCCCGATCCTGAAAGACCCGGAGCCCCCGGACGCCGCGAACTACCTCGTGCTCGAGTCGACCTATGGCGACCGGCTCCATCCGGGCGGGTCGCCGCGCGAGGAGCTCGGGCGCGCCGTCGCGGAGACGGCGGGCCGGCGCGGTGTCGTCTTGATTCCGGCCTTCGCCGTCGGACGCGCCCAGGACGTGCTCTACCACCTCCGCTCGCTGCAGCGCGAGGGCCGCCTCGCGGCCAACCTTCCGATCTACCTCGACAGCCCGATGGCCGTCTCGGCCGTGGATCTCTACTGCCGCTCCCGCTCCGAGCACGACCTCGAGATGGCCGAGCTCGAGAACAAGGGTCTCTGCCCGATCGACGGTCCCTCCGTTCACTTCGTCCGCGACCGCCTCGAATCGAAGGCGTTGAACGACCGGACGGGACCGATGGTGATCATTTCCGCCTCCGGGATGCTCGCCGGCGGCCGGATCCTTCACCACCTGAAGCGGCGCCTTCCGGATCCCGAGACGAGCTTGCTCTTCGTCGGATTTCAGGCGGCCGGTACGCTCGGGCGCCGGATCCTCGAAGGCGCCCACGACGTCCTCATTCACGGCCAGGACGTGCAAGTCGAGGCGGAGGTGCAGGAGCTCCCCGCGCTGTCCGCGCACGCGGACCAGCGGGGGCTCCTCCAGTGGGCCGGCGCGATGCTGGCGCCGCCGCGCGTAGCGTACCTGGTGCACGGCGAGCCGGCGCCGCGGGAAGCGCTCGCGGGGGGCCTTCGCTCCCTGTCGGGATGGAACGTCGTTCTTCCGGAGGAGGGGGAGTCGGTCGAGCTAAAGTGACGCTCAGGCCGAGAACCGCATGGTCGAAGTGCGCGACGGGAATGCCGAGGTGACCGGTCGGGTCACCATGGTCGTGGAGCGCGAGAAGAAGCGCTTTCCCCTCGTTCCGGAGGCCCTCCTGCGGGTGGTGGTCACACTTCGGGAAGTGGTGGTCGAGACGTTCCGCGGTTTCAACGCGGACCGCGGGGCGGACCTCGCCGGATCGCTCGCGTTCACGACGCTGCTGACGGCCGTACCGCTTCTCGCGACGTTCTCGCTTTTTCTCGCCGCCTTCTTCAAGGAGAAGAACGACCAGGTTCTCGAGATGGTGAACCGGATCCTCCCGTATCACACGGCGAAGCTGACCGAGAGCCTGCGCGAGTTCGTGGCGGAGTCCACCGCGATCTCCGGGATCGGTCTCGTCATCCTCATCGTCGCGTCCGTGCGCCTGATCTTCATCGTCGAGGCGACCTTCAACGCCGTCTGGGGCGCGCCGAAGCGCCGCGCCTGGTTCCAGCGGATCGCGATCTACAGCTTTGCGCTCTTCTCTCTCGCGCTCTTAGTCGGCGCGATCGGCTCGGGTGCCCAGATCCTCCGGAAATTCTCTCTGCTCGAAACGGTGCTCGTTTCGCCGTTCGCCGAGACGTTCTTCCCCTTCGCCGCCGAGTTCGCGGTCCTGACCCTCCTCTACCATTACCTTCCGAACGCATACGTGCGGTGGGGCTCCGCTGGCATCGCGGGCCTCGTGATCGCCCTTCTGCTCGAGCTCCTCCGGACGGTCTTCGGCAAGTACGTCGCGATGCTGTCGCGGATGAACCTCATCACCGGGTCCCTCTCGCTCCTCATGTTCGCGCTCATTTCCGTCTACCTCGTCTGGGTGCTGATCCTGCTCGGCGTCGAACTGACCCACGTGCTCCAGACGAAGCTCGGGAAGGGCGCGCGGCGCGGCCGCGTGCCGGCCGGGCGCGCCGAGAACGCGATCCGGATGCTGCTCCGCCTCTCGGAGGGCGGGATCCACCGGTTCCGCGAGCTCTACCACCACCAGGAGAGCTCCTCGGTGGAGGCGGAGAAGATTCTCGAGTGCCTTCGGGACGCGAAGATCGTCGCCGGCGACGGCGTCCGGGGCTTCGCGCTCGCGGAGCCTCCGGAGAAGATCACCGTCGCGCGCGTGGTCGAGGCCATCTCGCCGAACCTCTACACGATCACGCCGGAGGAAAACGACCGCGTCGTTCAGGTCCTTCAGCCGCTCTTCGACAAACTGGACGCCGAGCGGCGAGCTCTCCTCAACGCGACGCTGGCGGACCTCACGAAGTAGCTCCGTCCTTCGCGGGCGGGTTCAACCACTCGAGCAGCGGCGGCGTCATGAACGTCGTCGCGAACACGGCGATGACGACGGCGATGAAGACGGGCTCGGGGAGCGCGCCGTTCTGCTTTCCGATCTGCGCGAAGATGAGTCCGACCTCTCCCCGAGGGATCATCCCGGCACCGATGAAGCTCCTCCGGACTCCTCCCCACGCGGCGTAGCCCGCGGCGAACTTTCCAAGAGCGCCGAGCGCGATCAGGCCGAGCGCGAGAAGGAGCGCCGGACGGTTCTCCGGGACCATCGGGTTCAGATAGCGGACCTCGACCTGCGCCCCGATCGACACGAAGAAGACCGGAGCGAAGACGTCGACGATCGGCCGCACCGCGTTGTGGATGTCGTTTCCGCGGTCCGTCCGCGCGAGGACGAGACCGGCGGCGAACGCTCCGACGATCGCCGCCGAGCCGGCCATCTGGGCGCCGAGGGCCGCGAGGAGAGCGAATGCGACCGAGACGGCCACGAGGATTCCGCGTACGCTCGCGCGTCCGACGTGGCGCACCAGAAGCCGTCCGAGCGGCATACCGACGACGATCGCGACGACGAGAAATGCGAAGGAAAGGAGGGCCGCCCGCCCCGCCTCCCACACGCCGACCGAACCGGTGGCGGCGATCTGGCTGACGACGGCGAGCACGACGAGGCCCAGGATGTCGTCGGCCACCGCCGCCCCGAGGATGATCTGACCCTCGCGCGACGCAAGCATCTTGATCTCGGAGAGCACACGGCTGGTGATCCCGATCGACGTCGCCGTGAGCGCCGCCCCGACGAAGATGGCGGTGAGCGTCGTGAACCCCGCGAGCCGGGTCAGGACGTAGCCGCCGAGGAACGGCAGGACCATTCCGACGAC
>DASYUL010000117.1:0-8260 GCA_036001245.1 Thermoanaerobaculia bacterium
GACGCTCCCGACGCTGGATTCCAATTACTGGAACCTCATCCGGTTCAACGAGCGCGACTTCGACGGCGGGATCATCTGGCTGATGCGCAAGGATCAGTGCATGCACTGCGAGGAGCCGGGCTGCCTCGCCGCGTGCCCCGCGCCCGGCGCGATCGTCCAGTACGAAAACGGCATCGTGGACGTCAACGCGGACAACTGCATCGGATGCGGGTACTGCGAGACCGGCTGCCCGTTCGACGTCCCGCGCTTCCACGCGACCACGGGCAAGATGGCCAAGTGCACCCTCTGTGTCGACCGGACCTCCGTCGGGCTCGAGCCCGCGTGCATCAAAGCCTGCCCGACCGGGTGTCTCCAGTTCGGCACCAAGGACGACATGGTCGCTCTGGGCAAGGGACGGGTCGAGCAGCTGAAGGCGAATGGGTTCGCGAACGCCGCGCTTTATGATCCGAAAGGGGTCGGCGGCACGGGCGTGGTGACCGTTCTTGCCCACGGCGATCACCCCGAATGGTACGACCTTCCCGCCGATCCGCACGTGCCCTGGGGCGTCAAGTTCTGGAAGAACGTCCTGCGCCCGCTCGGTGCCGTGGCGATCTTCGGAGCGGTGATCGGAGCGTTCGCTCACTACACCAAATACGGCCCCAAGAAGGTCCGCGGGGCGGACGACCCGGACTCGAACCTTCCGCAGGCCTAGCTATAGCTAGGGAGGCAACGATGAGCACCGTCGCTCCCCACCGCCCGCTCGACACCGCGATCATCGCCGCACGCGACCGCGAGGACATCGTCGTCGGCACCGAGATCGTCCGTCACCGGAGAGCGTCCCGTCTCATTCACTGGTCCGTGGCTGTCACGTTCTTTCTCTGTGCGCTGACCGGGATGCCGATCTGGAGCCCCGTGTTCGGCTGGATGGCACACCTCTTCGGAGGTCTGTCGGTTGCCCGGGTGATTCATCCCTGGGCAGGAGTCGCGTTCGCTCTCGCTTCCGTCGTCATGTTCTTCCACTGGCTCGGCGACATGCGGTTCCTCCCTTCCGAGCGCGGCTGGCTGGGTCCGAAGGCGCTTGAGTACATGCGTTACCAGAGTGACGACTCGGAGGTCGGGAAATACAACGGCGGCCAGAAGCTCCTGTTCTGGGCCACTACGCTCGGAATGGTCGGACTGCTCCTTTCGGGGCTCCTGATATGGTTTCCGAGGGCCTTTCCGCGGCTCCTGCTCGAGTTCGCCTACATCATTCACGACGTGACGTTCATTGCCTTTGCCGTCGCGATCGTCTTCCACATTTACCTCGGCACCGCCGCCGAACCCGGCACCTTCGGCGCGATGACGCGCGGCACCGTCACGCGGGCGTGGGCGCGGCTGCATCACCCCCGCTGGTATCGCGAAGTCACGGGTGAAGAAGACCGCCGGCGCTAAAGCCTCGAAAATCGTTCCGGAGTTCGAGCGTCGCGCCGCGCGGGCCGAGCTCCTTGTTTCCGAGGCGCCGGCGGCTGAAGCTCCTCTCCAGTTCGGGGCGGGTCTCTACCGAGTGCAGGGACGGGTCGCTGCTGCGATCGAGTCCGCGCACGCCGAATCACCCTTCACCGGGCGGCTCGACACCGACGGGGACCGCCTCCTCGAGGCGATCTCCGCCGTGACTCGGTACGCCGCCGAGGAAGGGCCGGAGGTCCTCTCTGCCGAGGCCCGCGCGCGCCAGAAGGATCTGCCTTCGACCGCACGGACGCGTCTCCTCGTTCATTGGGCCTGCGACCGGCCCTCCACCGAGGATTACCTCTCTCGGGCAATCCTGCGCCCTTACGTCGAGTTCCTTCGCTCGGTCAACACAGCGCCCGATCGCGTGCACCGCCGAGGCCAGTGTCCATTCTGTGGAGGCTCCCCCTGGATCGCTGCGCGGCGGGACGCCTCGACGATGGAAGGCGCGCGCCGGATGCTCGGCTGCGCGCTCTGCGGAGGAGAGTGGCTTTTCGGCCGCATTCTCTGCCCCTCTTGCTTCGAGGGGGATCCGGACAAGCTTCCTTCCTTCCAGAGCGAGAAGCACCCGACCGTGCGGATCGAGGCGTGTGAGACCTGCCACCGCTACGTGAAGTCTCTCGATCTCTCGGAGGACGCCCGGCCGATCCCGGAGGTGGATGACCTGGTCTCGCTCTCGATGGATCTCTGGGCCGTCGACCAGGGTTTCACGCGGATCGAGCCGGGACTCGCTGGTCTTTGATTTCCGAGGAAGACCTTCTCGCCGTCCAGAAGAGGCTTCGAAGCCGCTTCGATGATTTTCGCCGCGCTCACGAGCGCCGGGAGGACGACGCCTGCCGGATCGCTCTGACGGACTTCCACGATCACCTGCGCCTTTGGACCGCCGCCGAGGAACGAGTTCTCCTGCCCGCGCTCGCGCGAACGTCCTTTCCCGGGCGCGATCCCCAGCGCGAGCTGCGTCTCGAGTACGTGCAGATCCGGGAGCTGACG
The DNA here is from genome assembly GCA_036001245.1 of Thermoanaerobaculia bacterium. Lineage (GTDB taxonomy): Bacteria > Acidobacteriota > Thermoanaerobaculia > UBA5066 > Gp7-AA6 > Gp7-AA6. The sequence continues at coordinate 2,455 of DASYUL010000117.1, forward strand.
CGCTACCTTCTCTCCCAGATCGCCGAGCGCGCGCCGCTCGCGGACGTGCTCGGTCTCGTCGAAAACCTCGAGCGCCGGCTATCCGCGCACGAATCCGAAATGGAGAAGGTCTATTACCCCTGCGCCGCTTCGCTCCTGACTTCCGAGGAGTGGCTTCTCCTCACGGAGTCGGCGCCACCGCCCTAGACGGCTCTGCGCTCCTTCAACCCAGCTGAGGGAGCTCGAACGCGGACTCCTCGGTCCGCGGCCGAAGCGTGTCGTAGGCCGCTTCGAGTTGTTCCGCCGTCCACCCGAGAAAGACGCCCTCCCCCCGATACCGGACCTCCCCGGCCCCGGCGTCGACCAGCACGATCGCGCCTTCGCCCTCGTCGCTTTGAGCGGAGAGGCGCCACGCCGACAGGGTCGCGCCGCTCTCGCGCGTCCGGATCGGCGTGCGATCGAGCGCCAGCGCGCGCGCATTGGTCAGCCCGGGCACAGACTCCGGGGGCTGCGGATGAGTGTCCGAATTCGCTCCGGTCAATGTCTTCAACCGCCCCGTGTGTGCATTTCGAGATGAGGGTCCTCGCGCAGAGTGCCGGCGGGAAAGAGCGGTGTGCGGTCGTGGACGGCGAGTCGCTCCTCCGCGCCGCGATCGGCCCTCACACGCCAGCCCGATTCGATGCGCGCCCGCAGCTCATTCGCAGAAGCGCCTGCGCGGAGCGGCCCGCGCAGGTCGGTCCCGCTCCGGGCGTAGAGACAGAGGTACCAAAGGCCGTCCGCGGTCAGCCGGCTCCGGTCGCACGAAGCGCAGAACGGGGTGGTCATCGAGGAAATGAGTCCGAACACGGTGCCGTCCGCGAGCCGGAAGCGGTCCGCAGGCGCGGAGCTCTCCTCGACGATCGGTTCGATGTGCCCGTAGTGGCCTTCGAGCCGCTCGAGGATCTCGGTGCCCGGAACGACGGCGTCTCTCGACCAGCGCGTCGCTCCGCCGACGTCCATGTACTCGATGAAGCGGACCTCGGCGCCGGCGCGACGTCCGTATTCGACGAGAGGCACCAGCTCGTCGTCATTGACCCCCCGGATCACGACGCTGTCGATCTTGAGCGCGGAGAAGCCGGCCGCCGCTGCCGCGGCGATGCCGGAGAGAACGCGTCCGAGCTCGTCGAACCTCGTCAACGCTCGGAAACGGTCGGCCTGGAGAGTGTCGAGGCTGACCGTGACTCGGTGAAGTCCGGCCGCCCGGAGCTCCGCCGCCTGGTCGGCCAGAAGCACCCCGTTCGTGGTCAGCGCGAGATCCCGGATTCGCGATTTCGACGCCAGAATTCGGACCAGCTGCGGCAGGTTGCGGCGAACCAGCGGCTCGCCTCCGGTCAGGCGGACGCGGTCCACGCCCAGGTCGGTGAAGACGTCGACCAGGAGACCCACCTCTTCGAAGTCGAGGATGTCGGCCCGAGGAAGCCAGACGTAGTCCTTCTCCGGCATGCAGTACTGGCACCTCAGATTGCATCGATCCGTCACCGATATCCGAAGGTTCCGAAGCGGACGGCCGAAGGTGTCGATCATGGCCACACCTGAATTCTAAGCGCCGCGTCCGCTCATCCAGCGCGATTCCAGCGATCGAAAACCCGACGGATCTGCTTTTCGGCCTCGCGGACGGCCTTTTCCGGCGTGGCTTCCTCGCGAGCGACCCGGGCGAACATCGTCGGAATCACGAACGTGTTGAAGACTTCGTCGATCGCGGCCGTGGCGTAGCCGGGAAAGCCCACGTTCGTGGCCCAGTCGAGCACCGACCCCAGGACCCGGTACTTGTCGGGTGGGTCGGCCTTCGCGTCGTGCGCGATCCGTCGCTGGAGGTCGGGAAGCGACGCCGGGAAGCAGGGAAAGTTGTAGGACTCCCCTTCCCGGAAGACGTCGGAAAAGTGGTCGACGAGGTCGATGAGGAACTGCTTCGCGGCGTCCGGATTCTCGGCGAACTTCCAGATCACATAGCAGTTCATGACGTGCTCGGCAGCGATGCGCCGAACCGGACCCTTCAAAGCGGCCGTCAGCCCGATCTTCTTCGACATGTCGGAGTGCTCGCGCTCGGCGGTCCGCGTCACCGAGATCGCGTTGCAGATGAACGAGGCCCGCCCGGCGAGGATCATCCGGTTATTCGAGGATGGGTCCCACGTGAAGACCTCCGGCGTCATCGTCTCTTTGTAGAGCGCGCGGACGTACTTCAAGGCCTCGATCGTCTCTTTCGAGTTGATCGCGACGTTGCCCGCTTCGTCCTGCTCGGCGCCGCCGAACGACCAGAGCACCGCCCGCAGCGCCATGCTCGAGTCGATCTCCTGCGACAGGCCGATACCCACCGGATTTCCGAACTTCTCCTTGATTCTGCGGCCGCCTTTGCGCAGATCGTCCCAGGTGTCGGGCCCGTTCGGATAACCGACCTTCTGCCAAAGGTCGATCCGGTAGTTGCCCGGGTCGGGCACGTACGAATCGGAGAACGCGAAGAACTTTTCGGTCTTCGGGTTGAACGTCGACCGCTGCGCGAGCGGAATCATCTTTCCGTGCCTCTTCTGGACCGCTTCGATCACGGGACGGTGATCGATCACCTGCGCTTCGTACGCGGCCGGCGGCGACAGGAAGAGAAAGAGATCGTGTCCCTTGCGTGCCGAGGCCTCGGCAGCCCCGCGGGCGGGGACCTCCGTCGAGGCCATGTGGTCCACCGTGACGACCGTGGAGTTCTTCTCCCCCCACTGTTTCGTGTAGACGCCGTCGAACCAGAAGTCGTACGCAGGGATGAAATGACTCCACTGAAGGATCTTCAGGGTCTTCCGGGCGGGCGCGGGCTGTTTTCCCCGCGGCGCGCACGAGACGACGGGAATCGATCCCGCGGCGAGCGCGATGCCCGCGCCCTTCACGAAGTCGCGACGCGAGAGTTTGCGCGGTTTCTTCGCCGACATTCCTCCTCGAGTTCGTCGTCCGCGGACGTCGAGAGTGAAGCGGCGGAAGTCTATAATCCGATTCCGAAGGACGGCTCCGGCGGATCCGGAGCGGGAGGTTTTTTGGCGGCCCTCGAACCCGGCGCAGTTTTTCCGCAGATCGCGCTCGAAACGGAGTCCGGCGCCCGGTTCGTTCCCCCGGCAGCCGAGACCCTCTATGGTTTCTTCAAGACCGCCTGTCCCACGTCGGAGCTCGCGTGGCCGTACCTCGAACGGATCCGCCGCATCGGCGGCGACACGCTGCCGGTCTTCGGCGTTTCGCAGGACACGCGGACCGAGACGGCGGAGTTCAACGAGCGCCTCGGCGTGCGGGTCGAGACGCTCTACGATCCGCCGCCATGGAACGCCTCCGCCGCGCTCGGTCTGACGAACGTGCCGACGTTTTTCCTCGTCGGGCCCGGCGGCCGGATCCGCGAGACCGTCGTCGGTTTCCAGCGGCCGAAGCTCGAGGCGCTCGCGAATCGCGCGGCGAAGCTCGCGGGACGCAAATCCGCGCGACTTTTCCGCGTCGGCGAGAACGTTCCCCTGATCGTCCCGGGATGAGAGTCGCGGAACGCGGGCTGGTAGCCCGCCGGTGAGCGCGATGGCGAGACCCCGGAACCTCGGGGAGCTCAAGGCGAGCGGCTACCGCCCGCGCGGCGTCAAGGAAGAGCTGCGCGGCAACCTGCGCCGCGCACTGACCGACGGGAAGAATCCCTTCGATGGGATCTACGGCTACGAGAGAACGGTCCTGCCGGCGCTCCACAATGCGATCCTCTCGAAGCACGACTTCCTCCTTCTCGGGCTGCGCGGCCAGGCGAAAACCCGTCTCCTGCGGCTCCTGGTCGGCCTTCTCGATCCGGAGATCCCCACGATTGCCGGGAGCGACCTCAACGAGGATCCATTCGCCCCGATCACGAAGTACGGCCGGCGAACGCTTGCCGAGAAAGGCGACGACACCCCGGTCGCCTGGATGCCGCGCGAGGAGCGCTACCGCGAAAAGCTCGCCACGCCGGACGTCACGATTGCGGACCTGATCGGCGACGTCGACCCGATCAAGGCTGCGACCGAGAGGCGCTCTTACTCGGACGAGGAAGTCATCCACTTCGGGATCATTCCGCGCACGAACCGCGGTATCTTCGCGATCAACGAGCTGCCGGATCTCCAGCCGCGCATCCAGGTCGGGCTGCTGAACATCCTCGAGGAGCGCGACCTCCAGATCCGCGGCTTTCCGGTGCGGATCCCGCTCGACATCCTGCTCGTCTTCTCGGCGAATCCCGAGGACTACACCAACCGCGGAAACATCATCACGCCCCTGAAGGACCGGATCTCGTCGCAGATCCTGACTCACTATCCCGACGACGTGAAGACGGCGGCGCGGATCACGGCGCAGGAAGCGTGGCTCGAGCGCGATCCGGCACCGGCGGTCGAGATCCCGGAATTCTTCCGGGAGCTCGTCGAGGAAATCGCCTTCGCGGCGCGTTCGAGCGAGTTCGTCGATCAGTCGTCCGGAGTGTCGGCGCGGATGCCGATCTCGGCGGTGGAAATCCTCGCGTCCAACCTCGAGCGGCGCGGGCTCGTCCACCGCGAGAGCCACGTCTTCCCCCGCCTGTGCGACCTGCCCGCGTGCCTCCCCGCGATCACCGGGAAAGTCGAGATGGTCTACGAGGGAGAACAGCAGGGTGCGGAAGTCATCGCCAAGAAGCTGATCGCGACGGCGGTCAAGAAGCTCTTCGACGCGCGTTTCCCGGCGCCGGATTCGGGCCGACCGTCGCAGCGGCGACGCGTCGACGAGGACGACACCGACGAGCTCTCGATGCCGCGCCGCGCGCGCTCGACCCCTCCGCCGGAGAAGATTCACCCGCTCTACGAGTCGATCCTCGAGTGGTTCGCCGCGGGCAACAAGATCACCCTCTCCGATGACACCCCGTTCGCCGAACACCTGGCGTCGCTCGAGTCCGTTCCCGGGCTCGAGAAGGCGGTCGAGGAGCATTTCGCGCCCGCTTCCCCGGAAGAGCTCGCGGTCGGCATGGAGCTCGTCCTCGAAGGCCTGACGCAGCACCTGAAGCTCGCTCGGGAAGACCTCGACTCGAAGGTGTCCTACGGCGAGATGTTGAAATTCAACCTGGTGCGGAGCCGGACGAACTGAGTCTTCGCGAACGCGCCCGCAAAGGCGAAACGCTCCTCGGATGTTTTCTGACATGGCCCGTGAGCGGCGTGATCGAGCTGGCCGCGCTTGCGGGCTTCGACTTCGTCGTCATCGACGTCGAGCACGGGTTCTTCTCGATCGAGTCGGTCGCCGCGTCCGTGCTCGCGTGCGACGGCGCCGGGATCGCCGCGATCGTGCGTTCTCCATCGGCCGTCTCCGAACAGCTCGGCCGCTATCTCGATGCCGGTGCGGCCGGCACTCTGCTCCCCCGCGTCGAGAGCCTGGCGATGGCCCGGGCCGCGATCGAGGCCGTGAAGTTCGCTCCCGCCGGGAAGCGGGGGCTCGGGGGCGTTCGTGCGAACCGATACGCGACGGTTCCCCTGGCCGATTTCGTCCGCAAGGCGAACGACGAAACCCTCGTGGCCGTCCAGATCGAACGCGAGGGTGCGCTCAAGGAGCTCCCGGCGCTCGCGGACGAGGCGGCCGTCGACGTGCTCTTCGTCGGACCCAACGACCTCTCGCAGGCGCTCGGCGTCCCCGGTGACACGACGTCCGAGCGGTTTCGTTCTGCCCTGGCGCGGGTCGCGTCGGAAGCCGCGCGCGCCGGAAAGACCGCCGGCATCATGGTCGGCAACCGGGAGCAGATTCCCGCGCTTCGCGATCTCGGCTACCACTTCTTCACGACGAGCGACCGCGCGCTCGTGCTCGAGTC
>DASYUL010000118.1:0-8607 GCA_036001245.1 Thermoanaerobaculia bacterium
GTCCTGGAGCGGGATCCAGCTCCTCGCGTGGATCGCCTGCGACTGAGTAAAGAGAAACGGCTGCTTCTTGCCGGCGGTCTGCGGAGGCGGGAGCCACTGGAGGCCGGAGGCGACCGGGCGGGTCGCGTACGTGATGCGGACGCGGGCGGCGTCCTCGGGCAGAGTGATCGTGAGCGCCGAACCGAGGATCTTGTCGGCCGGCGAAAGCGAGAACGGGGCGGCGGTCCAGCTCGTCCCGTCCCGGGAGGCCTCCGCCTTCTCGACCTCAAGGTCACGCGTGTCGAGCGCGAGCCGGGTCGCGCGCCCGCCGGGAGGCCGCTCGACCGTCAGGACCGCGGTTCCGCGGACTGTCTTGCGGTCGAAGAGGACGTCCCAGTCGAGGTCGGCGTGCCGGACGCGGATCTCCGCCGGGTTGCCGTAGGAGTGTTCGTCTCGCGCGGCGTGGGTCGCCACGGCGGGCGCGGGCGAGGGCGTGACGACTCGAGATGACCCGGAGCGGCGTTCCCCGCAGCCGCCGGCCGCGAGACACATCACGGCCGCGGCCGTAAGCTGTCCGTATCGCAACTGCGCCGTCCTCCCGGGATGTCCAACACCCCGAAGGGATTATAGGTGCGCGAGTTGCGTCGCAATCGCTATGCTATTTTGCTCGCGGGCCCCATCGTCTAGTGGTTAGGACACGGCTCTTTCAAGGCCGCGGCACGGGTTCGAGTCCCGTTGGGGCCACCAGAGACTCGGTCACTCCTCCTTGGCGACTATGGCTTGGAAATGGTGATCGTCGTGCCCGTGCTGTCGCCGCCGTCCGGATCGGTGTTCGCTGACTGGCTATAGGTCAACCCGGCCCCCGCGACGTTCGTGACCGTGAACGTCGCGTTCGTGCCGCCCGCGATTTGCCCGGTCCCCAGGGTCACCGACCCGTTACTGGCGGTCAGGCCGGAGACGCTGCGGCTCGCCGCACCGCTCCAGTTGCCGGTCACGGTGGCACCCCCCACCGGACTTCCGGCGCTGTCGCGAATGGTGGCGGTCACGAAGGCCTCCCACTTGCCGCTCTTGCCTTTCGCCTTCACCGTCCCGTCGAGATCGGCCACGTGCACGATGCGCGCAGGGGATTCCCCCGTGCAGTCCGGAGCGAGGACCGTCACGGCGTCGGGCTGGATGGCGATGAGGGTTCGTACGCTGTTGTTGTCGGTGCGGGCCTCGACGAACTCGCCCCGGGGGTCGGCGGTCACGGTCAGGCAATAGTTGCCGTAGGGCAACGTGCTGATGTCGATGTACTGGAAGGCGATGCTCCACGGATACTTGTCGCCCCAATTGACCGACAGGCCCATCGGCACGGTCCCATCGGACTGCAGGTGGCACTCCCGGAAGCCGGTGTAGTACTTGTCCGCGTTGGACAGGTTGACGTTGTCCCAGAAGCAGAAGCCGGTCTTGGCGGCGGAGGCGATCCGGTCGTTCGGGGTCGCCTGGAAAGCGAGCTTCCAGTCCTGAAGCCCGAAGACGTGCCAGTGGTTGTGGCCGTCTCCGGAATAGAACATCGTCGCCGCGGTCGGGTGCTCGACCCAAACTCCATCCTGCTCCAGGCGCTGGGTCACTCGTGTGAGCTTCGTGGAATCTGCGGGATCGGGTTCGGAACCATAGACGTCGAATCGTCCGGGGCCGAGGTTGACGATCGAGGTACTGAATCGGAGGAGCCGTACGCCGCCGGATCCGAGCTCGAGGTGGAACTCGTTCGGCTGGAGCATGGCGAGGTCTGGCAGAAGAGCGTTCGCGGAGTGCTCGGCGATCGCGCTGCCTGCGTTGGCAAACACGAGCCCGAACCCCAGAAGAAATGAGACGAGTGCGGGCCCGCCCCTCCACGTTTTGAACATGGCCACCACCTCCTGAAAGCGAGCGATCTCTCGAGATGCGGGGGAACCAGCTGAGGTTACCGAGACTCTTGGTTCCTGTAAACGGTATCCCAGTGTTTTCTGTCACTCATGGGAGAAGGCAGCCCCGAGAGGCGTCCGACGCTGCCCCGAGTCCAATCTAGCCCTCGGCTGGCTCCTCGGTTGCGTCCTGCCTCGGACGTCCGCGCTTGTCGACGCGCGTCCACTCGCGGGTGACGCGAGCGGCGATGTACTCGTCGAGATCCTCCGGCCGGAAGCGGATGCTCTTGCCGATGCGCGAGTGCGGTAGCTCGCCCGACCGAACGAGTCGATAGAGGGTATCGAGCCCGAGCGAGAGATAGCGCGCGGCGCCCTGCGCGTCGAGAACCCTCGGTCCGTCTGGCTTGGGAAGGCGTGCGATCGCCGGGCTGTCCGCGGCGCTCCGAATTGCGGCCGCGCGCAGGCTGGCCTCGGACGCTCGAGTCCCGTCGCCCAGGGCTTGAAGGGCCTTGGCGTAGTGCTCCAGGGCATCGGCGTAGTAGCGATGAGATCCCCCGAACACGTGTCGGACCGTTTCGAGGCTCCTTTCCATCGTCTCCAGCAGGCGTTCACCGGCGGCCTGCGGTTTCGGGAGGTCCGGAGGGATCGCGGGAGGCGTCGGCGTCCGTCGTTCGGGAGTCGCCATGCCGAGATACTATCCCCGAGGCCGGACTTCACCTACGTTTTTTTTGCTTTCTTTTGTGCCGGGCCCGATCCTTGCGCTGCCTAGTTCCCCTTTTCCTTGCGCTTCCTGCGTCCCCTTCATAGACTCCTTCCGGTACTACTAATGTCGGTCATACGCCCGGCGGAGTCGGGCCCCGCTCTCGATCAGCGGATCGCGAGGCTAATCGACGGGCCGCATAACGACGGTATGACACCCCGATACTCGACGGAGGAGTCGCCCGCCGCCGACCTCGTCAGGAGGCTCGAGAATCAGGGAATCACGGCGGCCATCGAGCAGGACGCCGACTCCTGGTACTGCGTCTTCTGGGCGGCGCGGCCCGGCGACGGCACAAAGGAGAGGATCGCGAGCGGAAGCGCGGAGGCTCGCCCCCTCGCGGTCTGCCGCGCCGTTTTGAACCTTCCGCTGGTTGGGACCGGAAAACGCCTGCGCCTTCGCCGCGCGTCGCGCGGCTGGATCCCCGACGAAGCCGCGCCTCATCCGGCCTTCGCCGATCCGCCGGAGAGCGGACCGGCCCCGCTCGCGGAGAGGGCGGGCTCTCTGGTCATGGACGGCGAGGACCTGACCCTCGAGCTCCCGCGGGCAGCGCAGGAATCCTGACGGGTTTCGCTGCGAGCGCGGATCGGTGCGCGCTCGAGCGTCGCTACTTGCCCGCTTCTCCCACGCGGATCCAGGTAGCCCACATCTTGTCGCCGTCGGTGTACCCGACCTGGACGGCGGCGCCTTCCTTCAGCTCTCCGCCGAGAATCCGGGTCGAATCGTTCCACTGAAACGTCCAGCTCGTTCCCTTCGAATCCGTCACCGTGAGCGATTTCGCGGCCGTGTCGACCTTGGCGATCGTTCCGGACGCGGTTTTCTCGCCGGACGTTTTCGCCTTGTCGGCCGCCATGGCGGCGAGAGAGACGGTCAAGATCGCGAGAGCGGCCAAAGTCAGTACTTTCTTCATCTCTACCTCCTGGTCAGATTCCCATTCTGTCGCACTTGACGTGAACCCCCGAGGCAGCCGGTCTCTTCCGTCGACCTCGCTCGGACCCCTGGAACTTGAAACCTGGACCTTGGAACTATTCCGACTTGAGCGCCCTCGTCATGAGCCGCTCGACGCCCTCGCGGGGCTCACACCCCTCGTACAGCACGGCCACGACGACCTCGGAGATCGGAGCCTCGACTCCGGCTCGAGCGGCGAGGGTCGGCACCGCGAGGCACGTCCGCGCTCCTTCCGCGACTTCGGGCAGTTCGCGGAGGACTTCCTCGAGCCGGCGGCCGCGCCCGACCTGCTCGCCCAGGCGGCGGTTGCGCGACTGGCGTCCGGTGGCGGTCAGCATGAGATCGCCCATTCCGGCGAGCCCGTGCACGGTACGCGGTTCCCCTCCGAGGGCCTCCACGATGCGGCCGATCTCGGTCAATCCTCGCGTGACCAGCGCTGCGAGCGTGTTGTGGCCGAAGCCCAGGCCCGACACGATGCCCGCGGCGATCGCGATCACGTTTTTGAGCGCCCCGGCGAGCTCGACGCCGACGACGTCCGAAGAGCTGTAGAGCCGGAGGTTCGCGTTGGAGAACTGCCGCTGCAGATCGCGTGCGAGGCTCTCGCCGCGGTCGGCGATGACAGCCGCGGAAGGATCTCCCCGTGCGACGCCCTCGGCGAACGTCGGTCCCGACAGCGCGGCGACGGACGCGGCCGGGTACCGCTCCAGCACGATCTCGCTCATTCGCTTCAGCGTGTCCGGCTCGATGCCTTTCGCGGTCGAGACGAACCGTCGCGATCCGCCGTCGCCTTCCGGCGCCGCGGCGAGCACTTCCCTCATAGCGGCGCAGGGGACGGAGAGCAGGACCGTCTCGGAATGGTCGAAGGCCTCGCCCAGGTCGGACGTGGTCCGAACGTTTCCCGGTATCTCATACGCGGAGAGGCGACGGGGATGACGCCGCTCCCGCGCAATCCGGGAAGCGATCTCGGAGTCCCGGCTCCAGAGGAGCACGTCGTGCTCGCTCCTCGCCAGGTGGATGGAGAGAGCGGTCCCCCACGAGCCTGCCCCGACGATCGAGACCTTCACTTCGCTCCCAGCTTCCTCTCCTGGCCGAGTGCGAGGCGCTTCAGGTTGCCGAGGTGTTTGAAGACCACGACGAGCGCGGTCAGCGACGCCGCCATCACGATCGAGCGTGGAGCCCGGAAGAGCAGACCGGCGACCGGAGGCAGCAGAACCATCGCGATCACCGACCCGAGCGACACGTACCGCGTCAGCGCGACCACGAGAACGAACACCGCGAGGCAGCACAAGAGGGCGAGCGGCGCGAGCACGAGGAAAGCGCCGACGGCCGTTGCGACTCCCTTCCCTCCGCGGAAGCCATAAAACACCGGAAAGACGTGGCCGAGAACGGCGGCCACACCCGCGGCCGCGGTCCAGACCGGATCGGCCGTCACCAGGCGCATGAGGAGGACCGCGCCCGCCCCCTTGGCGACGTCGAGCAGCGCGACGAGGAGCGCGAGCTTCCTGCCGTGAGCGCGGAGAACGTTCGTCGCCCCGGCGTTTCCGGACCCTTCGGCGCGGATGTCCTTCCCGGTCGTCGCGCGGACGATCAGGACCGCGAACGAGATCGAACCGAGAAGGTAAGCGACGACGACGAGTGCCGCCGGAGGGATCGTCACGCACGGACTCCGCGCGGGCCGCCCTGGAAGGTCCACTCGCGCAGAGGCGTGTGCACGGCGCCGGAGGGCTCGAGGCGGCTCTCGAAGAGCACGCAGGAACGGGCGAGCCACGTCGGGAACGGCCAGGCTTCGACGTCGCTGCGGTATTCGTCCACCGAGGTGGCCGGCCACGGGTCCCGGATGCGCGCGAAGGTCACGTGGGGGTGGAAAGGTCGGTCCTCCCCTTTCCAGCCGAGTCGTCCCGCCGCTTCTTCGGCGGCCCCGGCGAGCCGGCTGATCGACTCGACCCCTGGCGACGGCGCGAAGCCGACGCCCAGGACGCGGGGTCGGCCGCGCTCCGGAAAGACCACGGCGGGGCCCGCCTGGAGCTCCCCGGGAACCGTCTCGAACGCGGCGGGCGAGACGGCCTCGCTGAACTTCTCGACGAAGTCGGCGTCGACCTCCCCGAAGAACGCGAGCGTCAGGTGCCAGCTCTCCGGCTTCGTCCAGGACGCTCGCGGGAGACTCCGCTGGAGTCGCTCGATCAGCCTGCGGGCGCTGTCGACCCACAGAGGTTCGGAGGGGATCGCGAAGAACACCCTCATGGCTCGACCACGACGAACCGCCGGATCATCTCGAGCGAAAACATCGCGGACGCGCGACGCACGGTTGCGCGGTCGCCTCCGTACAGGCGCCTCTTCGCCGTCTCGCGGCCGCTTCGTTCCGCCAGCGCGAAGAAGACCGTCCCGACCGGTTTCTGCTCGGAGCCCCCGTCGGGCCCCGCGATGCCGGTGATCGAAGCCGCGAGATCCGAGTCGAATCGGTCCCGCGCGCCGCGCGCCATCTCGCGGGCCGCTTCCTCCGAGACCGCGCCGTGGCGGCGAAGCGTTTCGGCGGCGACGCCCAGGATCGCCTGCTTTGCGGCGTCGGCGTAGGGAACGACCGAACCGAGGAAGTAGGCGCTCGAGCCGGGCACGTCCGTCAGCAGAGCCGAGGCCAGGCCTCCGGTGCACGACTCGGCGAACGCGAGGGTTTTCCCTTTCTCCTTGAGCAGCCGGCCCACGCTCGCCGCCAGGTCGCTGCCGTCGCGGCCGTGAACTCGGTGCGCGAGGACCTGCGCGAAGTCCGCCTCCATCGCGGCGACCCGCGATTCCGCTTCCGCGGCGTCTCCGCGGGCGCAGAGATGGAGCTCGACCTCGCCGGGAGACGCGAGGATCGTCACCGGGTCATCGCTCCACTTCCGGTAGAGCGGCGCAACGAGCTCCTCGACCGCCGACTCGGCCATGCCTGCTATGCGAAGGACGCGCCGACGCGTCGTGACCGCGCCGGTGCCGCGAAGCTCCGGCTCGACCGACTGCTCGAAGATCTCCCTCATCTCCGACGGTACGCCGGGGAGGATCAGGACGTTGGCGCCGTCCTTCTGGAACCAGAAGCCGGGCGCCGTCCCGCGCGGGTTGACCAGCACGCGGGCCCCGTCGATGAAATCCGCCTGTTTCTCGTTCACCGCGGGCATCGGCACGCCCCGTTGCTCCCACCGCTTCCGCATCGCGGCGACGAATGCCTCGTCGCGACGGACGTCCCGCTCCGCCCAGCGGGCCACCGATGCCACGGTGACGTCGTCCCCTGTCGGACCGAGGCCGCCGGTCGTGATGATCCAGCCCGCGGTCGCGGCCGCGCACGAGAGCTCGCGCGCGATCTCGTCCGGCTCGTCGCCGACGACGGACTTGCGAACGACGGTGATCCCGGCCTCTTCGAGGCGCCTCGTCAGCCAGAGCGAGTTCGTGTCGCCCCGCAGCGGGCCGAGCATCTCGCTGCCGATCGCGATGATCGCCGCGCGCGGGGCCGTGGTCATCCGGTTCTTGAGGCGGCCGGCTCCGGCTCTTGCGAGAGCTTCGCCCACTCCTCGACCAGCCGCTCGAGCTCTTCCTTGCGCTGCGTCTTCTCCTCCGCGAGCCGGTGCGACTCGACGGGACCGAGCTCGAGCCCTTCCTCCCAGAGCCGCGCTTCAATGGCCTCGATGTCCTTCTCGACAGCCGCGATCTTCTCCTCGAGAGCTTCGATCCGTCGCTTGCGCCGAGCGGCCTCCTTGTCTTTCTCCGGAGGGATTCGCCGGGCGCGACTCTGCGGCTTCCCGGGACTGAGGACTGCAGACTGAGGGCTCCGGACTGTCGTGACCTCCGCCTCGGGACGCCTTCTTCGCTCAGCCCGCGCATCCGCCGTGTCCGTGTAGTTCCCGTCGAGGAGCCACGCCCGCCCTCCGCGAATGTCCAGAACCCGCGTCGCGAGCCGGTCGATGAACGCGCGGTCGTGGGAGACGAACACGATCGATCCGGGAAAGTTATCCAGCGACTCCTCGAGCGCCTCCCGGGAATCGAGGTCGAGGTGGTTCGTCGGCTCGTCTAAGAGCAGGAGGTTGTGGCGCTGTCGCATGACGACGGCGAGCGTCAACCTCCCCTTCTCACCGCCGGAGAGACCGGCGATGGGCGCGAACACCTCGTCACCGCGGAACGCGAACCGCGCGAGGTAGGAGCGCATCTCCTCCTCGGTCTCTTCCGGATGCTCGTCCCAGACCGCGTCGATGACGCGCCGACGCGGGTCGAGGTCCGAGAGCTCCTGGTCGTAATACCCGATCGAGACGTCGTGGCCGGGGGTCACCGTGCCCGCGAGAGGCGTGAGCCGTCCCGCGAGCGTCTTCAGGAGCGTCGTCTTGCCGGTTGCGTTCTCGCCGAGAAGAGCCATCCGCTCGCCGCGGAGAAGCTCGAAACCGACGTCTCGGACGATCGGAGATCCCGGCGCGTATCCGGCATCGACGTCCTTTGCGCGTAGAAAGCTGCGTCCGCCGATCTTGCTCGTGTCGAAGCGGAATTTGACCGAGGTGCCGTCCTCGACGGGGCGCTCGAGCCGTTCGACGCGCCCGAGCTTCGTCCGCCGCCCCTTGGCCTGGCGCGAATTCACCCCCGCGATGTTGCGGCGGATGTAGTCCTGCTCCTTCTCGATGAACTCCTGCTGCTTCTCGAAGGCGCGCGTCGCGGTGAGCACCCGTTCGGCCTTCTGCCGGCGGTACGCGCTGTATCCGCCCGAGTAGTCCGTGAGTCGGCCGTTCTCGAGGTCGACGATCTCGCCCGCCACGCGGTCGAGAAACCGGCGGTCGTGCGTGACGACGAGATACGCACGCCGCGAGCGCGCGAGGTAGTCCTCGAGGAACTCGACGGCCTGGAAGTCGAGGTGGTTGGTCGGCTCGTCCAGGAGGAGGACGTCCGGCGAGGAGAGGATCGCGCGCGCGAGCATGGCGCGGTTCTTCTGGCCTCCGGAGAGCTCGGCGAGACAGCGGCCGAAGTCGACCTTGTCGAACCCGAGCCCGGAGAGCGCCTTGTCCACCTCGGCCACCATGTCGTAGCCGCCTT
>DASYUL010000119.1:0-5315 GCA_036001245.1 Thermoanaerobaculia bacterium
TCGCTCGCGAGGCGTTCGGCGAGGACGTCGTGGAGCACTATCTGCAGTTCCTTCTCACCGAGCAGCGCAAGTTCGACGGCGCCGTGACCGACTGGGAGCGGGCGCGATTCTTCGAGAGGGGGTGAACCGATGCGGCTGAAGCACAAGGTGGCTCTCATCACCGGGGCCGGAAGCGGCATCGGGCGCGAGGCCGCGCTGCTGTTCGCGAAAGAGGGCGCGAGCGTTGTCGCGGTCGACATGAACGATGCGGCGGGGAAGGAGACGGTGACATTAATCGAAAGGGACGGCGGCCGGGCGACGTTTGCGCACGCCGACGTCTCGCGGTCCGCGGACGTCGAGGCGATGGTCGCGGCCGCGAAGAAGACCTACGGCGGCCTGAACGTTCTCTTCAACAACGCCGGGATCTTTCCCGGCAACGACGGCTCGGTCCTCGAGACGGACGAGAAGACGTGGGACCTCGTCCTCTCCGTGAACCTGAAGGGCGTTTTTCTCGGGTGCAAGTACGGGATCCCCGCGATGCTCGAGAGCGGGGGAGGCAGCATCATCAACACCGCGTCGTTCGTCGCGCTCATGGGCTCCGCGACGCCGCAGATCGCGTACACGGCGAGCAAGGGGGGCGTGCTGGCCCTGACGCGCGAGATCGCGGTCGAGTTCGCGCGCAAAGGAATCCGCGTCAACGCGATCTGTCCCGGACCGGTCGACACCCCGCTCCTCCAGGAGCTCTTCTCGGACCCGGCGCGGAAGGCCCGCCGGCTGGTGCACATCCCGATGGGGCGCCTCGCCCAGGCGAAAGAGGTCGCGCAGGCGGCGCTGTTTCTCGCGTCGGACGACTCCTCCTACGTGAACGGAACGGCGTTCACGGTGGACGGAGCGATCACCGCCGCGTACACGACCCCGGAATAGCGCGCCAGTGGCGACTCGCGACGAGCTGCTCCGGCAGGACGCGGAGGACCTGAAGCGCCTCGGCTACGCGCAGCAGCTCTTCCGCGAGATGGGCGGGTTCTCCAATTTCGCGGTGAGCTTCTCCGTCATCTCGATCCTGACCGGCGCGGTCCTTCTCTACGGCTACGGGCTGAAGTTCGCGGGGCCGATCGTCAACACCGTCGGGTGGCCGCTCGTGAGCGTCATGACGCTGACGATCGCGGCGAGCATGGCGGAGCTCGCATCCACGTACCCGACGGCGGGCGGTCTCTACTTCTGGGCCTTCCGGCTCGGGGGCCGCGGCTGGGCGTGGACCACGGCGTGGCTGAACATGGTCGGCCAGGTCACGATCACGGCCGGGATCAACGTCGCGGCGGCGATCTACCTCATCGGCGCGGTCACGCGCATCGCCAACGTGCCGGCCGACGCGCGCGTCCCGGTCTTCGGCCCGGTGACCAACTGGTACTTCCAGCTCTTCGTGATGGTGCTGATCATGATTCCCCAGGTCGTGATCAACGTCTACGGGATCCGGCTGACGGCGCGGCTGAACGACTTCAGCGTCTGGTGGCACATCGGGGGCGTCGCCCTGATCGTCGTCCTGATGGGCTTCTTCGCGACTCACCGCAACCCGATCGACTTCCTCTTCCGCTTCGTGAACGTCGTCAACCCTCTGGACGCCTCGTCGGCGACGCTGCCGGACGGGCGCGTCGGTCCCGCGCTCGTCGTCGGCGACTGGAAGATCCCGTCGCCGCTCTTCTCGCTGTTCCCCGGCCTGGCGGACGTTTACCGGGCGGCGCCCTTTCTGCTCGTCTTCTCGCTCGCGCTGCTTCAGGCGCAGTGGACCTACACCGGGTACGACGCGTCCGCGCACATGGCGGAAGAGACGATGATGGCCCGCAAGAACTCGGCGTGGGGGATCTTCCTGTCGGTCGGCGTGTCGGCCGTCGTCGGCCTGGTGCTGCTCGTCGTGCTCACGTGGGCGATTCCGCGCGGCGACGTCGCCGCGGCGGCGTCGCAGACGTATCCCGTGCTCTACATCGTCGACAACAACCTGCCTCGCGCGGCCGCAAACCTGATCGCGATCATCATCGGCGGCGCGATGTGGCTCTGCGGGTGCTCGTCGATCAGCTCGATGGGGCGCATGTGGTACGCGTTCGGGCGCGACGGCGGAATGCCCGGATCGCGCTGGATCCGGAAGGTGAGCTCCCGATTTGGGACGCCCGTGCACTCGATCGTGATCACGAGCGTCCTCTGCGTGCTGATCTCGCTCTACGCGGCGGCGTTCACCGTGCTGACGTCGATCAGCACGATCACGCTCTATCTCGCGTACGGGATCCCGATTTACCTGAACCTGCGCAACCGAGTCCGCCGACGCGGCGAATTCACGACTCGCGAGACCGCGGCGTGGAACCTGGGTCGGTCCGGGCCAGCGATCGCGTTCGTCGCGCTCCTGTGGGTCGCCGTGATCACCGTGATCTTCAGCCTGCCGCCGAACGAGCTCGTCCTCTGGACGATGCTGGCGCTCGGGCTGGTCCTCGTCGCCTACTGGGTCGGCAATGCCCGCGCGCGCTTCCGCGGGCCCGTCAGGAGGTAGGGTCAGGTCTCCATTTGCCACTTTGGCATCTATCTAACGGGTGCGTAACGACTTGACCCCCCGTTGGATCGGAGACGTACCCTAGAGTCCTGCACCTTCAGTCGATTGGCTTCGAAAGTGGTAAGTGGAGACCTGACCCTCACCACTTCCTTGCCACGTCTGAATGTATCTGACTACGCACAAAGGACTTGCGTTGCAACGATCCGCTATCTCATGATTTTCCAAGCGATCAGAACTCCATGTGGCATGTGGAGACCTGACCCCAATCGCATGACGAGGAGGTAGGAATGAATCTCACAGCGCGTTTCGCCACAACGATGTCACTGGCCCTTGTTTTGGCTCTCGCAGCTTCCGGCTGCGCAGAGAAGAAAACACAACAGAAGACAGCTTCGGCGCCGGAGGCGCCGCTATCGGCCGGCTACGAGACCGCTCTGGCGGCGCAAGCCACCAAGCCCATCTTCCGGCCGTCCGGCACCGCACCGGCAGTCTGGGGGCCGGGAGATCTCTACTCGCTTCTGGTCACGGGCGAAGAATCGAACAACGCGCTCTTCCAATTCGAAGCAGTCGTTCCGAAGGGCGGCGGACCTCCTCCGCACGTGCACACCCGGGAGGATGAGACGTTTTACGTCGTCAGCGGGAGTCTCGAGATCCTCATGGGAGACAAGACGTATCAGGCCAAGAAAGGGGATTTCGTGTACATCCCGCGAGGCACGGTCCATCGTTTCAAGAATGTCGGGGCCGATACGGCCGTGCAGCTCGTGACGTTCGTCCCGTCGGGAGTGGAAAGATTCTTCCAGGAAGTCTTTCCTGAAGTAAAGGATCGGAACGCCGCGCCTCCTCCGGTAACCGAAGAGCTCATTCGGAGGATGACCGAGGCCGCGCCGAAGTATGGAATGAAAATCTTGCCGCCTCCCGATAGCCCGAAGCCTTAGTCATGATCTCGCGGGAAGGGTCTAACCGTTGGTCCTCCTGGGGTACCGCCGTCGTGGAGTTATGGCGGCAGTACCTTGTCTCTCCTTCGATTCTTTTGTCATTGCGAAGAGACATCTCTTGCTGAGGAGCAGGAAATTCTTCGCTTCGCTCGGATGCCCGCTGCGCGGTCACATAGGCCCGCCGGGGCGCGAGAGATCTTAATTTCCCGACAATTCGCGATCCGGGTTTCTATTCCGAAAATTTCCGGCTGACGGCTCGGTGCGATTCGACCGCTGGCGCGCCTCTTGCGCTGCCTCTGGATAGGGAGCAAGAAAATGAAGAAATTTGGAGTCACGGTGGTGTTTCTCGCGACGCTCGCGGTGGCCTTTGCGGCGCAGCCGGCGTCGGCTCAGGTCTCGGTGAACGTCTCGATCAGCGACTTTTACGACGAGCTGGCGCCGTACGGCGAATGGGTCGATTGCAACTACGGGGACTGCTGGGTGCCCGATGAGGTCTACGACGGCTGGCAGCCGTACTCGAACGGCGAGTGGGTCTACACCGACTACGGGTGGACCTGGTTTTCGGACGACCCGTGGGGAGACGACCCGTACCACTACGGAACGTGGACGTATATCGACCGGTACGGGTGGGCGTGGGTCCCCGGAACGGTCTGGGCTCCCGCGTGGGTGACCTGGAATTACAACGACAACTACGTCGGCTGGGCGCCGCTGCCGCCGAATTACTCGTTCGGGTACTCCGGGTACTCGGGCCGGCCGATCGTCCTCCCGGCGACGAGATACGTCTTCGTGCCGACCAGCCGTTTCGCCGGCACGAACGTCCGAACGGTGCGTGTCTCGCCGCAGCAGAGCACGGTGATCTTCCGGCAGACCACACCGATCACTCGTTTTGGAGTGACGGGCGGCATCGTCCGGAATACCGCGCTTCCGATCGAGAGGATTCAGCGCGCGACCCGCAGTCGGATCGAGACGCGCACCGTCCGGAAAGCGCCGCGTCCGATGACCGGGTGGACTCGCGGGAGCCGGCGGCAGGTCTCCATCGTCGCTCCGGCGCGCGAAGTTCGGGAGGCGATCGCCGCGCGGCCGCAAAGAGGCTCCCGCTCCGCCGCGCCTATTCGCGGAAACTCGGGCGGAAATGGGCGGGTGAACCGCAGGCCCGAGACGCGCGTTCAGGCTCCGGCGGTCCCCGCGCCCGCTCGTCCGCAAACGTCGAAGCCGGTCGATCGGGGGCGTCCTTCCGAGGCGCGTCAGCCGGCCGCTCCGCCGCAGGCGCGGCAACAGGCCGCTCCGCCGCAGGTTCAACCGAATCCGCGTAACCTCGAAAAGCCGCAGAAGGGACGCGGGCAGGAGAAAAGCGCAAAGCCCGGGAAGGGTCAGGGCAAGGGCAAGGGCAAAGACAAGCCCTGAACGGGTCGAGCGGCGGCGCTACCTCCGGACGATCCGGAACGTGGGCGGACATCCCGGTCGACCAGGCGGTGACGGACCGCAACCTCGTAACCGCCCCCGCTTGGCCGGCGCATCCGGCGTGGCTCGCGCAGTTTCTCGACGTGCTGGGCACCCGCATCGAGCACGCGACGCGAATCGAGCACGCCGTAGAAGTCGGCTAATCGGCGAAGCCACAGGGCTTTCAGCCGCGGCGGTCGCTCTCCGACCGGCGGCTGAGAGATTTCAAACCGGAGCTTTCCAACTCGGCGGCAAGTTTTCTTGGAGCCACTGCGCAATAGCTCTCCAAGATCCACCCCTTGAGGATCCCGAGCGGCGGATCGTCTTTCGCCTCGAAGGTCGCGCTCACCCAGCCGGACTTTCCGAGCCCGTAGCCCGTCGGCTTCGCGAACGGCAGGTCGAGGGCGTCCTGCCCGGATTCCGGCAGC
>DASYUL010000120.1:0-23176 GCA_036001245.1 Thermoanaerobaculia bacterium
CCACTCCTGGCGCGTCCGCGAGCGGATCCAGGCCCTCGCGTGGGAAGCCAGCCGGCAGGGGTGCGAAGAGGCTGGGAGGCAGCTGCGGGCCCTCCATGCGCATCTCTCGGGAAGACAGAATGGCCGCCCCTCGGACGCGACCCTCATGGCCAGGCACCTCTGGTTTGGATATCAACGGGTACTCGCTCTGATCCGAATCGGCCGTCTGGCCGGGAAGTTGCGCGGAGATCCTGCACATCGAATGGAGGCACTTCGGGAACGAGCGGGATGCTCCCCCGAAGACGCGAAGTGGGCGGTCGAGCGTTCCAGCTCGCCTATACGAGGCCACTCCCTGGATGACGCCATGCGGCGCGCCCGCGACGAAGGGTTCGAGCTTCCGGAGGACAAAAACGAGGTCCGCGCGTTCCGGCGGTTGAGGAGTTTCGTCCGGTCCTCACCGCACCTCGCCCGGCTGCAGGACGCTAGTGCCCGCGGTTGATGTTCTTGATTGCGTCGAGCAGCGCGGCGGGAGGCCGCTCGAAGCGGGCTCCGAATCCAGTGCGCGCGAGCACCGAGTCGCCCACGAAAACCACGCTGCCTCGGACTCGGAAGCTGCGCCGGTCGCCCGGCAGTGAGAAGTTGAGCTCGACGTAGTCGCCGAGGTCCGGCGCGCGAGGGGTGGCCACATAGCCCCCGGCGAGATTCAAGAGCTCGAGGAAGCCGCTCTGCTCCTCCTCGCCCCACTTGATCGTGGCCGGCGCGCCGATCAGAACGCGATCCGAGACTCGCTGCTCAGCCGGTCTTCGGCCCATACCCTTCGCCCTCGGCGTAAATTGGCTGATTCGTGAAGTGAGAAAAGAATAGCAGAAACGGCCCGCCGGCGGCGTCAGAGCCGCACGTCTTCAAGAGCCGGAAGGAGAGTCTTCTCGAGCTTCTGGAAGAGTCGCGCGGTCGCCTCCACGTCGCGGCGGCCATACAGCGCGATCTCCCGCAGCCGGTTCTCGCGGTAGTAGTGGCCGACCGCGTAGCCGTCGAGCCCGTGCTCCTTGGGACTCTCGACGCCGAAGGCCTTGCACGCGAAGTCGAGGTTCCACTTGCGCGACGCACCAAAGAAGGAGAGGACGTCGAGCAGATCGGTGTGCGGCTTGATCGCGTAACGGTAGCCACACAGGTTCTTCGTCACCCGGATGCCGAGCGCCGCGCTGCGCAACATCAGGTACGGACCGTCGAAACAGCGACCGTTGAACGATACGAACCGGTCGAACTTCGCGATCGCCTCCCAGAATTCGGAGAGGAACGCCGCCTCCGAGTCGCCGACGAACGTGAAGAGTCCGTCCGCCGAGGTCTCTTCGAGCCGTCCGTCCGTCTTCTCGTACCAGACGCGCCCCCGACCCGAATCCGGATTGACCATCGCGAGCACGACGATCCTGCCGGTGAGCGGCCACAGGGAGAGCGCGTCGGGCAGCCGCGCGCGCTCCTCGTCGCTCCGCGCCCACTTCTGGAGGTACGTTCGCTGGCCGTCGTCGAGCGACTCCCACTCCAGGCCGACGGTCTCGATGTCGAAGACCACGGTTGACATGAGCGGGATGCTATTCTCTTCGGGCTCATCGAATGAAGCGACTGTTCGCACGCGGCGCCGCTCTCTTCGCGGCCTTCGTGCTCGTGAGCTGCGCGCGGGCTCCCCATCCTCCAGCCAAGGACACGCTCTATCGCCACCTCGACGGTGACCCGGCGACGCTCGATCCCATCACGACCACCGAGGAGAACGGAATCCTCGTCGAGGAGATGATCTTCCGGCCGCTCGTCGGGCTCGACGTCAACGGGCGGCCGGTGCCGGCGCTCGCGCGATCGTGGACGGTCTCTCCCGACGGCACGGTCTACGAGTTCCGGCTCGATCCGTACGCCGAGTGGGAAGACGGCTCTCCCGTGACGTCCGACGACGTCCTGTTCACGATCGAGCGCATCCGAGACCCGAAGGTCCCGGCCTTCAACTACCGTGACCTCTTCGAGGAAGTGACGGGCATCGAGACGCCGGACGCCTCGACCGTTCGCATTCGCTTCTCCGCGCCGTACGCGGAGCGCCTGCTCGCGTTCAACGTCCCGATCGTGTCGCGGGCGGCGTACGCGAAGTCGAAATCCGCGGCTGATCTCGACCGCCGCCCGGAGGGGAGCGGTCCCTACCGCCTCGAGAAGTGGGAGACGAACCGGGCGATCTCTCTCGTTCGTCGCGCGCGCACCCCCGAGGCGTTGGTCGGCTTCCGGCGGGTTGTCTTTCGGGTGCTGCCCGACTCGAGCGTCCGGTTCCGCGCCGGATCGCGCGGCGACCTGGACGTGTTCCGGATCGCCCGGGATCAACGTCCGTCGGCGGAGTCGTCGCCCGACTTCGCCGCGCGAAACCGGCTTCTCAAGGTGCCGTATCCGAACGAGGCTTACGTCCTCTGGAATCTGCGCGATCCTCTTCTGGCGGACGCGCGGGTTCGCCAGGCGCTCGCTCACTCGTGGCCGCGGGAGGAAACCGCGCGCCGCCTCTATCCGCCGGAGGGCGCGAGGCTCGTCTCGGGGCCTTTCCTGCCGGGGGCGCCGGAGAACGATCCGGAGACACGGCCGCCTTCATACGACCCATCCCTCGCCGCCCGTCTCCTGGACGAAGCCGGATGGCGCGCCGGCCCGGACGGGCTGCGCGCGCGCGGCGGCAAGCGCGCATCCCTGGAACTGCTCTATCCGTCGGGGCAGGCCATCTACGACGCGCTCGGCGAAATTCTGCGGAGCTCGTATCAGAAGGTCGGAGTCGAGCTCGTGCTGCGTCCGCTCGACTGGGCGGCATACTCGGAGAGGTCCGACGCCGGAGAGTTCGACGCGGAGGTGACCGCTCGCGTGTTTCTTCCGCCGAATCCCGACCCTTACCCGCACTTCCACTCGAGCCAGGCGCCGCCGCGCGGACAGAACAACGGCTTCTACAGGAACCCCGAAGCCGACCGCGCGATGGAAGCGGCGCGGCGCGAGGCCGACCCCGCGCGCCGGCTCGCCGCCTACCGGAAGGTTCACCGGCTCCTCGCCTCCAACCCGCCGGCGGACTTCCTGTGGGGCGCCGACCAGTTCTGGGGGATCTCGCGGAAGGTCGACGGCGTCGCGACGTCGCCGCTCGGTCTCTTCCATTTCCTGCCGGGTCCCCTCGGCTGGAGGCCCGCGCGGGATTGAACGACGCCTCCGGACCGCTCGCGGGAATCTTCGCTCTCGATCTCTCGCGCGTGCTCGCGGGACCGTACTGCACGATGCTGCTCGGCGACCTCGGCGCGCGCGTCGTCAAGGTCGAGCACCCGGACGGCGGCGACGTGACGCGCGGCCGGGGGCCTCCGAGAATGACGCTCCTCGCGTTGTCATTCCGAGGAGCGTCAGCGACGAAGAATCTCTGACTCGAAACAGGAAGAGATCCCTCGCTGCGCTCGGGATGACATCATGGGGGAGTCGTGAAATTCGCCTTCATCGGCACGCACGGCGTCGGCAAGACGACGCTCTGCTTCGAGCTCGCGGCGCTCCTCAAGAAGCGCGACCGGGTCGTCGAGATGGTCCACGAGGTGGCGCGATTCTGTCCCCTCCCGATCAATCGTGACACGACGCTCGACGCGCAGTCGTGGATCCTCCACACGGAGATCGCCGCGGAGCTCGCGGCGCAGCACAAGGCGGAGATCGTGATCTGCGACCGCAGCGTGCTCGACAACTACTGCTACATGCTCCAGGCCGGCAAGGCGCCGATGCTGGAGCCGCTCGTCAAGTGGTGGACGGAGACCTACCAGCTCCTGATCAAGGTGCCGATCGTCGCCCCGCCCGGCTTCGACGGACTGCGCGACACCGATACGGCGTTCCAGAGAAAAATCGACGAGACGATCGAGTCCGTCCTGGCGGAGTGGGACGTCCCCGCGGTGCGGCTCGACAAAGACCGGCGGGAGAGCTGGGCAGCCGATTCGCTGGAATCGATCCTGCCGCTTCTCGGCCCCGTTCAGCAGCCGCTCTTCGACGGCGAAGCCGCGAAGTCGATCTAGCGGAGGAGGCGGGCGACCGGACCTGCGGACGCCTCGAGGAGGCGGACGTCGAGCGGCGTGAACGCGTCGACGTGCTCGCTTTCGACGTCGATCAGCCCGACGACCTCTCCGCCCGCGCGCTTGACCGGAACGACGATCTCCGATCGGGTACTGCCCAGGGTCGTCAGGTAACGCGGGTCCTTCGTGACGTCTTCGACGACGACCGTCTTGCCGCTCGCCGCGGCGGCGCCGCAGAGGCCCTGCTCTTTCGGAAAGCGCGGATGAGCCGGGGCCTCGGGGCCGCTCCATCCGACGACTGAGATTTCCTCGGGGCCCACTTCGTAGATGCCGACCCACCGGTAGTCCCCGGCCTTCCGGATCTGCTCGGCGACGCGCCCGGCTTCGGGCTTCATGGGGTCAGGTCTCCACTTGCCACATTGGGGGTCAGGTCTCCACTTGCCACTTCGCTTCGCGAAGATGGCAAGGGCATCGTACCGGAACGAGCCATTCAGCGATCCGTGAAGACCTGACCCCTAGTCGGCCGCCGGGACGGGTTCCGGAGGCGATCCGCTCAACGTCCGCCACGCGATCGCCCCGAGCACGACGAGGCCTCCGGCGATCGCGGTGAGAGCGGGCTTCTCGCCGAGAAACAGAAAAACCCAGATCGGGTTCGCGATCGGCTCGAGCATTCCGACGAGCGACGCCTCCGTGGCGGTCACGTGGCGGATCCCGCGCACGAAGAGAGCGTAGGCGCCGGCGAGCTGAAAGATGCCGAGGAAGAGATAGACCGCGGCGGAGCGCGGCGTCAGAATCAGGTCCGATGCGACGAAGGGGACCACGGCGGCTGCGGTGACGACGTTTCCCCACGCGACGACCGCTTCGGCGCCGACACCACGCTCGCGGCGCAGAGACAGGACGAGCCCCGCGAAGAAGAGTCCCGAGAGAAGCGCGATGGCGTCGCCCGCGCGCCCGTGCGGGTCGAAGCGTCCGAGAAAGAAGAGCGCCATGCCCGCGAACGCAGCCCCGATCGCCGCGGCGTCGCGCGCCTTGAACGGCTCCTTCACGACGATCGGAGACAGCAGGAGGACCCACGCGACCCCGCTGTATTGCAGGAAGATCGCGTTCGCCGCAGTCGTCCACTTCGTCGCGGTCACGAAGGTGATGAGACACGCGGCATAGCACGCGAGGCCGACGAGGAACCCGGCGGTCAAGCGGGTGAGGCGCGGCCGGAAGAGGATGAGGAGCGCGATCGCGGCGATCGCGGACCGGAAGAAGACGACCTTCAGCGGCGGATCGGCGACGGCCTTGATCAACACGCCGGCGCTCGACCAGAGGAGCGCCGCCCCGGCGACGAGGAGGACGCCGCGCCGCTCCTCCGGGTTGCGCGAGGTCATGCGCTCGCGCGACGGCGGGCGGGGCGACGCCGAACTGCGTCGACGATGGCGCGCGCGACCGCTTCCGCCGCCGCGGCCCCGACTCGAAGCCGGAGAAGGATGGGCGGCGGCGGTCCGGGCGGAGCCAGGGCGAACACCGCGTCGCCGTCGACGACGGTGTGGGCCGGGCGGACCGCGCGGGCGATGCCGTCATGCGCCTCGATCGCCACGCGCTTCAGCGAGCCGGGCTCGAAGGCCGCCGTCGTCGCGACGCAGACGAGCGTCGTCGCTCCGCCCGGGGTCTGATCTCCGAAGCGGGTGAGATCGAAATTCCTCCGGAGCGCGCGCGCGGTCGGCCCGATCCTGCGTCCGCGGATCTCGGGACCCGCCAGGACCCGACCCGTTCCGGGGTCGACGACGTCTCCAAACGCGTTGACCGCCGCGAGCGCGGCGACGAGCTCTCCGCCGGGCAGACGGATCGCGGCCACGCCGACGCCGCCGGGGGCCGCGCGCGCGACCCCGAAGAGCTTTCCGACCGTCGCTCCCGTACCGGCGCCGACGGGACCGGTCTCGACCGCACCCTCGCGCGCCGCGCGGCAGGCGGCGATTCCCATCGTGCGGTCCGGGTGGCGCGGCTCTCCGACCGTGAGGTCGAAGAGCACGGCGCCGGCGACGATCGGGACCCGATGCGCTCCGACAGCGAAACCGACGTTCCGCGCCGCCAGCCACTGCGCGACGCCGTCGGCCGCCGCGAGTCCGAACGCGCTGCCGCCCGAGAAGACGAGGCCGTGGATCTCGTTGACGAGATTACCCGGCGTGAACACGCCGGTCTCCCGGGTCCCGGGCGCGCCTCCGCGCACTTCCACGGCAGCAATGGTGCCGGGCGGCGGAAGGATGACCGTGCACCCCGTGAGGGACTTTCTGTCGGTTGCGTGTCCGATGCGGTATCCGGGCGGGAAGGCGACACCGTCCCGTCTCACGTGTCCCGTGTTCCTTGTTCCGTGATCCGCGGCCTCTGCCGCCGCAGCCGGCTCGGGCGGCCCGCCCGATCGCACCGCACGCAGTATCGAGCGCCCCGGATCGTCCGGTAGCGGCGGAAGAGGCGCCGGCACCCCTCGCACCGGTAGAGGATCTCGTTGCGGCTGCGGTGCGCGGCGAGCGCCGCGGTGAGGGGCGCCTTGCGCGGGCTCGCGCCGATGTGGTGCGAGAGGCGGCGGAAGAGCGGACCGTGACCCGCCCGCGCGCCCTCGAGTTCGTATGCCCACGCGTGCGCGGCTTCGTGGCGCAGCGTGTCCTCCCGCTCGGCGGGGGGGAGGTGTGAGGAGATCGTGATCCGGTGCGGCCGGCCGTACACGATCTCGCCGCCCGTCAGCTTCCGATTGGACAGGCGCACCTCTGCGGCGCCGAACCCGAACCGGGCCGCGAGGCGGTCGTACAGAAATTGAAGACAGGCGCTCTCATCCTCCGGCTCAACCGGGAAGAGAGAGCTCACGCCATAAGATTAACCCGTCGGAGGAAATCGAGCGATGTCGAAAAGAGCGACTCTGGTTTCGGCGGCGTTTCTGGCGATCGCGGCCGTCTCTCCGTCGGCGGCTCCCGGCGGAAAGATGATCACTTACCCGAGCGGCACCGAAATGCCCTCGGCATATCTCTCCCTCCCCGAGGGTGTGGGTCGCAAGGCCGCGATCATCGTGATCCAGGAGTGGTGGGGGCTGAACGAGTTCGTGAAGCGGAAGGCGGACGAATTCGCGAAGAAGGGCTACGTCGCTTTCGCGCCGGACCTGTATCGCGGCAAGGTCGCGACGGATCCCGACACCGCGCACCAGCTCATGCGCGGGTTGCCGGAGGATCGCGCGATTCGAGACCTCAAGGCGGCGTTCGACTACCTGCGTTCCCGCGACGACGTCGACTGGACGCGTATCGGCTCGGTCGGGTGGTGCATGGGCGGCGGCTATTCGCTCCAGCTCGCGCTCGAGCAGCCGAAGCTCGCGGGGGCGGTGATCTATTACGGCCGGCTCGTGACCGACGACGCGAAGATCAAGAGCCTGGTCCCGCCGCTCCTCGGGAACTTCGGCGGGAAGGACCAGGGAATCCCGCCGGACACCGTTCTGGAGTTCGCGCGGAAGGCGAAAGCCTACGGGAAGAGCGTCGACTTCAAGATCTACCCGGAGGCCGGACACGGATTCGCGTCGTCGAGCGACCCCAAGGTGTATCGCCCCGAAGAAGCGAAGGACGCCGACGCGCGGACGGATGCCTTCTTCGCGAGGGTGTTGAAAGGGCTTCCGATGAACCTCGACCGGAAGAAGCGTTAGGGGAGGCGGCCCCCTCCGTCCGGCGTCTCAGGCCTGTCGGTTCTTGTACCAGTCGGCGTTGATCTGCTGGAAGTGCTTCCACTTGTCGGGAATCGTCTCTTCCGTGAAGATCGCGGTCACCGGACACGCCGGCTCGCAGTTGCCGCACTGGATGCAGACGTCCGGATCGATGTAGAGCATCTCGGCCGTCTCGAACTCTTTCTCGTCCTTGCGCGGGTGAATGCAGTCGACCGGACAAACGTCCACGCAGGCCGTGTCCTTCGTGCCGATGCAGGGTTCCGCGATGATGTACATCCCCATCGAGTCGTCTTCCTCCGCGGCGTTCTCGCCGGAGCTGGGATTCTAACCCGCGTCCGGGGCGCGACAGTAACTAGCTCCTCAACTAGCTCCTCGAGACGCTGATCTGGTGAGCCAGATTCTGGCCGTCCGGAAGGGTCGTGTACCGGATCGTGACCTTGGCTCCGGGCGCCAGGGTCCCGTTGATCTTGGTGTCGGCGGTCCACGCAAACGTCGTCTCCGGGCCGTCCGTCACCGCGACGACGATCGTGCGCTGAGCGGCATCGAGCTTCGACACCGTGCCGGTCGCGGTGAGCGTCTTCTCGGCTGCGGCGGCGTTGCCGGCGGCGAGCGCCAGAGCGAGAGCAACCGTGGCAATCGCGAGAGAAGTCGTCTTCAGGAATCTGGGCATTAGTACCTCTTGCGATGGAAACATTCCCGCCTCCCCGGCCATTCCGGCCGGACGCCGTTTGACAGAGGGAGGGTCCGTCCCTACAATACGCCGTTTTTCCTGCGGCACCCGGGAGGCAAGACACGATGGCAAAACGCTGGACGGAAGCCGAGCTTCGATTCCTGAGAGACAACGCGTCCAAGATGAGCCCACAGGCTCTCGCGGATGCGCTTTCGGTGCGCATCGACGAGCTGGAGAAGAGGCTCGAGAGGCTCGGCGCCACGGCGGCCAACTCGACCGAAACCCCGCGGAAGGCGCAGACCCTGAAGGAGCTTTCCCGCCACACCGAGAACGCCCGCAAGGAATACGACCGGGGCGTGGCGGCTCTCCAGCGCCGGAAGATCGACGAAGCGGAGCGTCACTTCTCCGAGCTCACCCAGAAGTATCCCGAGGAGAGGGAGCTGGTCGATCGGGCCCGCGTCTACCTGGCGGTGTGCGCGCGCCAGAAGAGCGCCACCGCGGCATCGCTTTCCGAGCCGGAGGACTTCTACTACGCGGCGGTCCTCGAAAAGAACCGCGGCAACGTGAACGAGGCGATCGAGCACCTGAAGCGCGCCGTCCGGAAGAACGGCGGCGGAAAAGTCGACTTTCTTCTCGCGTGCTGCCATGCGCAGCGCGGCGATTCCGAGTCGGCGCTCGAATGCCTGCGCCGGGCGATCGGGGAGGACCAGCGCAACCGCATCCTCGCGCGGCACGACCGCGACTTCGATCCGGTCCGCGACACGCCGGAGTTCCAGGAGCTGCTGGCTTCGTAGCTCTCAGTTCTCAGCTCTCAGTACTCAGCCAGAGCGCGGCCTATACTTGAGCTCCTCGCCGTCTGAGGCGGGCGACCCATGAAGGCCTCCAAGCGGAAAAAAACGATGGGGCAGCGCCGCCCTCGTGCAGCGCAGGCCGAGGCCGCTCCCCAGGTCATCGTGCTCGCGGCGGGAATCGGCTCCCGCATGCGCTCGACGCTCCCGAAAGTGCTCCACCGCATCGCCGGACGCACGCTGCTCGACGCCGTGATCGACACCGCCGAAGGCGTCTCACCGTCGCGGATCATCACGGTGGTGGGCGCGCGTCGCGACAGCGTGGAGGCCTCTCTTTCCGGCCGCGACGTGACGATCGTCGTGCAGGACCCTCCGCTCGGCACCGGCGACGCCGCGCGGCGGGGCCGCTCCGCTCTCTCCAACGGCTCGGGCCCGGTGTTGATCCTTTCGGGCGACGCGCCGCTCCTGACGTCCGCGACCCTCACGAAGTTGATCGAACGCCGCCGCGAGAACGGGCTCGATCTCGCATTCCTGACGTTCCGTCCGCCCGAGACGGGTGACCTCGGCCGCGTCGTCCGCGACGCGAAAGGACGTGTGCGCCGGATCGTGGAGACCGGCAACGCCACCGCGCGGCAGATGCGGCTTCCGGAGGCCAACGCCGGCGTCTACTGTTTTTCCTCCGAGGCGCTCTCCCGCGCCCTGGGAAAGCTCTCCCGCAATCCGGTCAACGGCGAGTACTACCTGACGGACGCGGTCGAGATCCTGACGTCGTCGGGCGGCGCGGTCGAGGGAGTCGAGGCCGAAGACTGGCGGGAGGGGTGGGGGATCAACACGCGGGCGGAGCTCGCCGCCGCCGAGGAGATCGAGCGCCGCCGTTGCCTCGAGCGCGCGCTGGACGCGGGCGCGTCGATCGTCGATCCGGCGACGACGCGCATCGGACCGAAGGTGAGATTCGAGCCGGACGCGGTCGTCCATCCGTTCGTGTGCATCGACGGCACGTCCGTCGTGGAGCAGGGGAGCGAGATCCTTCCGTTCACGAGGGTGATCGACTGCGTGATCGGCCCGGGCGCCGTCGTGGGGCCGCACTGCGAGCTCGAGGGAGCCCGGGTCGGACCGAGATCGCGCGTCGGTCCGTTCGCGCGCCTGCGCCCGGGCACCGTTCTCGAAGAGGACGTCCGCGTCGGAAACTTCGTCGAAACGAAGAAGGCGGTGCTGCGTGCGGGCGCGAAGGCGTCCCACCTGACGTACCTCGGAGACGCCGACGTGGGCGCCGGGGCCAACATCGGCGCGGGCGTGATCACGTGCAACTACGACGGCGAGAAGAAGCATCACACCTCGATCGGGGAAGGCGCCTTCATCGGCAGCGACTCGCAGCTCGTGGCGCCGGTAACGGTCGGCAAGGACGCGTGGGTCGGCGCGGGATC
The DNA here is from genome assembly GCA_036001245.1 of Thermoanaerobaculia bacterium. Lineage (GTDB taxonomy): Bacteria > Acidobacteriota > Thermoanaerobaculia > UBA5066 > Gp7-AA6 > Gp7-AA6. Next base: position 10,584 of record DASYUL010000120.1, read on the forward strand.
GACAATCACGCGCGACGTTCCCGACGGCGCGCTCGCCCTGTCCCGGGTCCCGCAGAAGAACCTCGAGGGCTGGGCCGCTCGGAGGAGGGGGAGAAAGGGGAGCAAGAGCTGACAGCTGCGAGCTGACAGCTGAGAACTTCTGATGTGCGGCATCGTCGGATACGTCGGATCGAAAGAGGCGACGCCGCTCCTCCTGGACGGATTGAAGCGGCTCGAGTACCGCGGCTACGACTCGGCGGGCATCGCGACCCTCTGTAACGGCCGGTTCACCATCTACCGGAGCGCCGGCAAGCTCACGGCGCTGCTCGAAAAGATGGCCGGCGCGAAGTCGCCCGGGACCGTCGGGATCGCCCATACTCGCTGGGCGACCCACGGCCGCCCGACCGAGCAGAACGCGCATCCCCACACGGACTGCACCGGCCGGATCGTCGCCGTCCACAACGGCATCTTCGAGAACTTCGCCGAGCGCAAGGCGGATCTCGAGTCCCGCGGGCATAAGTTCCGGAGCGAGACCGACACGGAGGTTTTCGCCCACCAGGTCGAAGAAGCGTTTCGCGGCGACTTGTTCGCCGCGGTACAGAGAGCCACGAAGAAGCTCACCGGCGCGTACGCGGTCCTCGTCTCTTCGAGCGCCGAGCCCGGAGTGCTCGTCGCGGCGCGCGAGGGGCCGCCGATCGCGCTCGGGCTGGGGGAGAACGAGAACTGGGTCGCGTCCGATCCGGTCGCGCTCGTCCCGTGGACGCGCGAGGTCGTGTTCCTCGAGGACGGCGACGTCGCGCGAGTCGACCCGAAGAGCGTGCGGATCGTCGACGCCACCGGCCAGCCTGTGCAGCGCGGAACCCACCACATCCTGTGGGATGCCGTCGCGGCGGAGAAGGGCGGGTATCGCCACTTCATGGCGAAAGAGATCCATGAGCAGCCGACGGCGGTGGCCGAGACGTTCGGCGGAAAGGTTTCGCTCGAGACGGGCGAGCTCACGCTCGAGTCGCCGCTGCTCGAGCCCGACCGCGTCGCGAAATTCGACCGCGTGCTGCTTCTGGCGTGCGGGACGTCGTGGCATGCGGCGCTCGTCGGGAAGTTCCTGATCGAGGGGATGGCGCGGATCCCCGTGGAGGTGGACTACGGCAGCGAGTTCCGATACCGGAGTCCGGTGGTCGACGAACGGACGCTCACCATCGGCATCTCCCAGTCGGGCGAGACCGCCGACACCGTCGCCGCGCTCTCGGAGGCGAGGCGCGCGGGCTCTCCGATCGCGGCGATCGTCAACGTGCCCGGCTCCCAGATCGCCCGGATGGCGGACTCCGTCCTGGCGACCCACGCGGGCCCCGAGATCGGCGTCGCCTCGACGAAGGCCTTCACGACTCAGCTCGCGGTCCTGTTCCTGATCGCCGCGAAGCTCCGCGAGTCGCGCGGCCGGGCGCGGGGCCTGACCCCGGACGAGCGCTCCGCGCTGTCCCGGCTGCCGGCCGCGCTGCAGCGCGCGCTCGCGCTCGAGCCGAAGATCGAGCAGCAGGCACGGAATTTCCACGACGCGAAGAACTTCCTGTTCCTCGGGCGCGGGCTGCACTACCCGATCGCGCTCGAAGGGGCGCTGAAGCTGAAGGAGATCTCCTACATCCACGCCGAGGGGTATCCCGCAGGCGAGATGAAGCACGGGCCGATCGCGCTCGTGGACGAGAACCTGCCGGTCGTCGTTCTCGCTCCCAACGACGCATGGAGAGAGAAGACGATCTCCAACCTGCGCGAGGTCAAGTCACGCGAAGGCATCTCGCTCGTGGTCACGACGCGCGCGGACGAAGAGATTGCCTCGCTGGCCGACTGGTCGCTCGTGATCCCGGAGACGATCCCGGAGCTCCAGCCGATCGTGTCGGTCGTGCCGCTGCAGCTTCTCGCATACCACATGGCGGTGCGCCGCGGCTGCGACGTCGATCAGCCGCGGAACCTGGCGAAGTCCGTCACGGTGGAATAGCTCTCAGCTTTCGGCTCTCCGCTCCTAGCTCTGCTAAGTTCCCGTCGTGGGCGAATCTCCGGCACTCCAGGGACTGAACCCGGAACAGAAAGCGGCGGTCATGCACGAAAAGGGTCCGCTGCTCGTGCTCGCGGGGGCGGGGTCCGGGAAGACCCGCGTCATCACCCACCGGCTCGCGCGACTCGTCGAGACGGGCGCCGACCCGCGGACGATCGTCGCGGTGACGTTCACGAACAAGGCCGCCGAAGAGATGCGCGGGCGAGCGCGGCGCCTCCTCGGAGGGCGCCCGCTCGTCTCGTTCGTCGGGACCTTCCACTCCTGGGCGCTGCGCTTCCTCCGCCGCCACGCGGCCGCCGCGGGACTGCCTCCCCGCTTTTCGATCGCGGATTCCGCCGACCAGCTCGCGCTCGTGAAAGAAGCGATGGAGGAGCTCGGCGTCTCCGAACAGGTCCTGACGCCGGGCTCGGTGCGCTCGCGGATTTCGTCGGCGAAGAACGCGCTCGTCACCGCCTCCGGCTTCGCTGCGGCTGCCACCGACTGGGCAGGCGAGCGGATCGGGCGCGTGTTCCTCCTCTACGAGAAGAAGCTCGCGTCGGCCGGCGCACTCGACTTCGACGACCTGATCGTCCGAGCCGTGCGGCTCATGCGCGAACGCCCGGGCGTGCTGGCGTCGGAGCGCGCGCGGGTCCGGCACCTCCTGATCGACGAGTACCAGGACACCAACACGTCACAGGACGCGCTCGTCAAGCTGCTCGGCCAGGGCGCCGACTCGCTCGCCGCCGTCGGCGACGAAGACCAGGCGATCTACCGCTGGCGCGGCGCGGAGGTCGAGCACATCCTGCGCTTCGACGAGGACTTCCCGGGGGCCCGGATCATCCCGCTGGAGCGCAACTACCGCTCGACCTCGGGGATCCTCGACGCCGCGTCGGGTCTCGTCGCGAACAACCGACGCCGCCGCCCGAAGCGGCTCCTTGCCGATCGCGGCGCGGGCGCGCGGGTCCGGCTGTGGCGCTTCGACGAGGACCGATCCGAGGCGGAAGAGGTCGTCCGGGCGCTCGCGGCGCGCGAAGAGCCGGGCGAAGTCGCGGTCCTCTATCGGACGAACGCGCAGTCGCGGTCCTTCGAGGAGGAGCTCGTGCGCCGGCGGATTCCCTACGTGGTCGTCGGGGGCATGAAGTTCTACGAACGGGCGGAGGTCAAGGACGCGCTCGCGTACCTGCGTCTCGCCGCGCGCCCCGAAGACGACCTCGCATTCCGGCGCGTCGTGAACGTGCCGGCGCGCGGGATTGGACAGGCCACGCTCGACCGGCTCTCGAACGCCGCGCGTGAGAGCGGGCGATCCTGGTGGGAAGTTTCGGCGGATCCGCCGGCGGTGCTGACCGACCGTGCGAAGACGTCGCTCGGCCGGTTCCGACGCGTTCTCTCGGACCTGAAGGAGCGCGCGGAGAGGGACCTTCCTTCCGTGGTCCTCGAACACCTGCTCGGTGTGACGGGTCTCGCGGCGCTCTACGAGAATTCGGAGGAGCCCGAAGACGTCGCGCGCCGGGAGAACCTGGCCGAGCTCGTCTCCTCCGCGCGCGAGTTCGAACGGCGCAGCCCCGAGGGGGCGACGCTCGCCGACTACCTCGACTCGGTGTCGCTCGCGACCGACGCGGAGGCGGCGGCCGGCGGTCGCGGCGTCACGCTCTCGACGCTGCACGCGGCGAAGGGGCTCGAGTTCCCATCGGTCTTCGTCGTCGGGCTCGAAGAAGGGTATCTGCCGCACGGGCAGTCGGGCGAAGACGAGGACGAGCTCGAGGAGGAGCGGCGACTGCTCTACGTCGGAATGACGCGCGCGAAGGACGAGCTGACGCTCACGCTCGCGCGCCGGCGGCTCGTCTACGGAAAGGTGATGCCGCGCATGGAGTCGCGCTTCGTCGCGGAGGTCCCGCCGGAGGCGGTGGACGAGCGCTTTTTCGGCGGGGCACGGTCGTGGACTGCGGCGGGTGCAGGCCCGCAGGGCCTGTCCCCGCGGCGTTTCCCGGGTGCGCCTGAGGACGAGTCGCAGGAAGTGGAGCTGCCCGGCACCGGCGAGTTGAAGCGCGGCCGGCGCGTGCGGCATCCGCGCTACGGGTACGGAGTGATCCTGTCGCAGGAGGGATCCGGCGAGGAGACGCGCCTGACCGTCTACTTCGACCGCGCCGGGAAGAAGAAGTTCGTCGCGCGCTACGCTGACCTGACGCCGGCGTAAACGTCGCGCTTCCTTGCTCGGGATCTGGCTGCCGCCACCGGCGCTCGGCTCGGCAAACCCGCCTCGACCGAGCGCCTGATCCCTCGCCGCGGTCGCGCTCCCGCATCGCGAAGCTCCTCCGCTCGGTTACTTCGCGGAGACTCTTCGCGATGCGTTCCGGAGACTCCTCGCGCCGCGATCGGAGGCTATCGCCGGGCGGTGTCAAGTGCGCGCGACGAGCGCGATCATGCGACCTGCCTTTTCCCGATCTCTCCGCCAGGACGCGAATCGCTCACCGCCGCAGCGCGTGCATGCGGCGCCCACGACGATGTTCCCTGGACGGACGCCGGCGGCCTCGAGCTGTGATCGCACCACCGCCGGCAGGTCGAGGCGAGGGCGTCCATCGCCGGACGGGCGGACGAACTCAGCGGCGAACTGCCCCGCGACCTCGCCGCCGACCTCGTAGCAGCACGGGCCGATCGCGGGCCCGAGCCACGCGCGGACCGAGCCGGGGTCCTCGGTCAAGGCGAGGAGCGATTCCATCGCGGCGCCCGCGACGTTGGCCGCCGCGCCGCGCCACCCCGCGTGAACGGCGCCGATCGCGTCGGACACCACCAGCAGGACCGGAACGCAGTCGGCGGTCTGCACGACGAGCCCGACGCCGGCGAGCCGCGTGACCAGCGCGTCGCAGGAACCCGCGTCGACGGTCTCGCCTTCCGCCGGTCGCTCTTCGACCGTCACGACGCGCCGGCCGTGCACCTGAGTTCCGCGTACGATCGGTAGGTCGGGGACGCCGAGCTCCGCGGCGAAACGGCGGGCCAGGTAAGCCGTGGGCGACTCCGCTCCGCGCGGCGCCGTGCCGCGCTCCGAGACCGCGGCGAGGATTCCTTCGGGTGCATCCTCCGCGAGGAAGACGGCGGAAGGGACGGGCGAGCTCTTCACACCCTGCATGCTAAGATTTTTCGCGGTGTCTTCCTCCGAAACAGTTGAGAGAACGCGAGTTTTCCCCGTCATCGGCCTCGAGGTCCATGCCCAGCTCCTGACGCAGTCGAAGATCTTCTGCGCCTGTCCGGTCACGGTCGGCGCGCCTCCCAATTCCGCGACCTGCCCGGTCTGTCTGGGTTTCCCCGGAACTCTTCCCGTCCTGAACCGCGAAGCGGTCGCTCTGGCGATGCGGCTCGCTCTCGCCGTCGGGGCAAAGATCCATCGCGACTCCCGGTTCGCGCGCAAGAACTACTTCTACCCGGATCTGCCGAAGGGCTACCAGATCTCGCAGTTCGACCGGCCGTTCGCGACGGCGGGAGCGGTCGAGATCGATACGCCGGACGGCGTGAAGTCGGTCCGTCTCGTCCGGATTCACCTCGAGGAAGACGCCGGAAAGCTCCTTCACGAGAACCCGTTCGACGACGTTCCGAGCACCGTTTCGCTCGTGGACTGGAACCGCGCGGGTGTGCCTCTCGTCGAGATCGTGAGCGAGCCCGATCTGCGAACTCCGGACGAAGCTGCGGCGTACCTGATCGAGCTGCGGCGGCTGCTGCGCTACACGGGCGTGTCCGACGCCGACATGGAGAAGGGGAACATGCGCTGCGACGCGAACGTGTCGGTGCGCTTCTCGGAGGACGCGCCTTTCGGTACGCGCGTCGAGATCAAGAACCTGAACTCGATTCGTTTCGTCGCGAAGGCGCTCGAGCACGAAGCGACCCGGCAGGCAGAGGTCCTCGCTTCCGGCGAGCGCGTGCACCAGGAGACGCGGCTCTGGGACGTGGCGGCGGGACGGACCGTTCTCATGCGCGGGAAGGAAGAGGCGCACGACTACCGCTATTTCCCCGAGCCGGATCTCGGCGCGCTCGTCGTCGATGACGCCTGGATCGAAGAGACCGCGCGCTCCCTGCCCGAGCTGCCCCGCGCCCGGCGCGCGCGATTCGTTGCTCAATACGGGATCTCGCCGGCGGACGCCGAGACGCTCGTTTCGGCGCGCGAGCTCGGCGACTATTTCGAGGACCTCGCGGCGCGCGCTGCGCCCCGCGCCGCCGCCGTGTGGGTCACGGGCGAAGTGCTCCGCTGGATGAGAGAGCGCAAGGTCTCTCCGGAAGACGCCCGTTCGTTTCCGATCGCGCCCGAGCGCCTCGCCGGCCTTCTCGCGCTCCTCGAGTCCGGAGAGATCTCCGCCGCGTCGGCCAAAGAGGTGTTCGCCGCGATGGTCGACTCGCCGCGCGCCGCCCCGGAGATCGTGCGCGAGCGGGGCCTCGGCCGGATCTCGGACACGGACGCCCTCGTTGCAATCGTGTCCGAGATCGTGCAGCAGAACCCGTCGCAGGTCAGCCTGTACCGCTCCGGAAAAACACAGACGTTCGGCTGGTTCGTCGGACAGGTGATGAAGCGGACGGGAGGACGCGCCGATCCCGCGACCGTGCGCGACGCCTTGACCCGCGCGCTCGGATGACGCCGGAGGAACGGACGGCGGGCGGCGCCCCGATGATCCAGCTCTTCCGCGTCTGCAAGGACTTCGGCCCCTTCCGCCACGCCCTTTCGGAGGTGTCCTTCACCGTGGAGCGCGGCGAGTTCGTGTTCCTGACGGGACCGTCCGGGGCGGGCAAGTCGACGCTCCTGAAGCTTTTGTTCCGCGAGGAGCTTCCGACGTCGGGTCAGATCGTCGTGAACGGCCGCAACATCGGCGTGCTGCCGGACGGTCAGGTGCCGTACTTCCGGAGAACTCTCGGCGTCGTCTTTCAGGACTTCAAATTGATCGGAAGGAAGACCGTCTACGGGAACCTCGCGTTCGTGCAGAGCGTGCTCGGCCTCTCGCGCGGCGAGCAGAAGCGACGCGCCTACCAGGCGTTGAAGCGCGTCGGGCTCCACCACCGGATGAACTCGCTGCCTTCCGAGCTCTCCGGGGGCGAGCAGCAGCGCACCGCGATCGCTCTCGCGATCGTCAACGAGCCGGTGCTGCTTCTCGCCGACGAGCCGACGGGCAACCTCGACCCCGTGCTCTCCGAGGAGATCATGAAGCTCTTTTCGGAGATCAACATCCGCGGCACGACCGTCTTCGTGGCGACTCACGACGTGGACTTGATCCGCCGCATGGGACACCGCGTGCTGACGCTCGAGAAAGGCAAGCTCCGGGAGCGGGACATGGCGCGGGAGGCCCTCGCACGAGAAGCGCCGTTCCTGCCGGGTTAGTGCTTTTCTCTGTCATCCCGAGCGAAGCGAGGGATCCTTTCCGATGAGTCACGAAATTCCTCGGACCTTCGGTCCTCGGAATGACAGAGGAGGGGAATGAACTCCCGCTATCTCTTCGGTGAGGCATGGGCGATCGCGAAGAGCGGTCCGCGTCACACTGCGATCGCGGTCGTGCTCATCGCGCTCGCGTTCTACGTGCCCGGGCTGTTCGCGCTCCTCTCGCGGAATCTCGGCCGGCTCGCGGGCTCCGCGCGGGAGCCTGCCGCGGCGATCCTCACCCTCGATGCCTCAGCCGACGCCCGCGGCGTCGCGGCCCGGGTAACCGAGGATCCGCGCGTCGCAAAGGTGACCATCGTCGGAAGCGCGGCCGCCCTCGAGCGGTTCCGGCGGGCGTATCCGGATCTCGGCGGCGCGATCGCCGACCTGGGCGAGGCGCCCTTTCCGCCGGCGATCGAGGTGTCGTTGAAGCCGTCGGCCCCTCCGAGGGCGGCTCGGGAGATCGCCGTCGCCGCCCGCTCCTGGCCGGGAGTGGACGCCGCCGAATCCGAGGAGGAGTTTGCGGCGAAGTTCCGCGACGGCGTGCGCCTGCTCCGCGGCGCGGGTCTCTTTCTCGGAGGACTGCTGACGGTTGCCGCGATCCTCTCGGTCGCCTCCGCGGTGCGGCTCGCCCTCGACCTGCACCGCGACGAGATCGGCATCATGCGCCGGATGGGCGCGACCGAGACGGCGATTCGCGCCCCGTTCTGGCTGCACGCTTTCTTCGAAGGGCTCGCCGGCGGAGCCCTGGCGCTGGCTCTCCTCTACGCGACGTACCGCGGTGCCGCGTATTTCCTCTCGCGCGAGCCCCACCCGGTGCTCGCTCTCTTCTGGGTGGGGTTCCTCGATCTGCCGACGGCGCTCGCGCTGCCGGCGGTGGGTGGCGCGGCGGGTTTTCTCGGCAGCCTTCTTTCGCTCTCGAAGAGTCCGAAATCCTGACCTCTCATCCCTGCGTGATCCCGGCGGCTGAATCCGGGTGAGAATGAGCCCAGCCCCTGCCCGGAGGGAGAGAGCATGACGAGCGCCGCTCTCGTTCCGTCTCAATTCAGGCGCGGGTGGTTCGCTTTCGTCTTGACCGTGGCGACGTGGGCCTCCTCCGGCCACGGGCGCGCGCAGACCGTCGCCGGTGCCGGCCCGGGCCCGACGAACGACACCGGCGTGGCGGCGATGCTGCGTGACGTGTCGGAGGCCGGGGTTCTCTCCGGATTGCGGTGGCCGCGTTTTCCCCACTACCGCGACGAGCTCACCGCGCTCTACTCGGCGTCCGGGTGGCGGCCGGTGTGGAGCGCGGGAGCGCGGCCCACGGAGGCGGCCCGCGCCGCGATCGACGTCCTCCGCAATGCGCAGGAGCGCGGCCTCCGCTCCGAGGACTACGATGCAGCGACGCTCGCTGAGCGATTCGACGGGGTCGCCGCCGGCGGGTTCCGGTCTGCGCGCGACACCGCCTGGTTCGACCTGGCGCTCTCGATCGGCATTCTCCGCCACCTGTCCGACGTCCACATCGGGCGCGTGAACCCGATCCGCCTCGCCATCGGCATAAACGTCGAGCGGAAGAAGCTCGACCTCGCGCGCATCCTGAGCGATGCAATCGCCCGGGGCCGCATCGCCGAGATGGTGCGCGATGCGGAGCCGCGCTTCGTGCAGTATCGAAATCTCAAGGCCGCATACGCGCGGTACCGCACTCTCGCCGCGGACTCCACGCTTCCGACCGTGACGGCTCCGCGGGTCGTCCGTCCGGGCGACCGCTTCGACCAGACCGCGGCGCTCCGCCGGCGGCTCGCGGCGTTCGGTGACCTGCCGGAGAACGAGGGTGGAGCGCCTGGCGCTGACGGCGGACTGTACGACGACGCCACCGCCGCTGCGGTCGCGCGGTTCCAGGCGCGCCACGGGCTCGCTCCCGACGGCGTGCTCGGTCCGACGACGCTCGCCGCGTTCAACGTGCCGCCCGCCCGGCGGGCGCGGCAGCTCGAGCTCGCGCTGGAACGGATCCGGTGGCTGCCCGCGCTCGACGCCGGTCCGTTCGTCGTCGTGAACGTGCCTTCGTTCCAGCTCTACGCGTTCGACTCGCTGCCTCCCGACGGCGCACCTGCGTTGACGATGAACGTCGTGGTCGGGAGGGCGGAGGTGGGGCGTGAGACGCCGCTGTTCGAGCGCGACATGCAATACATCGTCTTCCGCCCATACTGGGTGATCCCGCTCGGGATCCTGCGGCGCGAGATACTGCCGGCGGTTCGCCGGAACCCGGGGTACCTGGCACGCAACGACATGGAGGTCTACAGCGGCTCCGGAGACACCGGCCCGGCGCAGCCGGCAACGGCCGCGAACATCGCGCGCGTCGTGCGGGGAGAGCTCGGCATCCGCCAGCGGCCCGGGCCGAGGAACGCGCTGGGTCTCGCAAAGTTCATTTTTCCGAACGACCAGAACGTGTACATGCACGGGACGCCGGCGACCGAGTTTTTCTCTCGCACGAGGCGGGACTTCAGCCACGGCTGCATCCGGCTCGAGGACCCGGCACGCTTCGCGGTCTGGGTGCTCCGCGATCCGGCCGAGTGGTCGGCCGACCAGGTGCGTCGCGCAATGGACGGGTCCTCCTCGCGCCGAGTGAATCTCGGCCGACCCCTGCCGGTCGTGATCTATTACGCGACTGCCATCGTGCGTCCGGAGAGAGGCGTCGAGTTCTACGACGACATCTACGGGCACGACGCGCGTCTGGAGCGGGAGCTCGCGAGGGGCTATCCATACGAACCATAGCTACCGGATAAGGGGACTGTCACCTTTAGTACCGGATAAGGGGACTGTCCCCTTTAGAGGCAGTCCCCTTTAGAGGCAGAATTATTTACGGGAGAGGTTGACGGACCGAGTTAACCGACCGGGTCGGTAAATAAATCTGTCCCGTTTAGATGCGCGGCGGCGGGTCGGGGTCCCCGAGCAATCGCGCGAATCCCTCCCACCCGCTCACGTGCTCGCACACGACCTTCATCGCCGAGGTCATCGGAACAGCCAGCATCGCGCCCGCCACGCCCCAGAGCATTCCCCAGAAGATGAAGGCCACCATGATCGTCAGCGGGAAGAGGCGCACCTTTCCTCCGACGATGAACGGGGTCAGCACGTTTCCTTCCAGGAACTGGAGGCACGTGTAGACGATCAAGACGATGAGCGCCTTGCTCATCCCGTACTGGAAGAACGCGACCGCGACGGCTGGAATCGTCGAGAAGAGGACGCCGACATACGGGACGAGGATCGCCAGGCCGGCGAGAGGGCCGAGCAGGTAGTAGTAGTTCACCCTCAGGATCATCAGCGCCACGGTCGTCGCCGACGCCATGATGAGCATCACGAAGGAGAGCCCGAGCGCGTAGGACGTCATCTTCGACGAGACGGCCCCCGTCACGTCGGAGTCTCCGAAGCGGCGGCTCCTCGCGAACATCCCTTCGATGACCCGTCCGAACTTCTCCCGGTCCTTCAGCATGAAGAACGTCAGGAACGGCACGGCCGCCGCGTACAGGAGGAAATGCAGCGTGGCACCGATGCGCGCCATGAAAGCCCGCGTGGTATCGAGCGGCGACGCGGAGATCTTGACCTCCCGCACGCCGCGCGCGTCCTCCGGGAGGATCGTCCCCATCCTCGCGCGGATGCGGTCCACGAAATTCATCAGGTTCGACACGACCTCGCGGATCCGGTCCTGGTAGCGGGGGAGCTGCTCATACAGGTCGTTGAACTGCGCGGTGACGTTGATGACGAGCAGCACCACGCCGCCGACGAGCAGGAAGATCAGGAGAAGAATCGCAAGCACGCGCGGCACGCCCGCACGCTCGAGGAGCGAGACGAACGGTCGCATGGCGAACGCGAGAAAGAGGGCAAACGCCAGCGTGATGAAGAGGACGCGGCCGAAGTAGAGGAGGGCGACCGCCGCCGCGGTGGCGACCACGAGCAGACCCCCCGATCGCGCGGGGCGCGCTTCCTCGTGGAGCGGACCCGCCGGCGCCGGAGTCAAAAAAGCCCCCTCGGGTTGAGGGGGCGGATTCGAGCTGTCCCGCGCCTCCCGGCTCACGTGCCGGAGACTAACGTCACCACGATCAGAGCGCGACGGTTTTTCGCCCGACCCTCTTCCGTCGAGTTGTCATAGGCCGGCTCGGCCGAGCCCTTGCCGACTGTCGTGATCCGGGCGGGATCGATTCCGTGGCGGGTCACGAGGTACTCCCTGGCGGCATCCGCGCGGCGCCGCGAGATATCGAGGTTCGCCTCTTCGCTGCCGAGGTTGTCCGAGTATCCGCTGATGGCCGCCGTCGAGTTGAGGTCGTTCTTCATCCGGAGGGCCACGCCGTCCAGAATCGCCTTGGCAATGTTGGTCAGCCTCGCGCTGCCGGCGTCGAAATAGATCTCGTCGCTCGTCGTTCGCGGAGCGACCGGCGGAGGCGGCGGGACGGGAACCGGAACCTCTTCGACCACTGCGGGCGAGGGGGGCGGCGGCACGACGACCGGCGGCGGGGGCGGCGGAGGCCACGGAGCGTACGTGATCCCGACGAGGCCGCCGATCGGCGCCGGGCCCCATCCCGCCTGGACGATCTGGTCGATGTTCGCGTTCAACGCCGCGGAGACCGCGAGGCCGGTGTGGCCGAGCCAGAACCGGGCGCCCGTGTAGAGCATCGAATAGTCTTCTTCGGGGAAGTCGCCGCCGTCCAGGATGTTCCGGTCGAGCTCCCCGATCAGGTGCAGGAAGGGGACGATCGGCACATCGACTCCGAGGCCGAGCCGCAACCGGTTCGATGGCCGCAAGTCCTGATCGTGGCGGCCGGCGAGCGTGTAGCTGCCCATCGCGGTGAACACGCCCTTGGTGAGCACGGCGCCCCACTCCCAGTCGGCCCGCCGGGAGTTGACCTGGTCGGCGACGGTGAACAGCTCGTCCTGGCGGATCGAGGCATTGCTGACGGGAACGTGGGCGGCGGCGAAGAGGCCGACCCGGAGGTCCGAGTCCGTCTCGGAAATGAAGTTCACCTTCGTGCCGACCCGCACCTTCCGGCCCTCGTCGATCTCGAAGGGAGGAAACAGGGTCAAACCGTTGACGATGCCCCCTGCCCAGCCGCCCCGCGACTTGCGGAGCTCCCATCCCGCGCTGGCGAAAATCGACCAGCGTTCCGTCAGTCCCAATCCGACCGAACCCTCCACGGCCCAGTGGTTGTAGAGCCGCGTCTTGTGGTCGGC
>DASYUL010000121.1:0-9010 GCA_036001245.1 Thermoanaerobaculia bacterium
ATTTCTTCTTCGAGAGTCCGCCGCGCCTCGCCGATCGGAGCGCCCGCGCCTCGCGCTGGGGAGCGTCGCCCCGACCGTCGTGCGGCTGCCGCTCACGGAAGCCGCGCTCGCGTCCGGCGCTACGATCACTGAGGCCCGGCGCGCCCTCGAAGGCGAGATCCGCCCGATCGACGACCTGCGCTCGACGGCGGAGTACCGAACACGGGTCTCCGGCAACCTGCTCGAGCAGTTCTGGAGCGATACCGCGTGAAGCCGACGCTCTCACCCGAAAACCTGCAAATCGTTCTCGCGGAGCTTGCGGACGCGAACCGCGCGTTTGCAAAGCGATACCCTGGCGATTCCCCCCGGCGGCAGCCGGTTCATACCGTGTACGGGGGCGCGCAGGTCTTTCGGTCCGACAGTGCGGCCAAGCTGGGTACGCTCGCGCGCCTGGCGCTTTCGGAGCACGCTTCGCGCGCCGAGGAGCTCGGTCGTGCGCTCGGCCTGCCGGAGGATCTCGCGCGCAAGATCTACCCGCGCGTGATCGCCAAGCTCGAGCGCGAGCCCGTCGAAGACTTTCGCATCGACTTCGAAGACGGCTACGGAAACCGGCCCGACCCGGAGGAAGACGGCCACGCCGTATTCACGGCGCGGGAGGTCGCGAAAGGTCTCGCCGCGGGGACGCTGCCGCCCCATCTCGGTATCCGCGTCAAGCCGTTCACCGAGGAACTCGGGGCGCGCGCGATCCGGACGCTCGACCTGTTCCTCGGCGCGCTCGCGAAAGAGACGGGCGGACACTTGCCCGACAACTTCGTGGTCACGCTGCCGAAGGTGACCGTGGTCGACCAGGTGTCGGCGCTCGCCTCGCTGCTCGAGCAGCTCGAGAGGCACCTGGGATTTCCCGAGCGCGCGCTTCCATTCGAGATCATGGTCGAGACGCCGCAATCTATTTTCGACGCGACCGGCCGCGCGGCTCTCCCGGATCTCGTTGCCGCCGCGCGCGGCCGCTGCATCGCCGCGCACTTCGGCACGTACGATTACACGGCCTCCCTGAACATCACCGCCGCGTACCAGACGATGACGCATCCGACGTGCGACTTCGCGAAGAGCGTGATGCAGGTCGTCCTCGCGGGAACGGGCGTGTGGATCTCCGACGGCGCGACGAACGTGCTTCCCGTGCCGCCGCACCGCGCGGCGCCGGGCGCAGCGCTTTCACCGCGCCAGATCGAAGAGAATCGCGCCGCGGTGCATTCCGCGTGGAAGCTCCACTACGAGCACGTCCGCCACTCCCTCTCGCACGGCTTCTATCAGGGCTGGGACCTCCATCCCGCGCAACTCCCGAGCCGGTACGCCGCGCTGTACGCATTCTTCCTGGAGGGCATCGACGCCGCGTCGGCGCGACTCAAGAATTTCGTCGCAAAGGCGGGCCAGGCGACGCTCGTGGGCGAGGTGTTCGACGACGCCGCGACCGGGCAGGGCCTCCTGAACCACTTCCTCCGCGCATGGAGCTGCGGCGCGATCACCGCCGAGGAGGCGGTGGAAAGGAGCGGGCTGACCCTGGACGAGCTGCGCGGGCGCTCGTTCGTGAGGATCCTCGAGAGTCGGCGCGGCTGAGCCTCAACCTTCTCGCAACCGCGTCGCTCTCGAGCTCGCGGATCGCGTCCGCGGCGATCCACCGCGCCGCGAATCGCGACATCCCTTTCAGGTTGCCCGGGTGCGCCCTCGCCTTGAGACGGCGCAGGACGTCCTGAACCGAAGTCACGCGGTGACGACCGGCGCTACAGGTTGAGCGTCGATGACTGCGCGGTCTTGTCGATGACGACGAAGTGGGCGGTGGCTCGTGCCCCTTTGACGTTACTCCCGGTCGGCGTTTGCGTGACCATCAGAGAGGAACCGGGGGTGGGATCGATGCTCATATTCAATCGGTAGGTTGTCGCACCGATCGTGTTTCCCGTGCTGTCCAGCTCGACGACGTTGACGCGCTCGACGAGAATCGGCTCACTGCCGCTCACGTAGTTTCCGTTCACGAGAATGTCTCCCTGGGCGCTTTTGGTGAGTAGGACCTTGAACTGGACCGGCATCTCGAACCTCCTTACTTCGAGTAAGTCGCGGGGACAGGTCCTGCGGACCTGCACCCGCCTCCTAACTCCTTTGTGACTCCGAGCCGCCTCGAATGACCGTTGCCTCGATGAGACCATAGGGCTCCTCGGTCGCGACGAAGATCTCGTTTTCGTTCGTGAGCCCGAAGGACGCCAGGTCGGCGAGCAGGTGGTGCTTGTTCGGCATCGTCAGACGGATCCGCGACAGCCCGGAATGGCCCGCGAGCGCCGCTTCCCCCATCGCGTAGAGCGTCTGCTGAACGGACGCGCTGTAGTGCGCTGTGAACGCGTCGAGCAGCGTGCGGCGCACGGCATCCCAGGAACCAAACGGACCCGTGGCCGACGCGTGCGTCCAGGCGGCGGTGAGCGACGTCGCGAGAATGCGGTCCCTCGTCTCCTTCAGGGTCGTGAAACGGTCGCGTTTGAATCCGGAGAACCCGGACCGCGCCGTCTTCATGATGAGGAGATCCTTCAGACCGGAATCGACCGATGCGCCATCGCGCGACCGCGACACCCGCGCCGTCCGCCGTTCTTTGCTCGAGCCCTCGAAAGAGGTTTCGTCGAGCCGATCCCAGCGCCGCTCCTCGATCGAGATCTCGACGCGAGACGCCTCCCGGTTCTCGCGGAGGAAGTGCTCGGAGAGCACGAGAGCCAAGCCCTCGATCTCTCCGACGAGCCGGCCCTTCGCGAGGGCGTACACGGTGTTCTTCATCGTGTCGGTGGGGAGGACGCCGGAGTTGTCGCCCGAGACGTGCGCGGCCTCGAACTCCCCCTCGAATCGAACCGCGACCGTCAGGTCTACGACGTCGTGTCGGCCGCCGCGGCGGTCGAGCCTGACGAGCCGGATTCCCGACTTCCCGTAGCTGTTCGGACCGAGCAAGTTCAGCTGCCCCGGTAGGTCGAATACCCGAAGGGTGAGAGCAGCAGCGGGACGTGATGGTGTTTGCTCGGATCGCGCACCTCGAACACGATCTGCGCAACGGGAAAGAAGCCCTCGACGTCCCTCGCCTCGAAGTAGGATGCCGTGTCGAACGTCAGCCGGTACGTCCCGGCCTCGATGTCGCCGTCGCAGAGCTCTCTCGCGCGGCCTTCCGTGTCCGTGTGCCCCCGCCCGATCCTTTTCCATTCGCCGCCCGCGAGAAACTCGACCGTCACGGGCACACCGACCGCCGGCCGTCCGATCGCGGTGTCGAGCACGTGCGTCGTGATCCGGCTCAAGCCTCCTCCGCTTCGAGTAACTTCGCGAGACGCAGCCGCGTGATCTTTCGCTGCTCCTCGGCCGCGATCGCGAGCTCGGTTTGCGCGTCATTATGCAGCCGCGCAAGTGCTTCCGCGAGCATCTCGGCCGCGCTCTTTCCGCTCGCGCACACGATGAAAATGTGGCCGAAGCGCTCCTCGTACTCGCCGTTCGCGTCGGCGAGGTTCGCCAGCGTCTCGGGGGAGGCGCTCTTCGTCCCCGCCTGCTCGCGGCGCGACCAGTCGTGCGCCCAAAATGGGGACAGACCCCTTTTCTGTTCCGCCCCCATGGACTGCTGCGGTTGCAGGTCCGTAGGACCTGTCCCCGCGGACTAAGGTGGCGGGTGCAGGTCCGCAGGACCTGTCCCCACTACATTTCCAATGCGCGGGTGCGCCGTGAACGCTCTCCTCCACTCTTCCTCCGATAGCGACCGCCAGATCCGGTCGGCGGCTTCCGCGAGCGCGTCCGCGCTCTCGAACGGCCGCTCGGCGGCGACCCGCCGCGCCCACTCGCGCGACCCGCAGCAGGAGAGAAGACGGGCCTCCGCCTCCTCGGGAGGAAGGTCGTTCAAACGTTCCAGCGTGGAGCTCACGTCGCGCCTCACGCGACGGAGCCGAGGAGCCGCAGCCGCGCCACGCCGCCGTCCGGGAAGATGTTCAGACGGGCGTGGGTGGCGGGCGGGCCCGAACGGACTTCGCCGTCGAAACGGTGCACCGCGTCGGGCCGGAGCGGCGTCTCCGCCAGGATCTCGCGCCACTCCGCCGCGCCGGACATCGGGTCTCCGGCGTCGAGCACCTCGACCGAGCAGCTCCCGGGCGCGTTGCCCTTGAACCACGTCGTGTCGACCTCGATCGACCGGATCGTTCCGGGAACGCCGAGCTGCACGATCGCCCAGTCGTGCCCGGGCCCGCGGCGTCTCCGGGTCTCCCAGCCGTCGTGCATTCCGCGCGGCGGTCCCGGCAGGATCAGGTTGTGCCGCGCGCCGAAGAACATGTCGCTGGCTGCGGCAACGAGCGCTCCGTTCTCGAGCGCCGCGAGGTCGACCTCCTTCTCGCGGGAGAGGCGCTCGGCGTCCGGCGTCACGCGGCCATAGACGCGAAGCCGCGCGACGCCGCCGTCCGGATAGATGTGGAGTTTCACGTGCGTCGAGCGCCGATCGCCCTCGATCGAGAACAGGTTCTTCGCGTCTCCGGAGAGCGGCGATCGGGGAAGGATCCCAGTCCAGGGGCCGTCTTCCGCTTCGGCCGCCTCGATCGAGCACGACTCCGGGAAGTTCCCCCGAAAGAACGCCGTGTCCACGTCGACGCCGGAGATCACGCCGGGCAGGCCGAGCCGGACGACACACCAGTCGTGACCCGGCTCGCGGCGGCGGCGCGTCTCCCACCCATCCATCCACTTGCCGCGATCGGTGTACTCGCCCTCGTGAAAAACGGGCTTCGAAACCTTGACGAGGTTCTCCTTCGGCGCGAAAAACTCGTCGTTCGCCGCGATCGCAGCGCCCCCCAGTCGCTCCGATGCCAGATCCACGAGCTCGGTGAAGTCGGTCATTTATTAAAGTCGCGGGGACAGGCCCTACGGGCCTGCACCCGCCGCAGTCCAGAGAATTCTGCCTCGGGGCATTCCAATGAATCTCCCGTTCTCGAAGATCTTCTCACCCGCGAGGAACGTCGCCTCGACGACACCGGAGAGCGTCCGCCCGAGATAGGGAGTCAGCTTGTGACGGTGGTGAATCGAGTCGGGTCGCACCTCGAACGCGGCCTCGGGATCCCATACGACGAAGTCCGCGTCGAACCCGAGCGCGATCGCGCCCTTACGATTCGCGACTCCGCCGAGCTGTGCGGGCGCCGTGCAGAGCCACCCCGCGAGCTGCTCGACGGTATGGCCGCGCTCCCGCGCCGCGGTCCACACCGCCGGGAGCCGCAGCTGCAGAGAAGAGATCCCGCCCCACGCCGAGAGGAAATCGCCGGTCTCGCGACTCTTCATCTCCGGAGGCGACGGCGAGTGGTCCGAGACGACCATCTCGATCGCGCCGCCAGCGAGGCCGTCCCACAACGGATTCCGATTCGAGCGATCCCGGATCGGCGGCGCGCACTTGAACTCCGTCGCGCCGTCGGGCACGTCCTCGGCGGCGAAGAACAGATAGTGCGGGCAGGTCTCCGCGGAGAGCGACAGCCCCGCCGCCTGCGCACTCTCGATCTCTCCCAACGCTGTCGCCGACGAGAGGTGGACGATGTGGATTCGCGCACCGGTCTCGCGGCAGAGGCGCGCGAGGAGCGCGACCGCTTCGTCTTCTGCGCGCGCCGGGCGCGTCGCGAGATACGTCGCGTAACGGCGGGGATCGCCGGTCGCCGCAGTCGTGATCCAGCCCGGGTGCTCCGCGTGAACCAGGAGAACGGCCCCGATCCGCGCGATCTCGGCGAGCGCCTCCCGGAGGTCGTGCTCCGAAACGTCGTCGAACTCCGGCACGCCGGACGGCACGAGAAAGCATTTGAAGCCGGGCACGCCGAGGTCCGCCATCCCGGCGAGCTCCGCGAGGTTGCCCGGAACGACGCCGCCCCAGAAACCGACGTCGATGAAGCACTTTCCGGAAGCCGCGGAGGCCTTTTCGGACAGGGCGGCGACGGAGACCGTCGGAGGAACGCTGTTCAACGGCATGTCGAAAATCGTCGTCACGCCTCCCGCGGCCGCGGCTCGGGTGGCGGTCTCGAAACCCTCCCAGTCCGTCCGGCCCGGCTCGTTGACGTGGACGTGGGTGTCGATGAGCCCGGGCATCACCACCGAGCCGCCGAAGTTGAGAGCTTCGCCGCCGGCGGCCAAGGGAACGTCCTCGACGGACGCGATTACGCCGCCGCGGACCACGACCGATGCGGGCCTGACGCCGGTCGGAGTCACGACACGCCGGCTCGTCACGACGAAATTCGGGCCGCTCAATTCAGTGATTCAATGCGCGCCGTGAGCACGTGGGCGGTCGTCGGGGGCATCCTCCTGATCGCGATCACCCTCTGGGACGCCTTCGAAACCATCATCCTCTCGCGGCGCGTCTCCCGAAAGCTCCGACTGTCCCGCTTGTTCTACTGGCTCACGTGGAGCCCCTGGCGCGCCCTCGCGCTCCGGATGCGCTCGGGCAACCCGCGCGAGAATTATCTGAGCGTCTACGGCCCCCTCTCGCTCATTCTCCTGCTCGTGCTGTGGGCGGTCGGGCTGATCTTCGCCTTCGCCCTGCTCGACTGGGGTTTCGAAGCCCGGCTCGCGGCGCCCCTCGGCACGGCCGGCTTCTCCGCCGATCTCTACATGAGCGGCACGACGTTCTTCACGCTGGGCTACGGCGACGTGACCCCGCTGTCGGCGATCGGCCGGGTGCTCGCGATCGTGGAGTCCGGAACGGGCTTCGGATTCCTCGCGCTCGTCATCGGATATCTTCCGACGCTCTCACAGGCGTTCTCGCGGCGAGAGGCCAACATCGCGCTGCTCGACGCGCGGGCGGGCTCTCCTCCGAGCGCCGCCGAGCTCCTCCGCCGGCACGCCGGAGACCCGGCCGCGCTGGGGCAGTTGCTGGCCGAGTGGGAACGCTGGTCGGCGGAGCTTCTCGAGAGCCACGTCTCCTTTCCCGTGCTCGCCTATTACCGATCTCAGCACGACAACCAGTCCTGGGTCGCGGGGCTGACGACGATCCTCGACACCTGCTCGCTGGTGATCGCGGCGATGCACGGCCCTGTGGTCGGCTCGGCGAGATTGACGTTCGCGATGGCGCGCCACGCGATCGTCGATCTTGCGAGGATCTTCTCGCCGCGGCCACGGGCGTTGGAAATGGACCGGCTCGCGCCGCCCGAATTCGCCCGGCTGCGCGAGGCCCTGACGTCGGCCGGGATCCCGATCCGCGAAGGCGAGGAAACCGACCACCGCCTTGCGGAGCTGCGCGCGATGTACGAGCCGTACGCGACGGGGCTCTCGAGCCATCTGATCATGCCGCTGCCGAGCTGGGTCCCGCCGGCCGGGGCGCCAGCGGACAACTGGCAGCGGACCGCGTGACGGAGCGCCCTCACCCCGGCCCTCCCCCGGGGGGAGGCAGAGGGGGGTCGGCTGTCGCCGACAGGACTCTCGAGCTCTCGCAAGCTGACTTCCGATCCCTCGTCGACTCGGCGACGAAGCGTCTGATCGCATACGTTGAGTCGCTGCCGGTCCAGCCATCCGCGGAAACCGAAGGAGGCGCGGAGCTCGCCCGCTCGCTCGTCGAGCCGCTGCCCGAAACCGGCCGCCCCTACGAAGAGCTCCTCGAGCTCGTCTTCGAGCGGGTCGTGGGCAAGGGGTTCGGGACCGCTGGTCCGGGATACCTCGCGTACATCCCGGGCGGCGGCATCCTGCACTCGGCCGTCGCGGACTTCATCGCCGACGGCGTCAACCGCTACGTCGGGGTCTTCGCGGCGGCGCCGGGCCTCGCGCAGCTCGAGACCAACGTCGTGCGCTGGTTCTGCGACGTCGTCGGGTATCCGGCAACCGCGCGGGGCTTTCTCACGACCGGCGGATCGCTCGCGACCTTCTCGGCCCTCGTCACGGCGCGGCGCGGGCGGCTTCCCGAGGACTTTCTCTCCGGAACGCTCTACGCGTCCGACCAGGCGCACCACTCCGTCGAGAAGGCAGCGATGCTCGCCGGCTTTCCGGAATCGAGCGTCCGGGTCCTGCCTTCGGACGAGAAGTTCCGCGTCCGCCTCGATGCGCTGGAGAAGGCCGTCCTCGACGATCGCGCGGCCGGGCGGCGACCGTTCCTCGTCGTGGGAAACGCCGGCACGACGAACACTGGCGCGGTGGACGACCTCGTCGCGATCGCGGATTTCTGCGCGCGCGAGCGGCTGTGGTTTCACGTCGATGCCGCGTACGGAGGGTTCTTCCTGCTGACGCCGGAGGGTCGGGAAATCCTGCGTGGAATCTCCCGCTCCGACTCGGTCGTGCTCGACCCGCACAAGAGCCTTTTTCTGCCTTACGGGACCGGATCGCTCCTCGTCCGCGACGGCGACGCTCTGCGCCGCGCCCACGCGCTCTCCGCCGACTACATGCCCGAGATGCAGCAGGACCGTGACTTCGTCGATTTCAATCTCATCTCGCCGGAGCTCTCGCGCGACTGGCGGGGGCTGCGCGTGTGGCTCCCGATCGCGATGCACGGAATCGGACCCTTCCGCCGGAACCTCCAGGAGAAGCTCGACCTCACGCGCTGGGCGACCGAAGAGCTCCGGAAGATCCCGGGAATCGAGATCATCGCCGAGCCGCAGCTCTCGATCGTCGCGTTCCGTATGGCGCACCCGGGCCTCGATGCCGAAGCGCTGAACGCGCTCAACCGGCGCTTCCTGGCGGAGATCAACGCCCGCAAGCGCGTGTACCTCACGGGGACAATGCTCGGAAACCGATTCGCGCTGCGCATCTGCGTCCTGTCGTTCCGGACGCACATGGACCGCATGCGCGAGGGAATGGACGACATCCTGGCGGCGGCGGAGGAGCTCCGTCCGCGGAAATAATCCGTCCCGGCAACCTTTTTGATGTCGTTTCGTACGGATAGAGTCCGATTCCGATTTCGTCAGGAGGACCGAGGACCCATGAAGACGCTTGCCCGCCTCGCTCTGCTCACGAGCCTCTTGCCGCTCGCGTGCGCCTCGACCCCGGCGCCGACACCCGAGGCCTCCAAGACGACGCCGGCGACTCCCTC
>DASYUL010000122.1:0-2568 GCA_036001245.1 Thermoanaerobaculia bacterium
ATCCCGGGGTCTCGTGCGTCGCCGCCCGTCGGCCGGGGACCGCCGGGTGAAGGTACTGGTCCTCACCCCGACCGGCTCTCGTCTCCGCGCCCTCCTCCTCGATCGCATGACGGCTCCGCCGGCCGCCCTCGAACGCCTCTCTCTCCGCGAGCAGCGAGCGCTCGTGCGGATCCTCACGCGACTGCTCGAGTAACGGGTGAGCCTGGCCGCGCGCGGTGCCAGGCTAGCTCGGCGCGTCGAGAACATCGCGAACCTTCCGCAGGAGCGCTTCGAACGTGAACGGCTTCTGCAGGAAGTTCGTCCCCGGGTCCAGGCCACGACCGCGACTGCCGATCATTTCGTCCGTATAGCCGGAGATGTAGAGGACGCGGGCCCTAGGATTCGTGGAGCCAAGCCGGGCGGCGAGATCCGGACCTGACATGCCAGGCATGATGACGTCCGTCAACAAGAGATCGGTCGCCGCGCCGGTCGTGGTTACGGCGCGCGCCGCCGCCTCGGGCGTGCTCGCTTCGTTGACCGCGTAGCCGGAGGCTTCCAGAACTTCCCGAATCATTTCCCGCAGCGAGTCCGAGTCCTCGACCAGGAGGATCGTCTCTGTGCCTCGGGGAGTCACCACGTCGCCTCCAGCAGGCTTGGTCTGCACCGCCTCGTCATCGACGCGTGGCAAGTAGACCTTGAAGCTCGTTCCCTGGCCGGCCTCGCTGTACACGTTCACCGTCCCGCCACTCTGTTGCACGATGCCGTAAACGGTTGCGAGGCCGAGACCGGTGCCCTTGCCGTGCTCTTTCGTGGTGAAGAAGGGCTCGAACATGTGAGCGATCGTGTTGGCATCCATGCCGTGCCCCGTATCGCTCACCGCGAGCATGACGTGGGGACCCGGTTTCACGGCCGGATGAGTCGCGAGGTAGTGCTCGTCGAGTTCGACGTTCGCTGTCTCGATCATCAGCTTTCCGCCCTCGGGCATCGCGTCGCGGGCGTTGATGGCCAGGTTCATGATGACTTGCTCGATCTGTCCCCCGTCGGCTCGCACCCGCCCGAGGTCGGGGGCCAGGTTGGTGACGAGGTGGATGTCCTCTCCGATCAGCCGCCGCAGCATCTTCTCCGCGCTCGGAACGATCTCGTTCACGTCGAGGATGCGGGTCTCCAGAGCTTGCTGTCGGCTGAAGGTGAGAAGCTGACGAGTCAGGCTGGCCGCGCTCTCCGCGGCGCGCCGGATCTCCCGCACGCGCCGGCGACCGGGATGACCTTCCGGAATGTCTTTGTCAAGCAGTTCGCCGTATCCGGTGATCACCCCGAGGAGGTTGTTGAAATCGTGCGCCACTCCCCCGGCCAGCCGCCCGATCGCTTCCATCTTCTGAGCCTGTCGGAGTTGGACCTCGACGCGCCTCTTGTCGGTGGTGTCGAGGAGGAACCCATGGATTTCAAGGATCCTTCCGTCCGCGTCTCGTCGACCGACCATGTTGACCAGGACGTGCAGCGGACGCCCGTCCGCTCTCCGCATGTCGATCTCGACCTGATCCGCGCGCCCCTTCTCGGCAAGTCGCGCCAGCAACTCCTCTCTTTGCTCGGGTCGCACGTACAAGGACGAGATCCTTCGGCCCGCGAACGCGGCCACCGAGTCGAGGCCGAACATCCTCAGGGCAGCGGGATTGGCATCGGAAAGATGCCCTTCCGGATCCGTCACGACGGCGCCCGCCAGATCGGCTTCGAAGAATCGACGGTACCTTTCCTGACTGTCTCTGGCCTCGTCGGCTCGACGCACCGCAGCCTGGGCAAGCGCAACCGAGGAAGCGAGGAGCAGCGCAATCGCGATCCCGCTCGCGAGAATCACAAGCGGGAGGTTGCCATGGATTCGGGCGAGGACCTCCGGCCGAGGCGCGACGCGAAGGCGGGCCGCCACAACCCCTCCTTCCACGGCCGCCTCCGCGACCCAGTTGCTTGCGGACCCGCGACGATAGATCTCCCGACCACCTTCCACCACCGAGAGGTCCCAACCGGAGGCCGCGTCAGGGGACGAGAAGACGGTGCGAAACATGTCATCCGCGGAGAAGACGGCGACCAGGAAGCCGGCGAGGCGCTCCCGGTCGCGGACAGGAATGGCAATCTCGACGTGCGAGTCTCCCGATGGCGCTGGTATCGACGAACGTCCGATCGCGGGCTGGCCCGTCTGCAGGGCTTTCCGGACCGCTTCGCTGTTCGAAAGGTCGGCGCCGAGAATCCCTTGGCTGCGCGTGCGAGGAACCACCTGATGCACCTGTCCGGATGGTTCCACCCAGAGGGAGAGTTTCAGAGCTGGGAGATCAATGGTCCACTGGTCGTTTTCGCGGAATGCGGCGCCATTGCGCTCAACGAGATGCGCAAGAGCGCGCGTGAGGGCACCCGTGCCGCGGCGAAAACTCTCGGCTGTTGTCCGCGCTTGCTCCTCGCCAAAGACAGCGACCTTGCGCTGGTCGTTCCGCATTTCCGCCTGCCAGAACAGGAGAGATGCCGCGATTCCAGCCATCGCGATGATGAGGGGGAGCAACGGCGAGCGAAGGCCACTGGCCACGGAAGAGGGCAGCCGCGACC
>DASYUL010000123.1:0-10542 GCA_036001245.1 Thermoanaerobaculia bacterium
GGTGTCTTCGCGGCCTGGTAGGCGATCACGCCCGCCTGGGACACCGAGAAGGCGGCATGCCCCGGGCCGAAGAAGTGGTGGACGTCCTCGGCCACGAGAGTCGGTTCCCCGGAGAGAGCGGCCTTCTTCGCGTCGAACGGCTGGGCGAAAAGAGCGTTGTCGCGGACGTAGACGAGGTAGCCCGGCTCGGCATATTCGAAACGGGAGGCGAGCTGGGTGATCGAGCGGACGTCGCGCGAGTCGAGCGACCCCACCCGCAGCTCTCTCATCTTTCCCGTCGGCGAGAGCGCCTGAAAGAGGAAATGCCGGCCGTCCGGAAGGAACTCGGGCCACAAAAGCGCGACCGGGTCAGAGGGATCGACGCCCAGGACGCGGACAGGCTCTCCGCCCCGGTCCGAGACGCGGAAGATCCCGGGCTCGCTCGGCGGGATCTGCGAGAAGAGAATCGTCCCGTCCTGACCCCACGTCCCGACCCAGTCGTACGGCGCCGGGCAGAGCTCCTCCGCCGGGCCGCCCGCAGCCGGGATCTTCTTCAGCTTTCCGTCGGCGAAGAACGCGATGAAGCGGCTGTCGGGCGACCAGAAATGCGCGCTCGCGCCGATTGTTCCTTCAAGCTCGGTGAATTTCTCGGAGTCGAACGAGCGGACGAAGAGACGACGTCTTCCGTTGGAGATCGCTTCGACGACGAGACGGGTGCCATCGGGAGAGATGGAGAGGCCTCTCGAGATGTCGCCGGGCGAGTAGATCGTGCCGGGCGGGATCGGCACCGAAAAACGCACGGGCCGCAGCGCTCGCGTCGACCCCGGCCGGCGGAGGAGGACTGCCGCGAGGACCGCTGCGAGAACGAGGGTGATCGCGCCCATCGCGAGGAGCGCCGGCGGCGTTCGGCGCTTCGGCGAGGGCGCCGCAGCGATCCCGGAGGTTTCACCGGTCGCCGGAAACTGGAGCTGGAACGCGAGATCGTGCGCCGAGTGGAAGCGCGCCTCCGGGTCCTTCTCGAGGCAGTGGTGGATGATCCGGTCGAGGGCCGCGGGGACCTGCCGATTCGTCGACGAGAGGTCCTCGGGCTCCTCCCTCAGGATCGCCGACATCGTGTCCGCGGCGGTGTCGCGGTGGAACGCTCTCTTCCCCGAGAGCATTTCGTAGAGGATCGCGCCGAACGCGAAGATGTCACTGCGCGCGTCGGCGGGCTTCCCGCGGACCTGCTCGGGCGACATGTAGCCGAGTGTTCCCATAACGACGCCCGGCTCAGTGGCGGCGGTCTCCGTCGGCAGGTTCGTCTGAGAACCGCCCTTCTCGCGCTGAGTCAGCTTCGCGAGGCCGAAGTCGAGGATCTTGACGCGGCCGTCCTTCGTGACGAAGAGGTTCTCGGGCTTCAAGTCGCGGTGGACGATCCCTTTCTCGTGCGCGGCGGCGAGTCC
Source organism: Thermoanaerobaculia bacterium (assembly GCA_036001245.1). Classification (GTDB taxonomy): domain Bacteria; phylum Acidobacteriota; class Thermoanaerobaculia; order UBA5066; family Gp7-AA6; genus Gp7-AA6. The sequence continues at coordinate 1,422 of DASYUL010000123.1, forward strand.
GTGCGCAATCTGCGTCGCGTACTCGACCGCGCGGCGCGGCGCGAGGGCGCCGCCCGCGAGCCGGCTGCGGAGCGTCTCCCCGTCTAGGAGCTCGGTGACGACGTAGGGCGACCCGTCGACTGTCCCGACGTCGTAGACGGCAGTGATGTTCGGATGGTTGAGGATTCCCGCCGCTCGCGCCTCCTGCTCGAAGCGACGCATCCGGTCCAGATCGCTCGAAAACGACGCAGGCAGGACCTTGACGGCGACCTCGCGGCCCAGCCGCGGGTCCTTTGCGCGGTAGACCTCTCCCATGCCGCCGGCGCCGAGAGGGGCGACGATCTCGTAGGGGCCGAGTCGGGAGCCGGCCGGGAGTGGCATGGGTCGCGCGAATTCTAAGTCGCGCGCGGCAAAGTCCTAGCGGCTCGTGCTCGAGACCTGAGTGCTAGGCCTCGGGACTTCGGTATCGACGTGGAGCTGATTCAGGAGGAACGCATAGTCGAACGCGGTCTCGCGCAGCTTGTCGTAGCGGCCCGATGAGCCGCCGTGACCTCCGGCCATGTTGACCTTGAAGATGAGCGGGTTCGAATCGGTCTTCGTGGCTCGAAGTCGCGCCACGTACTTCGCCGGCTCCCAGTACATCACCTGGCTGTCGTTGAAGGAGGTCTTCACGAGCATGGCGGGGTACGACATCGCGGCGATGTTGTCGTACGGGCTGTAGCTCCGCATGTACTCGTACTGCTCGCGAATTCGCGGATCGCCCCACTCCTCGAACTCACCCACCGTCAGCGGGAGCGTCGGATCGAGCATCGTGTTGATCACGTCCACGAATGGCACCCGCGAGATCGCGGCCTTGAAGAGGTCGGGCCTCATGTTGACGACGGCCCCGATGAGGAGTCCGCCGGCGCTTCCGCCCTCGATCGCAAGCCGGTCGCGCGACGTCCACTTCTCGACGATCAGTTGCTCGGCGACCGCAATGAAGTCGGTGAAGGTGTTCTTCTTCGCGAACATGCGTCCCTGGTCGTGCCACTTCTTGCCCATCTCGCCGCCGCCGCGCACGTGCGCGATCGCGCAGACCACGCCGCGGTCGAGCAGGCTGACGCGGTTCGAGGAGAAGGTCGCGTTGTTGGACACGCCGTACGAGCCGTAGCCGGACAGCAGGAGCGGGCTCCGTCCGTCGCGCTGCAGGCCCTTCCGGTAGACGATCGAGATGGGGATCGAGGTGCCGTCGGAGGCGCGAGCGCGAAGCCTCTCGGAGACGTAGCGGGACGGGTCATAGCCGCCGAGGACCTCGGTCTGCTTGAGGAGCTTTCGCTCCCGTGTGGCCATGTCGTAGTCGAAAACCGACTCCGGAGTCACGAGCGACTGGTAACGGAAGCGGAAGAGCTTCGTGTCGAACTCCCGGTTCTCACCAGAGAACGCGGCATACACCGGCTCGGGGAAGTCGATCGAGTGGGACGCGCCGCTCGCGAGATCGGTGATCCGGAAACGCCGCAGCCCGTCCGCCCGTTCGTAGAGGACGAGGTGGTTCGCGAAGAGGTCGAGCGCTTCGAGCATGACGTCGTCGCGGTGCGGCACGATCTCCTTCCAGCTCGCCGGGGCCGGGTCGGAGACGGGAGCCGCCACGAGTCGGAAGTTGCGCCCCCGATCGTTCACCCGGATGTAGAAAAGGTCGCCGCGATGGTCCACGTCGTACTCGCGGTCCTTCTCCCGCGCGGCGATGAGCGTTAGGCGCGCGGACGGGTCTGCCGCCGACAGGAACCGGATCTCGCTCGACGTGTGGCTGCCGGCGACGACGAACAGATATGCGCCGCTGCGCGAGCGGCTGACGTCCAGGGTGAAGCGCTCGTCTTTCTCCTCGTAAAGGAGCACGTCTGCCGCCGGGTCGGTCCCGACGGTATGCCGATGGAGGCGATAGGGCCTCTTGGCGGCGTCGTCGACGATGTAGAAGAGCGTCCGGTTGTCGGCGGCCCAGGAAATCGCGCTGACTTTGGCGATCCGTTCCGCGCCGATCGTCCCGGTGCGGAGGTCCTTGACCGCGAGCGTGTACTCGCGGAAACCGGTCACGTCCGTCGTGAAGGCGAGCAGGTTCCCGTCGTCGCTCACTTCCGCGTCGCCGACCGCGAAGAATTTCTCCCCCTTCGCGAGCTCGTTCTGGTCGAGGTAGACCTCCTCGGGCGCGTCGAGACTTCCTTTGCGGCGGCACAGGATCGGATACTGCTTCCCCTTTTCCGTCCGCGAGTAGTAGAAGAACGGACCTTTCCGGTAGGGGACCGTCAGGTCGGTCTCCTTGATCCGCCCGAGCATCTCGGAGTACAGCGCCTCCTGCAGCGGCTCCGTCGGCTTCATCAGGAGTTCGGTGTAGGAGTTTTCCGACTCGAGGTAGGCGCGGACCTGCGGGTCGTCCTTTCGGCGGAGCCAGAAGTACTCGTCCGCGCGCTTGTCGCCGTGCACGATCTCCACCTTAGCCTCCCGACGCGCGGCTGGCGGTGACGGAAGAACCCGCACCGGCGAGGCCGCCGGGCCGGCGAGCAGAGCGATGCCCAGAGCAAGTAGCGGAGATGTCATCAGGCCACCTCATAGCTCCGAAAGTCGCCGATCTTATCGGACGGGCCCGCCGTAGAATCGAAATTCTCTGGAGGTCATACCCATGAAAAGCTTCAGGCCGCTCGTTCCGCTTGCCGTTGTCCTTCTCGCTCTGGCCAGCCGGGCGACCGGCGACACCGGACACGAGCACAAAGAGGGAGATCCCGCGAAGCTCGGGAAGGTCCACTTCCCGATCTCCTGCGGCGCCTCATCGCAGAAGAAGTTCGACGTCGCCCTCGCGATGCTCCATTCGTTCTGGTATGCGAAGGCGGAAAAGGCGTTTTCCGACCTTGCCGCGAACGACCCGGGCTGCGCGATGGCGCACTGGGGCCTCGCGATGACGCACTTCCACCAGATCTGGGAAGCGCCTCCGCCGGACGACCTGAAGGCGGGTGTCGCAGCGATGGCCGCGGCGCGGGTCGCGGGCGCAAAGACCAAGCGGGAGCACGACTACATCGAGGCGCTCGGCGTCTATTACGACAAAGCCGACACGCTCGACCACGTCACGCGCTTTCTCGCCTACGAGAAGGCGATGGCGGATCTCGCGGCGAAGTATCCGAAGGACCGGGAGGCCTCGATCTTCTACGCGCTGACACTGAACGGCGTCGCGCTCGCCGTCCCGCCGGACAAGACCTACGCCCGTCAGAACAAGGCGGGCGCGATCCTCGAGCCAATCTTCCGGGAGATGCCGCAGCATCCGGGCGTCGCGCACTACATCATCCACAGCTACGACTTTCCGACGCTCGCCGACCGGGGTCTCGACGCCGCGCGGCGTTACTCGAAGATCGCGCAGGACTCCCCGCACGCTCTCCACATGCCCTCGCACATCTTCACGCGGCTCGGATTGTGGGAGGACTCGATTCAATCGAACCTCGCGTCGGCGGCCGCGGCGCGAAACGATCTGCGCCGCACGATGCCGGACGCGTACTCATTCGACGAGCTCCACGCCATGGACTATCTCGCGTACGCCTACCTTCAGACGGGTCGCGACGCGGAAGCGCGGAAGATCCTGGACGAAGCCGGCCGCGCCGGGAAATTCGATAAGCAGAACTTCGCGGCGGCGTACGCGCTGACGGCGATCCCCGCCCGCCTGGCGCTCGAGCGCCGCAAATGGTCCGACGCAACCTCCGTCGAGCTTCGGCCGGCAAACTTCGGCTGGAACAAGTTCCCCTGGACGGAGTCGACGGTCGTCTTCGCCCGCGCGGTGGGCTTCGCTCGAAGCGGGGACGCCGCCTCCTCACGCCAGGAGATCGTCCGGCTCGAGAAGCTTCGTGACTCCCTGCGAGAAACGAAGAATGCCTACTGGGCGGACCAGGTCGAGATCGCGCGCCGCGAGGCCTCCGCGTGGCTCGCGCGGGCGGAGAAGAAGGATTCGGAAGCGCTCGAGCTCATGCGCTCCGCCGCGGCGCTCGAAGACACCGTGGACAAGCACCCGGTGACGCCTGGGGCGCTCCTTCCGGCGCGCGAACAGCTCGGAGATCTCCTTCTCGAGCTCGGAAAGCCGGCGGAGGCGCTCGCGGAATACCGATCCGACCTGGTTGCCTCACCGAACCGGTTGAACGGGCTCTACGGGGCAGCGCGCGCGGCTCGCCTGTCGGGCGATGCCGCGGCGGCGAAGGAGTACTACCAGAAGCTTCTCGCGCAGTGCGGCAAGGCCGACGGCGCCCGGGAACAGTTGGCGGAGGCGCGCGCCTACCTCGACGGAAAGGCGCTCTCGGAGCTGCGGTAACGCTGACCCGCTGCGCAGGAGGTCACTGGTCAGAGCCGTTGTCGAGGTATTTCCACGAGGATCCCGTCGCGACGAGAACGGTCACGCCGCCCGATGCATTGCGGGCGACCGGAACGAGCACGAGAGCGGCAAGGACGGCGCCGAGGATCCATCGCTCAGCTCTTAGCATCAGTCTTCCCCTTCAAGGCAGCGAGGGAATCGCGCACTTTCTCTTCGAGACGGCTCATCGCCCGCGTCTGGCGGAGCCGCGGCGACAGCGCCTCGATCGACTGTTGCGCCGCCTCGAACGACTCGCGGGCCTCGCGCGGGCGGCCGGCGGCGGCGAGGATCTCACCGCGGCGCGCGAGCCACGTCTCCCGGCGGGCGGAGGACGCGGCGACTCGCTCGACGCGGGCGAGCGCTCCGTCCCAGTTCTTGCGTTGCACTTCCAGGTCGATCGCGACGTCCTGCAGCGCGACGAGCGGTCCGAGCCGCGCGATGCCCTCGTCGAGTCCGCGGATCGCATCGGCCGGACGTCCTCCGGCGGCGAGGACCCGGGCGCGCTCGACGTAGAGGTCCGGATTGGGTGGGGAGAAGAGGCCAATCGCGCGCGTGTACTCGGCGGCGGATTCGGTCCCGCGTCCGAGCTTCGCGAGACAGCGAGCGAGCGCGAGCCGCCCCTCGGCGTGGTTCGGACGAGCGTGGAGGAATCGTACGAGAGGGTCGCGCGCTCTCGCGGCTCGGTTGGCGTCGAGAAGGGCGCGTCCGCGACCCAGGTCCGCTTCCGGGAGGAACGGGTCGATTCGCGATGCTTCGACGTAGTCCGCCAGGGCGGCCGCGAGCTGGCCGTCGAACCGGTGAAGCTCCCCGCGCTTGATGTACAGGCGCGCGTCGCCCGGGTTGGCGGCGATCTCCTTCGTGACGGCGGCGATCTGCTCGCTCAAGTCCCCGTGAGCGGCCGCGACGGCAGGCAGCAAAGAGAGCGGATGGCTCCCGCGATCGCGGAAGGTGTGCGGATCGCCGTACGCCCGCCTCGGCGGGGCCGAAATGCTGATTTGTGTGCCAGAGCGGGGATCGTAGCACGCGAAATCGGCGCAAATTCGGCGCCCAGAGGCGGGTGACCGACCGCACGCCATCGGAGGGGTGCCTCGTCTGCATCGAAATGGCGAAGGAACTGCCGAACCTTCCGGATCGGAGGCGCGGCTCAGTCGGACGACTCCTCGGCTCTGATATCTATTTGGAACTTCATATGCAATGCATTCTGATGCTCTATCAGGACGAGGCCGGTTTCTGGTTCAAGCTGACGCCGGCCGAGCAGAAACAGTGGACGGCGGCCTATGAGGAGTACGTAGAGGCGCTGAATGAGGCGGGCGTCCTCAAGGGAATGAACCGCTTCCAGGTGTACCTCACGGCAAAGACCGTGCGCATCACTGATGGCAAGTCGGAAGTGATGGATGGGCCCTATGCGGACTCGAAGGAGCAGCTGGGCGGTTACTTCATCATTGACGTGCCCGATCTCGATGCCGCGATCTCGTGGGCGGCCCGTTGCCCGGCCGCAAGTCACGGTGTCGTCGAGGTGCGCCCGCTCTGGGCCGGACCGCCTGAGCGTATGAACTAATTGGCGTTCCGGACGCTCCTTCGTCGCGTCCGTCCATGCTCGGTGCGAACCTGCGACCCAGCTCCGCGAGTTATGCTTCGGTGAGATGGCCTGCCCGGCAGGATTCGAACCTGCGACCCACGGCTTAGAAGGCCGTTGCTCTGTCCGGGCTGAGCTACGGGCAGCCGGAGCAATTATCGAACATCGGTTCGAGGTCGACGCATGGAGGGGAATCCCTCACCCGCCAACCCTCTCGCCGCCGCGGGGAGGGGAGGTAAGACCTTTGGGACGGATGAATTCGAGACCGGTTGGGTGAATTTCAGAACGGTCTTGGGCGATCTTGGTCGACCCTTTCACTCGATCCCGGACCCGACTGTTACTCTTTGATAGGAAAGGCGATGCGAGCCTCTCGAACGCCCTTCTCTCGACCTGGTCCAAAAGCTGCATTTCCGACGTTTCGGTTCTCGGGCCCTCGCCGAAACCGGGAGGTGGCGAAATGCGTGCGGGTACTCTTCCGAAATCTTCGGGGAACATTTCCAGACGGAATCGGCGGCATTACCCGGTCGAGCTCCTACTGGTCGGCGCGGTCCTGATCCTGAGCTCGTCATTGGCTCGTGCGGTACCGCCCGGAACGGCCCGGCCCTTCCGGGTGGTCGACAAGAACGGCGCACTCGTCGGTTACACAGTGACCGAAAACGTGGTCGCGCGTGAGATCGGTACGAACTGGGTGAGTTTCTACGTCCATACAGGCCTCGGGATCTTCGACTCGAACGCGATCTACGTCTATTTCACGACCGCGGACTGCAGCGGCACTCGTTACATCCCCCACTATTCGACGTTTGCCGAGGGAACCCGCGTGGGCCCGAAGCTGTACTACCCGGCCGATCAGCAGGTGTTGAATCCGCAATCGCTGCGGGTGGCTTTCGGGAACGGAGACCCCGACGGGCCCTGCCAGGCGGCTTCCGACATAACGGGAGTCTTTGGAACCGCGGCGACCGTTAACGTGGACACCTTCGGGTTCGAGCTTCCTTTCAGAGCCGTTCAGTAGACGCCGGTCTCCGGAGGCGGAGGCGGAAGGCCCGTAAATCTGAACGGAGTGATTGCGAGACTAAGACCTTTGAGTTTGGTCGCTGATTGCCGAACTCCGCGCGACCGGATCAGACCGTTACGAGTGTTTGAGTGGGTCTATCCGACTTTTGTCTTGCACGACCCTGACGTCCCGGTCACAATGAACTTCCTGGAACTGTTTCTCCGATCGGAGCGGTGATATGGTCCGTTGCGGTCTCGCCTCTGCTACCACTTTCTGCCAGACCAACCCGTTAACCTAAGAGGCAAGAAGGCACAGGCCCTCGGCGGCGGGCGCTTGCGCCGCGGCGGGCTGCCGTCGGAAAGATTGGTGCAGCACCTGCACCAAGAGGTCGGCGAAAAATGCAATCTGCTCTCCAAGCATCGGCAAAGATTTTTCTGGTGGTCATGAGCTTCCTCCTCGCGGCGATGCCGGCTCAGGCGGCCGGCGGATCAAACGGGCATGGAGGCCCGCACGTCTTTCGAGTTCTCGACAAGAACGGCACGCTCGTGGGCTACACAGTGACCGAGAACATGGTCGCGCGAGAGATCGACGGCAACTGGGTCACCTTCTATGTCCATACGGCGCTCGGGATCTTCGACTCGAACGCGATCTACGTTTATTACACGACCGCAGACTGCAACGGTACTCGTTACATTCCCCACTATTCGACGTTCTCCGAGGGGACTCGTGTCGGCCCGAAGCTGTACTACCCGGCCGATCAGCAGGTGTTGAATCCACATTCGCTGCGGGTGGCTTACGGGAACGGAGACCCCGACGGGCCCTGCCTGGCGGCTTCCGACATACCGGGAGTCTATGGAACGGCGGTGACCGTGAACGTCGACTCCTTCGGGCTGGAGCTTCCTTTCAAGGCCGTCCAGTAGACGGGCCGTGACCGCCGCCTCGCGGCGACCGCCCTCACGCTCGAGGCGCCTCCGCCGGCGGCCAGAGCTCGAGGGCACCTTCCCGTGCGGTGACCGTTACTGTGCTGGCGCCGCGTCCGCCGAGGGCCCATAGATCGAGGGCACCTTTCCGCCCATCGGACGGATGTATGTGGAGAGCTGGCCGCGGTGGTGGATGCCGTCGAGGAAGAGCACCCAGAAGATGTCCCGCTGCGGCCCCTCCATGACGAGGTGCCCTTCTTCGACGAACCGGCCCTTTCGCTCCCACCCCTCGTCATCCAGCTTCTTCAGACGATCGGTCAACTCTCGGTAGTTGCGCTCGAAGGCCTCGACCATCTGCTCGAGAGCGGATGGCTTCGGCTCGATCCAGTCGATCTCGCCGGTATCGACCAGGTCGCAGCACACTTTCTCGGAGTGGGCGAGGAGGCAGACCAGTTCCGCCGCCGATCGCGACTTCGGATGCGGGCGATAGTCCAGCTGGTCCGGTGGCAGCGCCCGGATGACCCGCAGAAAGGCCGGGTGCTCCTGCTGCCATTTCTGGAGAAACAGCTCTCGGTCGTTCATGGGGACCTCCTGAGATCTTTACTGGATCTCTCAGCGGGCGGCGCGTGTCAAGGAGGGATACTCCTCATTTGCGCCGGGCGGCGAACCCTGTCGAGCCTACGTCGGCGTCGCGTCCGCCGATGGACCATAGATCGAAGGCACCTTGCCTCCCATCGGACGGATGTAAGTGGACAGCTGGCCGCGGTGATGAATCATGTCGAGCAGGAATCCCCAGAGCATTTCGTTGGTCGTGGTCTCGTTGATCTGTTTGCCGCCCATGAAGAACTTCACCGGGCGGTTCCATCCGGCCTCGTCGAGCTTCTTGAGCCGATCTCTCAGCTCGCCGGTGCTCTTCTTCCAGAGGGCGCGCATCTCGCCGAAGTCCTCGGCTCGCGAGTCTTCGTAGGTGATCTTCCCGTTGTCGATCATTCCGACGAGCATTTCCTGCTCCCGCGCCAGGTGGGTCACCATCTCCGCGGCCGATCGCGACTTCGGGTGCGGCCGGTAGTCGAGCCGATCGGGCGGCAGCGCATCCATCACGGCGTCGAATTTCGGCGCCTCCCGGTCCCACTTCTGGAAAAAGAAATTCTGGTCCGTCAAGGCACCCTCCTTCTAAGGTGGCGGGTGCAGACCCCTTCGGGATCTGTCCCCGCAACATTTAACGACGCGGGTGCAGACCCCTTCGGGATCTGTCCCCGCAACATTTACTGGAATCGGGCTGTCCCGATCGGGCGCGCCTC
>DASYUL010000124.1:0-26845 GCA_036001245.1 Thermoanaerobaculia bacterium
GCGCAGTTCACCGGATTTCTCCTGATCGGCCTCCTGCTCTTCGCGTTCTACCGGCCGTTCGAGAACGGCTGGGCGCTCACGGGCGATCGCGTGTTTCCCGACTTCATCACCCGGCACCTCCCGTCGGGTCTGTCGGGGCTCGTGGTCGCGGCGATCTTCGCCGCGGCGATGTCGTCCTCCCTGAACTCCGTCGCCGCGACCGCCGTCTCGGACCTGTACCGCCCGCTCGCGCCCGACCGCGGGGACCGGCACTACCTCCTCGTCAGCCGCTGGCTGACGCTCGTTGCGGGGATCGCCCAGATCGGAGTCGCCGTCGGCATCCGGCACATGACGCGCTCGGCGCTCGACGCCGCGCTGTCGGTCGCGTCGATCCTGAACGGGCCGGTCCTCGGCGTGTTCCTGCTCGGCGCGTTCTCGAAGCGCGCCGGGACCGCGGCGGCCTTCGCCGGGATGGCGGCGGGACTCGCCGCGGTCATCTGCGTGTGGCTGCTCACGCCGGTGGCGTGGCCGTGGTACACCCTCGTGGGGAGCGCGACGACCGTGATCGTCGGAACGTTGGTGGGACAGCTCGTGCCGAGGACGCGAGAGGCCGTGGCGTGAGGGCGTCCGAAGGTCGCGTTTCTCGCGAAGCGAGCGGCCGGAGGGTTGGGGTGAGGGCGTCGATTTCGGCGGTCCTGGTTTTGACCGCCTGCGCGACCGCTCTCCGGTCGCCGTCGGACATGACCCTCGACGAGAAAATCGGACAGCTGTTCGTCTATCCCTCGACCGGGCGCTTCATGAACGAGGCCTCTGCCGAATACCGCGCGCTCGTGCACCAGGTCCGGGACAACCACGTCGGGGGGATCCTGTGGTACCTCTTCTCCGACGTTTCCGAGACGGCTCGCCTGAATCGCCGTCTCCAGTCGCTCGCGGCGGAACCCCTCGTCATCGCCGCCGATCTCGAGGCCGGCGTCGGAATGCGCTTTCTCGACACAACCAACTGGCCCTGGCCGATGGCGGTCGCGGCGACGGGCGATCCATCGTTCGCCGAGCGGCAGGGGAGAGTCGTCGCGGAGGAAGCGCGGGCGATCGGCGTCAACCAGGTCTACGCGCCGGTCGCCGACGTCAACATCGACCCGGCGAACCCGGTCATCAACGTCCGCAGCTACGGCGAGGATCCCGAAACCGTGGGGCGGTTCGTGGCGGCCTTCATCCGGGGGGTACAGGCCGGCGGCGTGCTCGCGACCGTCAAGCACTTTCCGGGACACGGTGACACCCGGACCGACTCTCACCGGGCGCTGCCGGTCCTCGCCGCCGATCGGTCGCGTCTCGACCGGGTGGAGCTCGTGCCATTCCGCGCCGCGATCGCCGCGGGCGTCGGCGCGGTCATGACGGCGCACCTTTCGCTTCCGGCGATCGATCCGGCCCCCGCGCCGCTCCGGACCCTGGCGCCGGGCGAGAATCCCGACACGAACGACGTCTCCGAGATCGCCCGCGACGCCACCGTGCCCGCGTCGATGTCACCGGCGATCGTGGAAGGTCTGCTCCGGAGAGACCTCGGCTTCACGGGTCTCGTCGTGACCGACGCGCTCGACATGGGCGGAATCGTGGACCACTTCGACGCGGGCGAAGCCGCCGTTCGCGCGATCGTCGCCGGGGCGGACCAGGTCATCAAGTCGCCGGACACCGACGCGGCGATCGCCGGGGTTCGCCGCGCTGTCGCACAGGGGCGCATCTCGCAGGCGCGGCTCGACCGATCCGTGGCGACGATCCTCGCGGCCAAGCGGCGATACCCTGCGACGATCCCCGACCTCGAGACCGCGTTTCGCGTCGTGGACAGCCCCGAACATCGCGCGCTCGCCGAGGAGATCGCGCGGCGAGCGGTGACTCTCGTGCGCGAGGCTCCCGGAGCTCTCCCGCTCGCCCGGTCGACTCGTCTCGTGCACGTCGTCGTCAGCGACGTGCCGGTCGCCAACCCGCCCGGCTCCGAGCTCGCGCGCCTCCTCGCGGCGGGGCTGTCGGAGCCGCCGAAGACGTTTCTCCTCGATCCGAAGTCGCGCGCCGAAGAGATCGAGCCGGTGCGCCAGGCCGCGGCGAACGCCGACGTCGTGCTCGTGTCCCTGTTCGTGCGGGTGCGCACGGGCTCGGGAAAGCTCGTGCTCCCGGACGCCGCCCGCTTCGCCGTCGAGGCCCTGGCGGCGTCGTCGAGAGTCGTCGGGCTCTCGTTCGGGAATCCCTATCTCGCGGCGGAGCTCCCCGGCCTGACGACCTACATCGCCGCGTACGGAGATCAGCCCGTGATGCAGTCGGCGGTCGCGAGCGCCCTCTTCGGCGAAGCGGAGATTTCCGGACGATTGCCTGTCACGATTCCCGGAGTGGCGGAGCGGGGGAGCGGCATCACCCGAGCGAAAGCGCGATGAGGCTCGGGGGCCTCGACTTCCTCGTGCTCGCCGCGTACTTCGCGATGACGCTCGTGGTCGGCCTTTACTTCGCGAGCCGCGCCCGCCGCTCCATGCTCGACTACTTTCTTTCGGCGCGGTCCATGCCGTGGTGGGTCGCCGGCACCGCGATGGTCGCGACGACTTTCTCGGCCGACACGCCGCTCGCCGTGACCGAGATGGTCGCGAAGAACGGCGTCGCGGGGAACTGGCTGTGGTGGTCGATGCTCGCCTCCGGAATGCTCACGGTCTTCTTCTTCGCGAAGCTCTGGCGACGCGCCGCCGTCGTCACCGACGTCGAGCTTGCGGAGCTGCGTTACTCGGGCCGGCCCGCGGCGTTTCTGCGCGGGTTCCGCGCGGCATACCTCGGGCTGCTGATCAACGTCATCATCATGGGTTGGGTCAACCTCGGGATGGCGAAGGTGCTCGGCGGCATGCTCGGCGTCTCGAAGTGGGCGGCGCTCGTCATCTGCCTGCTCCTGACCGCCCTCTACACGGTCGCGTCCGGCTACTGGGGCGTCGCGTCCGCGAACGGCCTGCAGTACCTCTTCGAGATGGGCGGCGCGATCGTGCTCGCGGTCGTCTCGGTCGGCGCGGTCGGCGGAATCGATGCGCTGAAGGCGCGCATCGGGGCCGCGCATCCCGCGTTCGCCGCGTCCGGGGTCCGCTTCGGGTCGGCCGAGGCGATCCTGTCGGTCTGGCCGCCGTCCGTCGAGGCGGCGTGGGTCCTTCCCGTGATCACCTTCGCGACGCTGCTCGGCGTCTCCTGGTGGGCGTCCTGGTATCCCGGCGCCGAGCCCGGCGGCGGCGGCTACGTCGCGCAGAACATGCTCGCGTGCAAGGACGAGGGGAACGCCCGCGCGGCCGCGCTCTACTTCAACGTCGCGCACTACGCGATCCGCAGCTGGCCCTGGGTGGTGGTGGCGCTCTGCTCTCTCGCGATTTACGGCGGCTCGATCCGCGGCCCGTCGGGCGTCGAGGATCCCGGCCTGAACTACGTGCAAATGATGGTCGACTATCTGCCCGCCGGACTGCGCGGATTCATGCTCGCTTCGTTTGCGGCGGCGTTCATGTCCACGCAGGCCACGCAGATGAACTGGGGCTCGAGCTATCTCATCAACGACCTCTACCGCCGGTTTCTCCGGAGGGGAGCTTCGGAGAAACACTACGTGCTCGCCTCACGCCTCGCGACCGCGCTCACCGTCGTGCTCTCGCTCGTCGCGACGGTCTTCATGAGCCAGATCAGCAAGGTCTGGGAGTTCCTGCTGACGCTCGGCGCGGGAACCGGTCTCGTCTACATCCTGCGCTGGTACTGGTGGCGCGTGAACGCGTGGTCGGAGGTCGCGGCGATGACGTCGGCGCTCGTGACGTCCGTGGGCCTGCGGTCGCTCGGTTCGCGCTACCCGACGTTCGACCCCGCGACTCCGAAGGGATTCGCGATGACGCTCGTCGTGACGACCGCCGTGACGACCGCGGTCTGGCTCGCGGCGACGTTCGGCACCCGGCCCGAGCCGCGCGAGAAGCTCGTCGCGTTCTCCGAGAAGGTGCGGCCGGCCGGTCCGGGATGGAAGCGGATCGTGGGCGCCGAGGCGGTGGCGGAGCGCCGGGGCGAGATCCCGCGCAACCTTCTCTTCTGGGTCCTCGGCACGGTGTTCGTCTACTCGATCATGTTCGCGACAGGCGCGGTCATTTTCGGACAGACCTCGCGCGCCGTCGTTTTCGGAGCGCTGCTCGCCGTCTCGGGAGGCCTTCTCTTCACCGGTCTCGCGCGCGACAAGCGATGATCACGCTCGTCCTCGCGGCAGCGGTGAATTTGGTGGCGGGTGCAGGTCCGCAGGACCTGTCCCCGCGGTGGACGCAGTCCGCCGACGCGGGATTCTCGGCCGCGAGGCTTGCCTCGATCGACGCCGTCGTCGGGGAGGCGATCGCGCGCGGCGATCTCCCCGGCGCGGTCGTCCTCGTCGGCCGGCGCGACCGCGTCGTCTTCCGCAAGGCGTTCGGGAACCGCGCGCTCGTGCCGTCGCGCGAGCCGATGACGGCCGATACGGTTTTCGACGTGGCATCGCTTACGAAGCCCGTCGCGACCGCCACGTCGGTCATGATCCTCGTGGAGCGCGGGCGGCTCGCTCTTCTCGACCCGATCGCGAAGTACATCCCCGAGTTCGCGGCGGGCGGCGGCGATCGGGAGAAGATCACCGTCGAGCACCTCCTGACGCACCGGGCGGGGTTCGCCCCGGACGATCCGATCGAGCTCTACACCGGGTCGCCCGAGGAGATCTTCACCCGGAAATACAGCCAGCCCCTCGAGTCGCCGCCGGGCGCGCTCTTCCGATACTCGGACGTCGGCTACGAGGTCCTGGGCGAGCTCGTCCGAAGGGTCTCCGGAGCGACGCTCGACGAGTTTTCCGAGCGGGAGATTTTCCGGCCGCTCGGGATGAGGGACTCGCACTTCCGGCCGCTCGCGTCGTCGCGCTTTCTGGGAGACCAAATCGGGCTGGCCGATCCCTCGCGGCCGCCGCTCTCGCGCATCGCGCCGACCGAGCGACGCGACGACCACTGGCTGCGCGGCGAAGTCCACGATCCGCGGGCGTACGCGCTCGGCGGCGTCGCGGGCCACGCGGGACTCTTTTCGACGGCGGACGACCTGGCCCGGTGGTGCCGGATGATCCTCGCCGGCGGCCGGCTGGGATCGGCCCGCATCCTCTCGCCGCTCGGAGTCGACGCGATGACCCGGCCGCGGTTCTCCGGCGACGGTGACCTGCGCGCCCTCGCCTTCGACGTCGCGACCGCGTTCTCGCGCAACCGTGGCGACCTCTTTCCGCCCGGCTCCTTCGGACTCACGGGCTTCACCGGAACGTCCCTGTGGATCGACCCGTCGAGCGGCGTTTACATCGTGTTCGTGTCGAACCGCCTCCATCCCGACGGGAAGGGAGACGTCAACCGGCTTCGGGGTCTCGTCGCGACGATCGTGGCGTCGGCGCTGGCGGACGACACGCGCAGGCCGGCGCGCCGGCTCGCAATGCGCGCGCCCATCCCGCGGGAGGTGCTCGCCGGCGTCGACGTGCTCGTCGCGGAGCACTTCCGGCCGATCGCCGGCAAGCGCGTCGCGCTCGTCACGAACGCGACCGGCCGCGCCCGCGACGGCCGCTCGACCATCCAGGTGCTCACGTCCGAGGAAGCGAAGGCGTCGGGCGTGAAGCTCGTGCGACTCTTTTCGCCCGAGCACGGAATCCGCTCGGATGCCGACGCGAAGGTGACCAGCGAGGTCGATCCGGCGACGGGCCTCTCGATCCACTCTCTGTACGGCGAAGAGCGCCGGCCGGGGCCGGGCGCCCTCGACGGGCTGGATGTGGTCGTCTTCGACGTCCAGGACGTGGGGACGCGCTTTTACACCTACATCACGACGCTGCGCTACCTGCTGGAGGACGCCGCGAAGGCGAACGTCGCCGTCATCGTGCTCGACCGGCCCGATCCGATCGGAGGCGCGGCCGTCGAAGGCCCGCTCGCCGACGCCAACCGGCTGTCGTTCACCGTCCCGCACACGATCCCGGTGCGGTACGGGATGACGCCGGGGGAGCTGGCGATGCTCTTCGAAGACGAACTGCGGCTGGGCGGTCGCGTCCAGGTGGTGAAGCTGTCCGGCTGGTCGCGCGGCCTCTGGTCCGACGAGACCGGGCTCGAGTGGGTGAACCCGTCGCCGAACATGCGGTCGCTGACGGAGGCGACGCTCTATCCGGGGATCGGACTGCTGGAGACGACGAACCTCTCGGTCGGCCGCGGCACGGACACGCCGTTCGAGGTGATCGGCGCGCCGTGGCTGGACGGAAAACGGCTGGCCGCCGTGCTGTCGGCGCGGAAGATTCCCGGGGTGACGTTTACACCCATCCACTTCACACCCTCGGCCTCGACCTTCGCGGGGGAGCGCTGCGGCGGAGTGCGGTTCGCGGTGACTGACCGAGACACACTCCGCCCGGTCGCGCTCGGCATCGAGATCGCCGTGGCGCTCCGAGATCTCCATCCCGTCGACTGGCAGCGGACGAAATTCGTTTCGCTTCTCGCGAACCGTGACACGTTCGAGCGCCTCGAGCGCGGCGAGACCGCCGATGCGATCGTGCGCTCCTGGAAGAACGGGCTGGACGAGTTCCGGAGGCGCCGGGCTGCCCATCTGCTATACCCGATGCGATGACTGCGTCCCTCGCTTTCCTCCTCGCCGCCCTCTCCGAGGCCTATCGCCTCGTGGATTCCACGGGGGAACCGGTCCGCCGCGCGACCGTTCGCGTCGCCGGCGGCGTCGCGTCGGCGGTGACGGACGACGAGGGGCGTTTCCGGCTCGATCCGGAGCCCGCCCCGCCGTTCAACCTCACGGTCTTCGGCGTTCACGGGGCGCTCCTCGGACGCGCGAGGGTCGAGGGCGCTGCCTCGCGTCTCCTCCAGCTGCAGCTCGTCAAGAGCGAGCACGTGACGGTCCGCGGAGCGCCGCTTCCCGCAACCTCTCCTTCTCCGGCCGCGGCCGCGACCGATCTCTCGCGCGATACGCTCGAGTCCGAGCATACGGTGCTCCTCGCCGACGCGGTCGAGGAAGTGCCCGGAGCATCGAACGCCGGCGGCGGGCACACGGGGGTGCCGTCCTTGCGCGGAATGGCGCGCGGGAGGACGCTGCTCCTTCTCGACGATGTGCGTGTGATCGCGGAACGCCGCGCGGGTCCTTCCGCTGGTTACCTCGACCCGGCCGCATTCGAGTCGGTCGAGATCGTTCGCGGCCCCGGCTCGCTCGCGTACGGACCCGACGGCTTGGGCGGCGTGATCCACGTCCGGACTCCGGAGCCGCGCCCGGACAGCTCCGGCGGCCGGGCGAAGGCGAGCTTCGCGAGCGCCGATGAGAGTGCGGGGCTTCTCGTCGAGCAGAACGTCGCGCTCGGTCCGGGTGCAGTGCTCGTCCAGGCCCACGCCCGGCGCTTCGACGACTACGAATCGCCCGACGGAGTCGTCGAAAACTCGGCGGCCCGGGATCGCGGAATCCTGCTACGCGGAATGGTGCCCGTCGGGCGGGCGCGGCTCGGCCTCGGCTTTCAGTCCGATCGAGCGCTCGACGTGGGCCGCGCCGCACGGGAGGGGCTGACCGATCGCACCTTCTACCCGAGGGAAGCGTCCGATCGGCTGACGCTCTCGGCCGACGTGCCGGAGGTGGCGGGCGCGGACACCGTCGACGTGCGCGGCTTTTTCGGGCGATACGGGCTCGTCACCGCGCGGGAGACCGTCTCCGCGACGGGTCGCACCGTCGAGGACGCCGACGTGAGGGCGAACGACGCGTCGCTGCGTGTGGTCGGCCACCGGCGACTCTCTCTCGGCGCGCTGCGGTTCGGTCTCGACGGGCACGCCCGGTTCGGCCTAGAGGCGACCGGCGTGCGCCGTCAACTCGGACCGTCCGGAGAGCTCGTGTCCCGCGAATCCGAGGTGTCGATCGAGGACACCCATCGCGTTGGCGGCGGAGCGTTCGTCGAGGGAGAACGATCCTTCGCAGCGGACCGGATCCATCTCCTCGCCGGTTTGCGCGGCGACGTCGTCGAGTCCGCGAATCGCGGCGGGTTCTTCGGCGACCGCCATGCGTCGAGAGGCGCTCTCTCCGGTCTCTTCGCCCTGACCCTCCGGCCGCCCGGGAATGTGAGCGGGACCGTCCAGTACGTGCGCGGGTTTCGCGAGCCCACACTGTCCGATCGTTACTTCCGCGGCGTGTCCGGGCGGGGATTCGTCGTGGGAAATCCCGACCTCCGGCCGGAGCGAAGCGATCAGTTCGATCTCGCGCTCCGCGCGGCGTTCTCGGAGCGCACACGGGCGGCCCTGTACGGGTACCTCTACCGGATCCACGACGTCATCGAGCGGTTCCGCGCCGGTGCCGATTTCCAATTCCGGAATCGGGGGGAGCAGGAAGTCCGGGGCGCCGAGCTCGAGGTGGAGTGGAGCCCGATCGATCCGTTGGATCTCGCCGCGGCGCTCACCTGGGCGCGCGGCCGGGTGCTCGAAGACGATTCGTTCGCCGCCGACGTCCCGGCGCGCTCGGCCGTCCTGACGGTCCGGCACGCGCTCTCCGACAGAGTGTGGTGGCGTCTCCGAGCGCGCCTCGTTGCCTCCGACGACGAGCCTGGGCCGACCGAGGTGGAAACCCCGGCGTACGAGGTCGTCGACCTGTCGGCCGGGTTCGAGGTGACGAAGGCGTTCGAGGTGATTCTCATCGGCTCGAACCTGCTGGACGAGCGCTACCCGCTCTCGCCCGACGCCGATGCGCCTCCCGCGCCCGGCCGGAGCGTGGGGCTATCGCTGCAGGCGCGCTGGTAGCGCGTGCCTCTTCGACCACGTTTTCACCAAGAGCGCACCTGGGTCCGGACAAGTAAGGTTAAGGAGATCTAAGGTTAAGGAGATCAGCCGAGAACTTGACTACTTCTGGTTATAATCTGGTCATGGATGGAGTAAGGATCGCGGAACTCAAGGCACGCCTGAGCGAGTACCTGCGACAAGTTCGGCGCGGCGAGTCGATCGTCGTCCTCGACCGCGACAAACCGGTGGCGCGGCTCGTTCCGTACGAGGAACCGGGTCTCCGGGTCCGACGGCCGCCGCCCGGGTCGAGGCTCGCCGATGTGCCTTTGCCGCCGCCTCTCGACTTGGATTTCGACGTCGTCGATCTCCTCCTTGAGGAGCGCCAGAACAATCGGTGATCGCCTACATAGACTCGTCCGTGGTCCTTCGCGTCGTATTGGGCCAAGCAGGACGCCTCGAGGAGTGGGAGAGGATCGAAACGGGCGTGACGAGTACGTTGACCGAGGTCGAGTGCCTCCGGACTTTCGATCGGCAGCGACTACGATCGACACTCGCCGACAGCGAGATTGCGAGCCTGCGAGAAGCCCTCTTTCGATCGCTCGGCAAAGCCTACGTGGTGGAACTGGACCGCGCCGTGTTGACCCGCGCCGCCCAGTCGTTCACGACGGTCCTTGGGACGCTCGATGCGCTTCACCTCGCGACCGCTCTGCTCTGGAGAGACCGGGAAGCCCCGGACCTCGTCTTCGCCACGCACGACGGAGCCCTCGCCACGGCCGCGCGGGCGCACGGCATGCGGGTCGTCGGCGTCTAGCCGCTTCAGAACGCCGAGGTGTCCGCGACGCTGGCGAGCCGCCCCTGCGGGTTGGAATACATCTTCGCGACTCCCGTCGTCATGTCGGTCACGGTGATCGTGTATTCGACGTCGGAGAGCGCGCGGAGTGTCAGGGAACCGTCAAACGGGTGTCTCTGTTTTGTTCTTCTGAGGCAAAAGCGACGGCTAGCCCTCGACCACTGCTTCCGCCTCGATCTCCACCAGCATTTCCGGCGACACGAGCGCGCTCACTTCGACGAGCGTCGAGGCGGGGCGCACGTTACCCAAGAACTCCGCGTGCGCGCGGCCGACCTTCTCCCAGTCGCGGACGTCGGTGACGTACATCCGCGTCCGCACGACGTCGGCCAGAGAGGCGCCGGCCTTTTCGAGCGCGGTCTGGATGTTCCGGAACGCCTGCACGGCCTGCGCGTAGGCGTCGCCGGCGATCATCTCGCCGGACTCGTCGAGACCCGTCGTCCCGGACACCCAGACCATGTCGCCGACGCGCACCGCGCGCGAGTAGCCGACGACCGGCTCCCACGGCGCCCCGGACGAGACGTTCCGCCGGGTCACGTGTACTGGTAGCGCGGCCTCCCCGCGGCGAAGACCTTGATCAGAACGAGCCCCGCGATGAAGCCGCCGATGTGCGCCGCGTACGCGACGCCGCCGGCCTGTGAGCCGCTGCCGAACATGCCGAGCCCGCTCACGAGCTGGAAGACGAACCAGATCCCGATCGCCCAGATCGACGGCACTTCCTGAATCGTGCGCATCATGATGACCCGCACGCGCCGCTTGGGATGGAGAACGAGATACCCGGCGAGCACGGCGGAGATGGCGCCCGATGCTCCCAGCGCGGGCAGGTAGGGATTTCCCCCGAAAGCCACGGTCGCGAAGACGTGCGAAAGCCCCGCGATGATCCCGCAGGTCAGGTAGAAGATCAGGTAGCGAAGGTGCCCCAGCGAATCCTCCAGGTTGTCCCCGAAGATCCAGAGATAGAGCATATTCCCGAAGATGTGCGCGATGCCGCCGTGCATGAACATCGAAGTGATGAGAGTCAGCCAGACGGGAATCGGCGTCGGCTCGAGCTCGACCGTACCGGCGACCTCGCCGCTGACCGGATCCTTGATCGTGATCGGCTCCGCGACGTCGCGGCCGGTCACGATCTCGCGCGGCACCGTCGAGAACGCGTAGGTGAACCGCTCGTTCGAGCCGAGGCCCTGGAGGAAGACGAAGACGGCGACGTTCGCCGCGATCAGCAGGTAGTTGACGATCGGAGTGATCGTCCGTCCGGTGTTGTCGTCGCCGATGGGGAGCATACGGCCTCCTCCGGGCTATGACTATCGCTCGAGGTAGGTATATCTGGGCAGAACCGCTTCGAACTCCCGATAGATCGCCTGGACCTCGCTCTTCTTCATCCCGGATCCGGACGCGCGGACGAGCTGCTCGTTGACGGCATCGAGCAGGTGCGTCCGGTCGTAGTTCATGTACTCGAGGACGCGCTCGCAGGTCTCGCCCGGCAGGATGTCTTCGATCTCGGAGCGCCCTTCCTCGTCCACTCGCACGAGGACCTCGTGCGCCTCTCCGAACAGGTTATGAAGGTCGCCGAGCACGTCCTGGTAGGCACCCATGAGGCAGAAGCCGATGTAGTACGGCTTGTCATGGCGGAACGGATGGAGCGGCAGCGTCTCATCGATGTCGCGAAGGTCGATGAACCGCTCGATCTTTCCGTCCGAGTCGCACGTGATGTCGGCGAGCGTCGCGAACTCGGTCGGCTTCTCGTTCAGGCGGTGGATCGGCAGGATCGGGAAGAGTTGGTCGATCGCCCAGGAGTCGGGCAGCGACTGGAAGACCGAGAAGTTCAGGACGTACTTGTCGGCGAGCATCGTCTCCATGTCCTCGAACTCTTCGGGGATCTCCTTCAACGTTTTCAGGTCCCGGTGGATCCGCTCGCAGATCTGCCAGAAAAGCATCTCGCCCTTGGACCGGTCCTCGAGCGACAGGTGCCCGAGGTTGAAGAGCGTGAAGAGCTCCTCCTTGTACTGCAGCGCGTCGTGGTAGCTCTCGCGCAGGTTCTTCGCGTTCACCTCTTTCAGGATGCCCGCGAGCTCCTGGATCACGTTGGCGTCCTTCGGCGAGACGCGCACGCGCCGTCCCTGCTCGATCCGGTCGGCGACGTCGAGCACGTTCGTGATGAGCACCGAGTGAAATGCCGTGATTGCGCGGCCGGACTCCGTGACCAGCGTCGGCTCGGGGACCTTCTCCTCCTCGCAGATCGACTTGATGGTGTACACGACGTCGTTCGCGTACTCCTGGACCGAGTAGTTCATCGAGGAGTCGAACGCGGTCTTCGAGCCGTCGTAGTCCACCCCGAGGCCTCCGCCGAGGTTCAGGTACTGGATCGGGACGCCGAGCGCCCGCAGCTTCGCATAGACGCGTCCGGCCTCGCGGATCGCATCCTTGATCTTGCGGATGTCGGTGATCTGCGACCCGATGTGAAAGTGGAGCATCACCATCGAGTCGAGCATCCGGCGGCGCTTCAGGATCTTCACTGCCTCGAGCATCTCCGGCGTCGTCAGACCGAACTTCGCCGCTTCGCCCCCCGACTTGGCCCACTTCCCGGAGCCGCGCGCGTAAAGTTTCACGCGCATTCCGAGCAGCGGCCGCACCCGACGTTGCTTCGCGACCGAGAGGATCCGATCGAGCTCCGAGACCTTCTCGAGGACGAGCACGACTTTCTTTTTCATCCGCAGGCCGTTCAGGGCCATGCTCACGAACGCGTCGTCCTTGTACCCGTTACAGACGATGAGCGATTCGGGGGCGAGGTCGGCCGCGATCGCCGCCAGGAGCTCCGGCTTGGAACCCGCCTCCAGGCCGTATCCGTATGGCCGTCCCGCCGCGATGATCTGTTCGACCACGACCCGCTTCTGGTTCACCTTGATCGGGAAGACCCCGCGATAGACGTTTCCGTACTCGAACTCCTCGATCGCGCGCCCGAAAGCGTTGTTCAGGTCGGACACGGCCGAAGCGAGGATCTGCGGAAAGCGGATGATCAGGGGAGGCGTAATCCCGCGCAGTCCGACCTCGTCGACGACCTGCTTCAGCGCGACGCCGCGATCGGGCTCCCGCGTCGGCCGAACGACGAGGTTGCCGTCTTCCGAGACGTGGAAGAAGCGCTTGCCCCAGTGCGGGATACCGTAGAGCGCGGCAGCGTCGTCGAATCGCTCGCCGGGACGCGCGCGCAGCGCCGGAATGCGGTGCGGACCGCGGATGGGTTTGGGGGTCGCCATCAGGTGTGATCGTACACGGGGTGCGCCCCGGTGCGAAGCCACGGTAACACTGTCGCGCGGCCGCGCGAGACCTGGTTCGGCGTCTCAGAGCCGGGCTGCGCGGCCGCGAGGAGAGTTTGTCAGTTGCCGAGGCGTCGCACCGGGGCGCCCGGTCCTAGATTCCGTCGCGGATGCGGACGTCGAGTTGCGGCGAAGGAATCGCGATCCCGTGCGCGTTCAACGCTTCGTAGACGAGATGATTGAGCTCGCTCCGGAGCGAGCCGGCGCTTCCGAGGAGCTTCGACGTCCAGCAAAGCAGCTCGAACGTGAGCCCCGACTCTCCGAACTCGCGGAACCAGACCGTCGGCGGAGGGTCGGCGAGCACGTTCTCGGATCGCCCGGCCGCTTCAAGGAGGGCCGCCTCGACCGCGTTGGGATCGCTGCCCGACGCCACGGTGACCGGGATGCGGTATCGCACGCGGCGTTGCCGGAAGCTGCGGTTGACGACCGTGTCCGAGATGAACTTCGAGTTCGGAACGATCAGGTAGATGTCGTCGTTGGTGCGGACGACCGTTGCGCGGCCGCGGATCTCCGCAACCTCGCCAGTCACGTCGCCGACCTCGATCGAGTCGCCGACCTGAATCGGACGCTCGACGAGGATGATGAGCCCCGCGACGAAATTCTTTACGACGTCCTGAAGCCCGAAACCGAGGCCGATGCCGAGAGCGCCGCCGAAGACCGCGAGCGTCGTCGCGTTGACGCCGAGCGGCTGCAGAGCGACGAGGACGCCGAGCGCCAGGATGACGTAGCCGAAGACGCGGCCGATCGCGTACCGGGACCCCACCGTGAGGCGCGTGCGCCCGAGTAGTCGCTCCGCGACGAAGGTCCGCGCGAGGCGCGAGAGCACGAGGCTGGCGACGATGATCGCGAGCGCGAGCAGCAGAGAAGAGACGGTGACCTGCGTCTCGCCGACGCGGAACAGCCGCGTGGAGAGGAAGTTGCCCACACCCGGGGAGGGTGCAGGATCGGTGCCCTGGAAGCTGGGGTCAGTCCTCAATCGCTGAATTCGGGTCAGAGCTGAATTCAGGCATGGCACGAATGCAGCGATTCAGCGTTGACCCGAATGCAGCGATTCAGCGTTGACCCTACGGCTTGCCGAGGAGCTCCAGCGCTGCCAGTGTCACCGTCTTCACGCCCGTACGGATCGTCGCCTCGCGATCGGGGGCGAAGCCCGAGGAGTGGAGGGAGGGCAGCGCGGCGCCTCCCGCCTTCGATGCCTCGTACTTCTTCGGCTCGACGGCGCCGACCCAGAGGATCGTCGCCGGAACACCCGCGCGACCGAACTCGGAAAAGTCTTCGCCGCCCATGACCGGCTGGCCCTCCGATACGTTCGCGGCGCCCAGTCCCCGGGAGAGAGCGGCGGCGACACGCTTCGTGACCGCCGGGTCGTTGTACGTTGCGGGCGTCCCATCGGTGACCTTGACCTCCGGCGGCTTCGGCGCGCCCGCCGCTGCCGCCTCGGCCTTCGCGATGCGCTCGATCGAAGCGAGCAGCCGCTTACGCACGTCGTCCTTGTACGAGCGCACCGTGAGCTGCAGCTTCACCTGGTCGGGAATGATGTTGTGCTTCGTACCCCCGTGGATCGAGCCCACGGTCACGACGGCCGGATCGAGGGGATTGTTCTCGCGTCCGACGATCGTCTGCAGAGCGAGAATCGTCCGAGCCGCGATCACGATCGGATCGATCGTCGTGTGTGGGTAGGCGCCGTGCCCCCCTTTCCCGTAAATCGTGATGTCGACCGAGTCCACGTTGGCGAGAGCGTAGCCGGGCACGTACTCGACCTTCCCGGACGGCGCCTGCGCGCTGTCATGGATGGCGAACGCGAAGTCGGGCTTCGGGAACTTCGTGAAGAGGCCATCCGCGAGCATCTTCGCCGCGCCGCCGCCCTTCTCCTCGGCGGGCTGCCCGACCATCATCAGCGTGCCGCGCCAGCGGTCCTTGGCGCGCGAAAGGAGGGTCGCCGCGCCGATCCACGACGTCATGTGGACGTCGTGCCCGCAGGCGTGCATCACGTGCACCGTATCGCCGGCGTCGTCCGTCGTCGTGACCTTGCTCGCGTACGGCAGCCCCGTCTGCTCCTCGACCGGGAGCGCGTCGAGGTCGGTGCGGAGCATGACCGTGGGTCCCTTTCCGTTGCGCAGGATCCCGACGACCCCGGTCTTTCCGACGCCGGTCGTCACGTCGAAGCCGAGGGCGCGCAGCCGCTCTCCCATCTTCGCCGCGGTCTTCTCCTCGTGGAAGGAAAGCTCCGGCGTCTGGTGGAGATCGAGGTACAGCTTCTCGAGGTCCGGATAGATCGCATCGAGCGGCGCGAGCACCGGCGAGGATGCGGTGTCGGCCGCGCGCGCAGAGGCGGACCAGAGAGCGGCGGCGGCGACCGCGAACAGGATGAGAGAACGTTTCATGTTTGCTCCTGCGCCTACGAGAACAAAGCGCATCGTTCGCTGTCAAGAAGAGCGTGGACAAGCCGAACCCGCTCGTCCACACTTTCTTCCCGTGAGCACCGAGGCCGCCGTCGCCGCTCCGTCGAAACCGACGCGGGCGCCCGGCTTCGCACGGAGGATGCGGTGGGTCGCGATCCTCTACGTCGCCCAGGGATTTCCGGCGGGAGTTTTCCGGAAGGTCTGGCCGGTCTACTTCCGCGATCACGGCGTTTCGCTCACCGAGATCGGCCTCATCAGCCTCCTCGGTCTTCCCTACACGCTGAAGCCGCTGTGGGCGCCGCTCGTGGACCGTTACGGCGACCGGCGGCACTGGATCGCGGCATGTCTGGTCGTGATGGCGATTCTCCTCGCCATCCACCCGCTCTTCGATCCTTCCAGTGCCGGGATCGGCCTCTGGTCCGTGCTCCTGTTCTTCACGATTGCCTCGGCGACGCAGGACATCGCGATCGACGCCCACACGATCGGATTCCTCGAAAAGGGGGAGGAGGGCGCGGCCAACGGAATCCGCGTCGCGATGTGGCGCGCCGCCTACATCGTCTCCGGCGGGTTGCTGCTGGCGCTCGCCGGTGCCACCGGCTGGCCGCCGACCTTTCTCATCGGCGGGGCGATCCTGCTCGGGCTCGCGCCGGTCGTTTTACGCGCGCCGCGCGCGGAGCTCGTCGCCTCCGAGCGCAAGCGCTTCTTCCGGCCGTTCGTCGAGTGGCTCTCGAAGCCAGGCTCCTTTCCAACGCTCGCCTTCATCCTTCTCTACAAGCTCGGCGACCAGGCGATCAGCCCGATGCTCGAGACCTTCTGGCGCGATCGCGGCCTGACCCTCGGCCAGATCGGCCTGATTTCGAACTCGCTCGGCGTCGGCGCGACGATCGCGGGGGCCCTGCTCGGCGGCTTCCTGACGACGCGCTGGGGCCTCATCCGGTCGCTCGTCGTCATGGGGATCTTCCAGGTCCTGTCCAACCTCGTCTACGCCGCGGTCGCGTTCACGCATGGCCCGCGCGGCTCGATCTACGCGGCGGGGATGTTCGAGTCGTTCACGCAGGGCCTGGGGACGGCGGCTTTCCTCGGTCTCCTCATGCGGCTGTGCGACAAGGAGCACGCGGGAACGCAGTACGCGCTCCTATCGGCGCTCTTCGCGCTGACGCGCGACCTCTCGGGGTCGTTGTCCGGCTGGGCGACCGATCGCCTCGGATACGCGCAGTTCTTCCTCTACACCGCGGCGCTGTCGCTGCCGGCGTTCACTCTCCTCCCGTGGGTCCGGCGCCGCATTGCCGCCGCGACGCGATGAGACCGGGCTGGGCTGCGGATCGCCGGCGTGATCGTGGCCGGGCTATTCTGCGGTGGCGCCGTTGCGGCGTTCGTGGCCGCCCGGCATGGGGTTCGCTCGGATCATTCGGCTGCAGAGCAATAGGAGAAAGATGAAAAACCGGAAACGAGCTGCGGTTGGCCTCGTCGTCTGCTGCGTCACCGCGGCGGCCATCGCCGCTGCCCCGAAAAAGAGCTCCCCCGTCCGTTACGGATTCCCGAAGCTCCGGCCCGGTCAGCTGTGGATCTCCTCCGTTCCGGTGGGGCTCGAGGTGTACCTCGGTCCGAAGGTCGATGGCAAGCCGATCGGCCGCACGCCACTCCTCCTGGACGCTCGGACTGCGGGGGCGCCTGTCACGGTGGACATGCCGAAGAAGGGGTACGGAGCGAAGCTCCCGGACCAGCTGGACCTGGTCGATTTCACCGCGGAGACGACGCACAGTATCGTCCACAAGGACGGCGAAGTCGTGACGGACCTGAGCCGCGCTCTCACGTACCGGAGCCCGCTGCACAAGCCGACGCTGATCGCCCTCTTTCAGCCCAGGAGCGCGGAGCTTTCGGAGTGGGCGCGCCGATATCCTCCCGGCCGGAACTTCTCGTTCCGCGAGGAACGCGTGCGCAAGGACCTGGCCGGCAGAGGAGTGCCTTCCGTCCAGGTCGATCTCGGAATCGAGCTTCTCCACCGCGGAGGCAAGGTCGCGCTTCCGGGCCGCGACGGCTGGCTGATCGCCGAAGTTCAGCCCTCGGGTGACGTGACGGTCATCGGCGCGCCTCGGTAGCTTCGGTGCGTTACGTGCTGGGAATCGACGCGGGAGGGACGAAGACCCGCGCTCTCCTCGCCGACGAGCAGGCGCGCGTCGCCGGTGGCGCGCTCGGCGGGGGCGCGAACCTGCGCACGCACGGGGAGCTCGAGGTCGAGAAGGTCCTTCACGCCGTGATCGAAGAGGCGTGCGCGGCGGCCGACTCGCGCCCCGAGGCGGTCGCTCTCGGAATCGCCGGCGCGGACCGACCGGCGGACGAAGCCGTCCTGCGCGCGATCCTGCGCCGCATCGGCTTTCGCGATCGGGTCGTCGTGACGAACGACGCGCGCATCGCGTTCGTGGCCGGATCGCAAGAGCGCGTCGGGCTCGCGCTCGTTTGCGGAACCGGCTCGATCGCGTGGGGGCGAAACCGTTCGGGCGAGATTGCGCGATCCGGAGGATGGGGCTGGCACCTCGGCGACGAGGGATCCGGCTTCTGGATCGGAGAGCGGGCGATTCGCGACGTGCTGCGCGCCGCCGACGGCCGCGGCCCGGCGACGTCGCTCGATCGCTCGCTGTCGCAGCACTTCGAGATCGATCGCCCGGACCAGATCCTCTACGCGATCTACGACGGCGAGTTTCCGCGCACGCAGGTCGCGAAGTTCGCTTCGCGGGTGGAGGAGGCGGCCTCCGCCGGCGATGCGGTTTCGAAGAGGATCCTCTCCGATGCGGCGGCAGAGCTCGTCCGCGCCGCGGCGAGCGTGCGGGACCGGCTGCGGCTGGAGGAATCCCCCTACGACGTCGTGCTCTCCGGAGGTACCTTCGCGGCGGTGCCGACGCTCACGGAGGAAGTCGCGCGGCGGCTCGCGACCCCGAATGCCCGGGTGCGGAGGCTCGCGGATGAGCCGGCGATGGGAGCGGTCAAGCTCGCGATCGAGACGCTCGACTCGCCGGCCGGTACGGCGGGGTGAAAGGCCTCATCGTCAACGCGGACGATTTCGGACGTACGCGCGGCGTGAATGCCGGTGTCGTCGAAGCGCACCTCTTCGGGATCGTGACCTCTGCGACAGTGATGGTCCTCGAGCCGGCGGCGGAGGAGGGCGTCTCGGACGTCCGGCGGAGAGCTCCGCGGTTATCGCTGGGACTCCACTTCGCGGTGACGGGCGGCGGACTTCCCGCGTCCAGCCCCGATCGCGTTCCGTCGCTCCTCGTCGATGGACGGTTCCGGCGTTTTCCCGCGGATATTCCGCGCGAGCTTCCCGCGGAGGAGATCGCACGAGAGCTCGACGCCCAGCTCTTTCTCTTCGAGAAGATGGCGGGAGCGCCGCCGTCGCACCTCGACTCGCATCACCACTCGGCTCTTCATCCGTCGATCCAGCCCGTCTTCGCGCAAGCGGCGATCCGCCTGGGAATCCCCGTGCGCGCTTCGAACGGCGCCGCGCGAGAGTCCCTGCGCGCCGCAGGCATCCGGACGCCGGATCGCTTCGTCGACGCGTTTTATGGCGAAGGGGCGACTGCCGCGAACCTCCGCTCGATCCTCGCCGGGCTCGCGGAGGAGACGACGGAGCTCATGTGCCACCCCGGTTACCCCGACGAGCGGCTTCTCTCCGGCAGCTCCTATGCCCGCGAGCGCGAGCGCGAACGCACGCTGCTCTGCGATCCCGAGCTGAAACCCCTCGTCGCCGAACGGGACATCCAGCTGATCTCGTTCCGCGATCTGTGAAGGTCGCCGTCTTCGCGACGGGGGCAGACGCCGCTCGCGCGGCCGCGGAACGTCTCGCAGCGACTCTGAGGCGTCGGAACGGCTCCGTGCTGCTCCTTCCAGTGGGCAAGACGGCGGGACCGGTCTATCGCGAGCTCGCGCGCCTCCACGCCGCCGGTCGGGCGTCGTTCCGACGGACGACGACGTTCAACCTGGACGAGCTCCGCGTCGCTCCCGGCGACCCGCGGAGCTTCCGCTCGTTCATGGAACGGCACCTGTTCTCGAAGGTCGACGTCGATGGCCGGCTCATCCGGTTTCTGCGCGGCGACACGGCTGATCCGGGACGCGAGTGCGCGCGTTACGAGCGGGAGCTCCGTCGGGAGGGACCGCCGGACGTCGCTGTCGTCGGGATCGGAGTCAACGGCCACGTCGCGTACCTGGAGCCCGCGCGATCTCTTGCGCCCACGACTTCGCTCGTCCGGCTGTCGGAGTCCACCCGGCGCGGTCTCGCCGCGGACGGCGTCCGGCCGGCGCCCAGGGAGGCGCTCACCGTCGGGATCGAGACGATCCTCTCGTCGCGCGCGATCGTGATGGTCGCGATCGGGCGAAAGAAAGCGGCGGCGGTCGCGGCGGCGCTCGAAGGTCCGGTGACGCCGCGGTGTCCGGCGTCATTCCTCTCGCTTCACCCTCGCCTGGAGGTTCTCCTCGACCGCGGGGCGGCGTCTTTGCTGACCAGCGCGCGGCGTAGATCTCCGCTCGCGCGATCGAGTCGCCGCCGCGCCTCCGCGTAGCGGCCGCCGGTCCGTCCCATCACGATCGCCGTCCGGATCTCGCCGCGCGCGCGCGCGAGCAGCCGCCGCGCCTCCTCCGTGGAAACGCCGCACGCGGCCGCGACGATCCGCAGCGCGCGGTCGCGCAGCTTCGCCGATCCGGCGCGAAGGTCGATCATCCACGGCCCGTAGACCTTCCCCGCGGACGCGAGCGCGGACGTCGTGATCTGGTTCAACGCGAGCTTCGTCGCCGTACCGGCCTTCAATCTCGTCGAGCCGGCGACGACCTCCGGCCCGACGTCGAGACGTACAACGACGTCCGCGAGGGTTCGCATGCCGCGCGCACGGCTCGCAGTGACGAGGACGGTCTTCGCGCCCGCCCGGCGCGCGCGCTCCAGCGCTCCGCGGACGAACGGGGTCACCGACGAGGCCGACACGCCGATCGCGAGGTCGCCCTTTCGCGCCCTGGCCGCGGCTCGCTCGCCCTCGTCCCCGCGGTCCTCGGCCCCCTCCTTCGCGCGGAAGACGGCCCCGCGCCCTCCCGCCATCACCGCGCGAGCGCGGCGCGGATCGGTGCCGAAGGTCGGAGGCAGCTCGGCCGCCTCGAGGACCGCGAGCCTCCCGCTCGTGCCGGCGCCGAAGAGAAAGCAGATGCCGCCCGAGAGGTAGGTCTCCTGGAACAGATTCGCCGAGCGGACGATCGCCGGCCGGGCGTTGCGGAGCGCTTCGAGGACGCGCCGGTCCTCGATCTGCATGAGCGCGACGATCTTCTCGATCCCGAGCCGGTCGAGCCGCGCGCTCCTGGGGTTCACAGCTTCGGTGGAGAGTGACTTCCACGCCTTTTTCGTCATGTCAGGCTCTTCCGATCGACGCAGCGGTCGACAGAATTCTCTCAACTTCCGACTCGTCGTTGTAGGCGTGCGGGGAGAAACGCACCGCGCCCTCGCGCGGCGAGGCGATGATGCCGCCCGCCTCGAGCTCCTTCGCCGCCCGAACCGCGTTCCGGTCGGGCGGGATCGCCGCGATGATCCCGGAGCGAAACGGCTCCGGCGTGGCGATCTTCCAGCCTCGCTCCGCGAGACCGCCCGCGAGAGCCGTCACCTTCCCGACGACGCGCCGCGAGATTTCCTCGACTTCCATCTCCTCGATGAGATCGAGCGCGGCGCCGAGCCCGCGGATCTGAGCCGTCGGCAGCGACCCGGGCTCGTAGCGCCGGCCGCCGAGGTGGAAGTCGAGCCGGTAGTCGAGATAGCCCCCCGCGTGCGACGTCTCGTGCCGGACGTTCCACCATCCCCCGAACGCCGCGGGGACGCGCTCGCGCGCGCCTTCGGAGACGTAGAAGACGGTACAGGCCTCCGCCCCGAGCAGCCACTTGTGCGAGTCGGCGGCGAGCACGTCCACGTTGGAATCCTCCACGTCGAGCGGGAGCGCGCCGAGGCCCTGGATCGCATCGACGACGAAGAGGATGCCCTTCTCGCGGCAGAACGCTCCGATCTCCTCGATCGGGTAGACCCAGCCGTTGTGAAACGCAACCCACGACACCGCGACGATTCGCGTGCGCGCATCGACGACCGCGGCGACTTCATCGACTCCGATTCGCCCGTCCCGGCTGCGCGCGAGCCGGTACTCGACGCCGCGGTCTTTCTGGAGCATCCACGGATAGACGTTCGCCGGGAACTCCATGTCGTCGCCCACGACGTTGTCGCCGCTCTTCCAGGGGAAGCCCTGCGCGACGACGTTCAGCGCCCAGGACGTCGAGGGCAGGAACGCGATCTCGCTCGCCCGCGCGCCGATGAGCCGGGCGGCTTTGCCGCGCGTTTCCTCGATCTCGGCGTACCAGGATCGCCAGTCCGCGGCGCCCCGGTCGCGCACGTTCTCGAGGTGCGCGGCGATCGCGTCGGCGACGCGGCGCGGCAGCGGCGCCACCGCGGCGTGGTTCCAGTAGACGAGGTTTTCCCGAACTGGGAACTCCCGATCGAGGTTCTCCGGAGAGTAATCGAATGCCACTAACGAGCCGGCTTGGCCCGGGCGCGGCGGCGGAAACTTCCTACGAGAGCACCTTGAACGGAACGACCGCGCCCGTCTTCTCCCAGGCCATGGCGATCTTGCCGCCCTGGTCGGTCATATCCACGAATGCAATCGTGAACTGATCGACCGAGAACGCCGGCTTGACCATCGTCATCGGAGCGCGCACGGCGTCGAATTTCGGATCGTAGTTGTATGCGCCCCACGTCTTCATCTTTTCGTTCGGATCGTATTTCTCCTGGCGCGGCTGCTTCGAAATGACGAGCGTCCACTGCGGTTCCTTCAGATCGACGAACATCGAGTACTCGTCGGGCTCGAGTCTCTTGCCGCCGATCTCGAGCGGAACCTCGGTCTTGAGAACCGTCGTGACGTTCGCGCCGGCCCTCCAGACGGGAGCGCCGGCGTTGACGGCCTTCCCGTAATCGGCCCCCCTACCGAAGACGTCCGTGCGGCCGCGCAGGAGCGGACGTCCATAGGTGATCTCGATCCACTTTCCTCCGGTATAGGTCCGCTCGCCGTTCTTGTCCGGCGCGCTCCACTTTCCGCCGACCTGGCTGGCGGCGACGCCCAGCGGCGAAAGCGGACGGCGCCGCTCCTGCGCAAGCGACGACGCGGCGAGAGCGGCGAGTGCGACACCGACGGAAACGATTCGCTTGATCGTCATGGCTCCTCCAATCGTGAACGACGCGTAGTATAAAATCCGCGCCCTTTCATGAGGAGAAGTCTCTCATTCCCGCGCGGGCGCGTCGCGCTCGCGGCCGCGGCGGCGTCTCTCGCGGTCCTCCTCTCCCTCGCGGCCTCCGGGGCGAGCGACGTCCGGAGCGGGGACCGGCTCTCCTTTGCGCTGACGGGCGCGCGCGTGATCGCGGCCCCGGGCCGCGTCTTCGATCGCGGCGTCGTGGTCGTGCGGGGCGGAGTGGTCGAGGCCGTGGGAGCGCAGGGAAAAGTCTCGATCCCCGCGGACGCCCGCGTCTTCGATCTCGAGGGAAAAGTCCTCCACGCCGCTTTCGTCGATCCGTACGTGTCCGCGGAGCGGCTCTCGGGAGGAAAACCGCGCGGTCCGTCCGACGAGGAAGAGCCCTCCGAGGAGAGAACGCCCCCGCCCCGCCGCGCGCGCGGCCCGGCGGAGCATCCGCTCGCTTCCGTCCGCGCGGACGATCGCGTCATCGACTCGCTCGCCGTCGCGGATCGCGTCTCGGAGACGTACCGGCGTCTCGGATATGCGGTCGTCGCCGCCGCGCCGCAGACCGGGATCCTCCGCGGCCGCTCGGCGGTCGTCAGCCTGGCGGACGGACCGATCTCGGGCCGCGTCCTCGAAGCCGAAGGCGCGCAGGTCATTTCGCTCGAGCCGGAGCGGTTCGACTTCCCGACCTTCGGGCGCGCGGGATACCCCGTCTCGAAAATGGGAGCGGTCGCGCTCGTGCGACAGAGCTTCCTCGACGCGCGCTGGTGGGATGTCGCGGAAGCCGCCTACTCGCGGCGACCGGCGGGACAGGCCCGGCCGCGTTTCGTGACCGCAAATGCCGCGCTCCTCCCCGCGGCTCGCGGAAAGGAGCCCGTCGTCTTCGAAGCATCCGACGTCTTGTCGCTGCTTCGCGCGATGAAGATCGCTCGCGAAATGACGCTGAAGGCCCTGTACGTCGGCGCGGGCGACGAGTACCGGCTGCGGGACCTCGTTGCCGCGGAAAAACCCGACCTCGTCCTGCGCGTCGATTTCCCGCGGCCTGACAAGCTGGACGACGACGTCGAGTGGCTCGACGTTCCCCTCGAGCGCCTGCGGGCGATCGACCGGGCGCCGTCGAACCCGAAGTGGCTGCGCGACGCGGGCTTGAGCTTTTCGTTCACGACCGCGGGACTCGGCGACCCCGAGGACTTCCCGCGCCGGGTGCGCGAGGCGATCGCGCGCGGTTTGTCACGCGACGACGCGCTCGCGGCGGTCACGACGATCCCGGCCCGGCAGCTCGGCCTCGGTGACCGCCTCGGACAGATTACCCCGGGCCACATCGCGAACCTCGTCGTCGAGACCGGCGAGCCGTTTGCGGCGGGCACCCGCGTCTCGGAGGTCTGGATCGACGGGAAGAGATACGAGACCCGGAAATCGGAAATCGGTAGTCGGGAATCGAAGAGCCCGGAGCCGGACCTTCCAACCGACGTGCGGCCCCTTCCGGCTCGCGACGATGGCCCGGTCGCGGCACCGAAGGCGGTGGTCGTTCGCGGCGCGACGATCTGGACGGAGGGTTCCGCGGGAGTGCTCGAGAACGCCGACCTCGTCGTCTCCGGGGGCAAGGTCGTCGCCGTCGGACGGGGGCTCGCCGCGCCGGCGGGCGCGCTGGAGGTCGACGGAAGAGGCAAGCACGTCACGCCCGGGATCATCGACGCGCATTCGCACACCGCGATCGACGGGCAGGTCAACGAGGGCACGAACGCAGTCACAGCCGAGGTCCGGGTCAAAGACGTCCTCGACCCGTTCGACGTCGCCATCTACCGCGAGCTCGCGGGCGGAACGACCGCGGCGAACGTTCTGCACGGGTCCGCCAATGCGATCGGCGGGCAGAACGCGACCGTCAAATGGCGCCGCGGCGGCTCTCCGGACGACCTCCTGATCACGACCGCGCCAGAAGGAATCAAGTTCGCGCTGGGGGAGAACCCGAAGCGATCGAACTTTCAGCAGGCGCCGCCGCGCTATCCGCAGACCCGCATGGGTGTCGCCGCACAGATCCGGGAGCGTTTCCTCGCGGCGCACGACTACCGGCGCCGCCAGGAGGAGTACCGCAAGGCCTCCGCCGGAAAGGGGAGCTCGGCGACGGGGACAGTCCCGCCGCAACCCGACCTTCAGCTCGAGGCGATCGCGGAGATCCTCGAAGGCAAGCGCAAGATCCACTGCCATTCGTACGTCAAGAGCGAGATCCTCCAGATGATCCGCACCGCCGAAGAGTTCGGCGTCAAGATCGCGACGTTTCAGCACACGCTCGAGGGCTACAAGATCGCCGACGAGATCGCGAAACACGGCGCCGGCGCCTCGATCTTCTCCGACTGGTGGGCCTACAAGTTCGAGGTGTACGACGCGATACCGTACGCCGGGCCGCTCCTCCACGAGCGCGGCGCGCTGGTCTCCTACAACTCGGACTCCGACGAGCTCGCCCGGCGTCTCAACACGGAAGCGGCGAAGGCGGTCAAGTACGGCGGCCTCGCGCCCGCCGAGGCTCTCACGTTCGTGACGTCGAACCCGGCGAAGCAGCTCGGCATCTTCGACCGCACCGGATCGCTCGAGCCCGGGAAAGACGCCGACTTCGTCGTGTGGAGCACCGATCCGCTCGCGAGTGACACCGTCGCGCTCGAGACCTGGATCGAGGGGAAGAAGTACTTCGACCGCGCTGCGGACCTCGCGCGCCGCCCGGCGCTCGATGGTGAGCGCGCGGACTTGGTCGCGAAGGCGAAGAAGATGCTGGAGCGCGGGGCGAAGCCGGAAGTGGAGAAGCCGGCCGGAGCGCCACCTCCGCCGCAGGCGACACGGGCTCCCGAGCAGCCGGAGCTTCCTCCGACGCCATCAGCGCCTCCTGCAGCAACCCCCACCCCTGCGGCCGGTTCAAAGTTCAAGGTTCAAGGTTCCAGGTGAGACGCGCTTTTTCTGCCGTTCTCTTCCTCCTCGCATCGGCGCTCGGCGCGGAGACCATCGCGCTCGTCGGCGGGACGATTCATCCCGTCAGCGGACCGGACATCGCGAAGGGCACGGTCGTCATCACGGACGGCAAGATCGCGGGGGTTGGCGCGAACGTCGCCGCCCCGGCGGGCGCGAAGATCGTCGACGTGTCGGGGAAGCACGTCTATCCGTCGCTCCTGCCCGCGGCCACCAACCTCGGGCTCGTCGAGATCTCTGCGGCGCGCGCGACCGTCGACTTCGCCGAGCTGGGCGACGTGAACCCCGATGCGCGCGCCGACGTCGCGATGAACTTCGACTCCGAGCTCCTGCCGGTCACGCGATCGGCCGGAGTGCTCGTCGCCGGCGTCACGCCCACGGGCGGGATCGTGTCGGGCTCCGGCGCGGCGATGAAGCTCGACGGATGGACGCGTGAGGACGCGGCGCTCCGGGCGCCGGCGTACGTGACCGTCACGTGGCCGAACCTCGCGATCGATCGCTCGCCGCTCGCGCGGTTCTCGGTCCGGATCCAGGAGAAGCGACGGGACGAAGCGCTCGCGAAGCTGAAGGACGTCTTCGCCGAGGCGCGCGCCTACCGGACAGCGCGCGCGGCGGAGGGCAAGCCGGGCGTTCCGCGGCACGACCTGGATCCGCGCCTCGAGGCGCTGCTCCCCGCGCTTGAAGGAAAGATTCCGGTGCTCGTCGTCGCGGACCGGCTCGCGCAGATCCGCGCCGCGCTCGCCTGGGCGAAGAGCGAGAAGGTGAAGATCGTCATCGGCGGCGGACGGGACGCGTGGCGCGGGGCATCCGAGCTCGCCGCGGCCGGCGTGCCGGTCGTGCTCGACCCCGTGATCGGTCTTCCCACGCGCGCGGACGAGCCCTACGACGCGCCCTACGCGGCTCCGGGGATCCTCTCGAAGGCGGGCGTGCGCGTCGCGATCACCGAGGGAGATTCGCAGTTCGCCCGCAACCTCGCCCATCACGCCTCCGTCGCGATGGCCTACGGGATGCCGCGCGACAAGGCGATCGCGGCGATCACGCTCGAGCCCGCGCGGATTCTCGGGATCGCGGACCGCGTCGGCTCGCTCGAGCCGGGCAAGGACGCGACGCTCTTCATCTGCGACCGCGACGTCCTCGACTTCCGCTACAACGTGCTCGCGGCCTACGTCGACGGACGTCCGCTCGATCTCTCTGACCGCCACAAGCGCCTCTACGAGCGGTACCGAAACCGTCCAAAGCCGGTGGCGAAATGAACTGGCTCTTCAAGGAAGAACCGACCCACTACTCCTTCGACGACCTCGTTCGCGACAAGAAGACCGTCTGGTCCGGAGTCCGGAATCCGCTCGCGCAGAAACACCTGCG
>DASYUL010000125.1:0-3878 GCA_036001245.1 Thermoanaerobaculia bacterium
TGGTGGAGGCGGCGGGAGTCGAACCCGCGTCCGGAAGCGTAACGGGAGAGGCCACTCCATGCTCAGCCTCTTCTTGGTTCTCGCCTCGCCGCCTCGAGAAGAGGCAAAACGGCGGCGCGGCAACCCCGAATTCGTTTCGCCGCTCCGTCCGGGGATCCGGAGCGGCTACACCCGCATTTCGCGACGTCAGCCGGAGCGCGGCGGGTGCGCTATCCGGACAAACGTGGCTACTTAAATTAGGCAGCCAGAGCGAAGTTGCTGTTGTTCGCAGCTACTGTTTTTCACCCTTTTTTACGAGGCGAGTGAACCTCGGCATGCAACCTCTCGCGCAATCGTCCCCGTCGAAGCCGTTTCGCCCCCACGACGAGATCTCGCTCTCGATATCTTCAAAGATCCGGGAGGAATGTTAACAGCGTGGCTGAGCCGGTCATTCCCCCGATGGGCGACGATCGCTTGACACCGCATCCTTCGCGTAATGGAATGCCTCCCCTCGAATGGCCGCGAAAGATCTCATCGTCGTCGTCACCTCGGTCGGCACTGAGGACCAGGCGCTCGACGTCGCGCACGCGCTGATCCGGAACCGCCAGGCGGCGTGCGTCAACATCATCCCGAACGTCCACTCGATCTACCGTTGGAAGGGCCGGGTCTGCTCGGACGGGGAGATGCTCCTGATCATCAAGACGGTCGCGAGCGAGTTCGAGGGGGTCAAGGAGACCATCCTGAAGGTCAACACCTACGAGCTCCCGGAGGTCCTGGCCTACCGTGTCGACCACGCGAGCGACCTCTTCGGCGACTGGATCTCGCGGATGACCGAGCGCCCGAAGAAGCGGGTCTCGATCTCCCGGTCGAAGGCACGCCGCCCGGCGGCCACCATCACGAAGATCGCCGGCTGACTCCCCGGGCGCGCGGTCGCGCCCATGACCTCCATCGCCTTCACTTCCCTCTTTCTTGGCCTCGTGCTCGGGGTTCACCCGTTCGGGGTCGCACTGGAGAGGCCGGCGGCACCCCGGCGCCTCCCGAACAAGGTCTCGCCGGGCGCCGAATGACCGAGGCCTCTTCTCTTTCACCGAGCACGTTCTTTTGGAATTGACCGTCGCTGGCGGTCCATGTACCCTGACAAAAAGACAGGCGCTCTGAGCGCCCGTTGGCTCCGGTGCCACGGTACCTCGCCTTCCGTCACTCACGGGTCCCGGCGTACGGGGGGAGAGCTGCGTGCTTCGGGTATTGATTGCCGACGATCACCCGGTCGTGCGAGAGGGCTTGAAGCAGATCTTCGCGAATACTCCCGACATCGTGCTCGCCGCGGAGACGAGCAACGGCGCGGAGACGGTATGGAAAGTGCGACAGGGCGGCATCGACGTCGTTTTGCTCGACATCTCGCTGCCGGGACCGGACGGGATCGAGGTCTTGAAGCAGCTGAAGCGCGAGCGGCCGAGGATCCCCGTACTCATGTTCACGATCCATCCCGAGGCCGACTACGCCGTGCGCTCCTTGCGTGCGGGAGCGTCCGGCTATATCGTCAAAGACGTTCCGTCGGCTCAGCTGATCGAGGCGGTGCGCCAGGTCGCGAAGGGAGGCCGATACATCACACCGGCCGTCGCCGAGCAACTCGCGTTCGTGCTCCTGTCGGACACACAGAATCCGCACGAACGACTTTCCGATCGTGAGTTCCGGGTCATCTGCCTGATCGCTTCGGGCAAGACGGTCGGCGAGATTGCCGGAGAGCTCGCCATCAGCGCAAAGACCGTCAGCACATACCGCAGCCGCATCCTGGAAAAGATGAACATGCGGACCAACGCCGAGCTGACTCACTACGCGATCCAGCGCGGCCTGGTCAGCTGATCGCCGGTTTTCCGCGAAGCCGACCCGGAACGCGCAGCTGGCTGACGCGAAAGCGGGAAGTCGGCTGACAGACTCGCGGTCTCTCCTCCGACGCCTCGGGCGCCGCGTTGCGCGCAGAAGATTCAGCGAATAAGTCTGGAGAAACGCCCCATCCTCCGGCAGAGAAACGCGGCGCCTCGCCGACAGAAGGTCGTCTCCTTGCACTCGCGTGAGATGCCAGCGCTTTCGCTGACGGTTCAAGGAGGTACCTATGGAAACGGAACGATTTTTCAACCGGGCAATCCGGTCCGAAGGCCCCGGGCATCGCCGCCCGAGGCTCTCCGCCTTGGCAGGAGTCGCCGTCGGCGTACTGGGTCTTCTCGCAACGTGGGTGTTCGCGCAGGGCGGCAACGTCGGAAGCTTCGAGATCGATGGCAACCTGGTGGACGACCCGCCCGGTGAGCCGATCGACTGGAGTACGGATCCGGCAGGGAACTCGCCTCATCCCGGTCTCACGAACCGCGTGAACTTTCTGGACGGCTCCGGACAGGGCGACGACGTTTACGGGCAGGGCAGCAAGGAGCTCGAGCCCGGCGCCTGGAGATGCCTCACGGGAAGTGCGCCGGCAAAGGATGACATCTTGAGAGGCTCTGTCGCGGTCCGAGCGATCGGCCAAAAGCGCTTCATGTACGTGAACTTCTTCCGGGCTTCGCCCAATGGCGACGCTCACATGGACTACGAGTTCAATCAGTCGGCCGAGAAGAACCCCGCCTGCCCCGACCTCCCAAAGCGGACCGAGGGTGACATCTTGATTACGTTCGACACCGAGTTCGGCGGCAAAGTCATCTTCGTTCGGGCGTTCAAGTGGGTGGGCAACGAGAGCGTCGGCAACTTCGAGGAGCTCGCGCTCGGGGCCCAGGGCATGCTCTGGGACGCTGCGGTCAACATCCCGAACACGATTCCCGGCGCCCAGGCCGGCGTGTACGGGGAAGCTGCCATCAACCTCACCGATTCCCCCCTGCAGCTGCTCTGCCCCCAGTTCGCTTACATGAAGACACGGGCTTCCACCTCGATCAACGCGGAGCTCAAGGACCGCACGGCAGCGCAGAGGATTTCATTCCAGGCCCATCCGGAGCTCGCCAATGCCAAAGAGAGTGCGTTCGGCGTTTTCGTCTCCGCGCTCGGGGCCAGCACCACCTTGGTGAGTGCGTCCACCAGCCAGCAGGGTGCCGGCTCGACCCGGAAAGAAGACCGTCTGTTGAATATCTCGGACCCGGTTACCGGCGGAGGAATCGTCAGAGCCGACGTGGTCGTCGCGTCCAGCGAAAGCACGATTACCGAGGCGCCGGCCCAGGCAGCGCATACCAGCATTGCCGAAACGGCCAACGTGAACCTCTTGAACGGGACGATCACCGCCGACGCGGTCCGCGCACAGGCGACAGCGATCGCCGGCGCCTCGGCGTCGTCTTTCAGCTCCGTCGGTTCGACGTTCAAGAACCTGAGAGTTGCCGGAGTAGCGATGAACGACGTCACCCCGAATACCCGCGTCGACCTGCCGGCGGCGCAGTTCGGAGCGGGCAGCTACGTGCTCCTCTACGAGCGTGTGGGGTCGACGTCGACACCGTCGCCGGGGCAGATCGAAGGCGGCACCTACGCCGCGGAGCTGAAGGTGAACATGATTCACGTCTTCATGTCAGACCTGCAGCCCTTGGTATTTGGGAGCCAGCAGGTCGAGGTGATCATCTCGAATGCGATCGCGAAGGCCGACTTCCCACAGCTCGAGCTCTGCTCCATACCGCCCGAGCAAACGGTCAGCGGGCATGCCTTCGTGGCCAGCGCCGCAACAGACCCGGTGTCGCTGCCCACCACGGTCGGATTCGTCAGTATCCCGGCGAACGGAGGGCTGGACCAACAGAACCTCGAGAACCTGGCGATCTCCGGTGCGGTGAGCGCCGGAGACTCGCAGACCGAGAGCAGCGGCGCGCTCGGCACGGACGCGAGCGATGCTTCGAGCTTCGCCCAGGCGTCCGGAGTCTGCCTCCTGCCGGGCGGAAACA
>DASYUL010000126.1:0-12323 GCA_036001245.1 Thermoanaerobaculia bacterium
TCGGCGTCGGACCCCGCGACTTCCCTCAGATGGGAAAGCACCGCCGTCGCCCACGGCGCGTGCACGCGCGCCCCGAACGGCGACAGGATGCACACGCGCCAGTCCCCGACCTCGTCGAGATAGCGCTCGACGACGATCGTCCGATCGCTCGGGACCTCACCGGTCGCCTCGCTCTGCTCGTCGAGGTACGCGCGCAGGTTGGCCGCGGCGCGCCGGTCGAGGCCGTGATCGCGCGTCAGGCGCTGGAGCGCTTCGCGCTTCGGCATCTCGGCATACGTTCGCGAAAGCTCGCCGATCGCGCGGCCGAACTCGGGCGGCCGGCCCGGCCGGTCGCCGTGCCAGAAGGGCATCTTCCCCGGCTCGCCCGGCGCGGGCGACACGAGGACCCGGTCGTGCGTGATCTCTTCGATCCTCCAGGAGGACGCGCCCAGCAGGAACACCTCGCCGGGCCGCGACTCGAAGACCATCTCTTCGTCGAGCTCCCCGACGCGGCGGCTCTTGCCCGATTCATCGGCGCCCTTGGCCCGGGGGTTCGGGGGACCGAAAGGTCCCCCGCCGTACAAGAACACGCCGTAGAGCCCGCGGTCCGGGATCGTGCCCGCGTTGACGACCGCGACCCGCTTCGCTCCCTCGCGCGCGCGGACGGTTCCGCCGACGCGGTCCCAGACGATGCGGGGCCGGAGCTCCGCGAACTCGTCGGACGGGTAACGGCCCGAGAGCATGTCGAGGACGCCTTCGAACGATCCCCGCGGCAGCTCCGCGAACGGCGCGGCGCGCCGCACGAGCGCGTAAAGGTCCTCGACGCCGATCTCCTCCATCGAGGCGATCGCGACGACCTGCTGCGCGAGGACGTCCAGGGGATTCCTCGGGTAGAAGGTCTCCTCGATCTTTCCCTCGCGCATCCGGATCGTCGCCGCCGCGCACGCGACGAGGTCGCCGCGATATTTCGGGAAGATGACTCCGCGCGAGACCTCGCCGACCGAGTGGCCGGAGCGGCCGATGCGCTGCATCCCCGACGCCACCGACGGCGGCGCTTCGATCTGGACGACGAGGTCGACGGCGCCCATGTCGATCCCGAGCTCTAGCGATGAAGTCGCGACGATCGCGGGAAGGTTGCCTCGCTTCAACCGGTCCTCGATCTCGAGCCGCTTCTCCCGCGCGATCGATCCGTGGTGGGCGAGCGCGATCTCCTCGCCGGCCGTCTCGTTCAGCGCGGAGGCGAGCCGCTCCGCGAGCCGGCGGCTGTTGACGAAGATCATCGTGGAGCGGTGCGCGCGGACGAGCTCGACCAGGCGTGGATGGATGGACGGCCAGATGGAGCTCCTCGCCGGCGCGCCGCCCGCCGGCCCGGACGACGCCTCCAGTGGTTCGCCCATCTTCACCATGTCCTCGACTGGCACTTCCACCGTCAGCTCGAACGCCTTGCGGCTCCCGGCGTCGACGATCTCGACTGAGCGCGGCTTCCAGCCTCCGCGGCCCCCGCCCGGCTCGCCGCCGCCGAGAAGCCGGCCGAGTTCCTCGAGCGGGCGCTGCGTCGCCGAGAGACCGATGCGCTGGAGAGGCTTTGCGTCGCGGCCGCGCAGCGCTTCCAGCCGCTCGAGCGAGAGAAAGAGGTGCGCGCCGCGCTTGGACGCGACGACCGAGTGGATCTCGTCGATGATGACGGTGTCGATCGAGCGCAGCACGTCGCGCGCCGCGGACGTCAGGAGCAGGTAGAGCGACTCCGGCGTCGTGATGAGGATGTCCGGCGGTGTGCGCGACATCCGGGCGCGGTCGGCGGAGGGCGTGTCGCCCGAGCGGATGGCGAGCGTCGGAACGCGGAAGGCCTCGCCGGCCGCGCCGGCGGCCGCCGCGATCCCGGCGATCGGCGCGCGGAGGTTTCTTTCGACGTCGACCGCGAGCGCCTTCAGCGGCGAGACGTAGAGAACCCGAGCACGTTGCCTTTTCGGCGGCTCCGGCGAGAACATCAGACGGTCGATCGCCGCCAGAAAAGCGGCGAGCGTCTTTCCCGACCCGGTCGGCGCGAGGAGGAGCGTGGATCGGCCGCCGACGATCGGCGGCCAGCCCTTCGCCTGCGCCGCCGTGGGCGCCGCGAACGAATCCTCGAACCAGCGCCGGACGGCCGGCCGGAACTCGCCGAGAGCATCGGAACGCCGTGTCACCGGCGCATTTTCTCCTTTCTGTCATTCCGGGGAGCGAAGCGACGAGGAATCTCTCCCCGGGCGAGGGGATCCTCGCGGAGCCAGCCCGAGCCGGACGCCACGGAAATCGAGAAAGAGATTCGCTGCGCTCAGGATGACATCGCGAAGGGACCCCGAGACGATAACGATCAGGTCGGGCGATTTGGTCGCGTCGGTCGACGAGCCTTCTTCGCGACGCGCAGCGTAACGCCGCCGTCAACGCCCTTGCTGCTGATCTGCGTGACCTGGACGTCACCCTCGCCTGTCCGATCGGAGCCGTAAAGACGGACAGTTGCCGCGCCCTGCCGGCGAGCGGCCAGACGAATACCGGCGATGCGCGATTTGGCCGAGGTCACGGTGAACACGCCCGGCTCTGTCATCCGGAGACCTTCGACCTTTCCTTGACCGGTCGTGAAGGCGCGTCGTAGCGTTTCATCGAGCCGGAAAACGAGCCGGCCCGTCCGCAAGAGCGCTGGCGCCACCTCGAGTTGCAACTCCAGGCGCTCCTCGCCCTCCCGGATGTTGCGGACGAGGAACATAGCCGAGTCGGCCGCATCGCCTCCGGGCTCTACGATCTTGAGGTTGCGCCACGCGATGCTGTTGCTATTGGCGACGTTTGTGTCGACGCTCAAGCCCTCGACGAGCGGCGCCTCTTGAACGCTCAGCACGCGAATATAGAGGCACCAGTGGTCGGCAGGCGCGGGCGAAGGCGGAGTCCACGGGAGGGGCCCGATGTCGGTCACCTGGGCCGGCTCCAGATGCAGCGTGATGAACTGTCGCGACTGCGGCAACAGCGTGAAATCCGCCGGCCACGCCAGTCCGGTCGAAGCATTGGCGATGTAGACCGCGACCTCGGCATAGACGTTGCGCGTCGGCCCTGGCCGCGTGTTGCGCAGCGTCGCGTAGAGATAGTTCGTGACGCCTGCCACCGGGTTCTCGTGTTCGGCGGAAGAGCCGCACTCGCGCGTTACGCCCCCCACGGTGTTGAGATTGGGCGGCGGATCGCGCGGGATACAGGCGTCCGTCGTGACCTCGGTCCGCCGATTCCAGATGTCCGGGCTGAGCCAGCGCGGTGAGAGCGAGGGGACGTTGCCGTTCGCCGCGATGTCCGGATCGTTGTCGCCCATCCAGGGGTCCGACGTGGCATCGGGACCGGAGTGGCAGGTGATGCCGCGAAGCTTGCAATGGTTGCGGTACATGGTGTCGATGAGGCCGTGCCAGCGCCAGAACATCGGATCCTTGGGAGACGATGCCCGGCACATGCTGCCGAAGCCGGGTCCACTGGTGTCGAAGAAGCCGCCGGTCGCGGGACCGATGTTGCAGTGGACTTGCCCGTGATAGGAGCCCTCAAAGGAGCCCGAAAAGGCGTCGACCGTCGGATAGTCGGCGAGCTTGGTCTGACCGCCGAAATCCGCGGCCGTTCCCCCGGCGATCGTGTAGTAGGTCGGAATGCGGTTCGAGTCCGGGTTGAAGGCGAGGCGAAGACTCGCCGGATGGTCGAACGCCGGGCCCGTCGGCAGCGGCCGGCCGGGATACCAGGGCGTCACGGCGGAATAGCCAAATTCGGCCCGCCATTGGTCGAAACGGCGGAGGAAGTAGCCGTGCCACGCCAGGAATTGTCGCCAGTTTCCGACCGGACCGCTGCCCA
Source organism: Thermoanaerobaculia bacterium (assembly GCA_036001245.1). GTDB lineage: Bacteria > Acidobacteriota > Thermoanaerobaculia > UBA5066 > Gp7-AA6 > Gp7-AA6. Next base: position 3,829 of record DASYUL010000126.1, read on the forward strand.
CGAACTGGTGCCAGTAGATGTGTTCGTCCACGACGTGCCCGAAGCCCACGTTGGTCTCCGTCAGAGCGCGATGCGTCGAGGTGTAGAAGTCTTCTGGCTGCTTGTCCGAATTGGTCATGTTGCGCTCGATCATGAACGTGGCCGAGCTCGTGCAGCTCCCGCCGCCCGATGGGGTGACCGTCAGCGATACGACCCGAGCCTCCGGTCCCCCGTTCAACGGATGAATCTGCGCCGCCGACGGCTTCCAATAGAACGAGACAGGAGTGGCGGCGAGGTCGGCCGCCGCGAGCGGCGTCGTGCTCCACGTGAGCGGCGTCGCAGGGGGTACCGTCAATTGCGTGCCAAGGTCGTCGTTGTAGTCCTTGATGTGCGGACCCGGGATCGTCCAGGAGAAGCTCGTCGCCGTGAAGCCGGTCGTCACCGCGGTCAGCGTGGTCTTCTGTCCGACGTTGAAGGTGGGCAAAGTGAACGGCGTATCGGACACGGTCGTGAAATCGAGCGTCCCGCCGGCACACGGCACCGGCGCCGCCGCGCCGGGTGCGGCCAACGAGCCGACGAATCCCACGACCATCGCACTGTAGAGCGGAAGCCGTCGCAGAGTCATGGTCGTCCCCCAATCTCCCTGGGTCGTCGCCGGTCGGGGCGATCGGCGAACGCAAGAGGTGTCAATTCACGGGCTTCAAGACCCCGAAGAGCTCTCCCTGCGGGAATCGGCTCGTGCTCACGACGATGCCGATCTCGCGGTTTTCCGCCGACAGCACCTTGGTCGGGAAGAGGGCGTCCGGCCGGCTGCGGTTGACCTCGTATTCGCCGGTTATCGTCCCGCCCGTCGCGGCCGCTCGCGATGGCAGCAGCCTCGGCTTCGGTAGGACGTTCTCGCCCGGGCGCCTCCGAGGTAAGGGTTCGGTCGCGGAAACGCCGACCAGCGCTGCGTTCCGCGGCGGGCCGCTCGTGCCGGCCACCGTAAACCGGTAGAAGACCGAGACTCGGCCGTCGGGAAAATGGACTTCGCTCACGACGGCGGTTCCGGCGCCGCGGGACTCGACACCCGGCGCGGGCGCGAGGTGGGCCACGAAATTCCTCACCGGCACCATGGCGCCGTTCGGTTCAAGTTGGCCGCGGATTTCCGCCTTGCCGTCGCCGCCGACGATCTCGACGTAAACCCGGGCGGAGGCGAACTCGCTCAGGAGCTTGCCCTCGAGCCTGGGGCGATCCTCGTCCCCCGATGTTGCGGTCACATTTCCCGACACCGAGCTCGGGCAGGGGCGGCGTTCGCTGCCGCAGATCGTCTGGATGAGGGCGCCCTTCCCGCCGGCGCCGAAATTGCGGAGCGCGATGCTTTTCGCGGTGCCGTATTCGAGGCCGTGAAACGTGAGGTCGTAGCTGAAGGTCTGCGTGGCGGGGTCGACGAGAAAAGCTCCGGTTCCGGTTGCCGAAGAGCGGCGCGGCGGAACTGCGCTCTTGGAGTCGAGTTGTGCGAGGAAAAGAGTCGGTCCACCGTGGCGGTGGCCCATGGTCTCCGGGGGCCGAGGTTGCGCACAGGCCACCACACTGAAGCCGGCGAGGACGACAGACATCACAGCCGCGAGGCCGGTTTTTCCCATGACGTGCGCTCTCCTCATGCGCGTGGCTTTCCCTCGGGACAGGGATAAAGGACTGTGATCAGGACACCCACGCTTCCTCTGGAACACGCTTTCACCTTCTGGAGTGACGTTGCCGGGCCGAAATTGGGACAGAACCCCCGTTCGTCTTACCACGAGCTCACCGCAACGAATGGGGAGCGGTGTTGGAAAGAAAGTCTCCGGTCCGAACGGTTTTCGTGCTGCCGTCGGTTCTCGTCAGGACGAGATCCTCTGGATGAGCAGCACGATCGCGACCACCGGGATCGCGACGATGGCGACGATCGCCAGAACGATGCCGGTGACGAAGAGCGAGTCCTTGCGCCGGTCCCGCTCCCCTTTGAGGGCCTGCCGGAAGATCTCGACGTTCTTCGTGTTCGCCTTCCACGCCATGTCGAAGAGATCCCCGAGGAAGGGGACGACTCCGACGACCGCCTCGATCCCGATGTTCGCGACCATACGGGCGATCGCGGAGCGGGGCAGGCGCGCCTGGACGCCGGCCACGACGATCAGCGCGGAGATCAGCGCGCCGATCAGATCGCCGAGCCCGGGGATCAACCCGATGATCCCGTCGAGACCGATCCTCCACCGCCCGATGGGGATCGAGCGGTCCATGACCCACGCGAGCTTCTCGATCCATGGATCCGGCGCGTCGCGTGCCATGACCTCGGGCTCGAGCACCGTCCGGCGAGCGATCTCTTTCCGGCTCATTGAAGCGGACGGATGTCCCTCAAGTTGTTATCGACGACGACGATCTGCACGCGCGATCCCTCCGGAAAACGGAGGTACTGCTGGTGGGTCACGCGAAACCGATAGTGCGCGGTTGCGTCCCCTTCTTTCCCCTCGAAGACCAGGTAGTAGTTGCCCGTTCCCGCGTAGCTCGCGCCGCCGCTTCCCGGCGGGTCGTACTGGCGTTCCACGACGGTCGCCTCGAGGGACTTCGTCCCGGCGAACGGATCTTTCGAGCCGCTCGCGCAGCCGGCGAGAAGCGCAGTCGAGAGCACGACAGCAACCGCGATCGTCCGTCGTGCGATCACTTCTTCTCGCCCGACATCCGCTCGATTTCCTCGCGCGCGCGGTCGACGACGCCCCGGATGGACTTCAGGAGCTCGACGGAGATAACCCGTCCCCCCTTGAACGCCGTGCGACCCAGCGCCCCCAGCGACTGCCCGAGCTCGCGCATCTCGTCCACGACCGACCGTTCCGTTTCCTCCGTCCGACGTTGTTCTTCCATGTCATTCCTCCTCCTCCCCCTCCCGCGGGCTGCAAAACGCTTACCGGACCCGGACTCCGTTCTTGACGACGACTGCCGGGTTCTGGAGGAGCTCGATCGTCGTGAGCGCGTCTCCCCGCACGGCGACGATGTCCGCGTACCGTCCGGGCGCGAGCGTCCCGATGTCCTTTTCCCTCTTCAGAAACACCGCGGGCCACCGCGTTGCTCCCGCGATCGCCTGCATCGGCGTCATCCCGAGCTTGACCCACGTCGCGAGCTCCCGCCACGTCGAGTCGGTGTGGAAGTTGCCGGGGATCCCGGAGTCCGTCCCGACCATGAGGGTGACTCCGGTCTCGCGCAGCTGCCGGAACTTGTTCGCGAGCGTCGGAATCCGCCGCCGCACGAGCGTGAAGTACGGGAGCCCCGTGACGTTCTCGAGGGACTTGCGGATGTCGGCCACGATGTCCGGCGCGAGCCCCTCCTGCCAGCGCGGATCGTTCAGACGCTCGGGAAACGAGTCGGCCGTGTACTCGGAGAGATAAAGGCCTTCGATCGTCGGACACCAGAAGAGCGTCTGGTTGCGCTTGCGAAGTCCCTGGAGGATGTCTTCCGGGTAGCCCGGCTCCGTCGCGAGGCCCGTGTGCTCGAAGCTGTCGATGCCGTACTTCAGGCCGAGCCGGATCTCCTCTTCGCGGTGGGCGTGCGCGACGACCGGCTTCCCCCCCTTGTGCGCGGTTTCGACGACCGCCTTCACCTCTTCCTCTGTCATCTGGTCCTGGTCGATCAGCTTGATCACGTCGACGCCGGCGTCGACGAGCTTCTGGACCTTGGCCCTGGCGTCCGCGGCGCCGGTGACTCCCCAGCGGAACTCCTTCTCGTACTCGGCGTACGGCTTGTGCTGGATGAAGGGCCCCGAGACGAAGAGCCGCGGCCCCGGGATCTCCCCCTTCTCGATGCGCTTCTTGACGTGGAGGATGTCCTCGAGCGGCGCGCCGAGCTCGCGCGAGAACGTGACGCCGCTCGTGACGAGCTGGCGCGCGGCGGCCGGCATGATCTCGTCGCGGAACCGCGGGCGGTACGTCGTGTCCCAATGCTCGTAGTCGCCGTGTCCGAGGATCATCAGGTGCACGTGCATGTCGGCGAGACCCGGCAGGACCGTCATGCCGCGCGTGTCGATCGTGGCGACGCCCGCGGGAACCGCCACGCTGGAGCGAGGCCCGAGCGCCGCAATGCGGTCGCCGGCGATCAGGATGACGCCGTCCTCGACGGGCCGGCCCTCATAGCCGTCGACGATCCGACCGCCGACGAGAGCGAGGGTGATTTTCGGGGCCTCCGCGGCAAACGCCGCGGCGGCGCAGGCGAGAACTAGAAGGACTGACACAACCCGGATGCGCATGGAGTGCCTCCTCCGTCTGTCATCCCGAAGGCAAACCCCCCGGTCATCCCGAGGGCGAAGCCCGAGGGATCTCTCACTTGACGAACGCCGCGGGGACAGGCCCTGCGGGCCCGCACCCGCCGCAGTCCACGAGGGCACTATCGTATTCCTGCCGCAATGACCGGTCCCGTCATCGAGATCACTTCCTCCGGTGAGCTTCTCGTCCGCGCACGTGCGTCGCTCCTCGAGCGCGTGAGCTGGGCGCTCTACGACTTCGCGAACACGATCTTCTCGATGAACATCGCGACGCTGTACTTTCCGGTCTGGATCGTGGCGGAGCGGGGCGCCTCCGCCACGATGTGGTCGCTCGCGACGAGCGCGTCGGCCGCGGTCGTGCTCTTCGCCGCGCCGTACTTCGGCGCGCGGTCCGACGTCTCGCGCCGCCGCAAGCCCTGGGTCGTCGGGCTGACGCTCGCGTGCGTCGCGGCGACGGCGCTCATCGCGCCCCTCTCGCCGGCGCCCGTCCTCGTCTTGCTCGCGACGTTCGTCGTTGCGGACGTGGCCTACCAGCTCGCGCTCCCCTTCTACAACGCGATGATGCCGGAGCTCGTGCCGGAAGCGGAGCGCGGTCGGCTCTCCGGCCTCGGAACCGCGCTCGGATACGTCGGCTCGATCGCGGGAGTCCTCGCCGTTGCTCCGCTCGTCTCCGGGAAATGGAGCGTCGGGGGGCCGCCCGGGAGACCGGCGGCTTTTCTCCCGACGGCGGCGCTCTTCCTCCTGTTTTCTCTCCCGCTCTTCCTCTTCTGCCACGACCACGTCCCGCGGCCGAAGCCGGATCGCGAGCGCGTCGGATTCCGACAGATCGCCGCGAAGATCGCGGAGGCGTTCCGCGACACACGCAAATATCCTGGCCTTCGACGATTCCTCTTCGCGTCCTACCTCTACCAAGACGCTCTCGGCACGGCGATCGCGTTCATGGCGATCTACGCGGTGAAGGTCCTGGGACTCGCGCGGGGCGAGGAGGTGCGGCTCTTCGTCGCGCTCACGGTGCCCGCGGTCATCGGCTCGTTCCTCGCCGGACTCGCGAGCGACCGCCTCGGGCCGCGCCGCACGCTGCTCTTCGTTCTGTGGGGATGGATCCTGGGCCTGGCGGCCATCGCGCTCGCGCCGAGCCTCTCCGCGTTCTGGGTCGGCGGCGCGCTCCTCGGATTCGTGTTCGGCGGGATCTGGTCGGTCGAGCGGCCGCTGCTCCTGACCCTCGTTCCCGACGCCGAGGCGGGCCGGTTCTTCGGCCTGCTCGTCCTCTCCGCGCGCGCCGCGGCCATCGCCGGTCCCCTCGTCTGGGCGCTCATCGCGGATCACCTCTTCGCCGGGTTCGGCGAGGGAGTCGGCTACCGCGTCGCCGTGGCCTCGCTCGCGCTCTTCATGGTCGGGGCGATCCTTCTCTTACACGGAGTTCCAGACGTGCAATTGCGTTCGCGCCGGGTCAGCGCATGACGTGGGGTCAATCGTGGCATGACGTGGGGTCAATCGTGTATTCCTGTATTGCGTGCCGTTGACCTTCCGTCGAGACAACTCTACATAGGCGGATTTGCCTGCCTGGAGGAGGTGTTTCTGGCCAGGCCGCTTCGGGTCGAGCTTACGGGCGCGGTCTACCACGTGATTGCCCGGGGCAATGAACGCAAGGCGATCTTCCGCGATGACCTGGATCGTGAGGTCTACCTCGAGCGGCTCGCTCAGTGCCGGTCAAGGTTTCAGTTTCGGGTGCTGGGCTACTGCCTCATGAACAACCACGTCCACCTAGCGCTGGAGCGGGGGCCGGTCGCGCTGTCACGCACAATGCTGGCGCTGCAATCCTTCTATGTGCAGAGGTTCAATTTCCGCCACAAACGAGTAGGGCACCTGTTTCAGGGCAGGTACAAGGCCTTCCTCGTCCAGGATGAGCGCTACCTATTTGCACTGCTGCGATATATCCATCTCAATCCGGTCAGGGCCCGCATGGTTGATCGGCCCGAGGCATTTCGGTGGTCGAGCGATCGGTTCTATCGAGAGGGCAAAAGCCTGCCCTGGCTCGATGTCGATGTCGCGCTTGAAAGGCTGGCCCAGAAGCGGGAAGAGGCCGTGTCAGTTTACCGGCGCCTGATGGCGAGTCGGGACAAGCAGACCTACGAGGACGTGGCGACCTACGGGTTCGCCGTCAAAGGAGATCGACAGTTCGCCGAGCGCAAGCTAGTTACGATCGGAGAGACGCGCAGATTGCCGAGCGCCTGGACGCCCGACAGTCTTGCCGAGTCGGTTGCGCACGCTGCGGGTCTATCATTGGAGCATCTGAAGCAGCCCGGTAGGTCCGCGAAGGAATCGCGCGCCAGGCTCACGGCAGCGTATCTGGGTCGGCGGGACGCGGGGTTCTCGATCGCGAGGATGGCAAAGTGCTTCGGGCGGGAGGAGTCGACTTTCAACCGCGGCGTGCGACGGCTCGAGGATCTGATCAACCGAGACGAATCGGTTCGGACGAGCGTCGAACGAATCGCATCCCATCTGCGACTACGGAATACAGGAATACACGGTTGACCCCTTATGTCCCCCCATCTGCGACTACGGAATACAGGAATACACGGTTGACCCCTTATGTCCCCCCGGGAATACAGGAATACACGGTTGACCCCTTATGTCCCCCCACAAGACAGTGAATGAGATGAGATCTGCACTCCGTATCCTCGCCGTCGTCTGTGTCTCATCGTTCTCCTTCGTCGTCATCAGCTCAATGTCAGTCTTTGTCCCAGGAACGCGAGGGAATACGATCGCGCGATTGTCCGCTCAGGACCCCACCCTTCGTGCCGATCCCGTCCGAGGTGCACTGATGCTTCACGCCCTAAACGGCATAGATTGGTTTTCGGTAGCAGTTGCCACGTCGCTCGCCGGCGTTGTCGGTGGTCTCGCTGGACTAGGACTACGGCTCTCGCGGCGAGAATGGATCTCAGCGGGCCTTCTCCTTTCGGCTATCGCGTTTCTCTTCTTTTCGGCCTGGGAGCGGCAGGCTGGAGGTGTGGCAGTGGTGGCCGCGGTCATGTTGGCGGTCGGCTTTTCTGCCTTTGCTCTTCGAAGGGAAAGGGCAGAAACGCAGACCCTTGAAAAGCCATCTCATGCCGAGCTTTAGAGACCTTACCTGGCTGAGCCGTAACACCGACCTAACGAAGGCACTCAGGCAGACCGGGGGACGATTACGCACGCCTATAACCCGTATGACACGGTGCTGACGAGGACCGTGCAGGGCGGTCCGACGGCGACGTACGCCTACTACCCGGACGGGGGTGGTCTGCCCCCCATTTCGGCTAGACACTTTTTGGAATCCTAGAATGGGCTCAGTAAGGTCACCGTCGATGGCGGGGGAAGGCGGACGGCCGTCGCATCTTTTTGGTCGAGTTTAGGTCCCAGTCGGTCAGCAAGATTCTCTCGGCCTAGCTAGAAGACCGTGGCGGAGCCGTCTCGCGAGCTGGAGATAAAGGCGAACCCCAGCGATCGACCGGACCCCATTGCCAAGGAGAAGAACGGATATCGTTCGCTGTCCGATCGAAGGAGACGAATGGCAAATCAAACGGTCGCGCGCGTGGCGCTCGTGGGGCTCGGCCCGATCGGGGTCGAGGTCGGACGCGCGGTCCTGGGCCGGTCCGGGATCGAGATCCTCGGCGCGGCGGATCCCGCGCCGGACAAGGCCGGACGGACGCTCGGGGAGCTCCTCGGCGGCGTCGCTCCGTTCCCGGTCGCGCCATCGACCCGCGCGCTCTACTCCCTGACGGCGCCGGGGCGCAGTCCCCGCGACGTGGTCCTCCTCTGCACGGGATCGCGGCTCGAGTCGGTCGCGCCGCAGATCCTCGAAGCCGTCGAAGCCGGGTTTCACGTCGTGTCGACGTGCGAGGAGCTCTCCTTTCCGGATCTCCGGCACGGTGATCTCACGCGCAAGATCGACGCCGCGGCGAAGCGGCACGGGGTCGCGGTGCTCGGGACGGGCGTCAACCCGGGTTTCGTGATGGACCGCCTCGCGCTCGCCGCCGCGAGCGCGTGCGTGGTGGTCGAGAAGCTCAAAGTCACGCGGGTCGTCGATGCAGCGAAGCGCCGCGGCCCTCTGCGCGCGAAGGTCGGGGCGGGGCTCTCGAAAGAGGAGTTCGAGGCGGGCGTCGAGGCGCGACGGCTCGGACACGTCGGTCTCTCCGAGTCGGCCGCGATGATCGCGGTCGGGCTGGGTTTCCCGATCGAGGAGATCTCCGAGACGATCGAGCCCGTGCTCGCG
>DASYUL010000127.1:0-10713 GCA_036001245.1 Thermoanaerobaculia bacterium
CCAATTTATCAAACGGAGACCTGGAGTCTCGAACCTGGAACGTGGAGCCTGGGTTTATCCCGGCTGCCGCGGTTCCTCCTCGCCTTCCTCCGGAAACTCCTCGGCCGGCGGCGTGGGGTAAGGCGGAGGCTCCTCCCAGAACCAGCCCTGGTGAACCGGACAGAGCTCGGTCGGCGCGGTCCCGGAGATGAACACTTCGGTCATCTTCCGGGGGCAGCCCGAGGCGAAGAGGTAGCCCGTGTCCGGATCGATCTCCGCCGTGACGATGTCGGAGGGAACCGGAAAGTTTTCGGAGAAGAGCTGCGCCGGCACCGATCGCGAAAAATCCGCGAAGATCGGGACCGCCGCCTGTGACCCGGACAGGTTCAGGCCGCGGTTGTCGTCGTAGCCGACCCAGACCGTCGCCAGGAACCGCGGGGAGAATCCGACGAACCACGCGTCCCGGCCGTCGTTCGTCGTTCCGGTCTTCCCGGCCAGGACGCCGCGGATGCCTCCGGCGCGGGCGCCCGCGGCGGTGCCGCGATCGACGGCGCCCCGAAGGATCGAGTCGACGAGGAAGACCGCGTCCGCGGGAAGCACCTGCTTCAACGGGGTTTCTTTGCGATCGAGGATCTGCCCGTCCGACGCCAAGACGCCCACGATGGCGTTCGGCTCGATTCGCACGCCGCCGTTCGCGAGCACCGCGTACGCCGAGGCGATCTCCATCGGCGAGATCTCGAACGCGCCGAGCGCCACGGACGGATACGGCTGCATCCGCGAGCTGATTCCCGCGGCTCGCGACGCGGCGAGCACGGTCGTCAGGTCGGCGGCGAGCGCCGCGCGCACGGTCGGGATGTTGATGGAGAGCTCGACGGCCCGGCGGTACGACATCGGTCCCCGGTAGCCGCCGTCGTAGTTGCGCGGCGTCCACTGCTCCGAGGCGCGGTGCCGGCCCCACTCGACCGTGATCGGGGAATCGTTCAGGACCGTTGCCGGAGTCACCGGCGGAACGAGATCGCGCCTGGCGAACGCCGCGAGCGCCACGAACGGCTTGAAGAGGGACCCCGGCTGGCGGTGGGCCTGCGTCACCCGGTTGAACTGGGAAAGCCGGTAGTCCTGGCCGCCGACGAGAGCTTTCACCGCCCCGGTCTGCGGCTCGAGCTGGATGAGCGCTCCCTGGAGCGGAGCGCGACGCGCGGCGACGGCGAGCCGCCGGTACCGCCTCTCGAGCGCCGCGAGTCCCTCGGTCACGGCGCGCTGGCCCGCCTGCTGGAGGTCCACGTCGAGAGTCGTGTAGATCTGCAGGCTCTCGGTCCGCATCTTCTCGCCGTATTTCTCGGAAAGCTGGGCCTTGACGAAGTCGACGAAGTGCGGAGCGATGATCTTCTGCAGGCGGCGGCTCCGCGGAACGAGCGGCGACGCTGCGGCGGCTTCCATCGCCGACCGATCGATCCTCCCCTGCTCGAGCATCAGGCCGAGGACCAGGTTGCGCCGTTCCCGGGTGCGCTCCGGGCTCCGGAAGGGCGAGAACGTGTTGGGCGCCTTGATCATCCCCGCGATCGTCGCCGACTCGGCGAGATCCAGGTCCGAGACCTGCTTGCCGAAGTAGAAGCGGGACGCCTCTCCGACTCCCTTGATGGCGATCGAGCCGCGCTGTCCGAGATAGATCTCGTTCAGATACGCCTCGAGGATCTCGTCCTTCGAGTAACGCGCGTCGAGCAGGATCGCGATCGCCGCCTCCACGGCCTTGCGGCGGACCGTCCGCTCGGGGGTCAGGTAAAGGTTCTTCACGAGCTGCTGGGTCAGCGTCGAGCCGCCCTGAATGGACCCGCCCTTCAACGTGGCGAAGATGGCGCCGAACGTCCTCTTGATCGAGACGCCGGAGTGCCGGTAGAAGTCGCGGTCCTCGGTCACGAGGATCGCGTCGAGGAGCGTTGGCGGGGCGTCCTTCAACCGGACGAGCGTTCGATCCTCGTACTCCTCGCTGAAGACGGCGCCGAGCCGCTCGGGCTCGACGACGAGCGCCGGGAGAGGGTTGCCCTGATCGTCCCGGACAGCGCGGACCGTGTTGCCGTCGAAATCCACCCGCGCGCGGAAGCCCCGAAACTCGCGGCCGGGATAGTGGAAATCGCGCGTGTAGACCTCCACCGAATCCCCGGTCCGCCGGTAATGCCCGGGCGTCTCGGGCGCGTCCTCCCCCGCCTGGTAGAAAAGCCGCTCGAGCTTCGCGGTCAGGCGATCCGCGGAACCCGGCGCGGCGGGCTGGAACACCGTGATGTCCGAGTAGATCCGCGAGGGGAGGTTCCAGCGGTGGGTCTCGAAGCGCGATGCGACCGCGGATCCCACGAAACCGACGAGCGCGATCGAGAGGAGGAGGAACGCGACGGTCCCGAGAACCACCTCGCTTCTGTGCCGCATCACCCAGACTTGGAGCGAGACGTGCCGCGGCTGCGCCGGAGTGCTCACGGGTCAACCAACAGCGAAGCGTCGCAAGTCATTCGCGCTTCGACCACTTTCAGGCCTCTCCAACGTCGGGGCCGGCCACGACGCCGTCATAACATGACCCCTTGGCGAAGAGGAGACGGAAGGGCCGCGGGTCGCGACGCGCGCCGCCGACGAGCCGTGGCGCGCCCCCGGCGGCTCCACAGCCGGTCCGTCCAATCGCGGTCTCCGAAGGCGTGGCCATCGCGTCGCTCGTCGCCGTCCTGGCGGGGACGGCTCTCCTCGTCGATCCCGCGGCGCACGCCTCCTTCGACGCCCCCAAGCGGCTCGTCGCGACGGCGGGCGCGGCTCTCGCGGCATTCGCGGCGTTCGCGTTCGCTCGCCGTTCCCGCGGCCTCCACGAGACGTGGCGCGCTCTCCCGTCCGCGGCGCGCATCGCTCTCGTCGCGGGCGTGACGGCTCTCGTCTGGTCCGGCGTTTCCTCGGCTCTCTCGCCCCGACGGGCGCCCTCGCTCGATGCCCTTCGTGCGATGGCCCTGTACCTGCTCCTCGTTCCGCTCGGGGCCTCCGCCGCGGTCGCGAGGGGAAGGAGCTTGCTCGCGGCAGCCTTTGTGGCGGTCACGGCCGCGAACGCCGCGATTTCACTCCTCCAGAGCCGAGGGATGCAGCCGTTCCGGCTGGAGACCTTCGGCACCCGCAACATGACGGGAGCCCTGGCGGGCAATGTCGGGTACTTGACGATCACCGTCGCGCTGGCGGCCGTCCTCGCGCTCGGCGTCGCGATCTCGGCGCGCCGGCGGGGTCTTCGCGCAGCTCTCCTCGCCGCGCTCGTTCTTCTGCTCGCGACGCTCGTCGTCAACCGCAATCTCACGGCCCTCGTCTCGGTCGCGGTCGGGGCGACGGCGCTTCTCGTCGCGAGGTTCGGCCGGCGATCGGTCCTCCCGATCGGCGCGGTGGTCGCCGCGCTCGCCGTCGCGGTCATCGCCGTCGCTCCGCTGCGCCAGCGGGCCGGGGCGGCGATGGCGGCCGTGCGAGCCGGCGACTGGGATCGCCTGACGACGTATCGGACCGGCGCCTGGGCGGCGGCCCTCGACATGACCCGCGAGAGGCCGATCACGGGATGGGGACCGGGCACCTACGCGGCGGAGTTCGTTCCCCATCGCCTGCAGGCGGAGATCCGCGCCCGGCGGCGGTTCGTGAACCCTCTCTTCACGAGCTCCTATTCGGAGGCGCACTGCGACTACCTCCAGGCGTTCGCCGAGGGAGGCGTGCCGGGCGGCATGGCGGCAATCCTCGCCGCGGGAGCGTTGGTCGCGGGCGTCGGCCGCCACGCGCGATCGGGAGGATCGCGAGGGGAAGCCGCGATCCTCTTCGCTCTCCTCGTCGCCGGCGCGGCGGCAGCGCTCACGTGGTTCCCGTTGCAGCGACCGATTACCGCGGCGCCACTCCTCCTCGCCGCCGGTCGGAGCTTCCGGCTCGCCGCCGGCTGGCCGGAGGAGCGGCCGTCGTGAAGACTGCCGGCGTCGCCGCGGCGTTGGCGCTCGCACTCGCCGTCCTCATCCTGCCGGAAGTGCGCCGGTACGGCGCCGAGCGGAGGCTCTCCTCCGCCAACGCCGCGTTCGAGCTCCTCCTCGCGCATCCTGCGGAGATCGAGAACGCGCGCGAAGTGCTTCCGCGTGTCGCCAAGCGGGCCGCGGCCGCGGAGCGCGATCTTCCCGGGGACTCACGGGGCCTGGTTCTCGCGGGCTCCTGTGAGCTCGTCGCCGGAAACCCCGACCGCGCGCTCGTCTTCTACCGCCAGGCCCTCGCGACGGACGAGAGGGCGGAGATTCACCTGAACCTGGGTCGCGCGGAAGCTCTGCTGGCGAGGCCGGAGGCGGCTCTGATCGCATTCGTGCGATCGGTGTGGATCAGTCCCGCGCTGCTTCGCGCGGTTCCGCCGGGTTTCGTGGATCCGGTGAAGGCGGAGATCGAACGTCTGGAGGCGGAGCTGCGCTCGGGTCGGCTGACCGCTCCCCCGCCGATTCCGCGCTGAGATCCCCGGCGCTTCTGCGAAATATCCGGCTCGAGAAGACGCCCCACTCGTGGAGCTTGTATTGCCCCATCGTCTTCAGGATCTCGAGGCCATAGCGGACCGACGGTCCGAACGCGATCTGCGACGCCTCGTCGAAGTAGCGCGTCTCGATGGGGATCTCGCGGATCGTCAGCCGGTTCGCCATTCCCTGCGCGATGATCTCGGTGTCGAAGACGAATCCGTCGGAGTTCGCCTCGAAGTTCACCGTCTCGAGGTAACGGCGGGTGTAGGCGCGAAACCCGCTGTGGTATTCGGTGAGATAGATCAGGAAGGTCGCGTTCTCGATCGCCGTCAGCAGAATGTTGCCCATGTACTTCCACTTCGGCATCCCGCCCTGGATCGGCCGGCCGCCGAGCATGCGGCTGCCGAACACGGCGTCGGACCCGGTTCGCCCGAGGGTCTCGAGCAGGTCCGGGATGACGCGGGGATCGTACTGATGGTCCGGATGAACCATGATGACGATGTCCGCGCCGCGCTCGAGGGCCGTCCGGTAGCACGTCTTCTGGTTCGCGCCGTACCCGCGGTTGACGGGATGAACGACGACGTGGAGTCCGAGCCGTCGCGCGATCTCGACGGTGCGATCGCGCGACGCGTCGTCGACCAGGATGACGTCGTCGACGTGCTCCTTCGGGACGTCGTGGTAGGTCCGTTCGAGAGTCTCTTCCGCGTTGTACGCGGGCATGACGACGGCGACCCGACCCCCCCGCGCCATCTTCTTAGATTCCGCGCCTCGTCAGAACGACCCGCAGAGTCCGGAAGAGAATCGAGAGATCCAGCCCGAAGGACCAGTTGTTCAAGTACGCGAGATCGTACCGCAGCTTGATCTCCGGCTCCGTCGAGTACTCGCCCGAGACCTGAGCGAGCCCGGTCAAGCCCGGGCGCACGGAATTGCGCAGCGTCCACCCGGGGACGGTCTCGGCAAACTCACCGGTGAACTCGGGGCGCTCGGGCCGCGGACCGACGAGGCTCATGTCGCCCTTGAGGACGTTCCACAGCTGCGGGATCTCGTCGATTCTCGCGGAACGCAGCGCGCGGCCGATTCCGGTCATCCGCGGATCGCCGGGCGACGCGAGAACCGCGCCCGTCTCGATCTCCGCTCCCCGGCGCATCGTCCGCAGCTTCCACAGGGGGAAGAGTCGCCCGTCGCGGCCGACCCGCGTCTGCCGGTAGAAGACTCCGCCGACCGACGTGCCGGCAACGAGAATCGCGGACAGCGCGAGCACCGGCGCGAGCACGACGAGCGACGCCGCCGAGACGAGGACGTCGAACGCGCGCTTCACGAACGCGCCGACGGGCTGCAACGGCTGAGTCCGGGCTTCGAGCAGCGGCAGGTCGCCGACGATGCGGAAGCGAAGCCGGCCGATCATCGTCTCGAACGGCGACGGCCAGACGAGGAGATCCGCGCGCCAGCCTTCCGGGATCCTCTCGGAGAGGCGGTCTCTCCACGAGGATCCCTCGGGCGTCAGGATCACCTCGTCGACGCCTTCACCCTCGACGATCTCCGCGAGGCGGTCCACGGACCCGAGAAGAGGAAGCGCGTCGTCAACCGTTCTCTCCCGACCCGACGAAGCTTCCGCCGCGCTCTCCGCCACGCGGCCGACGACCTCGACTCCCGTCCACGGGTGACGGCGAACCGTGTCCGCAATCAGGTCCGCGGCCGGCCCGCCACCGACGATGAGAGCGCGCCGGCGCGGAAGCGGAAAGAGTCGATCGAGCGCCGACCGCCACAGGACGAGCAGCACCCCGTCGACGAGCACGTAGAGAACGACGAGAGACCTCGGAAAGGAATACGACGGCGCGAGAAAGTAGATGGACGCGAGCGTCAAGAGCTCCAGGAACAGCGCGGGAACGAGCAGCCGGCCGAGCGGCTCCCGGAACCGCTCGTGCTCGCCGTAGAGACCGACGAAGGCGAGCGAGAAGACCTGGACGGCGACGACGAGAGCGAGGTTCCAGACCCCGAAGCGGACGTTCTGGGACGGGAGAAGGGTCGCGGTTCCTGGAATGGGAATCTGAACTCGGAGGAGATAAACCCCGTAGAGGGCGACGAGCGCGATCGCGACGTCGCCGCCGAGCGCCGCCAGCCGGAAGGAAGAATGCGCCCGCCTCGCCGAGACCCGCCGGCCGACCCGGGCGGGAGCTTTGACCGGCGCGGCGGTCGCCGGGGCGCCGTTCAGCGGGCGGTCCGGGGCCAGGCCGGCCTCCGGTAACCGAAGAGTCCCGCCACGATTCCCGCGGCGAGCGCCAGATTGATCACGCCGAAATAATAGAGCCTGGCCGGCCAGCCCGACAGGCGCGGCCGGAGCGCGAGCGACGCCGCGAGAATCGTGAGCGCCGCCGCGAGAGCGAGCGCAAGCGGCCGGAGGGTGGACGAGAAGAGCGCGGTCGTGATCGCCGCGAGGGCGAAGACGGGCGCCAGCCACCGCGCGACCTTCCGAGAGAGAAACGCGAGGGCGAGCCGGGGCCGCCGGCGAAAGTCCAACAGCCGCCTCTCGCGCAGCAAGAATCCTCCGGCGCCGATCCCGATGCGCAACCGGCGCGCCGCTTCCGCCGCGACGTCCGTCGAGAACGGTTCTCGCGCGACCGCGTCACCGGCGAACTCGACGCGGTGTCCGTCCGCGCCGATCCTCGCCGGAATCAGGAAGTCGTCGAGGACCGTCCCCGCGGGAAGAGGCCGGACGAGCTCCCGCCGCGTGGCATAGATCGCGCCGTTGGCGCCGAGGCAGACTCCGAGCTTGCCTTCCGCTTCCTTGAGCCTCGTCTCGCGGTCCCAGAACTCCGTCTCGGGAGAGAACCCGGTTCCGTCGGCGGGCTCGAGGAGCAGGCGCCCGCACACCGCCCCGACCGCCGGGTCGGCAAAACGCTCGACGAGTCGCGCGACGGCGTCGGGCGCGAAGCTCGAGTTCGCGTCGGTGAAGACGAGGACCTCGCTCGTCGACCGATCGACGAGATCGTTCAGGACGGCCGCCTTGCCGCGGCGCTCGGCAAACTCCGCGACGCGTACGCGCCCGCCTTCCGACTCGCGCGCGCGGTCCGCGGTCCGGTCGCGGCAACCGTCGCACCCGACCGAAACCGCGAGGCTCCCCGGGTACCGCTGCGCGAGGAGGTTCGCGACGCGCGGCCCGATCGACGTCTCCTCGTCGAAGGCGGAGACGAGCACGTCGACGGAAGGCCAGCTCGGTGAGATCGACGCTCGCGGAGCAGCGCGGCGCGAGAGATGCCTGAGGATGGATGGATAGACGACGTACGACCAGAGGACGAGGGTCGCCGCAATAGCGGCGAGCGCGAGCGCCGCGGCGGTCACGCGCGGGCCCCCGGAAACCGCCGAAGGAGCTCATGCGCGAACGAACGGCCGATCGAGCGCCAGCCGTACCGCTCCTCGACCTTGCGCCGCGCGGCCTCGGCCTGGCGGCGGCGGGCGTCCGGGTCGGCGAGGAGAGCCGAGACGGCGGCCGCGAACTCCGCCGCGCCGTCCGCGATGCGGATCTCGGAGACGTCGGCGAGGTCGAGACCCTCCGCGCCGACGGAGGTCGACACGACCGGAACGCCGCACGCCGCGGCTTCGAGGATCTTCAGTCGGGTGCCCGCGGCCGCCTTGAGCGGGACGACGGCGACGGCCGCGCGCGACCAGTGCGGACGCGTGTCGTCCCCCTCTCCGAAGAAAGTGAAGCGGCCGTCCGCACCGGGCGCCGCGCCGCGGCCGACGATTTCCGCGCGCGCCTGCGGCCGCGTTCTTTCGACGAGTGGCCACACCTCGCGCCGGAACCACGCCATCCCCTGGGCGTGCGGGGGCCAGGTGAGATCGCCGACATAGAAGACGATCTCCTCCCTCGCGGGCTCCGCACGAAACGCGTAGCGCTCGAGGTCGACGCCGTTCGGGACCACCAGCCGCGGAACCTTCGGAGCCAGCCGTGCGAGAAGCTCCGCCTCGCGCTGCGAGACACAGGAGACGCCTCCGGAGCGCGCGACGAGCGATGCCTCGACCCGCGAAACCCGCGGCGCCTGAGACCTCGCGAACGCGCGAGCCAGGCGCGACGGGGCGCTCTCCCCCATCCGGCGCCACAGCTCGCTGTCGAGGTTGTGGAAGTCGATCCACAGCGGACCGAAGGCGTCCAAGGCGAGCGGCGCGACGTGGTAGGAGTGCGCCACGATCCACGCAGGCTTCTCGCTCGAGGCGAGCTGGCGGAGACGCGTCGTGAGCGGTCTCGAGCGGTAGAGAAAGGGAGAGTACGCGCGGCCCACCGCGCTCGCCGCGAGCGCCGCCGCGCGACGCACCGGCACCGGCGACTGGGGAAACCGTTCGCCTTCGACTCCAGGCGGGAGCTCCTGAGGCAACTCTCGAAGGTGCGGCGGGAGCAGGACGAAGGCCCGAACGCGAAAGTCTTCCGCGAGAGCGCCGAGGAGATGGAAGTTCCGGATGGCCGACCCGTCGCGCGCCGGATGGGGCGGCCGCGGGCAGACCGCGTAGAGAAGGGGCTTCATGCCCTCCGCGGCGGTCCCGCGAGAGCAGCGCGGTACCTCGAACGCCGGACGCGACCGCGCTCTCCCGGGGTGGCGAGCGAGAGCGCGTAGCGCGCGGCCGCGCCGGCTTTCAGCACGAGCTTTGCGGCGGCGCCGGCGAGCCTCCCCTGGTGCCGGGCAACATACGCCGCCAGGCTGTCGTTCAACTGTCCGAAGAGCGCGTCGCCGCCGGAGGCTCCGCCGCGGTGAACGACACGCGCTGAAGGCTCGAACAGAACGCGCCATCCGCGCTCGTGGAGGCGGGCAGCCAGATCGCTCTCCTCGGCGTAGAGGAAGAATCGCTCGTCGAACCCTCCCACGTCCTCGAAAGCCGAACGGCGAGCGAGCAGCGCCGCGCCTTTCACAGCCTCGACGGTGCGCGCGGTCGAATGGTCCTCCCGCGTCGCCGAGTGTCCGGCCAGCGGTGCCCGGCCGCCCGAGAGAAAGGCGAGGCCCGAGCTCTCGCAGAAGATCCGCCAGAGAGTCGGCAGGCGCAGGATGGAGGGCTGGAGTGTCCCGTCGGCGTTCTCCAGCCGGGGACCGACCCCCGCGGCTGCAGGATCACGATCGAGCGCGGCAACGAGCGCTTCGACCGCTTCCCGCTGAACGACCGCGTCCGAGTTCAGGAAGAGGAGATAAGGGCGGCTCGTCTCCCGCGCGCCGCGGTTGCACCCCGCGCCGTACCCGCGGTTCTCCGGCTCGAGGACCAGCCGAGCCGCCGGAACGTCGCTCGACAGCCGTGTTGCGATCGAGTCGCCCGAGGCATTGTCCACGACCACGAGCTCTGAACCGGGAGCCGTCGCCGCCACGGAGCGGGCGGCTTCGAGCGTCTCGTCCGGCGTCTTGTAGTGAACGATCACCGCCGAGACGCGCCTGTCAGCGGATTCCCCCACGCCGGCAGTATGGCAAAAAAAAGCCCCGGCTCTCGCCGGGGCTCGTGTTCCGTGTTGCGGGCGTTAGTACATCCCGCCCATGCCGCCGCCGCCGGGCATCCCGGCCGGCGCCTTGTCCTTCTCCTTGATCTCGGAGACCATCGCCTCGGTCGTGAGCATCAGCCCGGCGACCGACGCGGCGTTCTGAAGCGCGTTCTTCGCGACCTTGGTGGGGTCGATGATCCCCGCCTTGATCATGTCCTCGATCTTCTCGGTGTTGGCGTTGAATCCGAAGTTACCGCCCCTCGTTTTCAGCTCGTTGATGACGACGGACCCTTCGGCTCCGGCGTTGTTGACGATCTGGCGGGTCGGCTCCTCGAGCGCGCGGACCACGATTCGGGCTCCAATCTTCTCCTCGCCGGAGAGCTCCTTGTTGAGCTTCTCGACGCTCTCGATCGCGCGCAGGAAAGCCACCCCTCCGCCGGGGACGATTCCCTCTTCGACGGCGGCCTTGGTGGCATGCATGGCGTCCTCGACGCGCGCCTTCTTCTCCTTCATCTCGGTCTCGGTCGCCGCGCCGACGTTGATCACCGCGACACCGCCGGCGAGCTTCGCGAGCCGCTCCTGCAGCTTCTCGCGGTCGTAGTCAGACGTCGTCTCCTCGATCTGCGCGCGGATCTGCTTGATGCGCGCCTCGATCGCCGACGTCTTGCCACCGCCCTCGACGATCGTCGTGTTGTCCTTGTCGATGGTGATCTTCTTCGCCTGCCCCAGGTCGGCCAGCGTCAGCGCCTCGAGCTTGACCCCGAGGTCCTCCGTTACGGAGCGCCCACCCGTCAGGACGGCCAG
>DASYUL010000128.1:0-79917 GCA_036001245.1 Thermoanaerobaculia bacterium
CTCGACCGGGCACACAACGACTTCCACGGCGAGAAGACGGCCTTCTTCGGGTTCTTCGAGTGCGAGAACGACCCGGAGATCGCCAATCTCCTCTTCGATGCGGCGGCCGTCTGGGGGAAAGAGCGCCGGATGGCGACGCTGCGCGGCCCCGCGAACCCGTCGCTGAACGACGAGGCGGGGCTTCTCGTGGACGGGTTCGACTCGCCCCCCGTATTCATGATGACGTACAACCCCTCGTACTACGTCGCGCTCGTCGAGGGCGCCGGGTTCCGGAAGGCGAAGGACCTCCTCGCGTACTGGTTCGACGTGGATCCGGAGCCGTTCGCCCGGCTCAAGCGGCTGGTCGAGCGGGTCCGGAAGCGCGAGCCCGACGTCGTCGTGCGGTCCATCACGAAAAAGAGCCTGGCCCGGGACCTGCCGGCGGTGCGCGAGGTCTACAACGTCGCCTGGGAAAAGAACTGGGGCTTCGTGCCGATGACGGCCGAGGAGATGGACTTCATGGCGGGACGCCTGAAGCCGCTCCTCGACGAGGAGTTCGTCTTTCTCGCGGAGCGGCGGCGCGAGGACGGATCCGTCGAGCCGATCGCATTTCTCATGGCGATGCCCGACTACAACGTCCCGATCGCCGCGACGAAGGGGAGGCTCCTGCCGTTCGGGTGGCTGAAATTCCTCCTCGCGCAGCGAAAGATCAAGACGCTGCGCGTCCTGACCCTCGGGATCAAGCGCGAGTATCGGATGCGCGGGATCAACGCGGTGATGTTCGAATCCGGGCTGCGCGCGTCGCTTCGGCGCGGTTTGACCGGCGTCGAGGTCTCGTGGCTGCTCGAGGACAACGACCTCGTCATTCGCTCCGTCGACCTCTGGGGCGGACGCCTCTACAAGACCTACCGGATGTACGACCGGGACATCTGACGCCGCGCGAGAGCGTCGTAGAGGCGATCGCCCAGCGGCACGGTCGCGAACGCCAGGAGGATTCCGGCGAGCACGTCCACGAGATAGTGGTACCGGCAGTACATCGTCGAGAAGATCAGCAGCAACGCGACGGGTAGCAGGAACCAGAACACCTTCCGGTAGCGCCGCCGGGCGACGATCAGGACGGCGACGGTGATCATCGTGTGGCCGGAGGGAAACGCGTCCAACTTCGTGTGCTCGAGCTCGTTGATCGTTTGCGAGATCGCACGGGCGACCGAACTCGTCTCGAGCGGCACACGGTTCCGGTCGGCGAGCGCCGTGCGCGGGCCATATGCCGGGATCGTGAAATAGCCGGCGTAGGAGACGTAGAAGCAGACGGAGAGCGTGAAGATGTAGCGGCGCGCCGTCCCGACGTCATGCGACCACAGGTACCCTCCGAGGACGAGCGGCAGAAAGTAGTACGTCGCGTACGCGATGTACAGAAACGTCGCCAGGAACGGGGTGACGAGAGGTTGGAGGAGAACCGTCGCGTCGCCGCCCAGGATGGCGCGGTCGGCGGCGATGAGCAGGTCGTCGCGGGCAGGACCCCTGGCGGCGGAGATCAGCGGGCCCAGGCTCTCGTAGATGAACGCAATGAAAGCCGCTGGATAGAAATCGATCGCGATCCGCAATGCCTTGGGGAGCGGCCGCGGAAGCTGCGTCAGGAAGACGACGATCGCCAGGAACGCTCCCATGAGCGCGAAACGCAGCAGGATCTCGCCGGGTTCGGCGAGCCTGCGCCACAGGGCGAGCGTCAAGGTTGCGAGGACGCCGAGAGCCGCGAGGTTAATCGCTTCCAGGGGCCGCAGCCGCACGGGACGTAGGTTACAGGTCCCCTCTCTGCGATAGTATTTTTTTGTCGATGACCACTCGCGCGGCGTTGCTCGCGTCTCTCACGCTTCTGGCGGGGGTCGCGGACACCCGCTCACAGACGCCCGCGGCCCGAGTCACGCCTGCCGACCGCGCCCCGAAGATTCTGGTCGCGCGCATCGACACGCCGATCCACCCGGCGGCCGCGAACTATCTCAAGAAGGTTCTCCGCTCGGCGGCGGAAGAGGGCGCCGCTCTCGTCGTCGTCGAGCTGTCGACGCCGGGCGGGCTCCTCACCTCGACGCGGGAAATGACCTCGGCGATCCTGCAGTCGAAAGTCCCCGTCGTGACGTACGTCGCCCCTTCGGGAGCGCAATCCGCGTCCGCCGGGTTCTTCATCCTGCTGGCCGGAGACGTCGCCGCGATGGCGCCGGGGACCAATGCCGGTGCCGCCCACCCCGTCGGCGGGGAAGGGCAGGATCTCCCGAAGACGATCAACGAGAAGGCGGAGCAGGACGCGCGCGCCTACATCCGGAGCCTCGCCCACCAGCGGGGAAGAAACGCCGAGAAGGCCGAAGCCGCGGTCGCGAAGAGCATTTCGTACACCGAAACGGAGGCGAAGGACGCCGGACTGATCGAGCTGATCGCGCGCGACGAGCCGGATCTCGTCAAGCAGCTCGAGGGCCGGACGATCAAGCGTCTCGACGGGACGACGACCCGGCTCGCGCTCGCGAAGCCGCGCATCGAGACCCGCGAGATGAGCCGGGTGGAGAAGCTGATCGGCATCGTTTCCCACCCGAACGTGGCCTACCTGCTGTTCATGGCGGGTCTCCTCGGTCTTTACTTCGAGCTGTCGAGCCCCGGCGCGGTCCTTCCGGGCGTGGTCGGGGGAATCGCGCTCCTACTCGCGCTCTACGCCTTCTCCGTGCTCCCGGTGAACCTCGCGGGGCTGGCGCTGATCCTGTTCGGGATCGTCCTCTTCATCGCGGAGGTGAAGGTCGTGAGCCACGGCGTGCTCGCAATCGGAGGCGCGGTCTCCTTGATCGCCGGTTCTCTCCTGCTCTTTTCCGGGCGGGGGGAGGAAACGATCTACCGGATCGACCTGTCGATCATCGTGCCGGCACTCGTCCTGACACTCGCCATTCTCGGGCTCCTGACGTGGAAGACTCTCGAGCTCCGGATGCGCCCTGCGCGCACGGGTGCGGAGGGGATGGTCGGAGAGACTGCGCGCGTGGTCGAGAGCTTTTCTCCGTCGGGGACCGGCCGGGTCCTCGTGCACGGTGAATACTGGGAGGCCGACGGGCCGCCGGGCCTCGCTCCCGGCGAGGTCGTGCGGATCGCCCGCGTGGATGGATTGCGGGTTCACGTCGAACGGAGGAATTGATGCCCGAGCTCTTCTCGAAAACCGGTTGCCTCGTCGCTCTCTTCGTCGGAATCATCTTCCTCTTCAAGTGGATCAACGTTCTGAACGAGTACGAGAGGGCGGTCACGTTCTGGCTCGGGCGGCTTGGAAAGAAGCCGAAGGGGCCCGGGCTCGTTCTGATCTTCTGGCCGTTCGAGCGGATGGTCCGGATCTCGCTCCGTACGGTCGTCCACGAGGTGCCGGCCCAGGACATCATCACGCGGGACAACGTCTCCGTGAAGGTGAACGCAGTCGTCTACTTCCGGGTCGTCGAGCCCGACAAGGCGGTCGTGCAAGTCGAGAACTATCTCTACGCGACCTCACAGCTCGCGCAGACGACGCTGCGGAGCGTGCTCGGTCAGGCGGTGCTCGACGAGCTCCTCTCGGAGCGCGAGAAGTTGAACGTGGCCCTGCAGCGGGTGATCGACGAGCACACCGAACCGTGGGGCATCAAGGTCTCGCTCGTCGAGGTCAAGCAGGTCGACCTGCCGCCCGAGATGCAGCGCGCGATGGCGAAGCAGGCGGAGGCCGAGCGGGAGAAGCGCGCGAAGATCATCCACGCTTCGGGAGAGTTCGAAGCGGCCCGGAAGTTGTCGGAAGCGGCGAAGATCATCGGGGAAGAGCCGGCGACGCTCCAGCTGCGGTACCTGCAGACTTTGACCGAGATCGCCAACGAGAAGAACTCGACGATCATCTTCCCGCTCCCGATCGAGCTCATGAAAACGTTCCTTTCGAAATAGAAATCGGTTGACGCGGCAGACGCGGCGGTTAGGCTAGCGAGCGGATGAGTCAAGCGCCGACGCACTACCAGATCTCCATCACCGCGAAGCAGGCGCTCTCGCTCTTCCTCGGTCTCCTCGCGGTGCTCGGTCTCTCCTACTTCTTCGGTCTCATGACGGGACTCGCCGGGAGCGAGGCTCCCGAGGGAGCGGGCGCTGCGGAAGCGACTTCGCACGCCGCCGAAGGATCGCCGCCGACCCCGGCCGCGGCGACCGAGGGTGTGCCGCGCGAAAACGTGGCGTTTCCCGTCCCCGTCACCGCCGTTCCCTCCGCGGGGGGGCCCGCGCCCGCGTCGCCGAAAACCGTGCAGGTCTTCGAGGACGGCGAGGGCGGCACCTCTCCGAGCCGTCCCGCGCCGGCTCGCGCGGGAAGTCCGCGGCGGGAGACGCGGTCCGGCGGTTTCCGGGTCCAGGTCCTGTCGGTCTCTTCGCGGGCGGACGCGGACGCCGAGGCCGCCCGGCTTTCCCGGCTGGGACTCCCCGTGCGGGTCGAGCCCGGCACCGGTCCCCGCGGAGCGGTCTACCGGGTCCGCGTCGGACCGTACGAGACTCGGGAAGAGGCCGAGGAGGCGAGCCGGCGGCTTTCATCGCAGGGACGACGCGATACGTGGATCGTCCGGCCCGGCCAGTGAGCTCGTCTGTGCCCGCGGCGCCGGCGGGTCGTCCGGGGCGTGCTCCCGAGTGGATCCGGGAGAAGAAGATCGGCCTCGCAACGCTGCACGCGGTCAAGAGCGTCGCGCGCGCGCACGGCCTCTCGACCGTCTGCGAGGAAGCACGCTGCCCGAATCGCGGAGAGTGCTTCTCTCGAGGGACGGCGACGTTCCTGCTCTTGGGCGACGTGTGCACCCGGCCGTGCGGATTCTGCGACATCGCCAACGGGCGCCCGGCGCCGCCGGACCCGACCGAGCCGGCGAGGCTCGCGGCCGCGGCGCGGGAGATGGGGCTCGCGTACGTCGTCGTGACGTCGGTCGCCCGCGACGACCTTCCCGACGGCGGCGCCGCCCACTTCGTCTCGGCGATCCGGGCGCTCAAGCGGCTCGATCCGCCGCCGGGAGTCGAGGTGCTCGTGCCGGATTTTCGGGGCCGCTTCGAGTCCCTGCGTCTGGTCGTCGAGGAGCGGCCCGACGTCTTCAACCACAACGTCGAGACGGTGCCGCGCCTCTACTCGCGCGTCCGGCGGGGGGCGCGGCTCGACCGCTCTCTCGGGATGCTCGCCGCGGCGAAGGAGCTCGCGCCGGACCTGACGACGAAGTCCGGGTTCATGGTGGGGCTCGGCGAGGCGCGAACGGAGATCGTCGACCTGCTGCAGCGCCTCCGCGACGCGGCCGTCGACGTCGTCACGATCGGCCAGTACCTGCGACCGTCGCGCGAGAACCTCCCCGTCGAAGAGTACGTGCCTCCGGCCGTATTCGAGGAGTATCGGCGCTGCGGCGAGGCGATGGGTTTCCGGCACGTCTTCTCCGGACCATTTGTGCGCTCCTCCTATCGCGCGGAAGAGGCGCTCCACGCGGCTCACGCCGCGGCCCTCCCTGTCATTCCGAGGCCCGAAGGGCCGAGGAACCTCGGCTGACACGGAGAGATCCCTCGCTGCGCTCGGGATGACAATCCGGATCGAGCGTTGGCGCACGCCCGCCGCTGGCGTCGTCTCGGGAATCCTCTTCGCGCTCGCGTTTCCGCCGTACGAGCTCCCGGTCCTGGCTCCGCTCGCGCTCGTGCCCTGGATCGCCGCGCTCGCGGTCGAGGAGAAGCGCTCGCGGGGTTTTTTCTCCGGATTCCTCTTCGGCATGGCCTACTGGATCGCGTCGATCCCCTGGATCGTGTACGTCGTGACGCGATTCGGGAGCCAGTCGAACGCGATGGGCGTCCTTTCCCTCGTCATCCTGGCCGCGATCAACGCGGAGTGGCCGACGGTGATCGGATGGGCGGTCGTGTCCGTCGCTCCGCCGCGCTCGGCGTGGCGGTTCGCGGTCTTCCCTTTTCTCTGGCTCGCCGCCGAGCACGTGCGCGCGAACGTCTACCGCGGCTTCCCCTGGAACCTGACCGCGGAGGCGCTCTACCGGCATCCCATCTGGATCCAGTCGGCGGCGTTCTGGGGGGCGTACGGCGTCGGGTTCCTCGTCGTCGCCGTCTCGACGCTGCTCGCAGTCGCCGCCGTCGAGCGCCGGATGCAGCCGGCGCTGGCGGCGGCGCTCGTCGCGCTGGCGGTCGGAATCTCCGGTGCGATCCGCCTCTCCGCGCGCCCGGAGCCTCCCGCGAAGACGATCTCCTTCGCCCTGCTGCAGCCGAACATCCCGCAGGAGTCCCGGCTCCTCGAGGACCACCGGGCGGTGAACTACGCGAAGGTCCTCGAGCAGGCGCGCGCGGCGGCGGCGTCGCGGCCCGACCTGATCGTGATTCCGGAGTCCGCTCTTCCCGTCTACTGGGAGACCAGCGCGACTCTCCGGCGCGACCTGACGGAGCTCGCTCGTTCGTGCGACTGCGCGATCCTGTTCAACGACGTCGACATCGAGGCGAACGACCGGTACTACAACGCCGCCCGACTGCTCACGCCGCGCGGGATGGGGGAGCCGTACCGCAAGGTCCACCTCGTCCCGTTCGGGGAGTACGTGCCGCTCCCGCGGATCTTCTTCTTCGTGCGGCAGGTGTCGACGGAGATCGGCGAGTTTTCCGCGGCGGAGGAACCGTCGCTGCTGATGGGTGAGGTCGACTCGAAAAAGGGGTCTGTCCCCTTTTCGATCGGCGTCGGCGTCTGTTACGAGATCCTCTATCCGGTCCTGTCCTGGAAACAGGTCCGCGAAGGGGCGAACCTGCTCGTGACGATCTCGAACGACTCGTGGTACGGCGCCGGGGGGGCGCAGGCGCAGCACTTCGCCGGCGCGGTCCTGCGCGCCGTCGAGAACGAGCGCTATCTGCTGCGCGCGGCGATCACGGGCATCTCGGGGACCGCGGACGAGAGGGGGCGCATTCTCACGGAGCTCGGTCCAGACGGGAAAGGGACGATCCGCGGAACCGCGCGCCTCTTTACGACGCGGACGCCGTGGACCCGCTACGGCTTCGCGTTCTCGGGCTTCTGCGACGCGATCGCGATCGCCGTGCTAGTCTTCGGCCTCGTCCGCTGGCGCCGTGAGCGCCGCTTGAAACTGCGGCGGGATCTGACCCCTGCGGGAACAGACCCCGCGATAATTACTGCGGCGGGATCTGACCCCTCCGGGATCAGACCCCGCGATAGTTACTGAGGCGGGATCTGACCCCTTCGGGATCAGACCCCGCGACAATTTCATGACCGAACGCGACGACCTCATTGCCGCCCTGACCGACGCCTCGGAACGCCTGTCGGCGCTCCGGGGCTACCTTTGATCGCGACGCCGCGCGGAGCGCGCTCGAGGAGCTGAAGCAGCAGGCGTCGGCGCCCGACTTCTGGTCGCGCCCCGAGGAGGCCCAGGAGACCCTGCGGCGCGTTCGCACCCACGAGAAGACGCTCGCGACCGGAGCGCGGTTGGACGAGCTCGCGGAGGAGGCGTCGACGATCGCGGATCTCCTCCGGGAGGGGGAGCCGGCGGAAGCCGACGCCCGGGAAGCGCTCTCCGCCGCGCGCGAGTTCGCCGACAACCTCGAGCTCGCGGTGAAGATGGGCGCGCCGGAGGATCCGAATAACGCATGGGTGATGATCCACCCCGGCGCGGGCGGCACGGAGTCGCAGGACTGGGCGGAGATGCTCCTCCGGATGTACACGCGGTTCGGTGAGCAGCGCGGGTGGAAGGCGGAGCTGATCGAGCGGCAGGACGGCGACGAGGCCGGAATCAAGAGCGCGACCCTGCACGTCGTCGGTGACCATGCCTACGGCTATTTGAAGACCGAGATGGGCGTGCATCGGCTGGTCCGGATCTCACCCTACGACGCGGCGAAGCGGCGCCACACGTCTTTTGCGTCCGTCTTCGTTTCCCCCGAGGTCGACGAGAACATCGACATCGACATCTCCGACAAGGACCTGCGGATCGACACGTACCGGTCGAGCGGCGCGGGCGGGCAGCACGTCAACGTGACGGACTCCGCCGTGCGGATCACGCACCTTCCGACCGGGATCGTCGTCACCTGCCAGAACGAGCGCAGCCAGGGGCGCAACCGCGATATGGCGATGAAGGTACTCCGCGCGCGGCTCTATCAGAAGGCGCTCGACGAGCGGCGCGCGGAAGAGGAGAAGCGGGTCGGCGACAAGAAGTCGATCGAGTGGGGGAGCCAGATCCGGTCCTACGTGCTCCACCCGTACCGGATGGTCAAAGACCACCGCACGGGGCACGAGACGGGGAACACGGACGCCGTCCTGGACGGCGCGTTGACCCCGTTCATCGAGGCTTACTTGAAGTCGTCCGCGGAATCCGGGAGTCCAAAATCCAAAGTCCAGAATCCAAAGTAGCTCCGGAAATGAACTGGATGGAAGACATCGAGCGAAGGCTCGCCGCGGTCGCTCGACCGGGAGCTCCACCCGGAAACGCTCGAAGGTCGAGCGTCCTCGTGCCGCTCTTCGTCCGCGACGGAATGCTCTGGGTGGTTTTCACCCGACGCACGGATACCCTCGAGCACCATCGCGGCCAGATCTCCTTTCCGGGAGGGGCCGAGGAGCCGGGGGACGGCGACCTGTCGCAGACCGCGCTTCGCGAGACGGAAGAGGAGCTCGGCGTCCGGCCCGCCGACGTGAAGATCCTGGGTCCGCTGTCGCCGATCGTGACGGTGACGGACTTCTACGTCGCGCCGTTCGTCGGCGCGCTTCCCCAGCCGTACGTCTTCTCGCCCGCGGAGAGCGAGATCGCGCAGGTGCTCGAGGTGCCGATCGGCGCGCTCTCGGATCCGTCGATCAAGGAGACGAAGTTCTTACCGGGCCGTGACGAGCTGGTGCTCTTCTATCGCCACGGCGAGAACGTGATCTGGGGAGCGACGGCGCGAATCCTGTCGGAGCTTCTCGAGGCGTTGGAGTAATGGGGTCAGGCGTGTATCTTGGTATTTTCGTTTTTCAAGATACCAACTTACACGCCTGACCCCGCTAATGGTCGCCGGAGCGCTTTTCGCCGGCTTCGATCGCGATCGGCAGGCGGTTCTGCGGCGGAGGCAGGGGACAGGTCGCGAACGGCGTGAACGCGCACGGGGGGTTGTACGCCTTGTTGAAGTCGACGACCGTTTTGCCGTCCGCGCCCGGACGCGGCGCGTAGAGAAACCGGCCGGCGCCGTAGGTCTCCTTCCCATTCGTCTGGTCGGCGAAGATCAGAAACAGATCTTCTTCGCCTTCCTCGTCGACGGCGTCGAGGCGGTACTCCTTGCCGCCGACCGTGAAGACGATCGCCCCGGGAGACGGCTCCTGCGTGACGCCCCCGAGCACGTTGGGGATCGGGATCGACTTCTTCGGTTGATAGCGATCGAAGCGCGCCGGAAGGCGCCAGGCCTCCCGCACGGGAAAGGTTTCGATCCCGTGAAACCGTCGCCGCGCCGCGTTCGCGCTGTCCTTGACCCGCACGCCGAGCCGGTCGCCGCGCTTGATCAGGTAGAAAGAGAGCGTCCCGTGCCGGACGATGGTCGGCTCGCCGGTCGCGTCGGATGCGAGCGCGATCGTCGAGACCGGCTTCCCGTCGTGAGTCACCGTGACGCCCGGGGCGACCGTGAGCTCCGCCGCTCCCCGCGAGAGGCGGATCGTTCCCAGGTCCGTCGGCGCCTTTCCCGGCGGCAGAACGATCCGGTTCGACTCAGCCGATCCGACGCGGTTGTCGCCCTCCTCGAGCCACGAAAGAGCGATGACGGTCAGCCAGCCGTCGTCGGCGGTCAGGCGGCGCACCCGGTCCGCGCGCCACTTCTCGACCTCCGCGCGGTAGCCCGGCGCGGGATCCTTCATCGGCGCAGGCGAAAAGGTCAAGGCGAGCAGGGTGAGAAGGACGGGCACCGAAGAGCCGGACGCGCGTCAGCTCGCGGCGCGGTCGAGCGTGAGGAGCTGCTCGGCGCGCTCGAGGTTCGCCTTCGCCGCGTCGGGAGGTTTCTCGAGCGAGAGCGCCTTGTGGAGCGCCTCGACCGAACCGCCGAAATCGCCGCGGCGCATCCGCACGACCCCGAGGTCGTTCCACAGCACGGCGGACGCGGGGTTCACTTCGAGCGACTTGACGAGCACTCCCTCCGCCTCCTCGAGCTTCCCGGCCTCGAAGAGCGCGGCCGCCAGACCGCTCGCCGCCTCCTCGCTGCCGGGCTCGGCCTCCAGGGCGGACGTGAACGCCCGGCGCGCTTCCTCGGCGTTTTTCTGCTCGCTCCGAAGGTGCCCCAGAGCTGACCAGAGGCTCGCGGAGGGTGCCGCGAGGCGCGCGGCCTCCGCCAGCTCGCGCTCCGCCTCCTTCGCCATCCCTTTCTTCCGATAGGCGCGGCCGAGGTTCTCGTGATACTCGGCCTGATCGGCGCGGAGCTTTGCCGCCTCGGAGAAGTGCTGGATCGCGGCGTCGGCGTCGCCCGCCCGGTACAGCAGCACGCCGAAGTCATTGTGCGCCTCGGCCGAACCCGCGTCGATCTCGATCGCACGCCCGTAGGCGGTGCGCGCGGCGCTCTCGTCGCCGGCGGCGTCCATCGCCCGTCCGAGGCCGAGGGCCGCGGGGAGGTTGCGCGGATCGAGCTCGAGCGCGCGCCGATAGTGGCTCGCCGCGGTGTTCCACTTCTTCTGCCGGTCCGCCGTGCGCGCGAGTCCGAGCTCCGCGCGGGGATTCGACGCATCGAGAACGACCGCCGCCGTGAACTCCCGCTCGGCATCCGCGTCCTGGCCGCTCGCGAACGCGATCTCGCCCAGCAGCCGGTGCGCTTCGCCGCTCTTCGGGTCGAGGTCGGCGGCGCGCCGGGCGTGCGTCGTCGCGCCCGCGAGGTCTCCGGCCTTGATCGCCTTGTCCGCGGCGTCTAAGAGCGGCAGCACGTTCACGCCGGGCTCGATCGGAGAGGTCGGACCGGCGCCCGGCGCCGTCCCGGAGATCGGGGTCGAAGTCACGAGCCCCTTCTGGAGATCGGACGCGCGCTGCCGGGCCGTGTCGGCTTCCGCCGCGCGGCCGACCTTCTCGTAGACCTCGGCGAGGAGGAGCTGGACTTCGGGATCGTTCGAGCCGGCGGCCGGCTTCAGTTCCGCCAGAGCTTCCTCGGCCTTGCCGTCGATGAGCTTCTTGCGCGCCGAGCGCTTGAGCTCGCGAAGCTCGGCGGGACCGAGAAGCGGCGTCGATCCCCCGATCTCGGCGCGAACCGATTGCGCGAGTCGCGCGAAGTCCGGGCTGTAGAGGTCTCCCACGACGACGAGGTCGGGGCGCGCCGAATAGGCGGCGCGCAGGCTGTCGCGCGCGCTCTTCGAATTCCCGGCGATGTAGAACGCCCACGCGCTGTTCAGGTAGAGGTCCCCCTTCCGGTCCGCGGCAGCGTCGGGCGAGTCGGCGGCCTTCGCGTACTTCTCGGCGGCTTCCTTGAAGCGCCCCGAGTCGAACGCCCGCTTGGCCTCGGCCTCGAGCTTCTCCGCCTGCTGGGCGAAGACGAACGCGGAGAGAAAGAGAAGGACGGCCGCGACCGCGCCGGCGCGCTTCACTGGCCGATGCCCTGGTCGACCGCGACGGCGGGCGGCGGGCTCCACGGGCTCTGGCCGCGCTCGGGAACGGTGATCTGCTGCGTGACGGGCTGGAACCCCTCGCGGTGGAGCGTCACGCTGTAGGTGCCCTTCGGCATCCGCAAACGCGCCGCCTGAGGGAGGCTGCCCTTGTACTTCCCGCTGATGATGACCGCCGCGCCCGCCCACGACGGGTCCGCGCTGATGACGATGTATCCGACGGGGAACTGGTAGGCGATCGTGTTCGAGTCCTTCGGTCCGACCTTGAACTCGCGCTGATATGGCTCGAGGCCCTCCGCCTCGAACCGCACCTTGTGCGTTCCCTCCGCGAGCTCGAGCGTCTTGGCGGGGATCGAGGGTCCGATCGGCTTGCCGTCGACGTAGAGAGTCGCGACCGGGATCGAGCTGAATTGGACGCGACGTTTCGCGGCGGCCGCGGGCGGGGGAGCGGACTCGCCCGATGCGGCGGGAGCGGCGGCCGCCTCCGCCGGTTTCGGCTTCGCTTCGGTTCCACGTGCGGGCGCCGCCGCGGCGCCTTTCGCATCGGCGCCGAGCTGCGGCTCGGGGAACTCGATGGGAGCCGCCGCTTCCGATTTCGCGGCCGCCGGCGGCGGCGCGGGCAGCGGAGTGGAAGTCTTTCCGCGGTTCAAGTAGAAGAAAACGGCGATGGCCGCGACGGCGACCGCGGCCACCGCGATGAAGATCGGCGTCCGGGAGGTACTCGGAGCAGGCGTGGCCGCGATCGCCGCCAGCACCGAGTTGCGGCCCGACACGGTCGCGTCTCCGTCGATCGCGCTCGGGTCGCGGAAGTTGACGAGCTCGAGACCCCCCTTGCTGCGCCCGGACGCGGAGGACGGAGTCGCATCGACCGCGGGCACCCGCGCGAGCGATCCCGAGGGAGGGGTGATCGACGAGGGGGCGATCCCGCCGCTCGGCGTCATGACCGTGGCGTTCATCTCATCGGCGGGGAGAACGGCGGTCGGAAACTGCGACGACGTGCCGGCGAGGTCGCGGTGCACGCTCTGGAGGTCCTGCTTCAGCGCGTCCATGGTGGCGTAACGGTTCTCGCGCTGCTTCTCCATCGCGCGGGTGACGGCCGCGACCAGGGCCGGCGGCGCGTCGGGCGCGGCGGCTTCGATCGGCTCCGGCGTCTCGTTCAGGATCTTGTAGAGGACGGTCGAAAGGTGCTCGCCCCGGAAGGGCTTCCGATAGGTCAGGAGCTCGTACGCGAGGATCCCCAGCGAGAAGATGTCCGTCCGGCGATCGACCGGCTCACCGCGGATCTGCTCGGGCGCGAGGTACGCCGACGTCCCGAGCGTGATGCCGGTCTGCGTCAGGTTCGACTCGGTCTGGAGAGACTTCGCGATTCCGAAGTCCATGATCTTGACCGATCCGTCGTCGAGGATGCGGACGTTCGCGGGCTTGATGTCGCGGTGAATGATCCCGGCCGCGTGCGCATACGCGAGCCCGTCGGTGATCGCCGTCAGAATCTCGACCTTGCGGGCGAGCGGGAGCGGATCGGCGCGTTTGATCTTCTTGTCCAGGTCCTCTCCGGAGAGGAATTCCTGAACGATGAAGGGGATGCCGTCCTCGACGCCGAAGTCGTAGATGGTCGTGATGTGCCGGTGGTGGAGGTTGCCCGCGAGCTCCGCCTCCCGGAAGAACCGGCTCTTGATCTCCTCGTCGTTCAGCTGGCACGTCTTGATCGCAACCGTCCGCTTGATGTACGGGTCGCGGCCGCGGTAAACCGCGCCGAAGCCACCGGAACCGATTTTTCCGGTGATGTCGTATTTGCCGATCTTTTCCGGCAGTGGTTTCTCTTCGGGCATTCCTGTTTCGAGCGGCGCCGCAAGTTTAATTGATTTTAGCGGGCGGGTCTCCTGTCGCGGGCCTCTGTCGCGGCGGCTCGAGGCTCCTGTCGCGGGCTTCTGTCGCGGCCGGCTCGACGCCGGCCGGTCGAGAGCAAGCGGCTCTTGTCGCGGGCGCCTCGACGGCGCCCGGAAGAGAGCAAGCGGCCGCCATGCAGCATCCCATGGCTCAACGCAGCACCCAGCCGCTCGTTACCTCCCGCCGCCGATAGACTCGCGTCCGATGACGCCGGGGAAACGCGTGCTCGTTCTCTTCGCGGCCGCAGCCGCGGTGGGTCTCTTTTCTCAGGGGTGCCGCCGCGAGAAGTCCGCCGCGGTCGCCTCGGCGATGAAGGCGTCGGCGGAGGCGGCCCTGCGGCCGGACTTCGTGCCGCCCGCCGATCGTCTGCTGACCGACCGGCACCTCGACCTGTACGTGAAGGTGCGGCGGGCCGCCCGCGAGCGCTCGGAGTCGGACGCGGCGCGGGCGCTCGGAGTCGATCCCGACGAGTTCGCCTGGGTGCGGGCCCGGATCGTCGAGGCGCTCGTCGCGCTCGACGAGTCCCGCGTCCGCCAGGCCGCCGCGGAGACCTATGCGCGAACGATCGCGTCTCTCCGGCAGACTCTCCGGAGCGTGCGCGATCCGCAGACGGCGCGCACGGTCGAGGGAGAGATCGCGGCCCTCGAGCGCGAGCGCGCGGGCCTGCGCGCCCCGGACCCTCTGCCGGCCGACGTCGCCGCGAATGCCCGAAAGGTCGCGGCGCGGCGCGCAGAGCTCGAAGCCGCCGGCAAGTGACGGAGCTCGAAAAGTTCCTCGCCGGCGAGATCGAGAAGGGCTCCTTCCCGGGCGCCGTCGCGCTCGTAGCCGACGCGGACGACGTCACGGAGACGGCGGCCGCAGGTCACGCGGTCTTGGATCCGGAGCGGGTGCCGGTCGCCGCCGGGACGGTCTTCGATCTCGCCAGCCTGACCAAACCGCTGGTCTGCGGCGCCCTCGTCGCCGCTGCGCTGCCCGCGCTCGATCTCGCCTCGCCGCCGGGCCGCTATCTGCCGGAGTGGAAGGCGATGCGCTACGACGGGATCACCCTCGAGTCGCTTCTCACGCACACGTCCGGTCTCCCGGCCTGGTATCCCGTGTACGCGCGCGGCGAGGGTGCGGAGGCGTATCGGCGGACGCTCGGGTCGATCGAGCCCGAAGCAACTCCCGGCGAGCGGGTGATCTACAGCGACCTGAACTTTCTCGTTCTGGGAAACGTCCTCGAGACGCACTTCTCGGCTCCGCTCGATGCCCCGTTCGCGTCGCTCGTCGCGCAACCGAGTGGCTCGGGGGCGCGATTCCTGCCGGGACCGGCGGCCCCCGCCGCGGCGACCGAAAAAGGCGACGTCACCGAGAGACGCATGGCGGCGGCGCTCGGCATCTCCTATCCGCACTTCCGGACCGGCGTCGTCCGGGGAGAAGTGCACGACGGCAACGCGTACCGCCGCGGCGGGGTCGCGGGCAACGCCGGACTCTTCGGCACGGCGGAGGACGTGTGGCGGCTCGCGCGCGGGTGGCTCGATTCTCCGCGGCGCGATCTCGCCCGCGATCGAACGCCCGACAAGCCCTCGGCCCGCGGCCTCGCCTGGCAGGGCCGGCGCGGGGCGGGGTCCGCGACGCCCACGATGCCGGACTCCGCCTTCGGTCACACCGGCTTTACCGGCACGTCCATGTGGATCGATCCGGACGCGGGGCGGATCTTCGTGCTGCTCACGAACCGGATTCACCCGGAGGCGCGCGAGGTGGATTTCAATGCCGTCCGGCGGCGCTTTCACGAACGGGTTTGGTGACCCTCGCCTGAATCCAAATCCCTTTGCGTGGTATAGATACGAGTGATGGCCTCTTCGACCGAAATCGTCATCCTTGAGGGGGCACGGACCCCCATGGCCGAGTACAACGGGCAGTTCTCGGAGGTCTCGGCGATCGACCTCGGCGCCGTCGCCGCCCGCGAGGCGCTCGCCCGTTCGGCGACCGAGCCGTCGGAGGTCGACCACGTCATTTTCGGCAACGCGCTCCAGACCTCCGGCGACGCGATCTACGGCGCGCGCCACGTCGGGCTGAAGTCCGGCGTCCCCAAGGAGGTCCCGGCGCTCACCGTCAACCGGCTGTGCGGGTCGGGTTTCGAGTCGATCGTGCAGGGCGCCCACCGGATCCTGCTCGGCGAAGCGACGACCGTCCTCGCGGGCGGGATGGAGAACATGTCGCAGGCGCCGCACGTGATCCGCGGGGCGCGGCGGGGCCTGAAGCTCGGAGGGGGACAGCTCGAGGACTCGCTCATGGTCGCGCTCCTCGACAGCTGGTGCGGCCTCTACATGGCTCAGACCTCCGATCGCGTCGCCGCGAAATACGCCATTTCCCGCGAGGAGCAGGACGAGTACGCGCTCTCGTCTCAAAAGCGCGCCGCCGCCGCGTGGGAGGCCTGCCGGCTCTCGGAAGAGGTCGTGCCGGTCGAGGCGAAGGCGGGCCGCAAGAGCGTTCGCGTCGAGCGCGACGACCACATGCGTCCCGATACGACGCTCGAGGCGCTCGCGAAGCTGCCGCCGTCCTTCGGCAAGGACGGCCAGGTGACCGCGGGCAACGCCTCGGGGATCGTCGACGGCGCGGCGGCGGTCGTCGTGACCACTGCGGAGAACGCGCGGCGCAAGGACGTCCGGCCGCTCGGCCGCCTCCTGTCGTGGGCGGTCGTCGGCGTCGAGCCGGAGCTCATGGGTATCGGGCCGGCGCCCGCCGCGCGGGCCGCCCTCGAGAAGGCGGGACTCGCAAAGGAAGACATCGACCTCTGGGAGATCAACGAGGCCTTTGCGGGACAGATCCTCGGCGTCGTCGCCGAGCTCGGTCTCGATCGCGAGAAGCTGAACGTGAACGGCGGCGCGATTGCTCTCGGCCATCCGCTCGCGGCGACCGGGACGCGTTTGACGCTGACCCTTTTGAAAGAGCTTCGCCGCCGCAAAGCCCGCTACGGCGTGGCGGGCGCCTGCATCGGCGGCGGCCAGGGCATCGCCGTCGTCCTCGAGTCCCTCCCAGCCTGACTGACTTTGCTGACCTGGACGGAAAGGATCCTCTCCGTTCCGGTTCGCACGGCGGCGGTGCGCGAGTTCCTCCGCGAGCTCTCGTTGAAGGGGTGGGGCGACCTGAACGGGATGCTCGCGATCCTGAACGACGGTGAGCTGTGCCGCGAGGCCTTGGCCTACTGGCTCGATCAGGAGTGGATCGTGAAAGCCCCGAACTCCCCCCTGACGGCGCTCGTCGGCCCTGCCTACACACGTCAGCTCACGCTGCATCGGTTTTGCGGGGAACCGCTCGAGGACGATTGGGACGAAGTCGACACGACCCCCGACCTCTCGTCAGAAGTGAGAGGGGAGGAGGATCGATGAGAATCCGCCGCGTTGGCGTCCTGGGAGCCGGGCTCATGGGCTCGGGAATCGCCGAGGTCTGCGCGAAGAGCGGGTACGAGACGGTCGTCCGGGAGATTTCCGAAGAGCTCGCGCGGAAGGGGATCGGGCGCATCGAGTCATCTCTGGCGAAAGCGGTCGAGCGAGGGAAGCTCGCCGCGGGCGACCGTGATGCGGCGCGCGGGCGCTTGAAGGCGACGACCCGACTCGAGGACTTCGAGGCGTGCGACATCGTCATCGAGGCGGTCGTAGAGAACCTCGACGTCAAGAAGGAGATCTTCCGCGAGCTCGATCGGATCTGCGGCGAGTCTGCGATCTTCTGTTCCAACACCTCCTCGCTCACGATCACGGAGCTGTCGGCCGCGACGCGCCGGCCCGACCGCTTCGCCGGGCTCCACTTTTTCATTCCCGCGCCGGTCATGAAGCTCGTCGAGGTCGTGCGGACGATCGCGACCTCCGACGAGACGATCGAGACGCTCCTCGGGTTCGCGAAGTCTCTGCGAAAGGAGCCGATTCTCGCGAAGGACAACTCCGGGTTCATCGTCAACCGCCTCCTCGTCCCTTACCTGCTCGACGCGGTCCGCGCTCTCGAGGAGGGGGTTGGGAGCCGAGAGGACATCGACAAAGGGATGGAGCTCGGCTGCGGCCATCCGATGGGACCCCTGAAGCTGCTCGACTTCGTCGGACTCGACACCACGTACGCGATCGCGGAGATCATGTTCGCCGAGTACCGGGAGAAGCGCTTCGCCCCGCCGCCCCTGTTGAAGCGGATGGTGCTCGCCGGCCGCTACGGGCGCAAGTCGGGCCGCGGTTTCTACGAGTACCCGTCGTGAGCGGCGGGTTCGTCCAGGTGGACAACCCCGAGGAGGGTATCCGGGTCGTCACCGTCGATCGGCCGGAGAAGCTGAACGCCCTGAACGCCCAGGTGCTCGAGGAGCTCGGACGCGAGATCGCGGCGGCGGGGACGGATTCGGCGTTGAGGTGCCTCGTGATCACCGGCGCGGGCGAGAAGGCTTTCATCGCCGGCGCCGACATTGCCGAGCTCGCGAGGCTGACGCCGATCGAAGGGCGCGAACACTCCCGCCGGGGTCAAGCGCTGCTCGATCGGATCGAGCACCTTCCCGTGCCGACGATCGCCGCGATCAACGGCTACGCATATGGGGGAGGGCTCGAGCTCGCGATGGCCTGCTCGCTCCGGGTCGCCGCGGAGAACGCGCGGATGGGGCTTCCGGAGACCTCCCTCGGCATCATCCCCGGATACGGCGGAACGCAGCGCCTCGCCCGGCACGTCGGTCGCGCGCGCGCGTTCGAGCTCGTCCTGACCTCGGAGAAGGGGCTGACCGCGGCGCAGGCGGAACGGATCGGTCTCGTCAACCGGGTCGTGCCGCCGGGCCAGGTGCTCCCCGCCGCGCTCGAGATCGCCCGGAAGATCCGCGCGAACGGACCGGCCGCCTGCCGCTATGCACTCGAGGTGATCCGACGCGGCCTGGACGTGCCGCTCGCCGAGGGGCAGGTGCTCGAGGCGACGCTCTTCGGCCTATGTGCCGCGACGGAGGACATGAAGGAAGGGATGAGCGCTTTCCTGGAGAAGCGGCCGGCGAAATTCACGGGGCATTAATCCCACCCTGTCAATGACCGCTGTGCGGTCAGCTGATAAACTTACTTTTCCGTGCATCCGCCAGAGTCGGATCTGATCTACGACTGGAACCGGGCGGGGGGAGCGGTCTTCCCCGCGCGCGGAAAAGTCGAGCTGGACGACGAGACGCTGCGCGACGGCCTCCAGTCCCCGTCGGTCAAGAGTCCTCCGATCGAGCAAAAGCTGCGGCTCCTTCACCTGATGGAGTTGCTCTCGATCGACTCGGCCGACATCGGGCTGCCGGGCGCCGGACCGCACGTCGTCGCGACGGTGACGCGCCTCGCCCGCGAGATCGTCGACAACGGCATGAAGATTCGCCCGAACTGCGCCGCGCGCACGGTCGAGGCGGACATCCTTCCGATCATCGAGATCTCGCAGAAGGTCGGGCTTCCGATCGAGGTCGCCTGCTTCATCGGCTCCTCGCCGATCCGCCAGTACGCCGAGGACTGGGACCTCGACCGCATACTGCGGCTCTCGGAGAACGCGGTCTCTCTCGCCGTGCGAGAGGGGCTTCCGGTCATGTACGTCACCGAAGACACGACCCGCGCGCACCCCGACCACGTCCGCGCGCTCTACACGGTCGCGCTGCGCGCCGGCGCGAAGCGCATCTGCGTCTGCGACACGGTCGGCCACGCGACGCCCAACGGCGTGCAGAACCTCATCCGGTTCGTGTGCAAGCTCGTCGAAGAGGTGAACCCGGAGGCGAAGGTCGACTGGCACGGCCACCAGGATCGCGGCTTCGGCGTGCAGAACTCGCTCTGGGCGCTCGAGTCCGGCGCGCACCGGGTTCACGCTTGCGCGATCGGGATCGGCGAGCGCGTCGGGAACACGCCGATGGACCAGCTCATCGTCAACCTGCAGCTGCTCGGGTGGATCGACCGCGACCTGACGAAGCTCCACGAGTACTGCGAGCTCGCATCGCGGGCGACCGGCGTGCCGATTCCTGACAACTATCCGATCGTGGGCCGCGATGCGTTCCGCACCGGCACGGGAGTCCACGCGGCCGCGATCATCAAGGCACGCAAGAAAGGGGACGACTGGCTGGCCGACCGGGTGTACTCCGGCGTCCCGGCCGGCATGGTCGGGCGGAAGCAGACGATCGAGGTCGGACCGATGAGCGGGATCTCGAACGTCCAGTGCTGGCTGGACGACCACGGCATCCCGGCCCGGCCCGAGCTGGTCCAGGCGATCTTCCAGCGGGCGAAGGAGAGCGATCGCATCCTGACCGACGACGAGATCCTCTCGCTCGTGCACGGGCTCACCCCCGCGACGGCCGCGCACTGACGGGCAAGGCCCCGCCCTCCTCACCCACACCTGCCCGGGGCGATTTTCTCGCGCGCGCGCTCCCGACGTACCTCGACCACCTCGCGGTCGAGAGAGGACTCTCGCGCTCGAGCGTCGACGCGTACCGCCGCGACCTGGAGGCGTTCGGGCGGTGGCTGACGAGCGCGCGCACCACGGCGACGAAGGCGCGGCGCGATCACCTCATTGCCTATCTGCGCCATTTGCGGACCCGTGGTCTCTCGTCGAGATCCGCGTCGCGCGCGCTCTCGGCGGTGCGGGGCTTCTATCGCTTCGCGACGGCGCACCTCGACTTCGGGGGCGACCCGACCGACGACGTGTCGAACCCGAAGGCCGGGTTCGCACTTCCGAAGACGCTCACCGAGCGGGAGGTGAACGACCTGCTCGCGACGCCCGACGTCGCGCTGCCGCTCGGCCTGCGCGACCGCGCCATGCTCGAGCTCCTCTACGCCTCGGGGCTGCGGGTCTCCGAGCTCGTCGGGCTTCCCCGCGATCGCGTGGACCTCGAGGCCGGGATCCTGCGCGTGGCGGGGAAAGGGGGACGCGAGCGGCTCGTTCCGTTCGGCTCTTCCGCGGCGGAGTGGGTCCGGCGATACCTCGCGCAGGCGCGTCCGGCGCTCGACCGGAAGGGACGGGCCGAGCTTTTCCTCTCCGCCCGGGGCGCGGCCATGACCCGGCAACGGTTCTGGCAGCTCATCGAAGGCTACGGCCGCCGGGCCGGAATCCGCCGGAAGCTGGCTCCCCATTCGATCCGGCACGCCTTCGCCACCCACCTGCTCGATCGGGGCGCAGACCTGCGGGCGCTCCAGATGATGCTCGGGCACGCGGACATCTCGACCACTCAGATCTATACGCGGGTCTCGGCCGGACGCCTGCGGGCGGTCTATGACCGATATCACCCGAGGGCCCGGGCGGGAAACCGTGGCAAAATCAGGGGATGAGCCGTGTGGAATTCGAGGTCCCGAAGGGGGGTTTGCCCTTTCAGATGCTCCGTTTCGCCATTTGCTTGGGCTTTGCCCTGCTCGTCGGGGTTTGCGCGGCTCCCCTGCGGGCCGAGCTGATCGTCTTTTCCGACGGGCGCGTGACCAAAGCCGACG
Organism: Thermoanaerobaculia bacterium; assembly: GCA_036001245.1. Taxonomy (GTDB): domain Bacteria; phylum Acidobacteriota; class Thermoanaerobaculia; order UBA5066; family Gp7-AA6; genus Gp7-AA6. The sequence goes on from DASYUL010000128.1 coordinate 20,851, forward strand.
GCTACCAGGTCGACGGGGACGAGGTGGAGATCCGGCTCCACGGGGGCGGGAGCTACCGGGTCGACGCGGCGCTCGTCGAACGGATCGTCGACGATGAGGTCGAGGTCTCCGAGGTCGAGGTCCGGGAAGTGGGCTTCGACGAAAAGGTGGCGTACGACCTCTCGTACAAGGACGAGCGCAAGCCGCTCTTTTCGACGGCGTACGACGCGATCATCCGGGCCGAGGCGAAAAAGCACGGCGTGGATGCCGCGCTCGTCTCCGCCGTGATCCGCGCCGAATCCAACTACCAGCCGCGGGCGCTCTCCCGCAAAGGAGCCCGGGGCCTCATGCAACTGATGCCGGCCACCGCGAAGCGCCTGGAAGTGCGCAAGCCCTTCGATCCCGCGTCCAACGTCGCGGGGGGCGTGAGGTACTTGAAGGAGCTCGCGGAGCGGTTCAAGCATCGCCCGGAGCTCGTCCTCGCCGCGTACAACGCCGGCGAGCATGCGGTCGAGGCGTACGGCGGCGTGCCACCGTACCGCGAGACGATCGGTTACGTGAAGAAGATCCTCTCGTGGTGGACCCCGGCCGTCGCGGCGACCGTTCCCGCTTCGATCACGACCGCTTCTTCCGTCGCGTCCCCCTCGAGTCAGTAACGGCGTCAGCTGTCAGCTACGGCGCGCCTCACTCCATCGCGAGGCGCGCGAGGTACCCCTTCTCGCGGACCCGCCCCATCATCCAGCCGAAGAACGCGCCGGCGGCGGCCAGGTAGAGCACGTTCAACGCGAATGCGGGGACGAGCGGCCCGAACGCCGGCCGCCCGGTCGCGAGCGTGGCGCGCATCCCTTCGAAGACGTGGGTCGAGGGGAAGAGAAGCGCGATCCCGCGCAGCCAGGAGGGCAACACGGCGAGCGGATAGAAGACCGCCGAGATCGGCTGCAGCAGGAACGGCGTGCCCCAGATCAGGGCTTCCGCCGCGTGCCCGAACCGGAGGATGACCGCCATCGTGCACATCCCGACGGCCCATCCGAAGAGGAGAAGGCTCGCGAAGTAGGGGAGGAGAGCCGGACCCAGGAGCAGCAGGTCGAACTGGTACAGGACGAGGGCCAGGATTCCGAGCACCGCGGTCGAGAGGAGGGCGCGGATCAGGCCCAGGAGGCAGGTGGCCAGAACGACTTCTCCGATCCGGACCGGTGCGATGAATACGTTCAGCAGGTTGCGGACCCAGATCTCCTCGGTCAGCGAGAGCGTGATCGCCTGCTGGGAGCGGTAGAAAACATCCCAGAAAATGAGGCCGCCGAGAAGGAAGAGGACTGCGCGGGGCGCTCCGACCCGCTGAAAGTAGACGCTGACGAATCCCCACACCAGGAGATCCATCACCGGCCAGAAGAAAATCTCCATGGAGCGGGCGAGGCTTCGCCGGTAGAGGTAGAGATACCGCAGAAGCAGCGCCCCGACCCGTCCCCACATCGAAGTCCTCAGTCCTCGATCCGCCCGCCGCGGGCGATCGTGATGAAGACTTTCTCGAGCGACTCCGAGTCCGCACGCTCGAGGATCTCGCGCGGCGTTCCCTCCGCGACTACGCGTCCGTGCATGAGAAAGATGACACGGTCACAGACGAGCTCGATTTCCCTCATATTGTGCGACGTGTAGATCATAGTGACGCCGCGCTCCCGCTGAACCCGCTTCAGCGCGTTGCGCACCTTCTCCGCGATGTCCGGATCCAGGCTTGCGGTCGGCTCGTCCAGGAAGAGCACTTCCGGGTCGTTCAGGAAGGCCTTGCAGAGGTTCACGCGAGTCACCTGTCCGGACGAGAGCTTCCCCGTGACCGTGCGGATCACCTCCGGAATCTCGAAGAGATCCAGGAGCTCCGAGATCCGGCGTCGCCGGTCGCGGACCCCGTAGAGCCGGCCGAAGACGTCGAGGTTCTCGCGCACTGAGAGGTTGAACGGCAGCGAGATGTAGGCGGACGAGAAGTTGACCCGCTGCAGGATCTCACGCCGATGCTTGGCGAGCTCGAGTCCGAAAATCCGGATGCGCCCCGACGTCGGCGCCGTCAGACCGAGCAGCAGCTGGATCGTCGTCGTCTTGCCGGCGCCGTTGGGTCCGAGGAGTCCCAGGATCTCGCCCCGCCGCGCCGAGAACGAAACGTCGTCGACCGCCGTCACCTCGCCGAAGCGCTTGGTCAGGCGCTCGGCTTTGATGACGGGTTCGAGGTTCAAGGGACGAGGGCGATGATTCGGAGCGGGCCGCCGGATCCTCCACCGATTTTCATCGGCAGCGCCACCACCCAGGCTCCGCGCTCCGGCACTTGATCGAGGGCATCCAGGTTCTCGAACCCCGGCACGTCGTTTTCGGCGGCAAGCCGATGGACCGGGAAGTCCTTCGAGGCTCCAGGGTCGATGGACGCCGTATCGACGCCGAGCGCCCCGGCGCGCCGCTCTCGCAGGAGGAAGCGGGCGGAGTCGGCGCCGTACGACGGGAAGTGGAGGTTCGAGGCGTCGCCCGGCGTGTCGTCGCCCATGTAGCGCTTTCGGTCGGGCCACCGCTTGCTCCAGCCGGTTCGGAGCAGAACGATCGCTCCGCCGGGGATCGTTCCGTGCTTCTTCTCCCACGCGCGAACGTCGGAAAGCGCCAGCCGGTAGTCCGGATCCGCGGCGGCCGACTCCGAGACGTCGATCACCACCGCCGGTGCGACCAGCTGTCGCACGGAGATCTGGTCGGCGGTCTTCCGGCCCCGGCCGAAGTGAATCGGCGCGTCGAGGTGCGTTCCGCCGTGCTCGGGCGCGCAGAACGAGTTCGCCGAATAGAACCAGCCGCCGGGCGTCATTCCGGAGGTGAGCGCCTTGAGCTCGAACTTCGTCGGCGACGTCGGCCAGTAGATTGTGTCGGAGTCGAAGGGGTGCGTCAGGTCCACGACCTTCGCCGTGCGCAGATCGGGAGACGCCGGCCGCGACTTCCGAGGCTCCCCGCCGGCGGCGGACACGATGGCGATCATGGCGGCGACTGCGATTCCCGATGACAGGCGCATGGCTACTCCTCGGGCGCGCCTCCCGCGCGCGCCAACTGGTCCATCTTGACCGAGCCGGCCTTGAAGTTGCGCGCTGAGGCGAGCATTTTCGAGACGGTCGCATCGAAGGTCGGCGAGCCGCCCTTCTGGAAACGCAGCGGGTTGACTCGGGCGACGACGAAAGCCCGCAGGTAGGGGCTCTGGAGGCCACGCTCTTTCAGCGCTGAGACGGCTTCGGTGACCGCGCGGTCGAGCTCCAGGATCTTCTGCGCGCGCTCCTTCCGGCGCTCGAGGGCCTTCGGCAGCGGCGAATCGAAGAACCCGTCGACCTTTTTCAGGACCGGATGATACGCGCCGCCCGAGAAGCGCCCGTTCTCCTCGTAGCAGAGACCGAGCGTCAAGAACGCGGGCTCCTCGAACTCGAGGGCGTAGTCCGTCTCGGCCGCCTCAGGGTTCTTTTCGGCGAGGTCGCGCGCCATGCGGACCGTCTCGAGCGCTTTCTCGCGGAGGTTGTGCGCTTTCTCCGTGTTCAACGCGAGGATCTTGTAGGCGAGGTCGGGATCGGGCAGCACGAGCGCCGTCACGGACTTTCCCCCGAGCGCGCGGAGCGCCGTGAGCCGGTGGTGGCCGTTCGGAGTCCAGTAGGTCCCGTCCGGCGTGCGGACCGTGATGATCGGATCGAGGAAACGGTCGAGCCGGTCGATTACGGCCGCGAGACGGCCGACATGGGCGGGGGAGACGTCCCGCTGGAACGGCGTCGGGGCGACCTTGTCGATCGGGAGGCCGGCGAGCACCTGCCACCGCCCGCCGAGCGGATCGCGGAAGACGCCGAGAACCGAACCGCCGTCCGCCTCGATCTCCGAAACGAGCTCCGCGACCTCGGCGGGCGCCTCGCCGGAGGCGAGCTCCCTCGCGGCAAGTCCCCGCGAGGCAGGTTCCGCGCTCTTCTTCTTCCTCCGCGGCGGCATCGCAGCGCTCCGGCCGACCTATATTGTCACGCGATGACTTCCGGAAAGTGGCCGATCGAATTCCGCCACGTGCTCGAGGCGCGGCGGCGAATCCGTCCCTACATTCCGCCCACGCCGCTCCGGCGGTACGCCGCGCTCGACGAGGCCCTCGGGGACGGAGTGCGCGTCTGGGTCAAGCACGAGAACCACAACCCCACGAATTCCTTCAAGGCGCGCAACGCGATGTCGGTCCTCACCGCCCTTCCCGACGCCGTGCGGAAGAGGGGCATCCTCGGGGCCTCCCGCGGCAACTGGGGACAGGGGCTCGCGTGGGCGGGATCGCTCCTGGGAGCGCCCGTCGTCGTGTGCGTTCCGGTCGGAAACAACCCGGAGAAGAACGAGGCAATGCGCGGCTTCGGCGCAGATCTCGTCGAGGAGGGCCGCGACTACGACGAGTCGGTCCAGGTTGCGCTCCGCATCCTCCGCGAGCGCGGGCTCACGATGGTCCACGCGACGAACGAGCCGCTCGTTGTCGCGGGCGCGGCGACGTTGACGCTCGAAGTCCTCGATGAGCGGCCGGAAATCGAGGCGATCGTGGTCGCCGTGGGCGGCGGATCGCAGGCGGTCGGCGCGATGACGGTCGCCCGCGCCATCGCGCCAGCCGTGAAGGTCTACGGCGTGCAGGCCGAGCGCGCCTCGGCGATCCACGACTCGTGGCACGCCGGCCGCGTGGTCGTCCGCGACTCCGCGGACACGTTCGCCGACGGCCTCGCGACCCGGCAGCCGTACGACGGGACTTTCCCCGCTCTTCAGCAGGGCCTGTCCGGATTCGTGACCGTGAGCGAAGCGGTGATCGCGGAGGCAGTCCGGCTCCTCCTCTCGACGACCCACAACCTCGCGGAAGGCGCCGGCGCGGCGGGGGTCGCCGGCGTCCGGCGTCTCGCGGGGGAGCTCGCGGGAAGAGACGTCGCGGTGATCCTCTCGGGCGGAAACATGGACGCGGCTACTCTCCGGAGGGTGATGACCCGCGAGTTGTGAGAACCGAGCGGCCGCCGTGGCGGAAAAGCTCACCGCGGTCGTCACCCGCCGCAGTTCACCTGACCCCTACCAGACGATGAGCCCGTCCTTCGCCTGTCGCTCGAAGAATCGCTCGACGAGCTCGGGCGTGACGTCTCCGTAGTACCAGCTCCCCGCGGACATTCCCTCCGCCTGGACGCGACGCGCGATCTCCGCCGCGTTCCGTTTTCCGTCGATCCAGTTCATCGCGGCGAACTGCATGATCGGGGTCAGTTTCCTCTCCTCGGCGGCAGGGGCCGCGGCGCGCTTGCCCCCCTTTGGAGGCGCCATCGCGAGCGCGTCCCGCTCCTCACGCCGCCGGCGCTCCTCCTCGGCTCGCCGGTCTCGCACCTTCTGCTGAAGGTCCAGCCACTCGGCGAGTGTCGCGACCGCGCGCTTCGGGACGCGTTTGGAGAGTCGCTGTTCCGCCGCGCCCGGGAGGTCGCCGGGGGCGCGCCCGCCGGAAACCTCCTGGAAGGTCGCCAGGAGGAGCGCCTGCAGCTCGCGGGCCGCCTGGTCGAGCGCCGCGACCCGCGGTGAGAGCGTTTCCTCCGGCACCGGACCGAGCGCGGTCGCCGACCGGACGGATGCGGTCTCCTTCTCGAGCGAAACCGCGAGAAGGTTCGCCGCGGCGCGGTAGTCCTCGTCGCGAGGCGGCCTCGAAGACCCGATGCGCGCAGCCCCGGTCGCGAAGTCGCGCCCGAGGCGCGCGAGCCCGCGGCCGGTGACGTGCGAGGCGACCTGCGCCGCTTCCGGAGCGCCGGCGTTGGCGAGCCAGAGCGCGGTGGCGGCGACGATGAACGCGTTTCGCTTCAATTGAGTCGAGTCCACCTGCCAGAGGTCGTCGCCCGAAGAGTGGATGTACTCGTCCGGCCAGTTCGTGAGCGTCGTCCCCGGCACGCCGACCCACGAGTCGTTGAAGACCATGTGGTCCGTGTTCGAGAAGTAGGGCACCGCGCGCGCGTGGTAAGGCTCGCGGCTCCCGAGGTGGGAAAAGACCGGTTTCGTGAACGGCACGCCGGGCGGGATCGACTGGGCCTGAAATGCCGGCAGGTACCCTGTGTTGCCGGCGACGACTGTGTCGAGAATGCTCTCCTCGACGTCCGCGAGAAACGAGGGCCGAACCCACGGCGTGCGGGCCATGTGCTGGACGCGTCCCCCGAAAGACTGGCGCGCGCCGACCATGTCCTGGTTCAGATCGGCGAGGATCTTCTTCTCCTCGCCGGGGTGATCCGCGAAGTACCGGTACTCGGAGTGGATCTCGTCCGCCCACCAGAACCGGATCCCGCGGCGCGGGCGCGGGAGCTTTCCCTCCGACACGAGACGCACGAGCGTGCGGCCGATCTCGAGGATGTTCGCGACGCCGGACTGATCGTCGTTCGCCGAGAACTTCGTCTCCTGGAGGTGCGCGGTGAGAACGATCTCCGGAAGAGTGGCATCGGCCCCGCGCAGACGAGCCTCGACCATCGCGGTCTTCCTCTCGGGCGCGACGATCGAGTCGACGACGATGCGCGCGCGGAGCTTCCCCGGCACGGCCGCCGTGTTCTCCGCGAAGATCCGCCGCGCGGCTTCCCCGCGGAGACGGTCGGAGAGCGCCTTGCCCTCCCGCGCCGAGAGGATGAAAGCAAACGTCGTCTTTTCCCCCCGGGGGCCGTCCTTCTCCGGAACGTGCTGCCACGCGATCTGGTCGGGAAAGTCGGCGAGCGCGTTCAGGCGCGTGGACGACCACGAGAGGATCCCCGCGGCGCCGCGCTTCCAGACGGCCTGCTGCATGACGGTGACCGGGCTGCCGTAGGCGAGCACGATCTTTCCTCGCACATCCTTGCCCTGGTAGTCCGCCGCGGCGTCGCCGGCTCCGACGTCCACGAGCTCCGCGCTGACGTTTGCCGGCCGGGAGTAGTCCGCGATGGACGTCGCGACCTCGGCGAAGGATCCGAGCTTTGTTTCCTTCGCGCCGGCGCCTTCCCCCTCGAGGAGCCAGGCCTCCGCGCTCCGACACGTCCACGGGATCGAGTCGGCCACCTGGTCGATCCACTTCACGTCCTCGAGCCCCGCCTCCTTCGCGCGTTCCATCACGTAGCGCGCGACCGCGAAGAACCCCTCGGATGCCGAGATCTTGTGCCACTGCGTCGTGATGCGCATCGTCTCGAACGCGCGGTCGCCGGAGAGCTCGTTGACGAGCAGGCGTTCGGTCTTCTCGTCGACGAACGGCGACGTCTGCCCGGCGGCGGAGCCGGCCACGAAAGAGAGCAGCGAAACCGCGAGCAGGGCGCGTCTCATGCGGGCCTCCATCGGATGCGGAGTCAGGTCTTCACGAGCTGCCGGAACACTGATATCGCCTCAGCGGTCTTGCCGCTTTGCTTGCAAAGTGGCAAGTGGAGACCTGACCCCTTACATCGTCTCAGTCTAACGTCACGATCACGAGCGTGCGGTCATCGTCCGGAGGCGCGCCGCCCGTGTGGGCATCGATCTCGGAGAGGATCGCGTCGCGAAGCGCCTCGGGAGAGGAGCCGGACTCCCGCGCGAGGATCGCTTCGAAACGCTCGAAGCCGAACGGCTCGCCCGCGGGGCTCACGCACTCGACGAGTCCGTCCGTCAGGAGCACGACGCGGTCCCCGGCCTCGAACTCCCACGGTCGCGTCGGAAACTCCGACCGCCCCGACGCTCCTAGGGGAAAGGAGGGGAGCGATAGGCTCTCGACTTTTCCCTTCGAGATCCGGTACGGCGCGAGCTGGCCCGCGTTGGTGAGCTCGCCCCGTCGGGTGCGGCCGTCGTATACGAGGAGCGCGAGCGTCATGTAGTTGCGCGAGTCCGTCGAGCGGTGAATGAGGTCGTTCAGACGGGCGAACAGGGGAGCGCCGGTCAACCCGGTCTCGATCAGCGTCGCGAGCGCCGCCTTTGCCATGGCGACGAGGAGGCCGGTCGGCAGGCCATGCCCCGAGACGTCGCCGATCACGATCGCCGAGCGGCCGTCGGGGACCGACAGGTAGTCGTAGTAATCGCCCCCGATCTCGGCGACCGACTCGACGTGCGCGAGCACGCCCGCGCCGTCGAGCTTCGCCGACGCCGGAGGAAGGAGCTTCTGCTGGATCGTTCGCGCGACCGCGATCTCCCCCTCGAGTCGCTCCTTCCGCGCGGTCTCGACGAGGAGCTTCTGGATCGAGTCGGCCATGCCGTCGAAGGATCGGGCGAGGTCGCCGATCTGGTCGCGCGACTTCGTGTTGACGCGGACGGAGAAATCGCCGCGCGCGATTCCCTCGGCCGCCCGGCTCATGCGGTTGACGTTGCGCGTGATCGTCGCGACGAGAGCGAACGCCAGCGCGAGAGCGATCAGGTAGACGAAGAGGAGGGCGGTTCCGAGCCCCACCGTCAAACCCAAGAAAATCCTCGAGACGCCCGGTATGCCCTGGGCGAAGAGCTGCTCGAAGACGACCCGGGGCGAGGTCGTCGCGACGAGCACGACGGTGTTCGCGTCACCTTCGGGGTCGAGCATCGCGACCGCGCGTTCGAGGTACACCGCGGCGATCCACTCGCCTCCTTTCGTGGGGGCGGGCAGGCTCGAGGGCCGGACCGATCCCACCGTTTTCTTCGGGCGCTTCGCCGGCTCCTTGAAGTCGATCTCGAAGCGCGGCCCCCGGCCGCTCGACGCCCGGCCGGCTTCCACCCGCACGGTGTAGCCGGTCCGGTCTGCCAGAGCGTGCAGCCAACGGCCGGCGGGTTCGTTCAGGTGGAGGAGCCGCACGATCGGGCTCGCCGGATCTCCCTCGCGGGTTGCGATCCAGACCTCATGCCCGCGGATCAGGGGCTTCGGGCGATCGAGGTTCGCGACCCAGGGAACCGGGGCGCCCTCCTTGAGCCAGGGGACGTCCGAGGCCGCGACCTTTCCATCCCGCACCTTGACCGCCGGCAGCCCGCTGCTTGCGGCCTCCGCAAGCGCGGTCGTTTCGTGCCACATGCGCGTCGCCACGAACTGGTGCGCGACGAGGTAGGCGGAAACGAATAGGAGCATCGCGAGTAGCGGAATCGGGACGATCCCGATCAGGAAGTACGAGAACGCGAGGCGCAGGCTCAAACGGCGGACGATCAGGCGGAACCCCGCCCGGATCGCGCGGAAGGCGAGGACGGTGCACGCGGCGATCGCGACGATATAGGCGAGAACGCCGAGGAAGCCGAGCCGGTCGGCCGAGCCGCCGTCGATGACGAGGAGAACGATCGCGACCGCGAAGGCCACGAGGAATCTCTTCGTCGATTTCGTGAGGGTCACGCGGGGCGAAGAATATTGCGCTTTCGATCTTCGGCTGACGGCTTACGGCTCACGGTTCACGATTAAAATGCGACGGGTGAGGTTCTTCCGGCATTCGGCGCTCCTGCTTCCGTCGGCCTTCCTCCTCGGCGTCCTCCTCTTCCTGCTGACGCACGGCCGCGAGGATCCCGGATTCGCGGCGTATCCCTTCTTCGAGCAGTGGGGCGGGACCGGCAGCACGACCCCCGAGTTCCGATTCCTCGAGCAGTCGCTCGTTTTCTTTCTGCCGCTCTACCTGGTGACGCTCCTCTTCGTCCTGCTGCTCGCCGTCGCCGAGAACGCGCTCTACGGTCCGCGCCGCTCCGTCGCGCGCTCGGCATTCGACCGTGCTTTTCGAAAGGTTTTTCCGGCGCTCTACCTGATCACGGTCGCGGCCCTCGTGCTCGCCGGCGACCGGCTCGCGCGCGCCTACGCCCCGGGCGCGCTCGTGGGGCCGGTGCTGGTCGCTCTGACGCCCTTTGGGGCGGCTCTGTTCGCGCTCGTGCCGGCGCTCATCCTGGCCGCTCCGGCGGCCGCGATCATGCGTCTGGAGCGCGCGTGAGCGCGCCCCCCCGGGGGTGGAAGGGCCGCTCGATCGTCGTCCTCGACTTCGGCGGCCAGTACACGCAGTTGATCGCGCGGCGCGTCCGCGACGCGCGCGTCTTCTCGGTCGTCCTGCCTCCCGACGAGACCGAAGAAGGAATCCGGCGGTGGGATCCGGCCGGGATCATCCTCTCCGGCGGTCCGCAGAGCGTCTACGAGGAGGGAGCCCCGCTTCCGAAGGCCGACCCCCGGGCGTTCGGCGTGCCGGTTCTCGGGCTCTGCTACGGCATGCAGTGGATGGCGCACGAGCTCGGCGGCGAGGTGAAGCCGTCGAACGGGCGCGGCGAGTTCGGTCGGGCGACGGCGCGCCTCTCGACCGACTCCGAGCTCTTCGCCGGGCTCGAGCCGGAGCAGATCGTCTGGATGAGCCACGGCGATTCGGTAGCCAAGCCGCCGCCGGGATTCCGGGTGACCGGATCGACGGCGGCGACGCCGGTCGCGGCGATCGAGGACCCGGAGCGCCGGCTCTACGGGATCCAGTTCCATCCGGAGGTCCGCCACACCGAGCACGGCTCCGCGATCCTCGAGAACTTCCTCTTCCGCGCCTGCGGCTTGCGACCGGACTGGACGATGGAGTCCTTCCGGCACGAGAAGGTCGAAGCGATCCGGCGCCAGGCGCCGACGGGCGCCGTCATCTGCGCGCTTTCCGGCGGCGTGGACTCCGCGGTGACCGCGCTCCTCCTTCGCGAGGCGATCGGTGACCGGGTGCACCCCATCCTCGTTGATCACGGCCTCATGCGCGCGCACGAGAAGCAGCAGGTCGAGGAGGCGTTCGGACGGCTCGGTCTCGCCGTCGCCTCCGTCGACGCGTCCGACCTCTTCCTGTCGCGGCTCGAGGGCGTCGAAGATCCGGAGGAGAAGCGGCGGATCATCGGGCGGACTTTCATCGAGGTTTTCGAGCGGGAAGCGCGGGGCATTCCGGACGCGCGCTACCTCGCGCAGGGCACGCTCTATCCCGACGTGATCGAGTCGGTCTCGATCAAGGGACCCTCCGCGGTGATCAAGACGCACCACAACGTGGGCGGCCTGCCGGAGAAGCTCGGGTTGGAGCTCATCGAGCCGGTCCGCGAGCTCTTCAAGGACGAGGTGCGCCGTCTCGGCGCGGAGCTCGGTCTGCCACAGGAGTTTCTCTCTCGCCACCCATTCCCCGGTCCCGGCCTCGCGGTTCGGATCCCCGGCGCCGTGACGCGGGAGAAGGTCGCGCTCCTCCAGAAGGCCGACGAGATCGTGCTCGACGAGATCCGGAAGGCGGGCCTCTACGACGCGATCTCGCAGGCGTTCGCGGTGCTGCTGCCGGTCAAGTCCGTCGGCGTGATGGGCGACAGCCGCACGCACGACTTCGTTCTCGCCGTGCGCGCCGTGCAGACGACCGACTTCATGACCGCCGACTGGTTCCGGATGCCGCACGAGGTCCTCGAGGCGATCTCGCGCCGCGTCGTGGGAACGGTGCGCGGCATCAACCGCGTCGTGTACGACGTGACGTCGAAGCCTCCCGCGACGATCGAGTGGGAGTAACGGCACCCGGCCAGATGGACAAACCGCCCCGCAGGCACATGACGCCGGAGGACTTCCGGCGGCACGGCCGCGACGTCGTGGACTGGATCGCGGATTACATGGAAAGGGTGGAGAAGTTTCCGGTCCGCTCGAAGGTCCGGCCCGGCGAGATCCGCGCGGCGCTTCCCCCCGAACCTCCTGCCCGGGGCGAGCTCTTCGAAGTGATGCTCGAAGACGTGGACCGCATCATCCTGCCCGGCATCACGCACTGGCAGTCACCGAACTTCTTCGCCTACTTCCCGTCGAACAACTCGGGCCCCTCGATCCTCGGGGAGCTCCTTTCGGCGGGCCTCGGCGTCCAGGGGATGCTGTGGGCGACGAGCCCGGCCTGCACCGAGCTCGAGACGCACGTGCTCGACTGGCTCGTCGGCATGCTCGGGCTGCCGGAGAGCTTCCGATCTGACTCGACCGGCGGCGGCGTCATCCAGGACACGGCTTCGAGCGCGACCCTCTGCGCGCTGCTCGCGGGACGGGAGCGCGCGACCGGCTTCCAGGCAAACGAAACGGGCGCAGACGGCCGCCTGGTCGCGTACGCGTCCACGCAGGCGCACTCCTCCGTCGAGAAGGCGGCGAAGATCGCGGGAATCGGGCGCGGGAACCTCAAGCTCGTCGAGGTGGACGAGAAATTCGCGATGCGCCCCGAGGCTCTCGCCCGCGCGATCGCGGAGGACCGCCGCGCCGGAAAGATCCCGTGCTTCGTGTGCGCGACCGTGGGGACGACGTCGTCGAACGCGATCGATCCCGTCGCGGAGGTCGGCCGCATTTGCCGCGACGAGGGAATCTGGCTCCACGTGGACGCCGCGATGTCCGGAACTGCCGCCCTGTGTCCCGAGTTCCGGTGGATCCAGGACGGCGTGGAGCTCGCCGACAGCTACTGCTTCAACCCGCACAAGTGGATGTTCACGAACTTCGACTGCGACGCGTTCTGGGTCGCGGACCGGGCGGCACTGATCCGCACGTTGTCGGTGTTACCCGTGTACCTGCGCAACAAGGCGACGGAGTCGGGCGCGGTCTTCGACTACCGCGACTGGCAGATCCCGCTCGGCCGTCGGTTCCGGGCGTTGAAGCTCTGGTTCGTGATCCGGCACTACGGCGTCGAGGGGCTCCAGTCCTACGTCCGGCGGCACGTCGAGCTCGCTCAGAAGTTCAAATCGTGGGTCGAGAAGTCCAACAGTTTCGAGCTTGCCGCGCCCGCCCCCCTGAACCTCGTCTGCTTCCGGCACCTCGGCGGCGACGCGCTCAACGAGAACCTCCTGGAGGCTTTAAACGTGACCGGGCAGCTCTACCTGACCCACACGTCGCTCGGCGACCGGTACACACTGCGGATGTCCATCGGGCAGAGTTGGACCCAGGAGCACCACGTCGCCGCGGCGTGGAAGCTGATCCAGCGGACAGCGATCGAGGTCGAGCCGACGGTCTGAGCTAGCCGAGCACCGCGGCGATCGCCGCCAGGCCTTCCCGGAGCGGCTCCGTTGCTCCGCCGAACGAAATGCGGAAGTGCGACGGGGAATCGAAGAAGGCGCCGGGGACGACGGCGACGCCCCGCTCGAGGAAGAGCCGCTCGACGAACGCGCTCGAGTCGCTGCCGTCGGCGAAGCGCGGGAACGCGATCGTCGCGTGCGACGGAATGCACTCGAGCTCGTCTCGTCCGGCGAGAAACGACCTGACGAGCGGCGCGTTGGATTCGACGATCCTCCGCGCGCGTTCCGCGAGTCTCTCGATGTTGTCGAAGGCGACGACCGACAGCCGGTCGGCCGGCATGGGTCCCCAGACGTCCACGACGTCGCGGGCCCGGCGGATCTTCTCGGTGACGTCGGGGGAGGCGAGGGCCCATCCGCAGCGCAGCGAAGCGAGGCCGTACGCCTTCGTGAGGCTGTTCGTGGAGACGAACGCGGGGGAGAGCGTCGCCGCGGGCGGGTGCGCCGCTGACGCGAGATCCAGGTAGACCTCGTCGACGAGCACCGTGAAGCCGCGGCGCTCGGCGAGCCGGCCGATCTTGGAGAGGTCGTCCGTGGCCGCGAGGACTCCGGACGGATTGTGAGGTGACGAAAGCATCACAACCCGAGTGCGGGACGTGAGCGCCCGCGCGATAGGGTCGGGATCGAGGCGCCAGCGCTCCTCGAACCGCCGCTCGAACCGCGTGACGCGCGCCCCGAGCATCGTCGCCGCGGCGGCGAGCGGGTCGTAGCCGGGCTGTTCGAACAGGACCTCGTCGCCACTCTCGACGAGCGCCGCCAGGGCGAGGAAGTTCGCTCCCGAGCACCCGACGGCGGTCGCGACGTTTTCCGGCCGCACGCCGTAGCGCGCGGCGATGGCCTCGACCAGCGGCCGGTACCCGTTCGGGCTCTCGCCCGCGAGGTCGACGGCGTCGCGCGCCCCGGGCAGGTCGTCGAGTGCGCACGGAAGCAGATTCGATCCGGCAAGGTCGATCGAGGGCTTCGACCGTGACTTCGCCCACTCCATGTAGGGGGAGCGCGCCCGGCTCATGCGACGGGAACCCCACGGTTCCGCCGGGCGAAGAGCCAGTACACGAGCGGGCCGATCGCGAGAAGGGCGATGCCGATCGCCGACCGGAACGGGTTCGTCCGGACGGCGCTCACGACCACCACCGCCGCCGCGGCGACGAAGAGCGCCGGAACTACGGGATAACCCGGCGTTCGAAACGAGCCTGGCTCGCGGCTCTCGACCGGGATCCGGCGGCGAAAAACAAAGATCGCCGCCACCGTCAGACCGAAGAAGATCCAGTCGCCGAACACGACCGAGTCGACGAGCTCTCCGTACGTGCCGGTCAGCGCGAGAAGAATCCCCCAGCCCGCCTGCAGGAGGATTGCGAGAGTCGGCGTTCCGAACTTCGGGTGGAGGCGGGCGAGGCCTGGAAAGAAGGCGCCGTCCTTTCCCATCGCGTAGTAGATCCGGGTCTGGGCGAGCAGCGTCAGATCGAGGAAACCGAACGCGGAAATCGCGATCGCCGCGGCGATCAGGCGATCGGCTCCCGGCCCGAAGATCCACTGGAGAGCGTCGGCGGCCGGCGTTGCTGTGGCAGCCAGAGCGGGGTGGGACAGAACCCGGAGGTAGACCACGTTCGCCAGCAGGTAGACCGCGATCACGATTCCCATCCCGACGATCAAGGCGCGGGGAATCGTCCGGCGGGGGTCGCGCGTCTCTTCGGCGACCAGGTTGACGCTCTGCCATCCGCCGTATGCGAAGAGAATCGGGACGAGGGCGGCTCCGAAAGCCGCGAAGCCCGCGGACGGGAGAGGGTCGGCGGGAGCGGCCTGCGGCCCCCGGGCGGGAGGAAACAGGAGCCCGCCGCCGATCAACGCCGCCAGGGCGACGAATTTGAGGATCACGAGGACGTTCAGCAGGCGGCTGCCCGGCTTGACGCCAACGTAGTTGACTGCCGCCACGACCGCGATCGCGACCGCCGCCCCGACGGTGGCGTATGCCGGGTTCCGACCGAGGAGCCTCAGGGCGTACTGGGCGAACGTGATCGACACCGCCGCGAGACCCCCTCCCTGGATCATCAGGAGGGATGCCCAGCCGAAGAGGAACGAGATGAGCGGGTGATAGGCCTCGCGCAGGTAGACGTATTGCCCGCCCGCGCGCGGAAAGAGCGTCGCGAGCTCGGCGAAGGCGAACGCCCCTGCAAGCGCGATCGCGCCGCCGGCGGCCCACGCTGCCAGCACGAGACCGGGCGTCGGAAGCCGCTGCGCGACGACGGAGGGGACGATGAAGATCCCGGACCCGATGATCCCGCCGACGACCACCATCGTGGCGTCGAACGGTCCGAGCGCGCGGCGGAAGGTCAACGCCGCGGAGAATAACGCCTGGACTGAGACCTGAAACCTGGAACTTGGAACTGGAACTCGTTCTCGAGACTTGGGGCTACAATCCAAAAGTGCCCGCCGAGTTCGTTCACCTCCACCTTCACACTCAGTACTCGCTCTTGGACGGCGCCAACCGGGTGGGGGAGCTGTGCCGCCGGATCCGGGAGCTCGAGATGCCCGCGGTCGCGGTCACGGACCACGGGAACATGTTCGGGGCGTTTTCCTTCTACCACGAGGCGCTGAAGAACGGCGTGCGCCCGATCCTCGGGATCGAGGCGTACATCGCGCCCGGAGATCGACGCGACCGGGAGACGCAGGCGGCGGTGGAGTCGGGGGAGGGATACGCGTATCACCTGACGATCCTCGCGGCGACGCAGACCGGTTACCGCAACCTGATCAAGCTCGTCTCCGAGGCTTATCTGACCGGCTTCTACCACCGCCCGCGCATGGACAAGGCGCTCCTCCGGGAGAGCGCCGAAGGGCTGATCGCGCTCTCGGGGTGTTTGAAGGGGGAGGTCGCGGGCGCGCTCTCGCGGGGCAACTTCGAGGCGGCCCGCCGGGTCGTACGCGAGTACCAGGAGATCTTCGGGAAGGAGAACTTCTTCATCGAGCTCATGGATCACGGCCTCCCGAAGCAGACCGAGATCCTGCCCGACCTTCTCCGGCTCGCCTCCGAAACCGGAGCGTCCGTCGTCGCGACCAACGACAGCCACTACCTGCGGAAAGAGGACGCGTTCGCGCACGAGGTCCTGCTCTGCATCGGGATGGGCAAGACGCTCGAGGACGAGCGCCGGATGCGCTTCTACAACGACGAGTTCTACGTGAAGAGCCCGCAGGAGATGCACGACCGCTTCCGCCGCTGGTCGGAGGAATCGCTGACGAACACGGTCGCGCTTGCGCAGCGCTGCGCGGTGACGTTCGACACGGAAGGTCTGCACCTGCCGACCTTCACGGCACCCGCCGGCCGGACCCCGGCCGAGCACTTCGCGGACCTCGCCCGCGAGGGGCTCGAGCGGCGGCTCTCGGAGCTCGCACCGTTTTTCGCCGCGGGCAAGATCCGCAACCCGCCCGAAAAGTACCGGGAGCGTCTCGAGTACGAGATCGGCGTCATCGAGAAGATGGGCTTTCCGTCGTACTTCCTCATCGTCTCGGACTTCATCCGTCACGCGCGCGAGACCGGCATCTCGGTCGGGCCGGGGCGGGGGAGCGCCGCCGGCTCGATCGTCTCGTGGTCCCTGCGCATCACGGAGATCGATCCGCTCCGTTACGACCTCCTCTTCGAGAGGTTCCTGAACCCGGAGCGGATCTCGATGCCCGACATCGACATCGATTTCTGCCAGGCGCGGCGGGGCGAGGTGATCGACTACGTCACGAAAAAGTACGGACGCGAGAACGTCGCTCAGATCGTGACGTTCTCCCAGCTGAAGCCCAAGCTCGCGGTGCGCGACGTCGCTCGTGTCCTCTCGCTGCCCGTCGCGATCGGCGACCGGATCGCGAAGCTCATCCCCGACGGCATCGACGTGAACTTCGAACGGGCCATGAAGGAGTCGCCCGGGCTCAAGGAGGCGATTCAGACGGACGAATCCGTCGCCCGCGTCGTCCAGATCGCCGAGCGCCTGGAAGGTCTGTCGCGGCACGCCGGCATGCACGCGGCGGGCGTGGTCATCGCCCCGCGTCCCATCACGGACTATCTCCCGCTCTACCGGACGAACACGGGCGACGTCACGACGCAGTTCGACATGAACGCGGTCGAGAAGATGGGCTTACTCAAGATCGACTTCCTGGGTCTCATCACTCTCGACATCATGGACGCGGCCGTCGCGGGGATCCGCGAGCGTACGGGGGACGTCGTCGACCTCGATCGGATTCCCCTGAACGACGAGAAGACGTACGAGCTCTTCCGCTCGGGGAAGACCGCCTGCGTGTTCCAGTTCGACTCCTCCGGGATGCGCGACCTCCTCCGCCGCGCGAAACCGAAGGTGTTCTCCGACCTGGCGCTCTTGAACGCCCTCTACCGCCCCGGAGCGCTGGACGTCGGCATGGTCGAGGAGTACGTGCGGCGCAGGAACGGAAACCGGAAGGTGACCTACCCGCTGCCCGAGATCGAGGACATTCTCAAAGAGACGCTCGGGATCCTCGTCTACCAGGAACAGGTCATGCTGATCGCCTCGCGCGTCGGGGGCTACTCCCTCGCGGAGGCGGATCTCCTCCGGAAGGCGATCGGAAAGAAAAAGCGGGAGATCATGGCGGCCGAGCGGGAGAAATTCCTCGGCCGCGCCGTCGAGCACGGCACGACCAAGGAGAAGGCGAAGGAGCTCTGGGCGCTCATCGAGCCGTTCGAGCGCTACGGTTTCAACAAGTCGCACGCCGTGGCGTACGCGCTCGTCGCCTACAAGACGGCGTACTTGAAGGCGCACTACCCGGTCGACTTCCTCGCGGCGGCACTCTCCGCGGAGATCGGCTCGACCGACGGCATCGTCAAGGTGATCGGCGACTGCGCCGAGATGGGCATCCCGGTCCTGCCGCCGGATATCAACGAGTCGCAGAAGAACTTCGCCGCGGTGGGGACGTCGATCCGCTTCGGGCTGGCGGCCATCAAAGGCGTCGGAGACCAGGCGGCCGAGTCGATCCTGCAGGAACGGCGCAAGAAACCGTTCGCCTCCTTCACCGATCTCGCGCACCGACTCGACCCGCGGCTCGTCAACAAGCGCACGGTCGACGCGCTGATCTGCGCCGGAGCGCTCGACTCGCTCGGGAAGAACCGCGCGACTCTCGCCGCGGCGTCCGAGAGGGTCGTCGCCGACGCCGCGCGGCGCCGGGAAGAGACGGAGCTGGGGCAGTCGCGGCTGTTCGGCGGCGGCGCCGACGAGACGCTGACCGACGAGTTCGCCGAGCTGCCCGAGTGGACGCTCGAGGAGAAGCTGCGGCGGGAAAAAGAGGTCCTCGGTTTCTACGTGACCGGGCACCCCTTGACGCGGCACGCGGACGACATCGATCGCTTCGCGGACGTTCGCGTCCAGGAGCTCGCGTTGCGAGTCGATCAGATGGTGCACGTCGCGGGAGTGCTCGTCAACGTCAAGAAGCAGAAGATCAAGAAGGGCGTCAACGAAGGAAAGACGATGCTGAAGGCGACGCTCGAGGACACGACGGGCGGCGTCCCCGTCTGCGTGTTCGCCAGCCTTTACGAGAAGGTCGCCTCGTGGATCCGCGCCGATCTCCCGGTGCTCGTGACGGCGACGGTCCGCGAGGCGGGGGCGTCGATCGAGCTGACCGTGCAGGACGTGACGCCGCTCGACGGCATCCGCGAACGGCTCGCGCGCGAGATGGAGATCCGCATCGACCTGACGCTCGCCGACGAGAACCTCATGGGACGTTTGAAGGAGCTCCTGCGGCTCCACTCGGGCACGACCCCGCTCGCGCTGCGCCTCGTGCGGCCCGGCGACTTCGACGTGAAGTTGAGAGCGGCCGATTCGATCCGCGTCGCTCCCTCGCCGCGACTGACCGGCGAAGTTCGCGCGCTCACCGGTGAGGACTCGGTCCGGTTCAACTTCTAGCGAGGGATCCGCCGTGGGACCCCTGCCCCGGGACCTCGCGCGGCGGGTCTTCAAGGCGCGCGCCCTCGCGCGAGAGCGGCGAATCCGGCTCTATCTCGTCGGCGGCGCCGTCCGCGACCTTCTCCTCGATCGTCTTCGACGGATCGTCGATGTCGACCTCGTCGTCGAACAGGATGCGGCCGGCTTCGCGCGGGAGCTCGCGCGCCGGCTCGGCGCGACTGTGAAGCTCCACGGGCGCTTCGGGACGGCGGTCCTCGAGCGCCCCCGCGGCGAGCGCCTCGACGTCGGGACTGCGCGAGCCGAGGAGTACGAGCGCCCGGGGGCGCTGCCCCGCGTGCGCGCGGGATCGATCGACGATGACCTCGCGCGGCGCGACTTCACGGCCAACGCGATGGCAATCGAGATCGCCGGTTCGGCCCGGGCGCAGCTCCTCGATCCGTTTGGCGGGCGCGAGGACCTCTCGCGACGCGTCATCCGGATGCTCCACCGTCAATCTGCCCGGGACGACCCGACGCGGGCCTTCCGCGCGGTGCGCTATGCCAACCGACTGGGCTTCCGGATCGACCCGGCGACGCGGCGGTGGATCCGCGAGGCCGTCGCCGAGGGAGCCCTCGATGCGGTCTCCGGAGACCGTCTCCGACGCGAGATCGCTCTCCTCTTGTCGGAGGGGAATCGCGCCGGGGCCGTGCGCGCGCTCGCCGGCCTCGGGCTCGCGGCGGCGATCCACCCGAGCCTCCGATTCGACGCGGGGACAGCCCGCCGTCTGCGGACCGCCGAGCGGCTGGCCGAAGACTTCGGTCGGAATGCGACGTGGCTCGTGTACCTTCTGGCGTGGATGGGGGAGACGAGCCAGGAGAGCGCGCGAGCGATTTCGACGCGGTTGAACCTGCCGCGCGGCCCCGCCCGCATCGTGCGAACCTGGCCGCAGACAGCCCGGGCGCTCGCGTCCGCCGCTTCCGGGAAACCCGGGCGCGCGCTGCGGGCGATGGACGGCGTCTCCGACGACGAGGTGATCGCCGCCGCGGCCGGACTGCCGGCTGCCTTCCGCGCGCGACTCCTCGACGCGCGCCGTGCCGCGTCCGGGCTGCGCCTCCGGATCCGGGGCCGGGACCTCCTCGCCGCCGGCGTGGCCCCGGGACCCGCGATCGGCCGCGCGCTGTCGGCCACGCTCTCCGCACGGCGCGACGGCGCGATCCGCGCCGAAGAGGAGCTTTCGTTCGCCCTCGAGGCGGCCCGGGCGTGATCGCCGCCGTCTTGATTGCCGCCTCTCTCGCCGCGACGGCGCCCGCCCCGACGGCCGCACCGTCTCCGAAACCGAGCTTCTGCGTCGAGTGGATCCGGCAGTCCCGCGAGGGCTACGAGCGGATCACCCTCTTCGGCGACCGCACCGTGATCTGGAAGACCGTCGACGCCCGGGGAGAACAGGTCCGGCGCAAGACGCTCGCGCCGCAAGAGCTCGAGTTCTACTGTGACTACTTCGCGCGTCCGGAGATCTGGACCTTGCCGGGGGACCTCCGGACGGGGCTCGCCGGCGAATTCTCCTCGCAATCCACGATCACCGCCGCCCGGAAGGACGGAGCATCCAAGACGATCCGCTTCGACGACTTCTCCGCGCTCTCGGCCGAGGCAGCGTCGCTGCGTTCCGCGCTCGAAGGACTGCGTACCGTCTTCACGAATCCGCTCGCTCCCCCGTCGCGGTTCACGGCGGACGCCCTGCCGCCGGGAACGCTTCTGAAGCGGTTCGACGGCGCGATCTTCCGGGTCCTGCGTCTCGAGAAGGAGAAGGGGTTCGTCGAGCTCGTCGGGGTCACGGAGCCGTATTCGCAGTTCATCAAGCTGGAGGAGCTGCGGTTTCAGTTTTCACCACCCGAGTGACAAAGAAGCTCTCAGCTGTCAGCTCTCAGCTCTCAGCCGGGAGCCGTCCGAGGATCCTGGCGGGGCGCTGGAAGGGGCGGGTCCTCCAGGTCCCGCGCGACGCGCGGCCGACTTCCTCCCGCGCCCGCGAAGCGCTGTTCGACATCCTGCAGGACAGGGTTCGCGGGAGCCGCTTCCTCGACCTCTTCGCCGGGAGCGGCGCCGTGGGACTGGAAGCGCTCTCCCGCGGCGCGTCGGCGGCCGTTTTCGTCGAGCGCGACAGCCGAGCGCTGGAGAGAAATCTCGCGACGCTCGGCGCGGCCGAAGAGTTCGAGATCGTCCGCGACGACGCGCGCGACGCGATCTGCGCTCTCGAGCGCCGCGGCGAAACGTTCGACCTCGTCTTCGCCGATCCGCCGTATTCGCTCGAGGCGGTGCTCTTGAAGAGGATCGGGGCCCTCCTCGCGCCGGCGGGAAAGCTCGTCGTGCAGACGGACTCGGACGCCTCTGCCCCCGAGTTTGCCGATCTTTCCCTGCTGGATCGCCGCGCTTACGGGCGCAACGCGTTCTGGTTTTTCGGGGAGGCGCGGCGCTAGAGCCGTTGCCCTCCTCGAACGGGGATGGTACTCTGCGCCGTTTTCACAACCCACGCGATCCGGAAGGAGCAACGAGATGCTTCATAACGGCAGGCACTTTTTCACGTCGGAGTCCGTCACCGAGGGTCACCCCGACAAGATCGCGGACCAGATCTCCGACGCGGTGCTCGACGCCGTGATGCGGGACGACCCGATGGGTCGGGTCGCGTGTGAGACTCTCGTGACGACCGGGCTCGCCTTCATCGGCGGCGAGATCTCGACGAAGACCTACGTCGACCTCCCGTCGATCGTCCGCCAGACGATCAAGGAGATCGGCTACACGCGCGCGAAGTTCGGCTTCGACTACGAGACGTGCGCCGTGATCTCTTCGATCGATCCACAGTCGCCCGACATCGCTGCCGGGGTGGACACCGGCGGCGCCGGCGACCAGGGGATGATGTTCGGCTTCGCCGTGCGCGAGACCGAGGAGTACATGCCGCTCCCGCTCACGCTCGCCCACGGCCTCGTCCGCCGCCTCTCCGAAGCGCGGAGGAAAGGGGAGCTCGACTTCCTTCGGCCCGACGGAAAGTCGCAGGTGACGGTCGAGTACGAAGGCCGCCGGCCGATGAGGGTCGAGGCAATCGTCGTCTCGACGCAGCACGCGGAGGCAATCAAGCATCACGACCTGAAGGAGGCGGTCATCGAGGAGATCATCCGCCCGGTGATCCCCGCCGACCTCATCACGCGCGAGACCAAATTCCACGTGAACCCGACCGGCCGGTTCGTGATCGGCGGTCCGCAGGGCGACACCGGGCTGACCGGACGGAAGATCATCGTCGATACCTACGGCGGGAGCGCGCCCCACGGGGGCGGCTCGTTCTCCGGAAAGGACCCGACGAAGGTCGACCGGTCGGCGGCCTACATGGCGCGCTACATCGCGAAGAACGTCGTCGCGGCGGGACTCGCCGACCGGGTCCTGCTGCAGCTCGCCTACGCGATCGGCGTCGCCGATCCGGTGTCCGTGCACGTCGAGACGTACGGCACCGGAAAGCTTCCCGAAGAGAAGATCGTCGACCTGATCCGCGAGCACTTCGTGCTGACGCCGCGCGGGATCATCGAGACGCTCGACCTGCGGCGCCCGATCTACAAGGCGACCGCGGCGTTTGGCCACTTCGGCCGCCGGGAGTTCGCGTGGGAGCGGGTGGATCGCGCCGCCGAGCTCGCGAGCGCCGCCGGGATGGACGCGCACGCCCCCGCCCCGGCCAGCCGATGACTCCCGCCGTCGCCGCCCGGACCGGCCACGACGTCCGGGACCTCTCGCTCGCTCCCGCCGGAAAGCTCCGGATCGAGTGGGCCGATTCGAGCATGCCGGTGCTCCGCCAGATCCGCGAGCGTTTCGAGAAGGAGAAACCGCTCGCCGGCACGCGGCTCTCGGCCTGCCTCCACGTGACGACCGAAACGGCCAACCTCGCGCGCACGCTGGTTGCGGGCGGCGCGGATCTGCTCCTCTGCGCGTCCAACCCGCTTTCGACCCAGGACGACGCGGCGGCCTCGCTCGTCGCCGACTACGGCGTCGCCGTCTACGCGATCCGAGGGGAGGACCACGCGACCTACTACGACCACATCCGCGCGGCGCTCGCCCACCGGCCCAATCTGACGATGGACGACGGCGCGGACCTCGTCTCCTCGCTCCTCTTTCTCGCGCTCGGGAAGGACGCGGACGTCGACCCCGTGATCCGGCAGTGGGCGGCGGGTCTTCCTCCGGCCGAGCGGGCATCCCTTCTTTCCGGGATCATCGGCGGCACCGAGGAGACGACGACCGGCGTCGTGCGGCTGCGGGCGATGGAGCAGTCGGGGGTACTCAAGTTCCCGGTCATCGCCGTCAACGAGGCGAAGACCAAGCACCTCTTCGACAACCGTTACGGGACCGGGCAGTCCACGCTGGACGGCATCATCCGCGCGACGAACCTCCTCATCGCCGGACTGAACGTCGTCGTGGCGGGATACGGCTGGTGTGGGCGCGGCGTCGCGATGCGCGCGCGGGGACTCGGCGCGCAGGTCATCGTCACCGAGATCGACCCGACGAAGGCGATCGAGGCGGCGCTCGACGGCTACCGCGTGATGCCGATGGAGAAGGCCGCCCCGATCGGCGACCTGTTCGTCACCGTAACCGGAAACAAGTCCGTGCTGCGCGACGAGCACTTCCAGGCGATGAAGGACGGAGCGGTCGTCTGCAACTCCGGCCACTTCAACGTCGAGATCGAGATCCCGGCGCTCGAGGCGCTGACCCGGTCGCGCCGCCGGATCCGGGAGTTCGTCGAGGAGTTCGCGCTTCGCGACGGCCGCCGGATTCACCTCCTCGCAGACGGACGCCTGATCAACCTCGCGGCCGCCGAAGGGCATCCGGCCTCGGTCATGGACATGTCCTTCGCCAACCAGGCGCTCGCGGCCGAGTTCATGGTGCAGAACCACGCGAAGCTCGAGAAGAAGGTCTATCCCGTGCCCGAGGAAATCGACCGCGAGATTGCGCGGCTGAAGCTCGCGTCCATGGGCACGGCGATCGACACACTCACGCCCGAGCAGCGCCGGTACATGACATCGTGGGAGGAAGGGACCTAGAGGGCCTTCGCCGGCAGAGAGAGATCTCGGCCGGTTCACGTCTCGTTCACGGGAGCGGGGACATGCTTTGCGTTGCGTCCGAACTCGGACAGAAATGCCAATGCCGCTCCTCGAGGTTTCGACAGAATCGGCGCCGGACCTGAGTCTGGCCGCACGGCTGGAGTCCGGCGCGATCCTCTCTTTTCCCGGAGATCCGCTGACGCCGAGCCCCGAGCACCTCGAGGTTTTCCGCCGCCAGAATCCCGGACACTCCCGGAGCGCCTCGCCGGACGCAAGTTGAGCCTGGGAGCGGCCGCCTAGCTCCCGGACGGCCCGCGCTTCGGCGAACTGCGGCGGGTGCAGGCCCACGGGGCCCGGCCCCAGCGACGTTAGAAATGGAAGCCGACTCCCGCGTCGAAGAAGGCGAAGATCTGCCGCGATCGGAAGCGCGCGGAATCGACGTCGAGCTCGGTCCAAACCCGGATCGGCTTCCACAGGGGGAAGTCCCGCAGGAAAGACAGGTGCGGCCCCCACCGCCGGTCGAAGACTCGGCGAGCCCCTTCGCTTCCGGGGCGCAGGCGAGCTTCCTTGAAGCGATTCCCCCCGATCGACAGATCCACCGGCAATCCCGTCAGGCGGCGGGTGAAGACGACGTCGGCCCCCTCGTAGTCGACGTCGGCGTCGCCGACTCCGGGCGAGACGTCCTTCTCCCGTTCGAACGAGCCGCGGAGATACCGCAGGCGCAGCCGGTCACCCGCGATGCCGACCGCCAGGACACCGAACTTGTGTCCCTCGACGTCGCTCGCCGCGCCGGCGAGGAAGGAGCCGGCTCCTCCTCCGACCCAGAGCGAGACGTGCTCGCCAAGAGCGGGCGGAACGGCTGGCAGAAGAAGAAAAGAAAGGAACGCGACTGCCGGGCGTCGGGCCCTCATGAGAGCCCGAGTCTACGCTTCCCTCAGGTCCTCAACCGCACGAGGAGGAAGCTCGCCGCCGTCGTGAAGAGAACGTGCGGTGACCAGGCCGCCAGAACCGGGGGGAGCGCGCCGACGTCTCCCAGCTTCGTGAAGAAGGCGGTCGAGACGAGGAACACCATTCCGAGAACGAGCCCGACGCCGATCCCCGCGAGTGCGCCTCTCTTGCCGATCCGGAACGAGAAGGGAAGCGCGAGAAGCGCCATCACCGGGAGGAGCAGCGGCCGCGCGAGCTTCCACTGGAGTGCCGTCTCGAGAGCCGACGTCGGGTAGCCCGTCCTCTTGAGCCTCCGCGCATATCTCTGGAGCTCGCGGAAACGCATCTCGTCGGGCGTCCGGCGCTCGGCGGCGAACGCGGCGGGCCGATCCCCCGGGGTGCGCTCCTCGAGAAACGTCGTGAAGGAAATCGTGGCGCCCTTCTCGAGAGCCCGCGTCCAACCCTGACGGAGCAGCCACGTCTTCGACGTCTCGTCCCACCCGGCTTCCCTCGCCGCCGTCCGGCGGGTCAGGTCGAAGTCCCGGTCGAACTGGAAGATGGAAGGGGAGGCCAGGACTCCGCGCTGCGCTTCGCTCTCCTCGCGGTGCCAGATCCGGCCGTCGCGCGCGTAGTACCAGGTGCGTTCGGCCGGGGTCCGGAGCTTCCAGTCCTCCGGATGGCCGTGGATGACGTTCTTGTAGCGGATCTCCTTCTGCTTCGCGAACGGGAGCAGGTACTCGCCGACGGCGAACGCGAGGAGCGCCCCCACGGCCGCAGCGACGACGATCGGGACGCCGAGGCGGCGGACCGAGATCCCGCTCGCCTTGAAAGCCGTGTCCTCGTTGTTCCTCGAGAAGATCCCGAGGCACACGAGGGTCGCAATCAGCATCGCAAAGGGGGCGACGTCCACCGATATGGACAGCAGGAAGGCCCGGTAGTACCCGAGGACGATTGCCGCCGGCGGGTGATGTCGGAGGATCTCGTCGACCTGCTCGGAGTAATCGACGATGAGTGAGAGCAGGAGCACGGATGCGCCCACGAGCAGGAGGGTCGAGAGGAACTGGGAGAGCACGTACCGATCGAGCAGCGCCGGGAACCGGAGGAAGCCCGCGAACCAGGCGCGGCGGGAGGGCTCGGCGGCCGCCGGGCGGGCCCGGCGGGGGAGGAAGGCGGAGAAACTCCAGCGGCCGCGCTCGCGACCCGCGCGGGTCGCGGCCAGCGCTCCGAGCGCCACGAGCACGAGGTTCGGAAGCCACATCGCGAACCACGCCGGCATGCGGCCCTCCTGAGCCCACGTCTCGCCGTTGGAGATCAGGACGTAGTAGAGGACGAGAATCGCGAGGGAGAGCGCGAACCCGCTCCCTTTGCCGCCGCGCCGCGACGTCTCGGCGAGCGGGATGCCGATCACGGCGAACGCAAAACAAGCGAACGGGATCGAGAACTTTTTCTGGATTTCGACGAGCGCCAGGCGTCGCCGCTGCGGCGAGATGTCCTTCATCTGCCGCGCCGTCCGGAGGAGCTCGGGCAGGGACTGAGCGCGCAACCCCTTCTCGTACGTGATCTGCGCCTGCGCGGTCAGCCCGATGCTGTCGGAAAAGAGAATCCGCTGGAAGTCGTTGCGGTTGGTCCGGTAGCGCGACGGGTTCGTCAGATCCACTTCGTGGCCGACGGAGGAGTAGAGGTCGAGCCACAGCCTGTCTTCCTCGAGCGTGAGCGTTCCTCGGCGCGCCACGATCAACCGGTCGGTCCGATCGTCGTCTTCGCCGAGCTTCAAGAAAACGCCCTCGAAGGAACGCCCGTCGGCTCCCACACGGTCGAAGAAGAGCAAGACGCCGGGCCGAGGCTCGCGGAAGGTGCGCGGAGCGACGAGGTTGACGACGGAGGTGGCGGCCACGCGGGCCATCGACCGGGTGAGTGCGTCGTTCGCGCGCGGGAGGACCAGGTTATAGAAGAGGAAGACGACCGCGGAGAGGATCGCCGCCGCCCCGAGTGCCGGGCGGTAGAGCGCCCCCGGACCGACTCCGCAGGCGCGCAGCGCCACGAGCTCCGAGTCGGCGGAGAGGCGCCCGATGCCGATCAGGACCCCGAGGAGGAAGGCCATCGGCAGCGTCAGCACGACGATCCACGGCACCGAGAGGAGGACGAGCGAAGCGACCTCGCCCAAGCTGGCGCTTCGGCGGACGAAGAACTCCGTCATCATAAAGATGGTGCGCACGAGCAGGATGAACGTGTACGCCGCGAAGCCGAGCAGAAACGGCGGCCAGATCTCCCTCAGGATCGAGCGCGAGAGAAGACGCATCGCGGGCCAAGCGTCCGCGGTACCGCCGCCGGAGTCAAGCCGGGCGGGACTGGACTTCGGGGGAGTCCCCGGCCGCATCCCGGGAGTCGCCGGCCCTTCTCGCGCCCACGCCTACAACGTCCGATAAGATAGATTATGTAAAATCAAATATGGGGAGGTCCCATGCCGAGGCCTCGAATCAGCCGAATTGATCGGTCTGGGGGTCCCAGAAGGGCCCCTGGAGGCCGATGGCCGCGAAGATGCGCCGAATCTCTTCGGGCTGCGGCCGTCTGGCATCGGGGCTCAGACGGTTCTCATACCAGGCCACGGCGAGCTGCCACAACTGTGCGAGGCCGATGATCGGCCGCCGCGGGACGCCGTTGCCCGCGCACCATTCGTTCACCCTTTCTTCCGACCGGAAGAAGAGCATCGTGCTTCAGGTGTAGACGAGATCGGCCCACCACCTGGCCGCGGGGACCGCGAAGTGCGCCACCACCGGTTCCAGGTCGGGGCCTTCCCGGGTGATCCGAAGGTGGATCGGCTCGAGGGTCTGCTCGCAGCGCGAGAAGACTTCCCCTTCCGCGTGGAGCGCTGCCGGGATTCCGAGGGCGTCCCAGGAACAGTTCGCGAAGTAGAGGCGGCCTCCCACGAGAACGCGGTGCTGCGTCTCGACGCCCGAGAACGGAGGCGCCATCCGGATCGTCTCGCCGTCCGGCTCGAGGAAGAGAACGCGCTTCCCGAACAAACGCCGGTACGCGTCGCGGATCTCGTCCGTTGCTTCGCGAAGCGCTCCCGCAAGCTCGGCGGCGGTCGGCACCTTTGTCGTTTCCGCGACCCAGCGGTAGATCGCGGTCTTGACCTGCGTGTCGAAGTCCACGACTCGAGACGTCCTAGGATGTCCGGCGCGCTCGGGGCGCCGGCTTGTTCTCGACCGCGTAGTGCAGACGCACGACGCCGTCGGGGAACGGCCGGACGGAGAGGAGGCGCAGCGGAATCCGCCGATGCCGCGGTGCGATCAGGGGGATTCCCTCGCCGATGATCGTCGGGATCACGTGGATCACGAGCTCGTCGATCTCCCCCGCGTCGAGAAAGGACCCGATGAGCTCCGCCCCGCCCATCACCCACACGTCCATTCCGGGCGCCGCGCGCAGTTGTCTCGCGAATGCGGAAACCGATTCGCGGACGAACTCGACGTCGGAGGGATGAGACTTCGGAGGACGGCGCGAGAAGACGTAGTTCTTCACCCGCGAGCCGCAACCGACTCCCTTGCCGCCGGTGAACCTGAGGGCGACGTCGTATGTCCTGCGCCCCCAGAGAATCGTGTCGATGGATTTGAAGAACGCGCCCATCCCGTAGTCGCCCGCGGTGCGCGGGCGGTCGAGCCACTCGACTCCTCCGTCGGCACGCGCGATGTATCCGTCGGCGCTCGTCGCGATGGAAACGATGATCTTTCTGCGGCGGCCTTGGCGCCGCGCGGGGCGAGCCGGCTTCAAGGCGCCTGGAGGTCGGCGATCAGCCGGCCCTGGTTCCAGGCGTCCCACCCCTTGACGATCTGCCCGTCCCGGAACGTGAGCCAGGTGATCCCGCGGAACGCCGCGGGCCGGTTCGATGCGGGGAAACCGAGACTCCCGCCGAGGTGGGTGCCGCTCGCCGACCAGCGGACGGCGACGTCGTCTCCCTGCGCGATCACGGCCTCGACGGTTACCCGGAAATCCGGGAACGCCTCGAGGAGTGCCCTGCGCCCGGCGATGAAGTCCTCGGGGGCATGGACCTCCAGGCCCCCTTCCATGTGCCCTTCGACGACCGGGGCCATGAGCTCGCGTACGGTCTCCTCACGCCGGACGTTCCAGACCTCTTCGAACCAACGTCTCGCGAGCGCCGAATTCTTCGATTCCGACATCGCCGCCTCCTCTAGGTGTGCGTGATCATCAGGACGTAGCCGTCGGGATCCGTCACGCGAAACTCCCCGCACGGGGCATAGAAGGGATACTGGATCGGGCCGACGGCAACCCCAGCCTCCTGGAGCGTGCCTCGGGTGGCAGACACGTCGTCGCAGTAGAGGTAGAAGAGCACCGCCTGCTCCTCGGCGATCACGGGGTGGCTTGCCAGCGCGAGCATCAGGCTCGACCCACCATCGGACTCGAGCCATGCCCACGTCGGCTCCGTTCGTCCCTCGGGCCCGAACGTGTTGCGGGCTCGAACCCGAGCTTCCGGTAGAACGCGATCGAGTCGCCGACGTTCCGGACGTGGGCCATCGGGACGAGCGACCTCATGACCCTACCGCTTCGAGAGCTTGATCTCCCCCGCTTCGAGCTGACGGATCACGTCGCGAAGGGCGTGGATCAGCTCGGATTTCTCGACCCGCGACTTCGCGAACGAGAGAGCGAGCTTGTACGGTCCGCCCTTGGGCTTGTAGATGAACGCGAAGCGCTTCGGGCGGCGCGACGGCGACGCCTCTTCTTTCTTGCGCGCGCGGAGGTCGTCGCGCGTCGAACCGGCGGCGATCGAGCGCACCGCGTCGCGCATCTTGTCCGGATCCTTCAGTCGCGCGATCTCGAGGAGCACCGATTTCGCACCGATGTCGGCGCGCCGACATTCGTCGCGGAGCTCGTCCGGAATTTCGAGAAGCGACATCGCCTCGGTGACCGACACGCGCGACTTCCCGATCGCTCCGGCGATCTGCTGTTGCGTGTACCCGTGCCGATCGGCGAGCCCCGCGAATCCCTCCGCTTCCTCGAAGGGGTGGAGGTCCCTGCGGTGGAGGTTCTCGATCAGCGCGATCTCGAGGACCTCGGAGTCGGACACGTCGAGCTCGATGCAGGGCACCTCGGCGAGCCCGGCCTCCATCGCGGCGCGGAACCGGCGCTCCCCCGCGATGATCCGGTATCGCCCGCCGGGGACCGGCCGCACGAGGAGCGGCTCGAGCACGCCCTTCGCCACGATCGAGTCCTTCAGCTCCGAGAGATCCCCGACGTTCGTCCGCGGCTGGTCGGGGTTCGTCTCGATGTCCTCGATCTGAATGTAGCGCCCGAGCGATTCGCCGAACCGCTCCGCGAGCGACTCGACGAAGTGCGAGTCGTGGCGCATCCGGGCTTCCGCGGGCAAGCCGCGTCTCTTGCTAAACACGCGAAAGTACCTCCTCGGAAAGCGAGTAGTACTCGGCCGCGCCCGACGAGCGCGGGGCGAAGGTGAAAATGGACTCGCGGTGCGCGGGACTCTCCTCGAGGCGCACGCTCTTCGAGATCGTCGTCTTGAAGAGCTTCTCGCCGAAGACCGTCCGGATCTGGTCGTAGACGTCCTTCGCGATCACCGTCCGGCGGTCGTGGAGGGTGATCACGACGCCCAGGAGCGAGAGCGCGGGGTTCGGCCGCGCCTTGATCTTGTCGATCGTCTCCAGGAGGTCGTCGGTCCCCTCGAGTGCGAAGTAGGAAGACTGGATCGGGATCAGGATGTGGGTCGCCGCGACCATCGCGTTGACCGTGATCATGCCGAGCGTGGGTGGCGTGTCGATGACGATCGCATCGTATCTCTTCCGCGCGCCGTCCAACTTGTCGCGGAGGCGAAAGTGGCCGTCGATCTCGCCCAGGAGCTTCGACTCGATCTTCGCGAGGGCGATCCGCGCCGGCGCGACGTCCAGGTTCTTCACGCCCGTCTTCTGGACGACGTGGGACATCATGGCTTCCTTCTCGGTCAGCACGTCGAACATGGATTTTCCGATCGCGCGCCGGTCGAGAAAGGACATCGTGCTGTTGCCCTGGGGGTCGAGGTCGATGAGCAGCGTCTTCATGCCCTTCTGGGCGAGCGCCGCCGCGAGATTGATTGCCGTGGTCGTCTTCCCGACGCCTCCCTTCTGGTTGGCGATGGCGATGATCACGGATTCACAGTGTACCGCGAAGAAAAGAAAACGCGCGCGGAAAGCCGCGCGCGGGCTGAGAGCTGAGAGCTGAAAGCTGAGAGCTTTCCCGCTACATGGGATACTTTCCGAGCTCCTCGGGACTCACTTCCTCGAGCCATTTCTTGAGCCGGTCCGGATCTCCTTCGTCCCCCTCGGGCCGGAGACTCTTGCTCCTCTCGAGCACGTCCTCCTCGACGAAGATCTCGGCGTCGACGCGAAGCGCGAGCGCGATCGCATCGCTTGGCCGGCTATCGACGTTCCACCGCGTGTCTCCCCGCAGCAGGTGAATCCGGGCGAAGAAGGTGTTGTCCTTGAGGTCGTTGATGACGATCCGCTCGACCGTCGCATCGAGCTCCCCGAGGAGGTTCTTCAACAGGTCGTGGGTCATCGGCCGCGGCGTCGTGATCTTCTCCATCTGCAGGGCGATCGCGTTGGCCTCGAAGATCCCGACCCAGATCGGAAGGAAGACGCCGTTAGCCGAGTCGCGCAGGACGACGACCGGCATGTTCGAGACCGGGTCCATCAACAGGCCTTTGATCTCCATCTTGACCATGGTGTCCCCCTACGCGGCGACCTCCGCCAGAAGCGAGTTGGGCAGTCCCCGGGTGATGAGAACCCGGACGTAGGCCCCCGGTTTCAGCTCGCCCGCGGCCGAGCCTCTTTCCACATGAGCGATCCGGTTGCAAGGCGTGCGCCCCCGGGTCCGGCCGTCGCGTCCGACCCCCTCGACCAAGACCTCGAACTCGCGCCCGACGAGAGACTTGTTCATCTGCGCCTGCAGCTCTGCCTGGAGAGCCAGGACCCGCGAGAGCCGGTCCGCGGCGACCTCGTCCGCCACAAAAGTGTCCCTCCCCCACCGCGCCGACGCCGTTCCGGGGCGCGCCGAATACCGAAACGCGAAGAGGTTGGAGAAGCGCGCCTGCGACACGAGCGCGAGGGTCTCTTCGAAGTCCTCGTCGGTCTCGCCGGGAAAGCCGACGATGAAGTCGGACGAGATCGCGACCCCCGGGAGCGCGCGCCGCATGCGTCCGATCGTGTCCAGATAGGCCGCCGCGGTGTAGCGACGCTTCATCCGATAGAGGACGCGATCGGAGCCCGATTGCGCGGGCAGGTGGAGGTACGGGGCGACGTTGCCGCCGGAGGCGAGGGCCTCGATCATCGAGTCGTCCACGAATCGCGGGTGCGACGTGATGAACCGCAACCGCCGGAGGCCCGGAATGGTCGAGGCGCGCGTCAAGAGCTCCCCGAACCCGAATCCCTCTTCGGGGTCGCGGTAGGCGTTGACGGTCTGGCCGAGGAGAGTCACTTCCGTAAAGCCGCGCGCCACGAGCAACCGGATCTCCTCGAACACTTCCGAGGATGCGCGGCTGCGCTCGCGTCCGCGCGTGAACGGCACGATGCAAAAGGTGCAGAACTGGCTGCAGCCCTCGATGACAGTGACGTACGCCTGGAACGGCGAGCCGCGCGCGATCTGCCGGAACTGGTAGACGGGTGACTCGATCGGGAGCTCGAGCGAGGAGACGCGCTTTCTCTCAGCGCGGACTTCCTCCACGATGTCGCCGATGCGCTCGACGTTGCCCGTTCCGAGCACGAAGTCCACCCAGGGAGCGCGCTCGAGGATTTCCTTGCCTGCGACCTGCGCGACGCATCCGGTGACACCGATGACGAGGCCCGGCGAATCCTGCTTGCGCCGGCCGAGGACCCCGAGCGCGCTGTAGACCTTCGCCTCCGCCTTCTCGCGGACGGCGCAGGTGTTCAGGATGACGACGTCCGCGGACTCGTCTGCCGCGGCGGTGCGAAATCCGCGGCGCTCGAGCTGGCCCGCCATGCGCTCCCCGTCGAGCACGTTCATCTGGCAGCCCCAGGTCTCGACCCGGTAGGTGCCGCTCATTCTCTGATCCATCCTGGCTGAGCGCCCGCCTTCCGAGCGCGGTCGGGCAGGTCGGCGAGGTCCTTCTCGGCCTCGGGGAGCTCCTTGCGTGCCGTCGCGAGCTCCTCCCGCGCCTTGTCCCAGGCCGGCTTGATCACCCGGTCCCGGTACAACCCATCGTCCCAGGAATAGAAGTCGCTTTCGAGCTTCTTCACTTCGGCCTCGAGGCGCGTGATCTCTTCCCGGATCGCCGCGACGCGCTCGCGGAGGCGGCGCGCCTCCTCCCGCCAGAACTCTTCCCCATCCTCCGGAGCCGACGCCGCTTCGTCCGACGCCACCGGCCTCGCGCGCGTCGGGCGCGAGCGAGCGGTGGGCGTGGGCGCCGGCTTGACGTCGGAGGTCGAGACCTTGCCCTTGTCGGGCTCGGTCACGAGCGACTGGTTCGTGATCCGCACTTTCTTCTTCTCGGCGGAACGGCGTGCCGACCTCTCTGCCGCGGGCTCCTTTCCGAAGCCGCCCGTCAGCCGCGGCTCGGGCGTCGGGGTCGGCCGCGGGGCAGCGGCAATCGAGGACAGACCTGCCGAAAACAGGAAGGCGAGGCGCAGGACGCGGGGCTCTCTGGTCATGGACCGGAAGGATGATTATGGCGCGGTCGTGCCGGCCCGTCCGTAGGAATCCTCCAGGCGAACCACGTCGTCGAGCTCGGGGCTGGAAACTTCGATCAGATCGCAGGCCGCCTCCGCCCGCATCCGGTGGCGGATCCCCGGCGCGATCCGGTACGAGCTCCCCTCGGGAAGCCGGATCTCCTTCAGCTCGCCCCCCTCCTCGACGGTCAAGTTCACCTCGCCCTTCAGAACGTAAAAGGTCTCGTCCTTTCTTTCATGGTACTGGAGCGAGAGCAGTTGCCCGGAGGCGATGTGCAGGATCTTGCCGGCGTAGCGCTCGTTTTCCGCGAAAATGAGCTCGTAGCCCCACGGCTTCGGTACTCTCCTCACAAACGTCCTCGAAACATTTTTTCCACCTCCGAGGCCTCGGCGGCGGCGAGGGCCTTCTCGGCCAGCGCGCGCACCCGCGCGGAGTCGATGGCGGAGAGCGATTCCTTCACCCCCGCGATCGCGACCGGCGTGACGGAGACGTCCAGGATCCCGAGCCCCACCAGAACCGCGATCCCGATCGGATCGGCGGCGAGCTCGCCACAGACCGCCACCGGCTTCGCAAACGCGCGGCCGGCTTCAACCACGGATCGTATCATCCGGAGGATCGCGGGATGGAGCGGCCGGTAGAGAGACGCGACGTCGGGGTTCGCGCGATCGACCGCGAGAGCGTACTGCGCGAGGTCGTTCGTTCCGATTGAGAAGAAGTCGGCCGCCGGAGCGAGGCGGTCGGCGAGGAGCGCCGCCGACGGGACTTCGACCATCACGCCGAGGGGAGGCGGCTCGGTGAGCCCCGTCCGGCGCGCCGAGTTGGCCAGAGCGACTCGCGCGTCCACGAGCTCGGAGAGCGACGTCACCATCGGCAGCATGACTGACAACGGGCCCTTTCGGGACGCGAGGCAGAGAGCCGTCAACTGCGCTTCGAAAAGGTCTGGATGCGCGAGGCAATAACGCAGCCCCCGCAGTCCGAGCGCCGGGTTCTCTCCGCGCGCCGGCCCGATCCCCTTCTCCCCGCCGAGGTCGTAGGTGCGCACGATGACCGGATGGGGGGCGGCCGCGGCGAGGAGCTCCTCGTAGACGGCGCGCTGCTCTTCCACGCCGGGCGTCTCCGGCACCGCGCGCAGATAGAGAAACTCCGAACGGAACAAGCCGACTCCCTCGGCGTGATATCGCTCGAGCGCGCCGATCTCCTCGGCGAGCTCCAGGTTGGCGCGCACGACCACCCGCACGCCGTCCTTCGTCGCCCCCGTTCTCGGCGTGCGGGCGCGCAGCCGCCGCGCCTTCTCCCGCGCATCCCGCACGCGCAGCAGGCTTCGGCGCAGCCGATCCTTCGAGGGGTTCGGGTCGACGGTGCCACGGTCGCCGTCGACGACGATCGGCGTCTCGGACGAGATCGCCTCGCAGAGGCCGTCGATCCCGACGACGGCCGGCAGGCCGAAGGACCGCGCGATGATCGTCGCGTGCGACGTCGGCCCGCCGCGCTCGAGCGCGAGCGCGCGCACGCGCCGCGGGTCGAGGCGGGAGGCATCGACCGGCGAGATCTCGTCGGCGACCAGGATCGATCCCCGCGGCAGCTCCTCGGGCAGAAGGGGCGTCCCGCCGGAGAGCTGTCGAGCGATCTCGCGAGCGACGTCGTGAATGTCGGCGGCGCGCTCGCGCATCGCGTCCGAGTCGGCGGACTCGAAGCGCTGCCCGAGCTCCCGCGTCACCTCGGCGAGCGCCCACTCCGCGTTCACGCGGTCCCGCTTCATCCGATCGGCGATCGCGACCAGGTAGGTCTCGTCCGAGGCGATCAACCCGTGCGCCTCCAGGATCGCGGCGAGCTCCGCTCCGATGTCGCCGGCGGCCTCGCCGGAGTGCCGGCGGAACTCCTCCGCGGCGAGCGCCGCCGCCCGGCGCAGGCGCCGCTCTTCCTCGTCGAACCCGTCGGGAGAGACCGCGCGGCGGAACGCGGGGAGGCCGCCGAAACGCACGATGACCGCGCGACCGACCGCGATACCCGGTGAGACCGGAAGGCCCTGGAGCATGGGTGTGGCGAACCGCCTTCCGGACCCCGACCCTACTGCTCTTCGTCGAAGCTTCGCGCGATCAATTCCTCGACCGCCGCGAACGCGGCCTCTTCGTCTTCCCCGCAAACCGCGAGGGTGATCTGCGTTCCCTGGGAGGCGGCCAGAAGCAACAGTCCGAGGATGCTCTTGCCGTCGACCTCCTCGCCGTTCTTGCGGATCTTGACGTCGGACTTGAAACGGCTCGCCGTCTGGACGAACTTCGCCGCGGCGCGGGCGTGGAGGCCGAGCCGGTTGCGGATCGCGAGCTCGCGCTCGATCACCCGCGCTCCCCCTTGTCCCGCGCCGCCTCCGCCGCCGCGGAGATACCCTCGTCGTCGGCGAGGAGGTCGGAAGCCACGTAGATCGACCTCTGGCCCCGATCCTTCGCGACGTGCGCGATCTCGACCACGGGCTTCCCGCTCTTCTGCAGCGCCGCGCACTTCAGGAGCATGGGGAGGTTCACTCCGGTGACGATCTCGATGCGGTCGCGCTTCAGAAACGGCAGGGACAGGTTCGTCGGCGTTCCGCCGAACATGTCCGTCAGGATGACCGCGCCGTCGCCGCGGTCCGCCTCTTCGAGGCCCTTGGCGATCCGGCGGCTCGCGTCCTCCCCGACCTGATTCCAGTCGAGGGCCACGGCCACGATCTGCTCGATGTCCGGCTGAATCGTCAGCGCGGCGGCCTTCAGCTCCTCCGCCAGGCGCCCGTGCGTCACGATCAGGACCCCGATCACCGGCGATCCCCGAGGGCGAAGGCGACGTCCGCCACGGTTTCCGATTCTTTCATCACTCGCGCGTCGCGTCGCGGTGCGACACGCGCACCGGAAGCCCGCGCCGCTTCAGGGCCTTCGCGAGCTCTCCGGCCACGTAGACCGACCGGTGCTTTCCGCCGGTGCAGCCGATCCCGATCGACAGGTAGCTCTTGTGCTCGCGCTCGTAGAGCGGCAGCAGGTAATCGACGAAATCCACGAGCCGCTTCAGAAACTCCGCCGTCTGCGGGTCCTTCTCGATGTACGCCGCGACGGCCGGATCGCTTCCCACCTTCGACTTGAGCTCCGGCACGAAGTGGGGGTTCGCGAGGAAGCGCACGTCGAAGATCAGGTCCACGTCGTGCGGGACGCCGAACTTGTATCCGAACGAGGTGGCCGACACGACCATCCGCGCAGCGCTCTCCTCCCCCACGAACGTCTTCTGCATGAACGCGCGCAGCTCGTGGACGGTCATTGAGGAAGTGTCGACGACGACGTCGGCGAGCGCCCGCACGTCCTCGAGCAGTTCGCGCTCCTTGCGCAGCGCGGTCAGGAGCGGGCGGTCGACCGACAGCGGGTGCGGCCGGCGCGTCTCCGAGAAGCGGCGGATGAGCGCCTCCTCGGTCGCGTCGAGGAAGAGGAGACGCGTCCCGGGAGCCCGCTCGCGCAATCGGGCGAGAATCGGAGGAAAGCGCGATGCGAAATCGGGGTTGCGGACGTCGAGGATGACGCCGACCCTCGGCGCGGTCACCTGCGACAGAAGCGGCTCGACCAGGGGGAGCGGCAGGTTGTCGACGCAGAAGTAACCCATGTCCTCGAGACACTTGAACACGTAGCTCTTTCCCGATCCCGAAAGCCCGGTGACGACGACCAGGCTCTCGGGGACCGGGCGACTTCGGCCGTCCATCTCGGAGGGAAGCGCTGTCGCCGGACCCGGCCGACGGGTCGTCGGAACGTTTCCCTTCGCTTTCGCGGGCCGCCGCGGGGCGCGCCCGCGCGGCCCTTTGCGGACCGTCAAGCGCGCTTCAACCCCGGCGACATTGCGTTGCGCGCGATCTCCTCGTCGACTTTGAGCGCGAATTCCTTGGCCGCGTCGTATCCCTGTGTCTTCAGGAGCTCGTTGCGCGCGGCGATTTCGATCAAGAGCGCGATGTTGCGGCCCGAAGCGACGGGAAGCTTGAGGTATGGCCGCGGGCGGTCGAGGATCGGATACATCTGCCCGTCGAGCCCCAGCCGGTCGTAGGACTTGGCCGGGTCCCATCGCTCGAGCTCGATCACGAGCTCGATCGACTTGGAAGAGCGCACCGCCGAGACTCCGAACAGGTGCTTGATGTTGATGATGCCGATCCCGCGAAGCTCCATGTGGTAGCGGAGCATGTCGGCGGCTCGGCCGACGAGGGCGCCGTTCGGGTACTTTCGGATTTCGACGACGTCGTCCGCGACGAGCCGGTGTCCGCGCTGGATCAGATCGAGGGCCGACTCGCTCTTTCCGATCCCGGACTCGCCGAGCAGCAGAACGCCCATGCCGTAGACGTCCACGAGCACCCCGTGCAGGGTGGTCGTCGGCGCGAGCTCGTCCTCGAGGATCCGTGTGATCGACTGGATCACGACGGACGTCGTCTGCGGCGATACGAGCAGCGGGACGCGTCGCGCGCGGCACTCGCGGACGAGCTCCTCCGGGACCTCCTGGCCTTTGGTCACGACGAACGCGGAAACGGGAAGCGCGCAAATGAGCGCGATCCGCTCCCGCCGCAGCGCCATCGGCATCGTCTCGAGGTAGTTCAACTCGCTCTCGCCCAGGACCTGGATCCGGCCCGGCTTGATGAACGACAGAAAACCGGCAAGCGCGAGTCCGGGTCGCTGGATGCGGCCCCACGAAATCGGCCGGTCGAAGCCCGACTCCCCCGCCACGGCTTTGAAGTCGAGGTCGGCGAGCGCCGGCGAACGGAGGATGTCGGCGGTCAGCTGGCTCATCGTCACCACGGATCCCCGCTCAGAATAGCCCGAATCGGCGCGGGACGCGGGAGCGGCGGCACCGGGTCAGACGGGGACGGCCAGCTGGCGCTCGGCGTCCTTCAGGATCGCGGCGATCGCCTCCGCCGTCGGCGCGGCGCGGAGGCTCTCGGCCACTCCGGGCATCCGGATGATCCGCGAGATCCGCGCGAGGGCCTGAAGGTGAAGGGCGGGCGCCTCCGACGGGGACAGAACGAGGAAGACGAGCGTCACGGGAGCGGCGTCGGGCGCTCGAAAGTCGATTCCGGCCCGGGAAACGCCGATCGCGAGCACGACGTCGGCGAGGTCGCGCACCTTGCAGTGCGGGATCGCGATACCCGCGCCCAGGCCCGTCGAGCCCATGCGCTCGCGTTCGACGAGACGCCGCGCGAGGTCGTCGGCGTCGCGGACGCTGCCGGCGCGCGCGAGCCCGGCGGACATCTCCGCGAGAGCTTCCTCGACGGTCGAGCCCGCGAGGTCGGGGAAGACGAGCCGTTTGTCGACGAGCCGCGGAAAGAGTCCGGCCTCGCTCAGCATTCGATCAGGCCGAAGTTTCCATCCCGGCGTTTGTAGAGAACCGAGATCTTTTCGGTTGCGGAGTCGCGGAAGACGACGAACTCCTGCGTGGACGCGTCGATCTTGAGCGCGGCTTCCTCCGCGGTCATCGGCTTCAATGCGAGCTTGCTCGCCCGGACGATTCGCGGTTCCGCCGCGGGAGTGGAGAGCCGGGCGCGGCGAGCGGGGATCTCGAGCGCCGCTTCCGTCACGGGGGGCAGGAGCCGCGGCGAGGTGCGGTCCTTGCGATTGCGTCTCTTCTCCGAGTCCTTCTTCGCCTGGGCGTCGATCTTCTCGAACGCGAGCGCGACAGCGGCCCGGGGATCGGCCGTGTACTCGTGGGCGTTCCAGCGCCGACGGCGGTGCGTGGCGATGATCTCCGCGCCGAATCCGTGTTTCTCGTGAGAGAGCACGACCTTCACCCGCGCGGGACCCCCGAGGTGACGCTCGAGACGTTGCGTCCGCTCGCGGGCGAGGTTCATGAGCGAAGGCGTCACTTCGACGTTGCGCCCGGTGCATTCGACCGCCATCCAATCCCTCCCTGACAGAGGATTCCCGGACTTCGAGCTAGAAGCTTTGTTTTCGCTGCGAAGACGACGGGATCCGGAGCTCTTCGCGATATTTCGCGACGGTGCGCCGGGCGATCTGGATCCCTTCCGCGCGCAGCTTCTGCATGATCCGCGCGTCCGAGTGAGGCCGGCTCGCATCCTCATCCGAGACGATTTTCGCGATCTTGCTCTTGATCGAGAGTGACGACACCTCGCTGCCCTGCGTCGAGTCGATGCCGCTGTGGAAAAAGTACTTCATCGGGAACAGGCCGCGCGGCGTGTGGATGTACTTGTTCGACACGACGCGCGAGACGGTGGACTCGTGCATGCCGATGTCGTTCGCCACATCGCGCAGGACGAGAGGCCGCAGCTGCTCGATCCCGTGTTCGAGGAATCCGCGCTGGTGACGCACGATCGAGTCGGCGACCTTGTAGATCGTGCGCTGACGCTGGTCGAGGCTCTTGATCAGCCAGACCGCCGACCGCATCTTGTCGCGAAGGTACGTCGCCGCCTCTTCCCCGATCGCTCCGTTTCCGCCGCGCAGCATCCGCCGGTACGCGGCGGAGATGCGGAGCTTCGGCAGGCCGTCCTCGTTCAGCTGGATGACGTACTCGTCCCCGATCTTGCGCACCGCCACGTCCGGCTCGACGTAGATCGTGCGCTCGTCGGAGTACTTGCGCCCGGGTTTCGGCTCGAGGTTCTTGATGATCTCGACGACCGCCTGCAGCTGCGAGAGGCCGACGCCGAGCGTCCTTGAGAGCTGCGCGAACTGGCGGTTCAGGAACTCGCCCCAGTGCTGGCTGATGATCTTTTCGATCAGCGCGTTTTCGATCCCGAGCGCCCGGATCTGCATCATCAGGCAATCGGGCAGGTCCGACGCGCCGACGCCCGGAGGGTCGAACGCACGGACAAGAGCGAGCGCCCTCTCCACCTCTCGATCGTCCTCGTAGCCCGCCGCCCGGATCTCTTCCCGCGAGACGCGCAGGTACCCGTCCTCGTCGATGTTGCCGATCAGGTACTGGGCGATCTCGCGTACCCGCGGCTCCGCACCGCAAAGGGCGAGCTGCCAGTTCAGGTACTCGTGCAGCCCCTGGGGTCGGGAGAGCGTGTTCTCGAGCGGAACCTGCTCGCTGTCTTCGTACTGGCGGGGGTTGTAGGCGCTGTCGAGGTAGTCCTCGAAGTACGAGTCGAAGTCGATCTCGTCGAAGGAGTCGCGCTCCTTCTCGGGCGGAGCCTCCGCGTCCACCGGGACGGCCGGGACGTCCGCGTCCGCCTGCTTCGCCGCGGCCGCGTCCGCTTCGGTTTCGGCCTCGGTCGGCTGCTCCGCGGACGCCGCCTCCTCCTCCTCTTCCAGGAGCGGGTTCTCGACGATCTCCTGCGTCAGGACGTCCTGGAGCTCGAGCTTGGACATCTGCAGGAGCTTGATCGCCTGCTGCAGCGACGGGGTCATCACCAGTCGCTGGGAAAGCCTGAGATTGAGTTTCTGCTCGAGTGCCATCAGAGATGAAAACGCATGAAATCAGCTAACGAAGCTGAAAAGCCTCCCCGAGATAAATCCTTCTTACGACGGCGTCATTCGACAAGGCAAGCGGCGTGCCAGCCCGCAAAATCTCGCCGGCGTTGATTATATAAGCGCGGTCGACGATGGACAAAGTCTCGCGGACGTTGTGGTCCGTGACCAGGACGCCGATGCCGGAAGAGGCCAGACGGCGCACGATCGTCTGAATGTCGAGAACCGCGATCGGGTCGATTCCGGCGAACGGCTCGTCGAGCAGGAGGAAGTAGGGAGAGACGACGAGACTCCGCGCGATCTCGACCCGGCGCCGCTCCCCTCCCGACAACGTATAGGCCCGGTGGTCGCGGATCGCGTCCAGCCCGAACTCGGCGAGGAGCTCGTCGGCCCGCTCGAGCTGTGCCGAGTGAGGCAGATCGAGCGTCTCCAGGATCGCGAGCAGGTTCTGCTCGACGGTCATCTTGCGGAAGACCGAAGGCTCCTGGGGCAGATAGGAGATACCGGCGCGCGCCCGGCGGTACATCGGGAGATCCGTCAGGTCGCGGTCTCCCAGGCGAACCGTTCCTTCGTCGGGCTCGACCAATCCCACGACGATCGAGAAGGT
Organism: Thermoanaerobaculia bacterium; assembly: GCA_036001245.1. GTDB lineage: Bacteria > Acidobacteriota > Thermoanaerobaculia > UBA5066 > Gp7-AA6 > Gp7-AA6. Next base: position 62,342 of record DASYUL010000128.1, read on the forward strand.
GGTCGTCTTCCCGGCACCGTTGGGTCCGAGGAGCCCGACGATCTCTCCCGGCGCGATGTCGATCGAGACGCCGCGAACGACCATGCGTCCGCCGTAGGACTTCGCGAGACCCTCCGCGATCAGCCGCGGGGGCTGCGGTTCACGAGCGGTGGCGGGATCAGCGCCCTCACCCTCTCCGGCCGCTCGCTTCGCGAGAACGCGACCTTCGGTCGCGGCCGGCACTTTCTCTTCTGCGAGGGGAGACCCCTCGCGCACCCCCGCTCCCGGGGGGAGAGGGAGCACCCTGTCGCCGCCTCGCGCTTTCACGGGTCAAGGATAGCGCTGCGGGGACTCAGTCGGCTTTGGTCTTGTGGATGGTTTCGGTGCGGCCGCCTTCCGGCGCGGTCACCTCGACGTTCTTTCCGCGTCCGGTGATGGTCAGAGTCGAGCCGGCCACCCGATTGCCTTCGGCGTCGGTGACCCGCGCCGGGTTGCCGTGGAGCACCGTCTTGCCCTCTCGAGGAAAGTCCTCGACGCGGTCCGCCGTGGCCGTGCGTCCGGTCGAGCGGTCCTCGAGGGTGACGCCGCCCGAGAACTCCACGCGATCGAGCTTTCGGTCCTTGCCGAAGAACGCCACGCCGCGCGCGCCCGTCGCGCGCCATGCGCCCCGTATGACCGTGACGCCGTCCTCGAAGACCGCGGTCGACTCGCTCTCGCGATAGATCAGACGTCGCGCAGTGATGATGGCGGGCCCCTCGTCCTTCCCCTTCGCCGGCTGCGCTTTGCCCGAGACGGTCGCGGACGCGAGGACCGCCCGCACTCGGCCGACGGCGACGGCGCTCTTCTCCGCGTCGTTCAGCGTGATGTCGTCGCCGAACAGAGAGGAGGACTCCTGCCACAGGCTCGCTCCACCCGAGAGCGAGGCGAGGCGGGTCTCGCGGTCGAGGATGATCCGGTCGGCCTTCCCGTACGTGGGTCGCGAGGGATCCCCCAGGAGGGACGCCGCCTCCGCCGGCCGGTCCTTCTTCGGCACGAAGACCGCCCGCGCTCTTCCCTCGGCGCGAAGCGACTTGCGGTTCCGGTCGATCTCGATCCGGTCTGCGGAGACCTTCGAGCCCTCCTCCTCGACGGTCGCCGCCTTCTCGCCGCTTCCCGTCAGGAGCCAGACGCCGCGGTCCGGGAAGTCGACGACGCTCTCCGCTATACCCTTTCTCCCGTCCCCTTCGAGCAGAACGTCTCCCTCGAGCTCCAGCGTCTGAAAGTCGCCCGTCGGCGCGAACGAGGCGCTCGCGCGCCGCGACCGAGCATTTGCGCGGTCGGAGCGCAGGCGCACTTCGCCGTTCGCGTGCGCCGAGGCGGGACGGCCGCCGGCAAAGTCGAGGTCGATCGAGCGCGCCGCGAGCGAGCGCTTCGGCTCGCTGACGGAGGCCGGCGATCCGGTCAGGCTGATCGAACGAACGTCGCCCGCGGCATCGAAGTAGAGGATTCCCTCGTTCGCGGAGTACGCGCGCTCCGCCGCCTCCGCGCCCGTAGCGGCGATGGTGCCGCGCACGGAGCCGTACGCCCGGGCCCACTCGGACCGGTTTCCCTCGGGCGAGAACTTCAGCAGCAGGCGGTCGCAGGCGATCCGATCGCCCTTCGCGGACGAGGCGGCCACGTTGCCGCGGAGCTCCACGATCCCCTCGCTACGCCGGTACTCGCCCGCGAGGGCTTCGATCGACGCGAGGCCTCCGCTCCCCTGCCCCGTACCCGATCCCTGGATCGGGCCGGTCAGCGACAGGACGCGGTTCTTCACGTCGTACGATCCCGCGGCCGCGCGCACGTCGAACGTCCCGCGCGTGAAGTGGAGCGCCGAAGGGGCCCGGAGAATCCTCTTGACCGGGTCGAACTCGATCGTCTCCGTTTCCCCCAGCGCGCCGTCCTGCGGCTCGGCCCACCGCACGTTGCCCGACAGGATCGCGGCCTTCGTGCGGTCGTCGTATTGGGCGCGCTCCGCCTGGACGGTGACGGGGGCTCCGTCTTCCGGATAGATCGTGAGGGCGACTTTTTCGAGCGCGTACCGGTTCGGCGGAAGCCCGGCGCCCGATCCATACCCGACCGTGCGCTCCGAACGGATCCGGAAGAGCGGTTTCTCTCCGACCGACTCGGTGTAGTCGAAGCCGGAGAGAAGCGTCGTGGCGTGCCCGCCCTCGCCGCCGGCCGGAACCCCGTCCGCCGCCCGCGGTTTTTGACTGGCGACTCGATGTCCCGGACGGAAGAAGGCGCCGAGCACGACCAGGAAACCCGCGCCGAAAACGAGGATCGAAATCTCGGCGCGCGAGAGCTTCAAACTGCCGCCGGCGCCGGGAGACCGGAGACGGGAGATGGAAGACGGGAGACCTCTTCGGAAGGCATTGTGGCGGGCCACGAGGCGACGATTTCGACCTCGGGGCGCCCGCTCCAACCGCTTCGCGACAACCGGTAGTGCAGCCGCAGGGGTTCCCCGGCCGCCGTGCCTTCGCCGATGCCGGCGCGATCGTTCCAGCAGATCGCGTCGATTCCGCCCTGCGCGGATTCGAGCCGGCCGCGCCATCCGATCTCGCCGAGCCGCCGGAAGGGCCCCGCGGCGCGCGCGTCCGCAGAGGAGAACACCGGCCGCGGGTTGCCCGCGCCGTGCGGCTCGAACCGCTCGAGGTGCGCGATCAGGTCATCAGAGATCCGGTCGAGCGGCAGCTCGGCGTCGGCGAGGTCGCGCCGCTCCAGGCGGTCCCGGGCAATCCGCTCGGCGAAGAGGAGGCGCGCGTCGTCGCGAAAGGCGGCAAAGCCCGCCGCGTCGAGCGTGCCGCCCACCGCCTGGTCGTGTCCGCCGAAGTCGAGGAAACGGTGCCGCATCTCTTCGAGTGTGTCGTGGAGGGAAACGCCGGGAATGCTCCGGCCCGAGCCGCTCGCGCGCTCCCCCTCGAGAGCGAAGAGCAGGACCGGCCGGTTGTATTCCCGCGCGAGCCGCGAAGCCGCGATGCCGAGCACGCCCCGATGCCACGAGGAGTCGCCCTCGACGATCAGGACGTCGTGGTCCGGATCGAAGCTTTTCGCCACCCGCTCGCGCGCCTCCGTGAACACCCGCCGCTCGACCGCCTGGCGCTCGGCGTTGCGCGCGCAGAGCACGCGCGCGATCTCCGCGCCCTTCTCGGGATCTCTCTCTTCGAAGACGGCGAGCGCGAGCTCCGCGGTGTCGAGACGACCGGCGGCGTTCAAGCGCGGAGCAATGCGGAAGGCGACCTCCTCGGAAGTCGGCGCGCACCCCGGCTCGATCCCGCAGCTTTCGAGAAGCGCCGCGAGACCGGGCGCCCGGGGACGCGCGAGCGCGCGCAGGCCGAGCGCGGCGATCGCCCGGTTCTCGCCGGTGAGCGGGACGATGTCCGCGATGGTCCCGAGGCAGGCGGCGCGCAGCAGCGCGTCGCGCGACAGGGAGACGCCGGCACGCCGGGCGATCGCCTCGGCGAGCTTGAACGCGATGCCGGATCCCGAGAGCTCCTTGAACGGATAGTCGCAGCCGTTCTGTCTCGGGTTGACGACGATCGCGCCGTCGGGGAGGCGCTCGGGGACGAGGTGATGGTCGGTGACGACGACGTCGACGCCGGACTCGCGGGCGCACGCGACGCCGTCGACCGCCGAGATCCCGCAATCCACGGTCACGATGACGGACGGCGCGAGCTCCGAGATGACGCGCCGCACGGTGTCGGGTCGCAGGCCGTACCCGTCCTTCAGCCGATGGGGGATGAACGAGAACGCCGACGCACCCACGCGCGCGAGCGCCGCCTTGAGTTGCGCGACGGCGGTCACGCCGTCGACGTCGTAGTCTCCGAACACGACGATCCGGCGCTTCGCCCGCGCGGCGGAGAGGAGCAGCGCCGCGGCGTCCCCGATGCTGCGCATTCGAAACGGGTCGTGGAGCTGCGACTCGTCCGGCCGGAAGAACCTTGCCGCCTCGTCTGCCGTGGCGATCCCGCGGGCGAGCAGCAGGTCGGCCACGACCCGTGGCACTCCCGCCTCGCGCGCGAGCGCGTCCCCCGGATCGTGCGGTATGTCGTTGCGGAGCCGGGCGAGGAGTCGCGAAATGACCGTACGGATGGGTTCCATGGACATCAGTTTCCCTACAGCGTGGGACAAACGATGTCCTCTACGGCTCAAGGTCAGGTCGGCGGCGCCGTCTCGAAGCGCCCCATCGCGCGGAATTTGCGGTAGCGCCGCTCCCGCCGCTCTTCCGCGGTCAAGCCGGCGACCTCACGGAGGTGTCGTTCGAGGGCCTCGCCGACCGCGGCTGCCGCGCCGGCGGGGTCCGCGTGCGCGCCGCCCGGAGGCTCCGGGACGATCTCGTCGATGATGTCGAACGACTTCAGGTCTCCGGCGGTAATGCGCAAGGCCTCCGCCGCCTCCTTCTTGCGCGACGCGTCCTTCCAGAGGATCGCCGCGCAACCCTCGGGAGAGATGACCGAATAGATCGCGTGCTCGAGCATCAGCACCCGGTCGCCGACGGCGAGTCCGAGGCCCCCGCCTGAACCGCCCTCGCCCGTCACGACGACAATGATCGGCACGCGGAAGCCGGCCATCGCGCGGAGGTTGACGGCGATCGCCTCCGCCTGGCCGCGCTCCTCGGCGTCGATGCCCGGAAAGGCGCCCGCCGTGTCGACGAAGGAGAGGATCGGGCGGTCGAACTTCTCGGCGAGCTGCATGACCCGAAGAGCTTTGCGGAAGCCTTCCGGCCGCGGCATCCCGAAGTTGCGCCGGATCTTCTCCTTCGTGTCGCGCCCCTTCTGGTGTCCGACGAGCGCGACTGGCACTCCCCGGAACCGGGCTAACCCCGCAATCACCGCCGGGTCGTCGGCGAACCTGCGGTCGCCGTGGAGCTCGACGAACTCGGTCATCAGGGCGCCGACGTAGTCGAGCGTGTACGGCCGCGCGGGGTGCCGCGCGACGAGGGTCTTCTGCCAGGGCGTCAGGCTCGCGTAGATCTCGCGGGAAACCCGGTCGAGCTTTTCGCGGAGCCGCTCGATCTCCTTGCGGTGGGCGGCGTCGTCCGGCAGGGCCGAAAGCTCTTCGATCCGCCGGCGCAGGCGCAGGATCGGCTCTTCGAATTGCCCGTCTTCGCCGTTCATTTCGTTGGATTGTAGCCGCCAAACGTCGCTCTCGCTCGCTCGGGACCTGCTCCGCACCTGCACGCGGCTCGGCGGGCCGGCCTCGACCGCGTGCCTGGTCCCTCGCAGCGCTCGAGCTCCCGCATCGCGAAGCTCCTCCGCTCGGTTACTTCGCGGAGACTCTTTGCGATGCGATCGGTCCCCGTGACGAGGACTGCGGCGGGTGCAGCCCGAGGTTTGTCGCGGGGACAGGCCCTGCGGGCCTGCACCCGCATCCTCATCTCCTGTCCCCGCGACTACATTAGATCCTGCGGATCCACGTCCACGGCGATCTGGGTCCCCGCCGGCGGGCGCTCGGCAATCGCCTCCTCGAGCATCGACAGGATGACGGCGCGCTCGGAAGCGCGTAGAAGGATCTGGAACCGCCACTTGCCCTGCAGCCGCTCGAGCGGCGCCGGCGCCGGTCCCGAGATCCGGACGGCTCGGGGTCCCCCCCCCCCGCCCGCGCCGCCGAGCGCGCGGCCGATCTCCGCCGCGACTCCTTCCGCCTTCTCCCGGTTCGCCGAGGAGACGGAGACCGACGCGAGCTCCGAGAACGGAGGGTAGAAGAACGCGCGCCGGAATTCGAGCTCATGCGCCGCAAATCCGTCGACGTCGTGAGCGGCCGCCCGCCGGATGGCGGGATGGTCGGGATGGAACGTCTGGACGTGCACGGTTCCGGGGACGTCACCGCGACCGGCGCGGCCGGCGACCTGCGCGAGGAGCTGAAAGGTTTTCTCGGCGGAGCGGAAGTCCGGGAAGTTCAAGATCGAGTCGGCGGAGAGCACTCCGACCGCCGTGACGTTCGGAAAGTCGTGGCCTTTGGCGACCATCTGCGTCCCGATGAGGCAGCGAGCGCGGCCGGAGAGCACGTCGTCCACCACCGCTTCGACGCCGCGCCGCCGCGCCGAGTCGCGGTCGAGAATCGTCCAGGGGACGTCGGGAAAGATCGCGGCGAATCGTTCCGCGACGCGCTCGGTGCCGGCTCCGATCGCCTCGAGGAGCGCTCCGCCGCACTGCGGACAGCGGGCGGGCGGCGCGACGCGCTCGCCGCAGTAGTGGCAGACGAGGCGCCGCCCCCGGTCGTGCACGGTGCGCGAGACGCTGCACCGCGAGCAGCGGAAGTCGTATCCGCAGTCCCGGCAGAGAAGGAACGGCGCGAAGCCCCTGCGCGGCTGGAGGAGGATCGCCTGCTCGCCGCGCGCGAAGACCTCCGAGAGCCGCTCGACGAGCGCGGCCGAGAAGAGCGGGATGCCTTTCTCCTCCGGGGTCGCGCGCTCGCGCCGCAGGTCCACGATCGAGACCTCCGGCAGCGGGCGCGACTCGACGCGCGCCGTGAGACTGAGAGAGGTCATCCGGCCGACGCGCGCCGCGTGGTACGCCTCCATCGACGGCGTCGCGGATCCCATCAGGAGCGCCGCGCCCGCCGCCTTCGCGCGGATCGCCGCGACGTCCCGGGCGTCGTACCGGGGGTTCTCGCGCTGCTTGTAAGAGGCGTCGTGCTCCTCGTCGACGACGAAGAGACCGGGGTCCGCGACCGGCGCGAACGCCGCGGAGCGCGGTCCGATCACGACCGGGGCCTCCCCCGAGCGAACGCGGTCCCACGCGCGACCGCGCTCTTTTTCGGTGAGGGCCGAGTGGAGAACGGCGGCGCGATCTCCGAACTGACGCCGGAGCTGCCGGGCGAAGACTGGCGTCAGCGCAATCTCGGGCACGAGCCACACGGCGCCGCGTCCGAGCTCGAGCGCCGAGGCGATCGCGCGCAGGTAGATCTCCGTCTTGCCGCTTCCGGTGACACCCTGGAGGAGCGCGGGAACGTAGCGGCGTTCCCGGATCGCTTCACGGACGGTCTCGAGGGCGCGCGACTGTTCGTCGGTCAGGGTGAGCTCGCGCACGCGCAGCGCCGCCGGCGTGGGGCCGGCCGGGTCCTCGCGCTCGAGCTGCTCGAACGTCGCGAGGACGCCCTTCGCGGCGAGGGTGCGCAGAACGCCGGGACCTGCTCCGGTCGCGAGACGGATCTCCCGGGCCGTCGCCGGGCGGCCGAGCGACTCGAGGTAGGAGAACACTCCTCGGCCGCGGCGGCTCCGTCCGAGACGCTCCTCGCGCTCGGCGGGACCCAAGCGGCCCGGCAGGTACGCGAGGACCGGCCGGCGGCTCCGGCGCGGCTCTCGCGACGCGGTCCGGACCCAGCCTCTCTCTTCGAGCGAACGCAAGACCTCGCGGGGCGGGCGCGCGTCCGCCGGAAGCTCGGCGAGGCGCGCGACCCGGCCGTCCGCGAGCGTGTCGAGAAACGCTCGCTCCGGGCCCCGCGTCGAGCGCGCGCCGAAGGCGCCCTTCTCCGTGATCCGGTAACGGACGGCGCCGGCGGCGGGCAGTCGCGCGGGGAGAGCCGCCCGCAGGACCTCACCTTCCGCCGCGAAGAACCGTTGCGCGACCTTAGCCGCGGTCTCGAGAAGCCCGGGCGGACACACCGGCTCCTCGTCGAGGACCTCGAGCACGTCTCGCAGGGTCGCGCCGGGCTCCACCGGCGCCGCCGTTTCGGCGCTGCCGACGACGATGCCCGTCAGCACCCGCTCGCCGAACGGAACCCGGACGCGGCTGCCGGGAGCGGGGATGGCGAGATTCTCGGGAACCCGGTAGGTGAAGTTGCGCCGAAGCGGAACCGGGAGGGCGACCGAGACCGTGCGCACGGGGCGCACTCTACTCGTCGCGGGTGCAGACCCCTCCGGGATCTGTCCCCGCGACGAGTCTAGGTTTGCGCCGCCGGCGCCCGCTCGTCGTCCTCGGAGTCGTCGCGCACGAAGACGTAGGAGTGCTTGATCGGGTCCCACCGATAGCGGCGCGTGTTCTCTTCCTCGTCCAAGTCCGGCGTGATCACGATCGAGTCGCGGTCGACCGAAAGGTCACCGTCCGCGAGCGAGACGTCGCGCTCGAGGAAGGCTCCGGGCGCGAACCCCGCCGCTTCCTTTCCCGCGAAGACGACGACCGAGAACCAGGGAGAGTCCCCGTCGGAGTCGCGCCGAACGAACGCGAGCACGAAGTCGAGGACTCCGTCGTCGTTGACGTCGCCGCGCAGAAAGTATGGATGGTAGATGCCGTAGAACTTCTTCACGTCGTCCGATTCCGTCTCGTGGCGATCCTCGTCGGTCGCGACGCGCAGGTCGCGATTCGAGTGCAGGAATCCGTCGACCGCCTCTTTTTCGCCCGGCCGGAACGAGTACCCCGACCAGGCCGGAAGCGCCGGGGGACGCGCGGCCATCCCGGGGCTGACGACGCGGGGCGCCGCCGAATGCTTCCGGCAGCCGGCGAGGCCGGAAACGAGCGCCGCTCCGAATAGGAGCGCGGCCGCCGCGAGCGACGCGACGCGCTTTAGTAAGGATGCGAGTGCAGACCCCTTCGGGATCTGTCCCCGCGACAATCTCAGGCGGCGCGCGCTCTCCGGGTGGCCAGTGCGAGCCGGTCGGCGACGACTTTCCAATTGACGTTCTTCAGGAACGCCGTCAGGTAGGCCTTCTTGTCCGTGCCGAAGTCGATCATGAACGCGTGCTCCCACGTGTCGAGCGCGAGCAGCTGCTCCTGGTTGATCATGACTCCGATCGTGTGCTCCCACATCTGGTTGTGATGGAGCTTGCCGTCGATCCGGTCGTAGGTGAGAAGGACCCAGCCGCCCGTCGCCGTTTCCGCGCATGCCCTCAGATCCTCTTCCCAGTTCGACTGGCTCCCGAACGAGCCCTCGATCGCCCGCGCGAGCTCGGCCTTCGGCTCCCCGGCGGCGCTGCCGAGGTTGTCGAAATACATCTCGTGCAGGTACACGCCATTGTACGGTACCGCCTCGCGGCGCTTGAGCTCCGAGTACTTCCCGAAGGAGAAGTTCGACTTCTCCTTTCGCTCCTCGTAGGGGATCTTCGCGATCTCCGCGCGGATCTCGTTGATCTTCTTGACGTACCCCTCGTAGAGCTTGATGTGCAGCTCGATCTGTCGGGGAGAAAATCCCGGCAGACCTCCAACGAGGTGGTCGTACTTCCTGGCTTCGATCGTCATCCGGTGCCTCCTTCTTTCACTCCGAGAAGTGCTACTGTTGCAAAGCGCGTGCGAGCGCTCCGGGAAGCTTCTCATGAACGTGGCATGAGACCCGGCGCGCGCGCCGGCGGAATCCCCGGTCCGCAGGAGGGCGTATCTGAGACAGGAGAAGGACAGCCTCGGGGTGCGCGAGATCCCGGACGAAGCCTACTGGGGCGCGCAGACATCGCGCGCGATCGAGAACTACCCGATCTCCGGCGAGCGGGCCCATCCGGAGATGATCCGCGCATACGCGCGAATCAAGCGCGCCTGCGCCGAGACCAACCTCGAGATGGGGCGGCTTCCCGCGGACAAGGTGCGGGCGATTGTGCAGGCGTGCGACGAGGTGCTTGCCGGGAAGCACCACGATCAGTTCGTCGTCGACATCTACCAGGCGGGCGCGGGCGTCTCGTTCCACATGAACGTCAACGAGACGATCGCCGGCCGCGCGGCCGAGATCCTCGGGAAGCCCCGCGGCGACCGCTCGGCAGTCCATCCGAACGACCACGTCAACCTGGGGCAGTCCACCAACGACACGTTCCCGACGGCCCTGCATCTGTCGGCGCTCGCGGTCGGGAGGACGCTCTCCGAGGAGATCGGGCGCCTCTCCGACTCCTTCGCGCGGAAGGCGGACGAGTTCCGGGACGTCGTCAAGTCCGGCCGTACGCACCTGATGGACGCCGTGCCGATCACGCTCGGCCAGGAGTTCCGCGCGTACGCGTCCGCCCTGAAATACCGGCGGGACGCGATCGACCGTGCCCTCGACTCGCTGGCCGAGCTCGCGCTCGGCGGCACGGCCGTCGGGACCGGGTTGAACGCTCCGGCGGGATTCCGCGAGAAGGCGATCGCGAAATTGGCCGCGATGACGGGAGAGAAGCTCTCCCCCGCCGCGGACCCGCGCGAGGCGCTCCAGAGCCGCGCGGCCGCCGGAGACTACTCCGCCGCGCTGCGGGCGTTCGCGCTGGAGCTCGGACGCATCGCCAACGACCTGCGGCTGCTCGCATCGGGCCCGGTCACGGGTCTCGACGAGATCCTGTTGCCCCCCGTGCAGCCGGGCTCCTCGATCATGCCCGGCAAGGTCAATCCCGCGATCCTCGAGTGCCTGAACATGCTCTGCTTCCAGATCACGGGTTTCGACGCCGCGAACGCGCTCGCCGTCGGCGGCGGTCAGCTCGAGCTGAACGTCATGATGCCGCTCCTCGCCTACAACCTGACGAAGGGGCCGCAGCTCCTGCTCAACTTCCTGCCCGTGGTCCGGCAGCGATGCGTCGACGGGATCACCGCGAACGTCGAGAAGTGCCGCCGCTACCTCGAGGAGTCGCCTTCGGTCGTGACGGCACTGACGCCGAAGATCGGTTACGCGGCGGCGGCCGAAGTCTTCAAGGAAGCCGTGGCGCGGGGCGTTCTCGTAAAACAGGTTCTCCTCGAGAAGAAAATCCTCACGGAGGACGAGCTCGCGGCAGCCATGACGAAAGAGGCGCTGCTCGGGCCCCTCGAATGATTCGATCGAACCGATAGGAGGAGCTCCCCATGACCTGGCCCCAGGACTGGCAGACAAACGTCACGTTTCTTCTCCGGTGGGCGCATTTTCTCGGCGGCATCACGTGGATCGGCATCCTCTACTGGTTCAATCTCGTCAACGTCAACTTCCAGAAGGAGGTCGACGCCTCGATCAAGGGGAAGATGAACCCGCCGCTCTTGACCCGGTCGCTGTGGTGGTTCCGCTGGGGCGCCGTCCTGACCGTGGGAACGGGACTCATCTATTACGCGCTCCTCCTCCACACCGAGAACATCGACGCGAAGATGGGGATCGTGCTGGTCGCGTGGATCGTCGCGTGGCTGATCATTGCGATGCTCTACCGGATGGCGGTCGCCGGAGGTCCCCTGAAGGACGGCCGCGTGCTGGCAGTCGTCATCGCAGTCCTCGTCTTCGCGACAGCGTGGGTCGTTGTTCCGTCCGTACGCCTGGGCGGCAGCAACCGCACCATGGCGATCGCGGTCGGCGGCGGGCTGGGGATGATCATGTTCATGAACGTGTGGATGATCATCTGGCCGCTCCAGAAAAAGATCATCGCGGCGACGCGCGCGACGGCGGAGACCGGAGCGGCCGCTCCGGCGGACATGCCGAAGTGGGCGCGTCGCGCGTTCCTCGCCTCGCGGACGAACGCCTGGCTGTCGATCCCGATGCTCTTCTTCATGGGCGCCGCGAGCCACTTCCCGATCTTCGGGACCGCCGTCGCGCCGTAGGGTCGACGTGGACCTCACCAAGAGGCAAGTGACCTTCTTCCGCCTTCGGGAGAGACCCCCCGGCCCGGACTTGAAGCCGGTGGCCGAGATGGTGTCCGAGAAAGTCTGGCGCGCGATGACCGACGCTTCGGAGAGTCTTCGCTCGATGGGGATCAAGCACGCGCTGGTCGGCGGACTGGCCGTCGGTGCTCACGGATGGCCGCGCTCCACGCGAGACGTGGATTTTCTGGTCGACGACAGCGCCTTCACCAAGACCGACACGGGGCTCGTGATCCTGCGAGCCGGAATGCCGGTGCAGGCTCACGGGATCGCCGTGGATACGGTCTCGGTGCGGGACGACGAGCGGCATCTGCTGCCCGCGATCGAAGCCGCCGAGATATCCGAAGGCATACCGGTCATTTCCATCGAGGCGCTTGTTTACCTGAAGCTCGCATCTCCACGGTCTCAGGATCGACAGGACGTTCTGAATCTCGTGCGAGCCGGCGCGGACCTCGATCGCGTCCGCCGGTACCTCGACGCTAACGCGCCAGAACTGCGGGAGAAGTTCGAGGCGATCGTCCGGACGGCAGAAGAAGAGGAGCGCTGAGCTGAAGCTTCGCTACCTCTTCCGCCCGGCCGCCCAATTCTGGACGAGGGTGACGGGGTCGGACACCTGGTCGCCCGGCCTCAGGTTGACGAGAAAGCGCTCGCCGTCGGGAGTAACGTCGAACTGCCGGCCGGGAGGCGGCCGGAGATGGGTTTTGAACAGGGCCTTCGGGATCCCCGCCTGGAAAGTCGGGGCCGTGCGCACCTCGACCGCCATGATCTCGTCCCCCGGCGCCTCGTACACGATCTCCCGGCCGCCTCGAGTCCAGGCCGGCGCACGGCCGCCCGTGGTCGAGATCTGCCACTTGCCGCCCGGTCCGGGAAACGGCACGACGTAGACCTCCTCCCTGCCGGACTCGTTCGAGACGTAGGCGATCCAGCGGCCGTCCGGAGAGAAGCGCCCCAGGATCTCGTTGAAGGGGGTCTGGATAAAGGGCGTCGCCTTGCGGTCCGCGATCGAGTACGTCCAGAGGTCCCAGATGTTGCGGGTCCGCGGGTCGTTCGTCTGGAATAGGAGGACCCGTCCATCCGCCGACCAGTCCGTGGCGACCTTGAACGTGATCGATGCGAAGAGTGGTTCCTCGCTGGCGGTGCCGGAAGAATCCTTCCGGTAGAGATCAGCGGGATTCTTCCGCGAGGCCGAGAAGACAATGCGGGAGTCGTCGGGAGACCAGACGGGCGCGAAGTCGGCGTTTGGATCGAAGGTGAAGCGAGTCGGCGTGTTCCGTTCGAGATCGTAGATCCAGATGTCGGCGAACCCTTGATTGTCCTCGGTGCCGACCGCCACCCGCCGGCCGTCGTGCGCGAGCCGTGGTCCCGCGAGCTGGCCGGGCGCGCCGACGGTGCCCACCGGCTTCCCGGCGCGGTCGAGCCAGGTGAGCTGGGTCAGGCCTCCGCCGCTCCCCGCCTGGTACGCGATGAGCCCGGTGTCGGACGCCGTGAAGGCCGCCGACGCGACATTTGTAAACAACTGGACGTTCTCCGCGACCGGAAAGGCCTCCTCCGTGAAGCGCAGGGCCTTCCGGTCGAACGGCCGGGCGAGCAGCGTCCTGTCCCGCTGGAAGAGGAGGTAGCAGGGCGGGGCGTAGACGACGTTCGTGTTGCCGCTGAAGAGGAGCTTCCGCCCGCCGCCGTCGAGAGACGCCGCGTAGATGCCGTTCTTTTCGCTGCCCGTCAGGCTGGCCTGCCCGAGGTAAAGAAACCGCCGGCCGTCCGGCAGGAAGACGGGCCACCGGTGACTGAACTCCGACGCCTCGACGTCGAGCTTCGTCACCGCAGAGGCCTCGCCGCCCGCGGCCGACACGCGATAGATGGAGTCCCTGGAGCTTGGAGCGAAGAGGATCACTCCTTCGCGGTTCCACGTTCCTCCTCGGCCGAGCGACGCGTCCGCGAGAGTCTGAGGGGGTCCGCCCGAGGCCTCGATCTTCTTGAGCTTCCCGTTCGCGAAGAACCCGAGGAACCGGCTGTCCGGCGACCAGAAGGGATACGAAGCTCCCTCCGTTCCGGCGAGCGGTTGGGCCGACAGGCCGGCGAGCGGCCGGACCCACAGCATGTTCGCCCCGGAGGAGGTCGCGATGAAAGCCATGCGGCGGCCGTCGGGCGAGAGCGCCATCGGGCCCGCGTCGAACGCGAAGGTCGATTTGACGGGTGGAAGCAGCGTCGACTGGACGACTCGCGGGGGCTCGCTTCGGAGCCGAATGACGAAGGCGGTCGCCGCCGCGGCCGCGAGCGCGGCGACGGGCACGAGCGCCCACGCGAGCTTCTCGCGGCTCTTCCGTTTCGCGGCGACGGGGGCAGGAAGCCCGACCGCCGAGCCGCCCTCGGCGATCCACTGGAGCTGGAGCTTTACGTCGTGCGCGGTGTGGAAACGGTCGTCGGGGTCTTTCGCGAGGCAGGTTCGGACGACGCGGTCGAGAGCGGGCGGCGTCATCGGCTGGACCGAGGAGATCGCCTCCGGCTGCGTGTGGATGATCGCGGCGATGAGCGACGCCTGGCTCTTCCCGGTGAACGCCTTCTTCCCCGTCGCCATCTCGTAGAGGAGTAGCCCCAGCGCGAAGATGTCGGTCCGGGCGTCGGCTTCGTGGCCCTCGAGCTGCTCGGGCGCCATGTACTGGAAGGTGCCGAGGATCGTGCCTTCGGCCGTGAGGTTCTCGCCCGCCTGCGTCGGAAGCACGGAGAAGCTCGAGAGGACGCCTCCCGATCGTGGGGCAGCCAGCTTCGCCAGCCCGAAGTCCACGAGCTTGACGCCGGACTTCGTGATCATCACGTTGCCCGGCTTCAAATCCCGGTGGACGATCCCCTGCCGGTGCGCCTTCTCCAGAGCGTCGGCTATCTCGATTCCGTAGCGCAGCACCTGCTCAAGAGGCAGCGGACCCTTCGCCAGCCTCTCGGTCAGCGTCTCCCCTTCCAGGAACTCCATGACCAGGTAATCGATCCCGTCGTGATGACCAACGTCGTGGAGCGTGCAGATGTGCGGGTGAGACAGCTGCGAGATGGTCTTCGCCTCTCTCTCGAATCTCTGCCGGAACTCGGGATTCTCGGAGAGGCGTGCGGGGAGAACCTTCACCGCGACCGTTCTTTCGAGCCGCGTGTCGCGCGCCTTGTAGACCTCCCCCATCCCTCCCGCGCCCACGGCGGAGAGGATCTCGTAGGGGCCCAGGCGCGCGCCGACGGCGAGCGTCACCGCTTCCGCTCCGCCGCCCAGTTCTGGACGAGGGTCACCGGGTCCGAGACCTCTTCGGCGGGTCTCAAGTTGACGAGGAAGCGCTCGCCGTCGGGCGTGACGTCGAACTGCCGGCCCGGCGGCGGTCGCAGACGGGTCTTGAACAACGCCCGGGGAATCCCCGCCCGGAACGTCGGGGCCGTGCTCACCTCGACCGCCATAATCTCCTCCCCCGGCGCCTCGTAAACGATCTCCCGGCCGCCTCGGGTCCAGGCCGGCGCGCGGCCGCCGGTGGTCGAGATCTGCCATTTGCCGCCCGGTCCGGGAAACGGCACGACGTAAACCTCGTCCCTGCCCAACTCGTTCGAGACGTAGGCGATCCAGCGCCCATCCGGGGAGAAGCGGCCCAGGATTTCGTTGAACGCGCTCTGGAGAACGGGCGTCGCCTTGCCGTCGGCGGCCGAGTAAGTCCAGAGGTCCATCTGGGTGTTCTTCCGCGGGTCGTTCACCTGGAACAAGAGAACTCGTCCATCCGGCGACCAGTCCAGGGCGAGCTTCAACGCATTCGAGGAGAGGAGCGGCTCCTCCTTCGCCGTGCCCGCGGAATCCCTCTGGTAAATGTCTCCCGGGCTCTTCCGGGCGGCTGAGAAGACGACCCGGGAGTCGTCATGAGACCAGAGAGGCCCGAAGTCGTCCGATGGATCGAAGGTGAAGCGAGTCGGCGTGTTCCGTTTGAGATCGTAGATCCAGATGTCCCCGACCGCCTGAGGATCCAGGATCCTGACGGCAACTCGTCTCCCGTCGTGCGACATCCGCGGGGTTGCGAGATGCCCCGGGGCGCCGACGGTGCCCGTCGGCTTGCCGGCCCGGTCGAGCCAGGTGAGCTGGGTCTGCCCTCCGCTCACTCCCGTCTGGTACGCGAGCAGCCCCTGATCCGAGGCCGCGAAGACCGCTTGTGCAAAGGTCGCGAAGTAGTGGACGTCTTCCGCGACCGGAAAGGCTTCCTCCGTGAAACGCAGGGACTTCGGGTCGAAGGGCCGGGCGAGCAGCGTCCTGTCCCGGTAGAAAAGGAGGTAGCCCGGCGGCGCGTAGACGACGTTCGAGTTGGCATTGAAGAGGAGCTTCCGCTCGCCGCCGTCCAAAGACGCCGCGTAGATGCCGTTCTTCTCGCCGGCCCCCAGACTGTTCTGGGCGAGATACAGGAACCGGCGGCCGTCTGGCAGAAAGACGGGCCAGCGGTGACTGAACTCCGACGCACCTGCGTCGAGCTTGGTCACCGGCGAGGCCTCACCGCCGGAGGCCGAAACGCGATGGACAACCTCGCGGGAGTTCGGAACGAAGAGGATCACTCCCTCGCGATTCCAGCTTCCTCCTCTGCCGAGCGACGCGTCCGCGAGAGTCTGCGGGGGTCCGCCCGAAGCCTCGATCTTCTTCAGCTTCCCGTTCGCGAAGAACCCGAGGAACCGGCTATCCGGAGACCAGAAGGGAAACGAGGCTCCCTCGGTCCCGGCCAGAGGCTGGGCCGACGCGCCGGAGAGCGTCCGGACCCACAGCATGTTGGTCCCGGACGAGATCGCGACGAAAGCGATCCGGCGGCCGTCGGGCGAGAGCGCCATCGGGCCGGCGTCGAAAGCGAAGGTCGATTTCCCGGGTGGAAGCAGAGCGGACTGGACCACATGCGGAGGCTCGCTCCGGAGCTGTATGACGAAGGCCGTCGCCGCCGCGGCCGCAAGCACCGCGACCGGCATGAGCGCCCAGGCGAGCTTCTCGCGGCTCTTGCGCTTCGCCGCGACGGGCGCCGGCAGCCCGACCGCCGAGCCTCCCTCCGCGATCCACTGAAGCTGGAGCTTGACGTCGTGCGCGGTCTCGAACCGATCATCGGGATCTTTCGAGAGGCAGGTCTTCACGACCCGATCGAGCGCCGGCGGTGTCATCGGGACGACCGAGGAGATCGCCGGCGTTTCGGAGTGCATGATCGCCCCGATGAGCGACGCCTGGCTCTTCCCGGTGAACGCCTTCTTCCCCGTCGCCATCTCGTAAAGGAGAAGTCCGAGGGCGAAGATGTCGGTCCGGGCGTCGGCGTCGTGACCCTCGAGCTGCTCGGGCGCCATGTACTGGAAAGTCCCGAGGATCGCACCTTCGGCCGTGAGGTTCTCTCCGGCCTGCGTTGGTAAAACCGAGAAGCTCGAGACGACGCCTCCTTTCGCCGTCGGCGCGACGAGCTTCGCGAGCCCGAAGTCGACTAGCTTCACTCCCGACTTCGTGATCATCACGTTGCCGGGCTTCAGGTCACGGTGGACGATCCCCTGACGGTGGGCTTTCTCCAGCGCGTCGGCGATCTCGATGCCGTACCGCAGCGTCTCCTCGAGGGGCAACGGCCCCTTCGCCAGCTTCTCGGTGAGATTCTCCCCTTCCAGGAACTCCATGACGAGGTACTCGACGCCGTCCTGGTGTCCGACGTCGTGGAGAGTGCAGATGTGCGGGTGGGTCAGCTGCGAGATCGTCTTGGCTTCTCTTTCGAATCTCTGGCGGAACTCGGGATTCTCGGAGAGGCGTGCGGGCAGGACCTTCACCGCGACCGTGCGCTCGAGCCGCGTGTCGCGCGCCTTGTAGACCTCCCCCATCCCTCCCGCGCCCACGGCGGAGAGGATCTCGTAGGGGCCCAAACGCGCGCCGCCGGCGAGAGTCACCGCTTCCGCCCCGCCGCCCAGTTCTGAACGAGGTTCACCGGGTCCGAGACCTCTTCGGCGAGTCTCAGGTTGACGAGGAAGTCCCAAAACATGGACGCTCGGCGGTCCTACGTCGCGCCGCCGCGGAATACCTGCGCCGCTCCCGGTCTCGACGGATCGCAGCCGCGCTTACCGCAAAGACGGTGGACCGGAGAGAAATTC
>DASYUL010000129.1:0-2706 GCA_036001245.1 Thermoanaerobaculia bacterium
TTTCCGAGGCGACACGGCGGCTGACACGATGTCGGCGATCCTGACGAAGGAGCCGCCGGACCTCTCGGCGACGAACCGGGACATCCATCCGGGACTCGACCGCATCGTGCGGCACTGCCTGGAGAAGAACCCGGAAGAGCGGTTCCACTCGGCGCACGACCTCGCGTTCGATCTCGAGGCACTGTCGGGCGTCTCGGCGCCCGCGGTCACGACTGCCGTCGCCACGCGGGCTCGGCGGCGCAGCCTCGTGGGGCCGCTTGCCATCGTGGCGGGTGTCGCTTCGGCCCTGGCGGTGGGCTTCCTCCTCGGACGCCAGACCGGCGGGACTCCGCCCCCGTCGTTCCACCAGCTCACGTTCCGCCGCGGCGAGATTCTCTCGGCGAGGTTCGCGCCCGACGGACAGACCATCCTTTACTCCGCGGCGTGGGAGGGAAAGCCGGCCGAGGTCTTCCAGAACCGCCGCGAGCGGCCGGAGTCGCGGCCGTTCGGGCTCGTCGGCGTCGATGTCCTCGGGATCTCCCGTTCCGGCGAGATCGCCGTCTCGCTCGACCGGCACACGTCCGGTCCGTTCATGCGGAGCGGCATGCTCGCCCAGATGGGCGTCTCGGGCGGCGGAGCGCCGCGCGAGATCTTGGACGACGTGCAGTGGGCGGATTGGGGCCCGGACAACAAGAGTCTGGCCATCGTTCGCGAAGTCCAGGGGAAGATGCGCCTCGAATTCCCGATCCGCAACAAGCTCTACGAGTCCGCGGGGTGGATCAGCCATCCGCGGGTCTCGCCGAAGGGAGATCTCGTCGCCTTCATCGACCATCCGGCGATCGGAGACGACGGGGGAACCGTCGTCACGGTCGATCGCGCCGGCAAGACCCGAACGATCTCGGAGTTCTTCGCCACGAATCAGGGCCTCGCCTGGTCGGCGGCGGGCGACGAGGTCCTCTTCACGGCGGCGCCGTTCGGTTTCAACCGCGGGGTCTATGCGGCGACACTTTCCGGGCGGCAGCGCCTGCTCTCTCGCGTCACCGGAAATCTGACGCTGCAGGACGTGTCGCACGACGGTCTCCTCCTGCTTTCTCATGACGTGCTTCGGGCGGGCGCCATGGCCGGGGTCGCCGGAGACGCCAAGGAGCGGGACCTCTCGTGGCTCGATTGGTCGGGCATCAACGACGTCTCTGCGGACGGGAAGACGATTTTGATGACCGAGTCCGGCGAGGGCGGCGGGCAGGGTTATTCCGTCTATGGGCGCAGCGTCGCCGGATCTCCCGCGGTCCGCCTGGGGGAAGGCAACGGCCAGGCGTTCTCGCCCGACGGAAAGTGGGCCCTCGCAGTGGTCCGGACGGCTTCGGATCCTCAGCTGGTCCTCCTGCCGGTCGGGGCGGGCGAGCCGCGGTTGCTCTCGAAGGAAAACGTGCGGGTCCGCGCGGCGGCCTTCCTGCCGGATGGAGAGCGGATCGTGTTCGGCGCGTCGGAACCGGGGCGCGGCGAGCGGATCTACGTGCGCTCCGTCGCGGGGGGACCGATTCGACCGATCAGCCCCGAGGGATATCGCGGCCAGTTCGACTCCGTGTCCAGCGACGGGCGTTTGATCATGGCGCGCGGTCCGGACGGCAAGACCTATCTCTATCCGATCGGAGGCGGAGAGCCGTCGGCGGTGCCGGGTCTCGGGCCGCTCGACGTCGCGACGAGCTGGGGCGACGACGGAAAACTCATCGTTTACTCGCGGGCACAGCTGCCGTTGCCGGTCTATCTGCTCGACGTGCGAACCGGCGAGAAACAGCTCTGGAAGACTCTGATGCCGGGCGACGCATCCGGCGTTCGGACCATCAGCCCGGTGCTCACGACGCCCGACCGTCGGACGTATGTCTACACGTATGCGCGCGTGCTTTCCGATCTCTATCTCGTCGACGGACTCAAATGACTCTGCGCGGCGGCACGCGCCTCGGCCCTTACGAGATCCTCTCGCCGCTCGGCGCGGGCGGGATGGGCGAGGTCTACCGAGCGAAGGATCCGCGTCTCGGCCGCGAGGTGGCGGTCAAGGTGTTGCCGGCGTCCCTTTCCAAAGATCCGGATCGCCTGCGGCGCTTCGAGCACGAAGCGCGGGCTGCGGGAGTTCTGAACCACCCGAACATCACCGCGGTCTACGACATCGGCTCGCACGACGGCGCGCCCTACGTCGTGTCCGAGCTTCTCGAGGGCGAGACGCTGCGCAGCCGCCTCGCGGCGGGCGCTCTCGCGCCGCGCAAGGCGCTCGACTATGCGATCCAGATCGCGCGCGGGCTCGCCGCCGCACACGAGAAGGGGATCGTCCACCGGGATCTGAAACCCGAGAACCTCTTCGTCACCGAGGATGGCCGGGTCAAGATTCTCGACTTCGGTCTCGCGAAGCTGAAGCCCGAGCTCAAGGCGGGCGAGGCGACCGAGCTTCCGACAGCGACTGCGGGAACGGAGCCGGGAGTCGTGCTCGGGACGATGGGATACATGTCGCCCGAACAGGTGCGCGGTCGTCCGGCCGACGCGAGAAGCGACATCTTCGCTTTCGGCGCGATCCTCTACGAAATGCTGTCGGGAAAGCGCGCCTTCCACGCCGACACGGCCGCCGACACGATCACTGCCATCCTCACCAAAGAACCGCCGGATCTTTCGCAGACGAATCGGGAGATCCACCCGGGCCTCGACCGCATCGTGCGGCATTGTCTCGAGAAAAACCCG
>DASYUL010000130.1:0-29297 GCA_036001245.1 Thermoanaerobaculia bacterium
TTCACGAGCTTGGCCTCGGTGATGAAGATCGTGTCCTCCGCGATGTTCGTCGCCAGGTCGCCGACTCGCTCAAGATTCTTCGAGACCGAGATGAGCTCGAGGCAGTGCGAGATGAGCGAGGGCGTCTCGGCCATGTAGGTCAGAAGCTGCCGGATGACCCCCTCGTTCCGGGCGTCGAGCGCGTCGTCTTTCCGGATGACTTGCGTGGCCAGGCGGGCGTCCTTCGCGATGAACGCGTCGAGAGCCTCCCGTAACATCCCCTGGACCATTTCAGACATCGCCGGGATCTCGATTGCCGGGGCAAACGGGGGCCGCCCGGCGAGCCGTTCGGCGCTCTCCGCGATGTTGACCGCGTGGTCCCCGATACGCTCAAGATCGTTGTTGATCTTGAGCACACCGACGAGGAATCGCAGATCGACGGCGACCGGCTGCTCCAGCGCGAGGAGCTGGATCGTCTCTTCCTCGATCTGATTTTCCAGCCGGTCGATGTCCTCGTCGTTCGCGATCACGACCTGGGCCTTCTCCGCGGATCCCTCGGTCAGCGCGTCGATCGAGGCCCGGATCTGCTTTTCGACCTCGCCTCCCATGAGGATGAGGCGGCGTCTCAGCGCCTCGAGCCGTACCGCGAAATGTTCCTTCACGTTTTCTTTCCTCCTGCTTCGGTGGCCGCAGTCGCGGTCGCGCCCTGAAACGTCACCCGGAACGCGCTTCCTCGCCCGGCCTGACTTCGCACCGTCACTTCCGCGCCGTGGAGGTGCGCGAGATGCTTGACGATGGCGAGCCCGAGTCCGGTCCCCGGCCGCGCTTTCGACCGCGAGCGATCCACCTGATAGAAGCGCTGAAAAATCCGGTCCTGCTCCTGCTGCGCGATCCCCGGACCCTCGTCCTCGACGACGATGGCCGGCCTCTCGCCGGTCTGTTCGACGCGCACGGTCACGGTGCCGCCGGGCGGGGAAAACTTGACGGCGTTGTCGAGCAGGTTCCGGAGGATCTGCCCGATACGTCGCCGATCCCCTTCGACCGCGACGTCGTCGGGGGCCTCCGCGCGGATCGAAACGTCGCGCGCGCGCGCGGCAGCGCGGAACTCCTCGGCCGTCTCGCAGGCGAGCGCTCGCAGGTTCACCGCCTCGCGCTGGAGGGCGACCGCGCCGCTCTCGATCAACGAGAGGTCGGTCAGGTCCTCGATCAGCTCCCGCATGCGCTCCGCCTGGCGTCGGACGAGCTCGACTAGGCGCGGCGTCTCGGGGGCGTCGGGCTCGGTGTCCGCGAGCGTCTCCGCTGCGGCCGCGATCGAGGCGACTGGCGTCCGGAGCTCGTGAGAGACGTCGGCGACGAATCGGCGCCGCATCGCCTCGTTGCGCTCGAACGGTGTCACGTCCCGCAGGATTCCGACGGCGGCCCCGCGTGAGCCGGGCGGCAGCGGGCGCACCGCGATCTGCCAGGTGACATCGCGCTCCCGGCGGATCGTGGAGTCCACGGCTGCCCTCTCCGCAAGCGCCCGCTCGAACGGGGCGAAGAGCTCGCGGTCGCGCAGGATGTCGACGAGCGGGCGGCCGCCCGGATTCGGGGAGGACATCATCGCGCGAAACCCGCCGTTCGCGTCCAGGACGCGAAGTCTCGCGTCCACGACGACGACGCCGTCGGGCAGCGTCTCGAACACTGTGGCGGCGAGCCGTCGCTCGCCTTCGACGCGCTCGACCGATTCGAGGAGCGACGCCTTCATCCGGCGGAGGGCGGAGGAGAGCTCGAGGATTTCCGCGGAACCCGACTCGGGCGGATCGCGGCCGAGGTCTCCCCGCGCGACGGCGAGCGCCGCCTCGGTGACCTGCCCGATCGGACGCGCGAGGCGGGACACGGCGAAGCCGCCGACGACGACGAGAAGGGCGCACGCGGCGGCGATGACTCCGCCCAGGATCCACTCGTATCTCGCTTCGACCTGACGCAGATCCGCGAGCGGGATCGCGAGCCGCAGAACGGCCGGATTCCGGTCTGCCGGATCGATTCTGCGGGCGAGGTAGAGGAGGTCGGTCTCCACGGTCGCGGAGTGACGGACGGACGTGCCGTACTCGCTGGCCCGCGCCGCGATGACTTCCGGCCGTCGGGCGTGGTTCTCGATCGCGGGGACTCCGCTGCGCGGTACGGCGGAGTCGTCCATGACGCGTCCTTCCGGATCGATCACCGTCACGCGGACGCCGAGCCGCGCGGACGCCCGCCGCACGAGCTCGTCCAGGGAGTCGGGATCTCGCAGCCGCGACTGGACCTCGTCGGCGAGGAGGTCGATCTCGCGGCGGAGGCGGTCGCGGGCGCGGTCCTCGACCGCTCGGTCGGTCACGCGGACCGCGACAACGGTCAGAAGCACCGCCAGTCCTCCCGCCAGGAGGGCGAGAGCGAGGGTGACCCGGGAGGCGAGGCGCATGGCGAGGAGGGCCGGTCGGCGGGCCCTACTCCTCCCGGGAGGGCTCGACGAAGCGGTATCCGACGCCGACGACGGTGTCGATCCACCGATCGCCCAGCTTGCGCCGGAGAGACCGGATGTGGACGTCGACGGTACGCGTCTCGACGTCGGCGTCGTATCCCCACAGCCGAGCGAGGATCGTGTCGCGGGTCACGACGCGCGCACGATTGCGCACGAGGTACCACAGGAGGTCGAACTCCTTCTTGGTGAGCCGGACGGGGTGGCCGTCCACGGCGACCTCGAAGCGCGCGCGGTCGATGCGAAGACCCTCGGTCTCGTAAACGTCCTCCTCGGAAGCGTCGGCCCCCCCCGCCCGCCGCAGCTGGGCGGAGACGCGCGCCACCAGCTCCTTCATCGAAAACGGCTTCGTCAGGTAGTCGTCGGCGCCGACGTCGAAGCCGAGCAGCTTGTCGCGCTCCTCGACCCGCGCCGTCAGCATGAGGATCGAGATTCGCTTTGTGTCCTCGTGCTGGCGGAGCTCCCGGGCGACCGCGAGCCCGTCGACGTCGGGGAGGTTCAGGTCGAGGATCACGAGGTCGTACGGTTTTTCCTCGAGCGCTGAGAGCGCGGCGAGCCCGGAGATGAAGTGGTCGACCTGCCACCCGTGCTTGCGGAGGTTCAGCCGGATCGTGTACGCGATGTCCGCGTCGTCCTCGACGAGCGCGATGCGGCGCGAGACGGCTCCTGCGGCGGTGGTCACGGGCCTTGCCCCCGGCATCTATCCGAACCTCCCCGTGATGTAGTCCTCGGTGACCTTCTGTCCGGGGTTCGTGAAGATCTTGTCGGTCCGGTCATATTCGATCAGCCGCCCCATCATGAAAAAGGCGGTCCGATCGGAGACGCGGGCGGCCTGCTGCATATTGTGCGTCACGATCACAATTGTGAACGCGGTCTTCAACTCGTAGATCAGCTCCTCGATCTTCTGGGTCGCGATCGGATCGAGCGCGGACGCGGGCTCGTCCATCAGCAGGACCTCCGGCTCGACCGCGAGCGCCCGGGCGATGCAGAGCCGCTGCTGCTGGCCGCCGGAGAGAGACAGCGCGGGCGCCCGGAGCCGGTCCTTGACCTCGTCCCACAGCGCGGCCCGGACGAGCGCGTGCTCGACCCGCTCGGGGAGCTCCAGCTTCCGGCCGATGCCGTTGATCTTCAGGCCGTAGGCGACGTTGTCGAAGATCGATTTGGGGAACGGATTCGACTTCTGGAACACCAGCCCGACCCGCCGCCGTAGCGCGACCACGTCCACGCCGCTCGCGTACAGATCCTCCCCGTCGAGGAGGACCTTCCCTTCGACGCGCGTGTCGGGGATGAGGTCGTTCATCCGGTTCAAAGTGCGGAGGTAAGTCGACTTGCCGCACCCGGACGGGCCGATGAGGGCCGTGACGGACTTCTCCGGGACGGCGAGCGAGACGTCGAAGAGCGCCTGGACCTTCCCGTAGAAGAAGTCGAGGTCGACGGTCTCGATGCGCACGGCGAACGCCGGCGAGACCTCCGGCTTGCGGACTGCGGGTCGGAGGAGCTCGGGCATCGTGAGCGTGCCGGCCGTCATGCTCCGTGCATCCTTTCGAGACGGCGCGTCGCCAGACGGGCAATCACCGACAGCGCGAGCACGACGACGACCAGCAGAAAGGCTCCGGCCCAGGCCTGGCGGTGCCAATCCTCGTAGGGCGAGACGGCGTACGTGTAGATCTGGACGGTGAGCGCGGCGATCGGCTGGTCGAGGCGGGTCGAGAAGAAGCGGTTTCCGAAGGCGGTGAAGAGGAGGGGCGCCGTCTCCCCGGCGACCCGCGCGAGAGCGACGAGGATCCCGGTCAGGATCCCGGGCAGAGCGGCGGGGAGTACGACGCTCCAGGCCGCCTTCGCCCGCGACGCGCCGAGCGCGAGCGCTCCGTCGCGAAGCGTTTCCGGCACGAGACGGAGGAGCTCTTCGGTCGTGCGCGCGATGATCGGAAGCATCATCACTCCCAGCGCAAAGCCTCCCGCGAGCGCCGAGAATCGCCGGACCGGCAGCACTGCTACGCTGTACGCGAAGATCCCAACGACGATCGACGGAACCCCGTTCAGCGCGTCCGCCGCAAACCGCACGAGAGAGGCGAAGCGCGAGCCGCGGTACTCCGCGACGTAGAGGCCGGTGATCACGCCGATCGGCACCGCAAAGGTCGCCGCGAGCCCGATCAGGACGAGCGTCCCGACGATGGCGTTGGCGAAGCCGCCGCCCGGCTCACCGACCGGCTTCGGGTTGTTGAAGAGAAAGCTCCACTCGAGCGCTCCGATGCCCTTCTGAAGGAGATAGAGCAGGATGAGCGCGAGGGGCACGAGCGCGAGAAGCACGGACGCGCCGCACGCGCCCGCGAAGAGCGCCGAGGCGATGCGGCGGCGTCGGTTGCGGCTCACGCCGCCTCCGCCGGGGCGGTCACCGGCTCGGCGGTGGCGGGGACGGCCCGGGACCTCCGCTCGATGCTGTAAATGAGCAACCGCGAGAGCCCGTTGACGACGAGGGTGACGATGAAGAGCACGAGCCCGATCTCGACGAGCGCGTCGAGGTAGAGCTCGTCGGCCGCCTCCGTGAACTCGTTCGCGATGACCGCCGCCATGGTGTGCTGCGGGGCGAACAGCGACAGCGAGGCCTTCGGGTTGTTGCCGATGACCATCGTGACCGCCATCGTCTCGCCGAGCGCCCGGCCGAGCCCGAGCAGGAGCGCCCCGACGATGCCGGTGCGTCCGTGGTAAAGCGCGGCGCGGATCGCTTCGAAGCGCGTGGCGCCGAGCGCGTAGGCCGCCTCGCGCTGCGAGGCCGGAACGGCCCGCAGCACCTCGCGCGCGACCGCGGAAGAGAAGGGGATGACCATGATCGCGAGAATCGTCGCCGCTGCGAGCATCCCGACACCGACCGGCGGGCCGGAGAAGAGCGGCAGCTTGCGAAGTTCCGGAGGCATCGCGACCTCGAGCCTTCGCACGATCGGGACGAGCACGAAGATCCCCCAGAGGCCGTACACGATGGACGGAATCGCGGCGAGGAGCTCGGTCAGGAAAGCGAGGGGCCGCCGCAGCACGCCCGGAGAGAGCTCTGAGAGATAGACCGCGATGCCGATCGAGATCGGTCCGGCGACGAGGAGCGCGAGGATCGACGAGTAGAGCGTCCCCCAGAGGAACGGGAACGCGCCGAACTCCCCGGACACCGGGTCCCAGATCTTTCCGGTCCAGAATCGCAGCCCGAATTTTTCGATCGAGAGCCGCGAATGCCGGAAGAGCTCGAAGGCGATCGCCGCGGCGACGACGAGCACGAGGGCCGCCACGGCTCCGGTCGCGAGGCGGAAAAGTGCGTCGTCGGCGCCCTGTCCCGGACGCCGACGACGGAAGAGGGGGAATCTCGGCGACGTCGTCACGGATCTTCCTTGGTCATCCTCGCGAGTTCCTTCCCCCCGTGGTCATCCCGAGGAGCGAAGCGATGAGGGATCTCTGTCTTTCGAGTGAGAGATCCCTCGCTTCGCTCGGGATGACAAAGCAACACCGTCGCGTCACAGCCGAATTTTTTTCAAAGCCTCCATCTCCATGGCCACGACCTCCTCCGGAAGCGGCGCGTATCCGAGATCGGCGCAGTATTTCTGCCCGTCGTGGAGCGCCCACCGCATGAAGTCGGTCATGACCCGCGCGGCGCGCTTGTCCTTCGGATTCTCGTAGAAGAGAAGCCAGGTGAAAGACGAGATGGGATAGACACCCGCGCCGGGCGCGTTGGTGATGGAGACTCGGAAATCCGGCGGCATCTTGCCTTTCGTCGCGGCGGCCGCCTTCGTCACGGACTCGAGCGACGCGCGGACGAACTCGCCGGAGGTGTTCTGAACCGTGCCGTACGGGATCTTGTTCTGGATCGCGTAGATCAGTTCGACGTATCCGATTGCGCCCGGGGTCTGCTTAACGAGGCCGGCGACGCCTTCGTTGCCTTTGCCGCCGATGCCGACCGGCCAATTGACCGATGTAGCGACTCCGACCTGCTTCTTCCATTCCGGCGAGACCTTTGAGAGGTAATCCACCCAGATGTAGGTCGTACCGGAGCCGTCGGAGCGATGAGCGACAACGATGTCCGTCGGGGGTAACTTGACGCCGGGATTGAGTTTCGCGATCGCCGGATCGTTCCACTTCGTGATCTTCCCAAGAAAGATGTCGGCCAGAAGGGGCCCGGTGAACTTGAGCTCAACGTCCACCCCCGGAATGTTGTAGACCGGCACGTCCGCGCCAAGTACCGCTGGGAGATGAAGAATCCTGCCCGGAGTACTCAGCATCTGCTCCTTCGTCATCGGCCCATCCGTCGCGCCGAAGAAGACGGTGCGGTTCGTCAACTGGCGGATCCCGCCGCCCGAGCCGATCGACTGGTAGTTGATCTCGACGTCGGGATGAAGCTTGTTGTACTCCGAAAACCACTTCGAGTAGATCGGATACGGGAACGTCGCGCCCGCGCCGTTGATCCGGATCGTTTCGGCGGCGCCGGGCCGGGCAAACGCGACGGCCAGGGCCGCCGCGGCAATCAATCTAAAGAATCGCATCATTTTCACCCTCGCTCGGATTGTTAAGTCGGCGTGTCAATTCGGTGTTAAGACGCCGTGAATTAGAAGTTGAGAAGCATGTGAAGCGCGTATCTCTTCTCGGTCGGTCGGGACGGCGAGAAGCGGTCGTACTTCACGTTTTCGTAGTTGGCGAGCAGAGCCGCCGTGACGCCGGGCTTGAAGAAGGTGAACCAATAGGCGACCCCGGCGATCGTGCGTTTCTTCTTCCTCTCCTCGTCCTGGTCGGTATCCGGCTTCAGCTCGTCGTAGCGGAAGAGGCCCTCGATCCCGATCGGCGTCCTCGGCGTCACCCAGGCCGACCAGCCCTCCGCCTCGATCTCCCGCGCGGCGAGCGTCGTCTGGTCCTTTGCGGTCAGGTACTCGGCCCCGACGTTCACGTATGGGTGCTCGAAGGTGAGAAAAGCGATGGCGCGCTGCCGCTTTGCGTCGCGCACGTAGTGGTCGGCGTCCCAGAATCCGGTGAGGCGCAGCCCGCGCAGCACGTTGACCGCCGGCGCGGGCCGGACCGTCAGCCGCACCTGGAACGCCTTCTGGTCGTTCGCCTCGGACCTCGTATAGCCCTCGCCGTTGTACACGCCGAGGTGGACGTCTCCGTAGTTCGAGGGAAAGGCGAAACGGCTCGTCAGGCCGAGATCCGAAGACGAAAGAAACCCTTCGCGGTCGACGAAGATCGCGCCCTGGAAGCGGTAGCGGTAGACCGTTTCGTGAAAGTCGACGTAGGGCGTCTGCTGCATTCCGAGGCGCACCCAGCTTCCCCGCGGAAACCAGTCGTCCATGTTGAATTGCGCGTAGCCGTACTTCAATCGGACGGTGTAACTGCCGGAAAGCGAGCTTCCGGAGCCCGTCTCGCGCACGATGTCGGGCGTGATCCGAAACGACAGCAGGTGGTGGAGCTGACCCGTGACGTTGACGTAGGCGCGGCCGACGTTGAAGGCGTTCGAGTGGACGCGATCACCATTGGCATCGATGATCTCCGGCGCATCCTGGTACGTGTAGTCGAGAAAGATCGTGCCGCCGACCTTGATGGCCGGGTCGTCACTCGGCGGCGTGTATCCCTCCGCGGGGGTGATCTGTGCGAGAGCGACGGCGCTCGCGAAGAGGCCGATCGTCAGAAACGCGAGAGGTCTCCAGTGCATTCGAATCCTCCTTGCGCGGTGGAGCCTCTCTGACGGCTGGAAACGGCCGTTGAAGCGAGCGTTAAATCGGGGTGAAGGTGACCACATTACCGCCGGGTCAAGCCTTGACCGACGTCCCGATCCGGGTCTAACCTCTCGAATACGGCGTGAGGCATGTCGCCCACGCTCGAGGTACCCGTCGGGAGCGATTGCCCCGGCGAGAGGAGGTTTCATGCATCCCGGATTCATTCCCCATTGGAGAAGGCAGCGTTGCGGCGAGAGCCGTGTCGGCGCGGGCTACGGCCTGGGCGAAGGGCGCGGATGGCGGCGCGCTTGGGAGTACGAGGCGGCCGCCGAGGACGACCCCGGTCCGTACGGCTTCGGGGGCGGCGCGTTCGGCGTGCGCCGGCCGCTCCGGTTCCTCGCCTACAAGCTCGAGCTCGAGGACGCACAGGTCGCGGAGCTCGCGCGGATTCTGGACGAGATCAAGACCGAGCGGGCGCAGGCCGCGGTCGATCAGCGGCGGACGCTCTCCGCGTTCGCCGACGCCATCTCGTCCGACGCCTTTGATCGGGAGAAGGCGGAAAGCGCGGCGAAGCTGCGGCTGGAGAGCGCGGACCGACTCCGCGCGGCCGTCGTGACGGCGCTCGGCCGACTGCACGAGCTCCTGAACCCGGAGCAGAGGAAGCGCCTGGCCTACCTGATCCGGACGGGAACGCTCAGCATCTGAATCGAGGGGGGTCCGGTCTTCACTTGCCACTTCCGGCCACGGCCCGGGGTCAGGTCTCCACTTGCCACATCGCGCGGCGATGTGACAAGGGCAGTCCGGCTCAGCCGCCGTCCCGGCGACTCGTGAATACCTGACCCCTCTTTTCTATCGCCTTACAGAAAGCTTGTCGTAGGCGACGGTCGGAAGGGAGAATCCGAGCGACAGTCCTTCCACGTCGGGCTGAATGAATCGGTAGACCTGCTCGTGGAAGAGGGGGATCAGGAGCGCGTCGCGCGCGACGATCTCCTCGACCTGACGGTAAATCGAGTGCCGCACGCGAGGATCCATCTCCGCCCGACCCCGCTCGCCGAGCTGATCGATCTCCGGCGTCCCGCAGAAGAGGCCCATGAAGCCCTCCTCCGTCTGGAGGACGCCATGAACGAACGTGTCGGCGTCGGGATAGTCGGACGCCCACCGCCCGATGACGACGTCGATGTCGTGCGTCTTCCTCATCTCGACGTATTCGTTCATGTTCTTGTTGATCGGCCGGAGCTCGAACCCCATCTCCCGAAAGGTCTGGTTGAGCTCCTGGATGAGCGCCACGTACTCGCCCGCGAACGAGGAATGGACGAGGGCGGCGACCTCCACCGTCTCTCGGGACATGGTCTTGTCGGACGACTGCTGGACCGGAACCGGCCGCGCGGCGTCCGACACCCGTTCGGTCGCTGGCGCGTAACCGAGGAGTCCCGGAGGAATCAGACCGCTCGCGGGGATCGCGAGGCGTCCCAGGGTCCGGCGCACGAGCGCCGAGACGTCGATCGCCCGCCGGATCCCGCGCCGCACCTCCGGATCTCCGAAGGCGCGGCGATGGATGTTGAAGGCGATGAAATACGTCGAGAGGCGCGGCGACTCCTTGTACCCGGTCGCGTAGCGCCGGTCCTGACGCAGCGCCTCGGCGTCCCGCGGGAGCAGATCCGAAGCGACCGAAAAACGGCCCGCGAGGAACTCGGCCCGCATCTCTTCCGGCTGGACTCCGAACCGAAAGACTATTCCCTCGCTCCGGGGATACCCGTCGCGCCAGTAGTGCGGGTTGCGCTCCACCTCGAGCCGCTGTCCCGGCTCGAACCCGACGACGCGGAACGCGCCGGTTCCGACGGCGCCTTCCCGCCAGCTGTGGCCGAAGTGGACGGTTCCCTCGGGCACGATCGACGTGACGAGATCGGACATCAGGACGGGGAAGAAGGAGATCGGCTGGTCGAGGTCGATGTAGAACTCGGTCGGAGTGACGATGTGGAAGCCTTCGAGGCCGGTCGCTTCGCCGCTCAGGACCGCTTTGGCCCCGCTGATGGGCGCGAGCGTCCAGCGGCGATCGCTGTCGTGGTTGCCGAGAAGCCGCTCGAAGGTGTAGCGAACGTCCCGCGCGGTCAGCCGGCGCCCGTCCTGGAATCGGATGCCCGGGCGAAGACGAAACCGGTAACGCCGGCCGTCGTTCTCGACGAGGACCTCGGACGCGAGCCAGGGAACGACCTGCGCGCCTTCCGTTTCCCGCAGCAGTCCCTCGAAGACGTTCGGGAGGACTTCGCCCTGCTCGACCGTTTCCGCGCGCGAAGGATCGAGCGTGCGAATGACGCCGGCGATCGGCACCGTCAGGATGCCGCCTCCGGCGGCGCGCGCCGGGCTCGGCGCGGGGGCGGCCGCTGTTTTTCCGACCTCGGTGTAGTTGATGAACGGCGCGGTGCTCTTCAGCGTGATGCCGCGGACCGCGGGGGCGGCGATCCGGTAGTCCACGTCGTGGAAGAGCGGCACCAGGACGGCCGACTCGAGCACGAGGCTTTCGAAGGAGCGATAGAGAACCTCGCGCGCGGCGGCGCGGCTCTCCCGGCGCGCCTCCTCCAGGATCTCGTCCGACTCGCGGGAGGAGAAGTATCGCCGCAGACGTCCATTCCCCGAGTGAAAGAGGGTGAACGTGAAATTGTCCGGATCGTCGTAGTCGGCGATCCAGCGGCCGACGAAAAGGTCGAATCCGGTGGTGTCGTTCCACGATGCGAGGTACTCCGCCATGTTGTTCGTGGCGATCGTCACTTCGACGCCGAGCTCCGCCCAGCTCGCCAGAAGCGACGACGTCAGCGCGCCGTACTGGTCCTTCAGAATCGGGTGAACCGACGCCCGCAGGCGCACGGGGAGCGACAGCCCGGCCGATCGGACCATTTCAGCCGCCTTCTCGCGCGAAGCGTGAGGCAGCCGGCGGCCGGCGTCGTGCCCGAGGATGCCCGGCGGAATGATCCCGGTGGCCGGGAGGGCGAACCTCCCGAGCGTTCCCCACACGAAATCGCGCGCCCGCGCCGCGTCGGAGAGAGCGCGCCGCAGAACCGGACTCTCCGCCGCCGCTCCGGAGCCGTTGAAGAGCGCGAAGTAGGTGTTCTTCTTCGGC
This sequence comes from Thermoanaerobaculia bacterium, assembly GCA_036001245.1. Lineage (GTDB taxonomy): Bacteria > Acidobacteriota > Thermoanaerobaculia > UBA5066 > Gp7-AA6 > Gp7-AA6. The sequence goes on from DASYUL010000130.1 coordinate 11,270, forward strand.
GTCTCGACGAGCCCGGAACGGAAACGCGGGTCGCGGAGGATCGCTTCGCGGTCCTGAGGGAGGAGGTCTCGCGCGACGTCGCACTGACCCGCGCGAAGCCCGGCGGCGATCTCGGACGCGGAAAGGGAAGCCCGGAACTCGATCCGGTCGAGCCGCGAGGGGGAGTCCTTCCAGTAATTCGGGTTTCTCTCCAGCACGGCGGAGTCGGCGGCGTGTGAGGTGACGAGAAAGGGCCCGGTGCCGAGAACGCGCTCGGTCCCGTCGACATCCGTCACCGCGGACGCCATCGACGTTCGTCCATCGGTCAGAAAAGCGGGGTAGACGGGCAGGACTTCCCGCAGCCGGATGTCGAGCTCCGATTCGGAAACGACCGTGATCCCGGAGACTCCCTTCGCCGTTTCCTCCAGGTACTCCTCGATTCCGGAGATGGCGGCATATGCCGCGGGCATCGCCTCGCGGGAGAGGGCGATGGATCTTTCGAACGAGCGCTTCGCCGCCGGCGCCGTCAACGGCGTCCCGTCAGAGAACACGACGCCCCGTCGCAGCCGGAGGCGAACCGTCTTTCCGCCGTCCGAGAGAGACCACTTCTCCGCGAGCAGCGGCACGAGACCGCCCTGCGCGTCGGTCGTGACGAGCGTTTCGAACACGTTCGCGACGACCTCGTGCTCCTCAGTGGTCTCGTAGTCGCCCGGTTCGATCGACGCGATCGGGTTGGCCATGGCGACGACGAGCGTGCCGCCGCCCGGGATCACTTCCTCCTGGGTCCTTTCCCGGGGCTTCAACCGCTCGATCTCGGAGAGATAGGACGCCGCTTTCGCGTACTCCCCGCGGAGGTTCGCGACGGTGGCGGCGAGCGAGAGAAGCCTCGTCAGCGCCTCGCTCTTCTCGAGGGACCGGGCCGCTTCGAGGCCGCGTTCCGCCCAGCGTCGCGTCTCCTCGGTGCGCCGTGCCTGCCAGGCCGTCTCGGCGGCAAAGAGGATGGCGCCGAGAGCCTTCTCCGGCTGACGCTCGCGCTCGAAGATGCGGACCGCCGTTTCCCCATCGCGCAATGCTCCGTCGGCGTTGCCGGAGATGCGGTGCCCCTCCGCGAGGAGGAGCCGCGCCTCGCCTTCGAGCGAGCGGTCCCCGCTCCACTCCTCGTCCTCGAGGTATTCGAGCGCGGTCTTCGCCGCGCGGCTCGCATCGTCCGCGCTGAACGCGTCGAGCGACTTGCGCGCGAGCTTCAGGCCGTACTCGACGGTCTTCTCGGGGTTGTCGGCTTGCGAAAAGTGGTGGAGGAGGTCGGGATAGATCCGCTCGAGGCGGCCGGCATACCGCTCCTCGATCAGCTCCGCGTACTTGCGGTGCAGCGACCGCCGCTTGCGGCGCGACAGCGCGCCGTAGAGAACGTCGCGCACGATTCCGCTCGAGAACGCGAGCCGGTCGCCGCGCGCCTCCCTCTCCTCGTCGAACACTCCCTCGCGCACGAGCCGGTCGATCGAGTCCTCGACCTTTCCGGCGCCCTCCGCGAGGACCTCGAGGTCGGCGAAGTCGAAGCTCCGGCCGAGCACCGACGCGATCGAGAGCAGGTCCCGCAGGTCTTCCGGAAGGCGCTCGATGCGCTTCTCGACCGCCTGCTGGATCGTCGCCGGCAGCGCATCCGACGAGATGCCGGTCCCTTGCGAGAATGTCCACTCGCCCGTGACGTCTCGGGCGATCCCGCCGGAGTCGATGAGTGACCGCAGGAGCTCCTTGGTGAAGAACGGGTTGCCTTCCGTCGCGTCGTAGACCCGCTTCGCCAGGTCATCGGAGACGTTGGGCGCTCCGACGACCGACTCGACGAGCCCGCGGTGCTCCGTCGGGGAGAGCGGACCGAGTGTGATCGACACGAAGCGGGGGTCATCGGCGAACGAGTCGAGCATCCGTGCGAGCGGGTGCCGCTTGTCGACCTCCGTCTGCCGGTAGCTGCCCACGAAGAAGGTCGGGGTGGGTCCGAGGCGGCGCACGATGTACTGGAGCGCCTCGATCGACACCTCCGCCGCGTGAAGGTTTTCGAGTACGAGGACGAGCGGTTTTCCCGCCGCCATCCGGGTCAGCGTCCGCGCGAGCAGCTCGAAGATCTGGATCCGGTCTTCGGCTTTTCGCTGATCGGCCGAGGACGCGACCCGGGAGCCTCCGCTCGCCGCGGAGCGCAGCTCGCTGATCTCCGTCAGAAGCGGAAAGAGGGAGAGCAGATCCGGCGCGAGGTCGGAGAAGTCCGCCTTTTCCCCTGCGGAGCTCCCCGCTTCGCGCGACCTGAAGTAGTCCTGGACGAGCTCGCAGAACCCCTGGTACGAGAAGGCCTGGTCCTGTTCGATGAAACGCCCGTAGAGGACGCGGATCTTTCGCATCGCGACGAGCTTCTTCAGCTCCTCGAGGAGTCTCGTCTTGCCGATTCCGGGCTCTCCCGCCACGACGGCGAACTGGCAATCGCCGGAGACCGCGGAGTTCAAGCGCCGCTGGAGCTCCGCGAACTCCTTTTCGCGGCCGACGAATGCCGACGCGGATGGCCGCTGGAGCGTGCGGCTCGCGGTCGCGACGACCGACATCGCGAACTCGTCGCTGTGAAGGGTCGAACGGTGGCGGCGGAGGGCCTCGGAGAGCTGCGCCGCCTTCTGATGACGGCGCAGGGGGTCCTTCTCCAGGCACTGGAGAATGATGTTCTGGAGCTCTTCGCGGATCTCGGCCCCGAGGGATCGGGGGGGCTGCGGGATCTCGTGCACGATCCGGTAGAGGACCGACTGCACCTCTCCGGTGAACGGCGGCTCCCCGGTCAGGCACTCGTACATCACGGTGCCGAGCGAATAGATGTCGGAGCGCCCGTCGAACGCGTGAGCCGTGACCTGCTCCGGCGAGAGGTACGTGACCGTTCCGACGAGCGTGCCCGTCTTGGTCAGCCGGTTCTCGGTGGTCGCGTGCGCGAGACCGAAGTCCATGACGCGGATCCGCAGCGCACCGCTCTCGTCGCGTGCGACCATGATGTTCTCGGGCTTGATGTCGCGGTGGACGACTCCGCGCGAGTGGCTGTAGTCGAGCGCGTCGGCGACCTGGGTCGCGATGTCGAGGACCTCTCCCAGCTTGAGCGAGCCGTCGTAGAGGATCCGGCGGAGGTTCGTGCCGTCGACGAGCGGCATCACGAAGAAGAGCGAGCCGTCGTGCCGCCCGACGTCGTAGATCGGGACGATCCCGGGATGGTCCATCTGCGCGACGATCTGGGCTTCGCGCTGGAAGCGCTCCTCGATCTCCGGCGTGAGCTCGCTCGTCGCGAGCACCTTGACCGCGACTTCGCGGTTCAGCATCGGATCGCGCGCCCGATAGACGACTCCCATGCCGCCGCGGCCGAGCTCGGCGGCGACCTCGTAGCGATTGGCGAGCTTCGTGGTCAACATTCGGGCATCGGTGGGTCAGTCCACGGTTCCGGGAAAGCCGACAGGGTATCAGCTTTGACTAGACTGCTGTGGATGTTCGCCGGACTCACCGCGATGGCGCTCGTTCTGGCTGCTCCGACGGCGCCACGGCCGAGCTACGACCTGATCTTCGAGGGCGGACGCGTCGTCGACGGAACCGGAGCTCCGTGGGTGAGATCGGACGTCGGGATCGTCGGCGACCGCATCGCGGCCGTAGGCGATCTCTCGCGGGCCGCCGCGGCACGCCGGATCGACGCGACGCGGCTCGTCGTCGCGCCCGGCTTCATCGACATGCTGGGACAGTCCGAATACAACGTGCTCGTCGACAACCGCGCGGCGAGCAAGATCACGCAGGGGATCACGACGGAGATCACGGGCGAAGGCCAGTCGATCGCGCCGTTGAACGCCCGGATGATCGAGGACATGAAGGACGTTTCCGTCCACTACGGCGTCACCCCCGACTGGACGACGCTGGCGGGCTACTGGAAGGCGTTCGAGCGCGCGCGCCCGACGATCAACCTCGGGACGTTCGTGGGCGCGGGCGGCGTGCGGGATCTCGTCATCGGCAAGGACGAGCGGGCGGCGACTCGCGAAGAGGTCGCAGCGATGGAAGCGGCGGTCGCCCGGGCCATGGAAGAGGGCGCGTTCGGACTGTCCACGTCGCTCGCGTACGTGCCCGACCGTTTCGCGTCGACCGACGAGATCATTGCCCTGGCGAAGGTGGCGGCCCGCTACGGCGGCACCTACATCACCCACCAGCGCGACGAGGGCGACGGAATCGATACGAGCCTCGACGAAGTCTTCCGGATCGCGCGCGAAGCGCGGATCCCGGCCCAGATCTATCACCTGAAGACCGCGGGCAAGCGCAACTGGGGGCGCATGCCGGCGGTGCTCGCGCGCATCGAGCAGGCGCGCGCCGAAGGGCTCGACGTCTCCGCGGACCTCTATCCGTGGGCCGCCAGCTCGAACAGCCTCGACGCCAGCCTGCCGCTCTGGGTGCGCGAAGGGGGACGCGAGAAGCTGCTGGCACGACTGCAGGATCCGGCCGCGCGCGCCCGCGCGCGTGCGGACTTCCCCGGGGAGAACCCGGACTGGAACGACGAGCCGGGATCGCGGATCCTGATCACGACGGTCCTGAAGCCCGACCTGAAGAAATACGAAGGCAAGACCATCGCCGAGATCGCGCGAGCGCAGAAGAAGGACCCGATCGACGTGCTCATGGACCTCGTGATCGCGGACCGCGCGAACGTCGGGCGGGTCACCTTTTCGATGAGCGAGAACGACGTCCGCACGGCGCTCGCTCACCCGCTCGTCTCGATGGGAACCGACTCCGGGGCGCGGGCCGAGGACGGGATCTACTCGCAGGAGAAGTCTCACCCGCGCGCGTGGGGCTCGGCGGCCCGGATCCTCGGGAAGTACGTGCGCGACGAGAAAGCCCTGTCGCTCGAGGAGGCGATTCGCAAGATGACGTCGCTTCCCGCGTCGCGCATGGGCCTTGCTAACCGGGGGATCCTGAGACCGGGGATGGCCGCGGACGTCGTCGCGTTCGATCCCGTCACCGTGCGAGAGCGTTCGACGTATGCCGACCCGCTGCACTACAGCGAGGGGATTCCATTCGTGTGCGTGAACGGACAGCTCGTCGTGGACGGCGGGCGGATCACCGATGCGCGTCCCGGCCGCGCGCTCCGGGGACCGGGTTATCGGAGAGGAGGTCGACCATGAGCTCCGTCGGCGCGACGTCGAACGAACGCGAGGAGGGTTCCGTCGTCGTCCGTGGAGCCGGCTCCGGCTTCGCTCAGGAGATCCACATCGGAAAGCACCGCTTCAAGGCCGACGAGCCGCTTGCGGCGGGGGGAACCGATACCGGCGGGACTCCCTACGACCTTCTGCTGGCTGCGCTCGGAACCTGCACGTCCATGACGGTGGGGCTGTACGCGCGGCGAAAGAAATGGCCCTTGGAATCGGTCACGGTGAGGCTGCGCCACTCGCGCATCCACGCCGCCGACTGCGCCGACTGTGAAACGAAGGAGGGCAGGCTGGACCGGATCGACGTCCAGATCGAGCTCGAGGGCGCGCTCACCGAAGAACAGAAGCGCCGTCTCGTCCAGATCGCCGAGCGATGCCCCGTGCGCCAGACCCTGGAGTCGGAGATCGAGATCCGCGCGCAGGTCGTTTGACGCGGCTCACCCGGAGCGCGAGCGACCCAACAGCGCGCGGACGAAGCGGGGGAAGTCCTTCCCGTGCGCGAGCGGAGGCAACGTGTCGTGCCTCCGCGGTCCGGAGAGCGCCGCAAACCCGCGGCTGCGGTGCTCACCGCAGCGCCCCGTGTCGGGCTCGGCCGAGAACGCCCCATACGAGTCGGAGCGAACCCGCGTGGCCTGGCGGAGCTTTTCCCATCGAACGACGAGATCGGGCAGCAGACCGGAACGAGCGCCGGGAAAGACGTCGCGCATCGAAAGGACGTCACGGACGATCGGCTGCTTTGATTCCTCGGTCTTGAGAGACAGAAACGCCCTGCAGACTCGGTCCACGTAGTCTCGGTGACGCTCACTGCCGGGCTCGAGCACACCCGCTTGTTCACGGCCGGCGAGATTCATGCGCAGGTAGCCGTGGAGATCAGGGCGAAGCGCGAAGCCCGGCGTCTTGCGCCAGTCCATGCCGCCCGTGATCTCACGATTGGAAACCCAGTCCAGCAGCTGGATGGGCGCCGCACGCGCGACCGCATGTTGCAACCGACCGGGCACGGCCACGCGCAGCATGCGGACGAGGCCGCCTCGCCGCGCAGTGCCACCGCGCGCTGCGGTGCCCTCCTCGAACGCCGCGTTGATGCGATCCATCAGGGGCCGGACGAAGTGTCCCTGCGAGCGGTTGGTCTCCATCCCGTGGAGCGAGAACACGACGACGGTCGAGTTGACGTCCACGCCGTCGAGGATCTCTCCGACCGAAGCGTCCACCGCCCGATAGACATCCCGCATCGCATCCTTCGGAGCCGCGAACTGCTCGTATCCCGGCTCGGGCCAGAGCACGTGACCGCCCCGGTGGGCTTCGCCGAACACGACGAGGAAGAGAGTCCAGTCGATTGCATTGATCAGCCATCGAACGATCTGGCCCTTCGAGCGGGCGCCCTCCGCGAGGCGGTGCGGCACGGATTCGATGTGTCGGCGCGAGCGAGGAACGGGCGTGTCGTGGCCCATCGGGTGCGCGCCGAAACGGCGGCGCAGCTCGCGGCCGATCTCGGGGCGGTTGCAGGAGAAAGACCCGAGATACTCGTGCGTGCCCCAGTTGTTGACCTCGATCCCTCGCCGAAGGCGACCGGGAAAAGTGAAGGGCACGTCGACGACGACTACGGTTTCGCCCTCCCGCTCCAGGCCCAGCCAGAAGGGCTCGCAATACAACCAGTCTTCACTGACTCGCCGCGCGCGCATCGCCGCCGGATCCCACTGAATCGGGTGATAGACGCCGTGGTCGCCGGGCAGAGTGCCCGTATAGAAGGTCGGCCACACCGAACCAGTGAGGACGTCGGCCGTCGAGTCGAGATCGAACCGCCTGGCTGCTCCGAGGACCCGCTGAAGGTTCGGAAGCGCCCCCGCCGCCGCCTTGATGAACTCGACGTCGCCGGCATCGACGCCAATCATCAGAACCCTGTTCGAACGCGGCGCCATGGATCGGTCGGAATGATACGTTCGGGCGCCCTCCCCGCCGGACGCGACTTCTGACCTTCGGCCCCCGATTGCGATAACCTTTCCCCGAAACGGAGGTCAGTCATGGCGTTGAGAATCAACAGCGAAGCTCCCAACTTCTCCGCGGAGACCACGCAGGGGAAGATCAACTTTCACGAGTGGGTCGGCAACGGGTGGGCCATCCTCTTTTCCCATCCGAAGAATTTCACGCCGGTGTGCACGACCGAGCTCGGCTACATGGCGGGACTCAAACCGGAGTTCGACAAGCGAAACACCAAGATTCTCGGTTTGAGCGTCGATCCGGTGCCGGATCACGAGCGCTGGTCGAAGGACATCGAGGAAACGCAGGGGCACGCGATCAACTATCCGTTGATCGGCGACCCGGAGCTGAAGGTCGCGAAGGCTTACGACATGCTGCCCGATGAAGCGGGCAAAACGTCCCAGGGCCGGACCGCCGCGGACAACGCGACCGTCCGCTCGGTGTTCGTCATCGGACCGGACAAGAAGATCAAGGCGATGCTGACGTACCCGATGTCGACGGGCCGCAACTTCGACGAGGTGCTGCGGCTTCTGGATTCCTGCCAGCTCACGGCGAAGCACAAGGTCGCGACCCCGGTGAACTGGAAGCAGGGCGACGACGTCATCATCGTGCCGGCCGTCTCGGACGCCGAAGCGAAGGAAAAGTACCCGGCCGGCTGGAAGTCGCCGAAGCCGTACATCCGGATCGTCCCGCAGCCGCGATAGGGAAGGGTCGTCGCCGAAGGCGGTGGAGTCCGCCATAACCGTCCGCCTCTCTCGGGTGGACCAATGACTCCTACGGCAGAACGGAAGTCGTAGGAGTTTTTTGTTCCGCGACGTTCGAGACGGGAGTTGGACTGAATGGTTCGATTCTTCTGGATTTGCCTGGGCGGCGCGATCGGGACGGGCGCCCGGTATCTGCTTTCGGGCTGGGTCGCGAGGCACTTCGGCGGCTCTTTTCCCTATGGCACGCTGGCGGTGAACCTCGTCGGATCTCTTCTCATCGGCGCGGTGATGCACGTTGCTCTCGCGACCGCGCAACTCTCCCCCGACCTGCGCGTGGTCATCGTGGTCGGCGTGCTCGGAGGATTCACTACGTATTCGGGATTCAACTACGAGACGCTCCAGTACTTCCGGGACGGAGCGTGGCTGATGGGTTTCTTGAACATGGTCGTCATGGTCGGGGGTTGCTTCGCCGCCGGGATCGCCGGTCTGGCGTCCGCGCGATGGCTCGCCGGCAACTAGGAAGGAGTCTCGATGCGCGTTCTGGATGGTGAGCAGGTTCTCGCGCGGATCTTCATCGGTGAATCGGACAAGTGGCGTCATCAGCCGCTTTCGGTTGCCCTTCTCGAAAGGCTCCGCAAGGAAGGGTTCGCGGGCGCGACGGTCTTCCACGGAGTCGCCGGTTTCGGTGCCCGCAGCGTTCTCCACACGACCCATCTGCTCCGCCTCTCCGAAGACCTCCCCGTCGTCATCGAGGTCGTGGACAGCCAGGATCACGTCGACCGACTGATCCCGATCCTCGACGAGATGGTCGAGGAGGGCCTCGTCACGCTCGAGAAGGCCCGAGTCATAAAGTACGCGCCGGGCAAGAGGCCGCTCGCCTCGAAGCCCTGATCCCGCGTGATTTTCAAGAACGTCACCTTCACGGTGGGCCGGACGCCCATGGTCGACCTGAGACGGGTCGGCGCGAATCTGCCCGGCCGAATCGTTGCGAAGCTCGAGATGCGGAATCCCTGCGGCAGCGTCAAGGACCGGGTCGGGGTGGCGCTGATCGACGACGCGGAGCGGCGTGGCGTCCTCCGAGCCGGAGTGACCCTCGTCGAAGCGACCGGCGGCAACACGGGAATTGGTCTCGCATTTGCCGCAGCGATCCGCGGGTACCGGCTGGTGCTGACGATGCCGGAGACGATGTCGACGGAGCGTGTCGCCCTCCTTCGACACCTCGGAGCCGAGGTGGTACTCACTCCCGGCATCCTCATGGGGGACGCGGTCGCCCGCGCGAAGCAACTCGTTGATGAAATTCCCGGCTCGATCATGCTCGACCAGTTCAGGAATCCGGCGAATCCGGATGTCCATCGCAGGACGACGGCGGTGGAAATCTGGGACGACACTCAAGGCGGCGTCGACGTCTTCGTATCCGCGGTCGGCACCGGCGGGACGATCACCGGCGTGGGAGAAGCGCTCAAGGAGAGAAAGCCCGGCGTGCGCGTCGTGGCGGTCGAGCCCGCCGGCGCGGCCGTCCTATCGGGCCGGCCCGCCGGTAACCACCAGATCCCAGGGATCGGAGTCGGCTTCGTTCCGGCGGTCCTGAACCGCGCGATTCTCGACGAGGTCATCGCCGTGACCGACGAGGACGCCTTCGAATGCACCCGCCGGCTGGCGCGGGAGGAAGGAATCCTGGCGGGAGTCTCTTCCGGCGCCGCGCTCTCGGCCGCGATCGCGGTCGCTTCCCGCGAAGACAGCTCGGGCAAAACGATCGTCGTCCTTCTGGCGGATACAGGGGAGCGATACATCACAACCGCGCTCTTCGCCGTACAAGACGCCGGTTCTCGCTGAGGCCGATGCGGTCGATCTCCGCTCGAGTTTCCGGTCGGCCGAGGGTCGCTTCGGCCGGGCTCGTGCTCCTGACGTTCCTCGCTGGATGCGCGGGGCGCACTCCGACCGCGCGGCCAGGCGCGCCCGACCTCCGCCCCGCGGAGGAAGCGGTTTCCACCTGGACTTTCGACGCCGGTGGGTGAGTCTTCTCGACCCCTACGGTCGCGGGGGATCTCGTCTTCGTCGGCTCGTGCAACGGGTACTTTCGCGCGCTCGACCGCCGGAGCGGTGCTCTCGTATGGCAGCACGACACCCGTGAGGAAGGCGGGCCCTTCGAGTTCCACGGCGATCCGCTGGTCACCGGCTCGCTCGTGGTCGCGGGAAGCGATCTGCGGCAGCCGGGAGCCGTCGCGTACGTCTATGCGTTCGAACGGGAGACGGGCGCCGTCCGGTGGAAGGCAGAGGCGGGTCCGGGAGCAGCGACCGATCTTGCGATTGAGGGCTCTCTCGTTTACGCGGCGACGCTCGCAGACGAGCTTTTCGCGCTCGACGTCGAGACCGGCAATCGCGTCTGGAGTTTCTCGACGGGAGCCGCGAACGAAGCCTTCCTGCTGACTTCAACCCCCGCCGTGGCAGACGGACGGGTCTTCTTCGGCGGTCTCGACGGCGCCGTGTATGCACTCGACGCGACGTCCGGCAAGCTCCTCTGGAAGAGCCGGCTCGGTGGACGGATCTCGGCGGGAGTCCTCATCGCTGCCGGCTCGCTATACGCGGGCACGTCCGAGCGCCGCCTCTACCGCGTGCGCATCGACACCGGTGGGGTCGCGGCGAGCGTCGAGACCGCCGAAGCCTCACCGAGCGGTCGGCTCGCTCTCGCCGATGGATGCGTCCTGGCGTTCCTCGGTGAACGCGCGCTTACCTGCTACACGCCGGTGCTCGATCGGATGCGGTGGAGCCGCACGGGTACGCACCCATGGAGCTCCTCGCGTCCATACGTCGCTCGAGGGATCGCCCTGGCGGGGAGCGAAACCGGCGAGCTCGTGGGTCTCAGTCTGGCGGACGGTAACGCCGTGTGGTCGGAGAACGTCGGCGGGACGATTCGCGGCATCGGCGCGTCCGCGGACGGCCTTTACGTCGGCACCCTCAAGGGAGAAGTGCATGCGCTGCCGTGGCCGGATCCGCGCGTCACGTCGTCGCAGCCGTGAACGCCTCCTCGGCCACGTCCGCGCGCGAACCGGCAACGACGCCCCCGGCGTGAGCGTCAGCGAACCGCGGCGAAGGGCAGCCGGCTCTTCTCGATCTTGACGAGGGCGGTGTAGTTCGGATCGACGATCTGGACGATCGGCGCGCGCGCGTTCTGCGACACGAACTGGTACGCGTCCATCTCGGAGAGGCCGGTTTTCTCGCGGATCCACTCGACCATGTCCTTGAACGCGACGCGGGCCGCGTCCTCGAGTGGACGCCCCGAGCCGACCGACATGAGCCACTCGCCGTTCTCGATCCGCGGCCACGGCGTCTCGCGGCGCTTGATGAGATCCACGGACAGCTCGACGTTCATCGCGCCTTCGACCGCGGTGCCGATGATCTCCCCGTCTCCCATACCGAGGTGGCCGTCGCCGAAGGACAGCAGGGCTCCCGGCACGCGCACCCCGAGGTACACGGTGTTCCCGGCGCGGACATCGGAGCAGTCCATGTTTCCGCCGAAGTCGTCTGGCACGATCGTCGAGCGCGCTTCCCCGTGCGCCGGCGAGACGCCGAGGCAGCCGAGGAATGGCGCGAGCGGCACCTCCCACGCGTGCTTGCCGTCCTGCGAGCGCGTCCGCAAGACTTTTTTCGCGCGGTCGACCTGGTAGAACCAGACGGTCTCTGGGAGATCCCGATGGAGGAGAGCCGTTCGGTTCGTGGCGTTCAGGGCGCCGAAGCCCGGAAACGACGACGAGATGCCGTGGTCGCGCGCGGGCTCCAGCTTCTCGATGTGAATGGCGAGCGTGTCGCCGGGCTCCGCGCCCTCCACGTAGAAGGGACCGGTCTGCGGATTGTCGTGGCCGGGAAGCTGGACCTTCGACGGCAGCTGGTCTGGCTTCGTGACCGCGCCGTCGTAGCAGTCTTCCGTCCAGCTGACGATTCTCGTTCCCGGCTGGATCCGTTTGGCGGGCGGCACGCCGCCGAACGTGTACTTGAGCTCCTCGTGCTTCGGCACGTAGCGCAGCACGGGACGCTCCGCGGCCACCGCCGCCGCTGCGATGCCGAGAATGCAGCTCGTCACGAATTTCACGGTGACCTCCATTTCAAGCTCCGTCGCGCGCCCGCCTCATTGCGCAGCGACCAGCGGCAGCTCGATGAAGCTCGCCTGCCCGGGCGCGTGATAGATCCGTTGCACGGCCTTCCGGTAGTCGCCCGGCTTCGCCCAGAAGATGTTGGGCACGAACGTCTGCGGGTTGCGGTCGTAGAGCGGGAACCAGCTCGACTGCACCTGCACCATGATCCGGTGGCCCGGGAGGAAGACGTGGTTCGCGGTGGGTAGCGCGAAGCGATAGAGAAGTGGCTGGTCTGGCTCGATCGCTTTGGGCGTCTCGAGGCTCTCGCGATAGCGCCCGCGGAAGACGTCCGCGGAAACCATCAGCTGGTAGCCGCCCATCGCGGGCTGACCCGCGACCTCGTCGGGATAGACGTCGATCACTTTCACGACCCAGTCCGAATCGGTGCCGCTCGTGGACGCGATCAGATTTGTGATCGGCTGCCCGCTGATCTTCACCGGCGCCGTCAGGACGTCGGAGGCGAACGCCACGACGTCGGGGCGGCCGGACGCTTCGCGCTGGTCCGTGACGAGCCACTCGCGCCAGCTCTTTCCCCCGTCGTAGGAGGACGGCGGAACGGGGCGTGAGATGAACGGCACGGGCTTGGCGGGGTCGGACACGTATTCCTCGAACACCGCGCCGCCCGCCTTCGGCGCGGCGAAACCGGCCTTGCCCCCGGCGGCGAGGTAGAGCGGCGTCGGCCGCACGGTGCAGCCGGACGCGCAGCCGGCCGGCCACGCGGTCAGGCGCCGCCACTCGTTGGTCCCCGTTTCGAAAGCGGTCACGGGCTCGACGTCCGCCTTCGGCGCGCCGTCCTTCAGGTATTGGTCGAGGAAGGGGCGCAGGATCTGACGGCGGAAGTAGAGCGCGGTGTCGGCGTCGAATTTCAGGGCGCCGAGCGAGCTCCCCTCGCGGATCTCCTGGCCGTGGTGCCAGGGACCCATGACGAGGAAGACTTTGTCGTTGCCGGTGTCCTTCGGCTCGATCGCCTTGTAGACGGCGGGTGCGCCGTAGATGTCCTCCTGATCCCACAGGCTGTGAACGAGCATCACCGGGACTTTCAGGGGCTGCGCCGCGAGGATCCGGTCCACCGCCTGGTCGCGCCAGAAGGCGTCGTAGCTCGGATGCTCGAGGAGCTTGCGCCAGAAACCGACCTGTTCGAGGCCACGGCGCTTCCCGAGCTCTCCCGCGGATCCTGCCTGCAGGAACGTCTCGAAATCGTCGAAGTGGGTCGTCCACCAGTGGACGTCGTTCTCGCGGTCGGCCTCCTGCTCGTAAATGTAGGACGCGCCCAGCTGGCGGAAGGCGCCGTTGTGGAACCAGTCGTCGCCCATCCAGCCATCGACCATCGGGTTCATCGGCACGGACACCTTCAGCGCCGGGTGCGGGTTGACGAGCGCCATCAGCGGGAGGAAGCCGTCGTAAGAGATGCCGAGGATGCCGACCTTGCCGTTGCTTTCCGGGACGTTCTTCACGAGCCATTCGATCGTGTCGTACGTGTCGGTCGCGTGATCGACCGGCGTCGGGTTCTGCGGGCCGTGCAGCGGGCGGTTCATCACGTAGTCGCCCTCCGAGCCGTATTTTCCGCGCACGTCCTGCACGGCGCGGATGTAGCCGCCCTCGACGATGACCTCGGTAGCGTTGTCGTAGCCCCAGAGGCTGGGGCCGAGGTGCGCGCTGTGCAAGTTGCTCGTGAGCCTGGTTGCGTCGTACGGCGTTCGCGTGAGGAGGATCGGTGCGCCTTTCGCGCCCTTCGGCACGAGGATGACCGTGTGCAGCTTGACGCCGTCGCGCATCGGAATCATGACGTCGCGCCGGACGTAGTCGAAGGCCTCGGTCGCGGGCTCGAGCTTCGCCGGCGTTTCGCTGGGGAAGTTCGGATACTTCGGGCGCGGCGGCGTCTGGGCAGAGGCGGATCCGACGAAGAGGACGAGCGCCGTCGCGAGACAGGCCGAAATCCGGACGCAGCGGATCGGTTTCATGCGATCTCCTTACGGCGCGAAGGACGATATACCGACCTTATGATCGTGCGGTGACGGAGCTCCTCACGGACCGGCTCCGGCTTCGGGTCTTCCGACTCGGTGACTTCGAGGCTCACGCCGAGATCTGCGCCGACCCGGAGGTCATGCGTTATATCCATGCGGGGCCGCTCTCTCGGGCCGACGCGTGGTGGCAGATCGCGCGGTACGTCGGTCACTGGCAGCTCCGCGGTTACGGGATGTGGGCGGTGATCGAGCGGTCCACGGACCGGCTCATCGGTCATCTCGGTTTCCTCCATCCGGAGAATGGACAGGGGTTCGAGCTGGGCTGGGCCCTGGCCCGCCGCGCCTGGGGAAAAGGCTACGCTCTCGAGGGCACGCGTGCGGCCGTCCGCCACGCTTTCACGGAGCTCCAACGCGACCACATCGCCTGCGTGATCCGGCCGGAGAACGCGCGCTCCATCCGTCTCGCGGAGCGCCTCGGAGCCACCCTGGAGCGCGAGATCGAGGACTCGGGCCGACGGCTGCTCGTCTACGGTCTATCGAACCCCGAACGATCTCCGGAAGCGGAAGTTGCCACTTGAAGGGGTACATCGCCGCTGACGGTTTCCACTCAATCAGAACCTTCTTTCGCTTCATAGTCGGACCGCTGCCACGGATCCGGCCGTGGACCAACATGGCGGCGTCGAAGTTCCTTCGGCGAACATCCCCGGCGATGTGCCCAATGCGCGCGAGTCGCGTCGCGTGTGGCTTGGCAACGGGCAGTCGAGGTATAGCTAGACAAAAGTCGAAATAGACCCTTGTATCGAAACATCGCCAAGGGCGATGCGATCTCCTTCACGCAACAGCTTCTTCCGACGTAAGCATCGACGAAGGTCGCAACAGCCAAACACCCGTACGAGGGTGAGGCGAATCCCTCATAGCGCGCTTCTTGCAAGCTAACTCAGCCGAAGGAAGGGATCCGGAAAGGTAGACCAGATGGGTTCGTCGACGCAGACGAAGAAGGCTGATTTCCCCCGCAGGACCAAGAGACATGGGGTCGAGATCGTCGTCGCTGCCCAGCCTCCTCTCTTCTGTGAAGTCCTGTCCTGCCAACTCGACGACGAACCCAGATTCTCCGTCGTCGGTCGGGCCTCCGACAGCGACCACATGTGGAAAGTGCTGGCGAGAGAGAATCCTCAGGTTCTCCTTTTCGATTACGAAGGCCTGGGGTCGAACGCGGAGAGCATGGTGCACCGCCTCCGCCGCGCCGCGCCCGCGATGCGAATTCTCGCCTTGTCGAATCGATCGAGTGACGAAACCGCCGTGCGGGCGTTGGGAGCCGGGGCATCGGGCGTCGTCGGGAAGCAGTTGAAGTTCTCGGTGCTCGTGAACGCGATTCAGGCAGTGGCGGAGGGAGAAATCTGGGGTAAGCCGAGGAACACCGCCCTTGCTCTGGAGAATCTGACCGCGGGTTCGGCCGGGGGGTCGAAGTCCGACCTCACCAAGCGAGAGTATGAGGTTGCGGACGCCTGCAGCCGAGGATTGCGAAACAAGGAAATTGCCAAGCTCTTACACATTAGTGAGAAGACCGTAAAAGGCCATCTGAACAACATCTTCCGAAAGCTCCAGGTGAATAACCGCTTCGCACTCGGCCTCTACATCAGAGAGCCTACAGAACTAAAGTCCTAGGCCCTTTCGGCGCGCGGCCCAACTAAGTCCCGAGCCTTTTTCTCAGACAATTTCAGGTCCAACGGCCCGTATCGCCCGAGTAACTCGCGGCGTATCGTCCTTATCTCCTCGAAAAACCAAACGCGCGTTGTGAGACCAGCCGACGCGCTGCGGCGGGATCGCCCGCTGAGAAGCCAGAGAAGAGACGATGGGCCGATACACGGTTCCGTGGACGAGCAGGCGCGCGACGTTTCGCCTGTTCTTCTCCACGTCTGTATCCGTTCTGTCTCTGATCGTCGGCTTCACATCGCGGGCGCTTGCCGGTCCATGTGACGCTCCAGTCAATCCGATCGTATGTGAGAACTCGAAGACGGGGAACCCGTCCAGCGAATGGGAGGTCAGCGGCGCCGGAGACGCTTCGATCCAGGGTTTCGCAACCGATATCAGCGTCGATCAAGGCGAGACGGTTCACTTCAAAGTGGACACTCCCTCGACCGACTACCGGCTGGACATCTATCGGCTCGGCTACTACGGCGGGTTGGGCGCGCGCAAGGTCGCCACGATTCAGCCTTCCGCCGCCCTGCCTCAGAGTCAACCGAATTGTCTCAACGATTCCGATACCGGTCTGAACGACTGCGGCAACTGGTCGGAGTCCGCGTCCTGGGCGGTGCCGGCGGACGCCGTCTCCGGCATCTACTTCGCCAAGCTCGAGCGCGAGGATGTGGCCTCTGGTGGAAGTCACGTCGTCTTCATCGTTCGTGACGACGACGGACAATCTCCCATCCTGCTCCAGACTTCTGACACGACCTGGCAGGCGTATAACCAGTACGGGGGGAACAGCCTCTACACCGGCAGTCCGGCCGGCCGCGCCTACAAGGTCAGCTACAACCGGCCGTTCACGAGTCGCGGCCCCACGCCGGAGGACTGGGTTTTCAACGCCGAGTACCCGATCGTGCGCTGGCTCGAGTCCAACGGCTACAACGTCAGCTACTTCACCGGAGTCGACAGCGACCGCCGGGGCAGCGAGATCCTGGAGCACGACGTCTTTCTTTCCATCGGGCACGACGAGTACTGGTCGGAAGGACAGCGAAACAACGTGGAGGCCGCGCGCAACGGCGGCGTCCACCTCGCTTTCTTCAGCGGCAACGAGGTGTTCTGGAAAACGCGCTGGGAAGCGAGCATCGACGGCTCGGTCACTCCGCATCGGACACTCGTTTGCTACAAGGACACGCACGCCAACACCAACCTCGACCCGGTGGCATGGACGGGTACTTGGCGCGACAACCGTCCGATCAACCCGCAGCCCCGCCCCGAGAACGCGCTCACCGGAACGATCTTCACCGTCAACTGCTGCAGCTATGCCATGGAGGTGCGCGAGGCGGACGGGAAGATGCGCTTCTGGCGGAACACCACGATCGCCTCCCTGTCCCCCGGCCAGACCGCGACCCTTCCCGCGGAGACGCTCGGTTACGAGTGGGACGAGGACCTGGACAACGGCTCCCGACCCCCGGGCTTGTTCCGAATGTCCTCGACGACGGTCGACGTGCCGCAGCGGATTCTGGACCAGGGCTCGAACTACGGGGCCGGAACGGCGACACACAGCCTCACGCTGTACAGGCACTCGAGCGGAGCGTTGGTTTTCGGAGCAGGAACGGTCCAGTGGGTGTGGGGGCTCGACGACAACCACGACCGAGGCGGCGCCGCACCGGACGTGCGTATGCAGCAGGCCACGGTCAACCTCCTGGCCGACATGGGAGTTCAGCCCGGGACCCTCCAGTCCGGCCTCGTCTTCGCGGCGGCCTCCGCCGACAGCACATCCGCCATTTCGGAGATTACGTTCCCCGCCGACGGCGGATCAGTCTCCAGCGGAAGCGCGGTCACGATAACCGGCACGGCCACAGATTCCGGCGGACAGGTCGGCGGAGTCGAGGTTTCGACCGATGGAGGCGCCACCTGGCACCGGGCCGACGGCCGCGCGAGTTGGAGCTATCTCTGGACGCCGGGCGCGGCCGGGCCCGCCCTGATCAAGAGCCGCGCCGTGGACGACAGCGGCAATCTCGAGACGCCCGGCGCCGGAGTGACCGTGACGATCGGCGCGCGAACGTGTCCCTGCACGATCTGGAGCCCATCAACAACCGCGCCGGAGGCCAACGACGGCCAGGCGCTCGAGGTCGGCGTCAAGTTCCGCTCCGATGTGGCGGGCTTCATCACGGCAATACGCTTCTACAAGGGCTCCGGGAACACTGGCGCACACACGGGGCACCTCTGGACGAGCGCCGGAACTTTGCTCGGAACCGCGACGTTCACCGGCGAGAGCGCGTCCGGCTGGCAGGAGGTCGTGCTGACTTCCCCCGTCGCGATCTCGGCGAATACGACTTACGTGGCCTCGTACCACACGACGTCGGGACACTATGCCGTCAACCAGGGGTACTTTGTGTCGT
>DASYUL010000131.1:0-10297 GCA_036001245.1 Thermoanaerobaculia bacterium
CAGCGACGAGACCGATCCGGACGGAACGAGGACGGTCAGCGACCGCCGGATCGAGATGACGGGGGACACGATCGTTCGCCGGTATCCGGACGGAAGCCAGGACGATCTTCCCTACGATCTCACCGTCACGGACGACTGGGACACGGTGATCACCTCTCCCTGCCCCCTTGGCGGGCTCATCCGGACGCACTCTTTCATCTCCATCACCGATCCGAATCGCTACCAGGGACCCGAAACGACTCCCCACATCTTCGATCCGTATCTCCCGCCGGACGGGACCTGGGGTCTCCAGGACCCGTTCTCGGGGTCTCCCAACCAGTTCTATTACAACCGCGTTTTCAATTACCGAGACGAGCAGGAAACCACCGGCTGTGGAGGGAGCAGTTCGGACACCAACGAATTTGCGACCGCTGCTTTCAACATCCTCGGGTTTCCCGGGGACCTCGTGGGCGACGCCGAAGGAAAAACGTTCACGAAGCACTTCGAGACGTCCGCTCCCGGCCAGCCGCCTCTGGCCATCAAATGGGACGTGACCGTTCGGATTTTCACTGGTCGCGACCTAACGGTCGATCGCCTCGAAGTCACTCAGGGGCTGCAAACCACGGCGAACTTGATCCCGCTCGTCCGCGGGCGTCGTACGGTCGTCCGGGCCTACCTCGGTATCGGCAAGGAACCGGGACCAGTCCCTGGAGTTTCAGGGATCCTCCGCGGCTACGCCGGTCAGACGCCTCTGGGTACCCTCGGCGCCTTCAATCCCGGGGGTCAGATCACCGCGCCCGACCATCCGAACTGGAGGAACATCAACGACACGCTTAACTTCGAGCTTCCGTACGCTTGGACGTTGCAGCCCTCCCTCAGGCTGGTCGTCAAAGTGAACCACTTCCAGGGCGTTCTGGAGGACAACTATTCGAACAACGAGAATGAGATCTCGAGGCCGACGCGGAACTGCCAGGAGGTCGATCTCGGCTACGCTTCGCTTCATTACGACCCTCCGGGAGGTCATGTTCCCGCCGATCCGGGCGCGAATATCAGCAAAGGCCACGAGTTCCTGCGCAAGGTCTACCCTGTCGCTGACAAGGAACTGAAGTACTCGCCGCTCGTCGGTCTTACCTTTTCCCAAGACATGACCGCCGAGGATGCGCAGACGCTTCTCCTCCGCCGGCTCGCGTCGCGTTTGTTCGGGAGCAGTGCGCCGCGACCCGACAAGATCGTCGGCTGGCTTCCCCAAGGCGCCGCCGGTTCCGATAATGGGCGAGTCATCCACATCCCGGGTTCCGCGGCCTGGGTCGTTCAGAACCTCAACCCGAATTACTGGCGCGGCACGTTCGCTCATGAGGTGGCGCACGCGTACGGACGTCACCACACCCTACAGACGACGAACGGCCGACACTGGTTCGACGTCTACGAAAGAAAGATCAAGCCGCCGAGGCCGGGCGCGTCCGACCTTCGCGATGTGATCTACCGATACGGACATCCGGAGGCTGAGCGTTGGGTGTCGCCCCAGACCTACAGCTTCCTCTTCAACAAGTTCTGCTCCGGCGCGGCTGCTCAGACTCTCGAGGGGAAGACAGCAACTGTAGGGGACAACGTGCTCGTGACGGGAACGGTCAACGACGTTCTGCCTCCGACGGGTAGTCTCGATCCTCTGTTCCGCACATCGACCGCACCGACCGATATCCCGCCTCCGCCCGAGGCTGGCCCGGGCTACTGCCTTAACCTGAAGAACGTCGCCGGAACGGTCCTCACCCAGCACTGCTTCGACGTGACCTTCGAGGTCGAATCGACGACCGACGACACGGCGGCGAGCGCGGCATTCGCGATGGTCGTGCCCTATCCCGTCGGCCTCGCCCGAGTCGAGCTGACGGAGGGGACCGACACTCTCCTCGCATTCCGCACGCCGAGCGCGAGTCCTCCCTCGGTCATCTTGACTTACCCCAACGCTCCCGGCCTGACTCTGGCCGGCGTCCAGACGTTGACGTGGACGGGCATGGACCCGGATGCGGACCCGCTGACCTACAACCTCCTCTACAGCGCCGACGACGGCTCGACCTGGATGGGTGTCGATGCGCTGATCACAGGGACGAGTTACGCACTGGACTTCTCGCAGCTTCCCGGCGGCTCAGCCGCGCGGATCCGCGTGCAAGCCTCCGACGGCTTCCACACGGCTGAGGACACGTCCGACAACGCATTCGCCGTCGGCAGCAAGGGCCCTGCGGTCGCGATCGTCTCGCCGCCGACGGGAGAGACCTTCAACGCCGCCTTGCCCGTCACCTTGCAGGGCGAGGGAACCGACCTGGAGGATGGTTTTCTGGGCGACAGCGCACTCGCCTGGACGTCGAGCGAGGACGGCGCGCTCGGAAGCGGACAGTTACTCGAAGCCTTTCTGTCACCGGGCAGTCACGTCATCACGCTCACGGGCGCGGACGGCGATGGCCTGACTGCCACCGACACCGTCGCTCTGACCGTCTCCGGCACGCCTCCCCCGGCGCCGGGCTTCTACACGGTCACTCCCTGCCGGGTTGCGGATACCCGGGACGCCGCCGGACCCTGGGGTGGCCCCCCGCTCGCCGCCGGTCTTCCGCGAACGTTCGCGATCGGCGGCCGCTGCGGAGTCTCGCCGAGCGCGAAGGCGGTCTCCTTCAACTTCACCGTCACGCAACCGACAGCCTTCGGCCACCTGACGGTCTACCCCGAGGGGTCGAATCCACCTCTCGTTTCGGCGATGAATTTCCGGGCAGGACAAACCCGCGCGAACAACGCGATCTTGGCGCTCGGCCCGGGAGGAGTCCTGACGGTGGTCTCCGGTCAGCCTTCCGGCACGACCCACTTCATCATCGACGTCAACGGCTACTTCGAATAGGCGTTTTGGTGGGGGGGTGCAGGTCTCGTGCTCGGTCGCGGCGCGAGGAGTCTCCCGAGGTAATCGAGGGAGGAGCCTCGCGCCGCGGGAGCGGGAGCGCGCGAGGGATCAGGCGCTCGGTCGAGGCTGTCTCGCCGAGCCGAGCGCCGGTGGTAAGGCCAGATCCCGAGCGCGCGAGCGCGACGTTGTGGTGGGGGGTGCAGGTCTCGAACCTGCGACTTCCTGCGTGTAAAGCAGGCGCTCTACCGCTGAGCTAACCCCCCGGCGGGAGACTCAGACCGCGACGCGATAGTAGCGGGAAATCTCGTCGATCGACACGCCCGGCGCGAAGAGGAATCCCTGCCCGTACTCGACGCCGAGCGCCCGCAGGGCCTCGAGCTCTTCGCGCGTCTCGATTCCCTCCGCGATGACGCGGGTGTTCATCTTCCGCGCGAAGCTCATGAGCGCTTCGAGCAGGTCCTGCTTGATCTGCCGACGGTCGAGGTCGCGGACGAACACGTGGTCGAACTTCAGGTAATCCGGCTGGATGTCGGCGAGCGAAGCGAGGCTGCTGTAGCCCGTGCCGACGTCGTCGACGGCGATCCCAAAGTTCTGCTCGCGAAACCGCGAGAGAACGTCGCGAAAGAGGCTCTCGTAGACGACGTACGTCCGCTCCGTGATCTCCAGGACGATCGACGAGGGCGCGATGCCGAACGACGCCAGGCTGTCGCGGAACCGCGGTCCGAGAAATTCGGGATCGGACGCGGCCGCGGGCGAGAGGTTCATGAAGAGCTTGCGCCCATTCAGGTTCGCCGCAGCGGCCTGCAAGCTGACGTCGCGGCAGACGCGCTCGAGCGGGCCGAGGAGCTCCGTGCGCTCGGCGAGCGAGAAGAGCGTCTCACCCGATTCGAGGTCGCTGCCCTTCGGCCCCCTCGAGAGGGCCTCCATTCCGATCATCTCTCCCGTCGAGAGGTCGATGACCGGTTGGAACAACGGAGTGATGTCGCGGCGATTGATGATCTCCTGGAGGATCGCGGCGCCGCGGATCTCGGCACGGATGGTCTGACGCGTGACGCGATCGCGCGCGTCGCGGACCGCGCTGTAGACGAGCCTCTCCGGCCGGCGGCGCGGATCGGCGTGGACCCGCGACGCTCCGACGAACGACCGGAAGCGGCCAGGGAGGTCGGCGCGCTCGGCGAGATAACCGCGGATGAACAGGTCGAGCTCTCCCGCCTTCTGCTCGAGCGCCGGAATCCGATCGCGCGCGGCGGCCTCCGGATCGATCATCAGCAGCACTTCGTCGGAGGAGACGTGCGGCAGGCAGAAAACTCCGGCCGGAATGATGCCGTCCGCCTGAAACGACTTCAAGCGCCGCACGAAGTCGACGAGAAGGTCGTCGTACGCTTTCCAGCCCCAGACTTCCTCGACGCGGCCCTCGGAACCGGGGGAAAACGAGAGGATCGATAGGGAGCCTCTCTCGCGCAGCTGCCCGACAAGGTCCTCCATCAGCGCCGCGACGGTCGGAAGACCCGTATCGGGGTCGTAGAGGCGCTTACGCTCCTTCTGCCATTTCCCGCGCAGCGCCACGAGCTCGCTGGCGCTGGTCTTGGTCATGGCTCAAGGATAGCCCCGGCGGCCGGAAACGGCGTGCCAATCGTCACACGGGGGGTCACATCGCCCCCGCGCGGAGCCGGGCCACGGCGTCGTCGGTGCCCAGCACGATCAGCACGTCCCCGTGTTGCAGGCGGTCCTCCGGCCCCGGGACGAAGCGCCGCTCGAGCCCGCCGCGCGACAGCCGTTTCACGGCGAGGACCGAAACGCCGTAGCGGTTGCGGAGCCCCGATTCGGCGACCGTTTTCCCCTCGATCGCGGGTGGCACGTCCACCTGGACGAGCCGGTGCTTCTCGGGCAGCTCGAAGTAGTCCATCTCGCTTCCGCCCTCGCGGAACATCCGGACGCGCGCGACGAGCCGGTTGTGCCGCAGCACTTCCCGGTCGAAGGCGCCGAGCAGATCGCGCCGGGTCACGATCCCCAGGAACCGGCGGTTCTCGGCGGAGTCGACGACGGGGAGCTGGCCGAGGTCGCGGAACCAGAGCTTCTCGTTCACGCTCGTGAGCGGCTCGGCCGGAGTGACGAAGGGAATCTCCTGGACCATGTCCTCCGCGATGACGAGGCTCGAGAGGTCGCGCTCGGGGAGCGTCTCCTTGATGTCGTGCAGGTCGATGACACCGAGAAGTCTCCCCTCCTCGTCGCCGATGTACAGGTAGAGGCTGCGCGAGTGGAGGAACGCCTGGACGATCTCCGGGAGCGGAGTGTGGCGGGGAACGAGCCGGATGTCCTGGCGCATGACGTCGGAGACCGTCAGCGAGGAGAGCGCGGTCGCTTCGGGCGTCTTCTCCCAGACGATCCCGGCGGAGCGCAGGCTCTCGATGTACATCGACTCCCGCTGGAACGCGCGCGCGGTCAGGACCGCGAGTACGGAGACCGCCATCATTGGGACGAGCACGGCAGTGTTCTGCGTGAGCTCGAAGATCATGATGATCGCGAGCAGCGGCGCCCGCGTGACGCCGGCGAGCAGGCCGCCCATCCCGAGGAGCGCGTAGCCGCCCACCGGCGCCTCGAGAATCGGAAGGACGATCTGCACGAGCTTCGCGACCGCGCCCCCGAGCGCCGCGCCGATCATGAGGCTCGGCGTGAAGACGCCGCCGACGCCGCCCGAACCGATCGTTGCCGCGGTCGCGGCGATCTTGCCGACGAACAGCTCGGCCAGGAGCGGGATCGACGGGTTGCCGCGGAGGATCCGGTTGGTTCCGTCGAAGCCGTTCCCCCAGACCTCCGGCCGCACGATCCCGATCGCGCCAACGATCGCGCCGCCGATCGCCATCGAGACGGGCAATGCGAACCCGAAGGAGGTGAAGAGCTTCTTCGAGGCGCGCAGCGCTCGAACGAAGAGAGCGGAGGAGGCGCCCGCGGCGATTCCGATCACGGCAAACGGCAGGAACTCGAGCGCTGACTCGAGGCGGAACGCCGCGACCTGGTAGACCGGCTCGTCGCCCAGGAGCGACCGAACGAGAACGGTCGAGATTGCCGCGGAGACGACGGCCGGTCCGAACAGAGTCATCGAGAACGAGCCGACGACGACCTCGAGCACGAAGAGCGTTGCTGCGATCGGAGTGTTGTAGGCGCCGGCGACGCCCGCAGCCATACCGCAGGCGATCAAGATGCGGGCGCGCTCGGGCGAGACCTTCGCGTACCGCGAGAGCGTCGACGCGAACGCCGCGCCCATCTGGATGATGGCGCCCTCGCGACCCTCCGAGCCGCCGGTCGAGATGACTGCGAGAGAGGCCGCGGAGCGCGCCAGCGAAGGCCGCATCCGAACGGCGCGCCGGCCGAGGTGAACGACCTCGATCATGTGAGAGATCCCGCCGGGGCTGCCACCCTTCGCGAATGCGTGAATGATCAGGCCGGCGGCGAGGCCGCCGAGCGCGGGTACGAAGATCCGCAGAAGCGGCGGGAGCGACTCGGCGGCGGCCACGATGTCTTCGGCGTCGAAGAGGAGCCGAGTCAGCTCGCGCGAGATCGCGCGGAAACCGATGGCTCCGAGCGCCCCCGCGATGCCGACCGCGGCGGCGAGGAGAAGGAACTGGGTGTTCGGGTCCCGGAGGAAGAAGCGTCCGAGGCGCGACGGCCGGGTCGGGATCGGCGGCTCGGGCGAGCTCGGCTCGGGCGAGCTCACTCCTCCGTCTCCGATTCCGGGAGATCTTCCTCGTCCGACTCGCCGAAGAAGAACAAGTGACCGCAGGCGGCGCCGCAGAAGACGATCCCCCCGCGCCGCGTTGCGCAGTTGTCACAGACCATGCGGTGACAGAGAGAGCACAGCGCCAGGCTGAATCCGAAGGTCTCGCCGCAGACCTGGCACCGGTCGGTAGCGACCACGCGTCGAGTATACGGTCCGCGGCGAGCGATGATCGTAAGCCCCGCCCGTGGTAGCATCCCCGGTCCTTTCGCCGGGGCGGTGTAGCTCAGTTGGTTAGAGCAAGCGGCTCATATCCGCTGTGTCCGGGGTTCGAGTCCCTGCACCGCCACCATCAGGTGCTTCGATCGAAGAGACCGCCGGTCTGAAATAGGCTGGCCGGGCGATGGCGAAAGAGGCCGGCCTGGTCATCTTCCTCGATTTCGACGGCGTCCTCCGACGGAATGAAGCACCGCTCCACCGGCTCGAGAAGCCGCTCCTCGCTGTGTTCGAGGAGGCGGTCCGCCGGATTCCCGACGTGCAGATCGTGATCACGTCGAGCTGGCGTGAGGTCATCGGGCTGGCAGAGCTTCGGAGGCTCTTCTCACCCGATGTGGCGGCGAGGATCGTCGGCGTAACGCCCTTCGGGGACCGCGGCCGCTACGGGGAAATCCTCGCCTACTTGAAGGAAGCCGGCGCCGCAGGACTTCGCTGGGTCGTCGTGGATGATGATCCGTACGGTTACCCGCGCGACACGCCGCTGATCCTGGTCGACCCCTCGAAAGGCTTCGGCCCCGAGGAAACGCGGAAGCTGACGGAGATGGGTGGACGTTAGGCGCACCTGAGGACCGCTGACTCGACGGGACATTACTCACTTCATAACGACCGCTATAAGTGGTCATATGATCTCTTATGATGGTCGGACAATCGTCGCCATTCGGTGGCCGCACGAGAACAGAAACGCTCGTAACTCTCTGTCTGCTCCACGAGAGCCACGCACGCGAGCTCGCTAGGCTCCTCGACCGCCCGCTCTCCGGGATTCAGAAGGCAGTACGGAGCCTGGAAGAGGACGGCCTCGTCGCGGGAAGAATGATCGGCCGAACCCGACTTCTCAGTCTGGCGCCGGGCTACTTCGCCCGCGACGAGCTTCAGCGGTATCTCGAAAGGCTCGCGGAAGCCGAGGTCGAAATCCGACGACGGGTCGGCCGGTTTCGCCGCAGGGCGCGAAAGAGCGGAAAGCGGCTTTAAGAACTCACTCCGGGCGTAGACCTCCGGCCGTCGTACCATTAGGAATGGACCCGGTCTCCGAAGCACTGCTCAGCGCCGCCGACAGCGGGCTTATGCCTCGCGGCGCATCGATTGTCCTCGCTGTTTCCGGGGGTGCGGATTCGACCGCCCTTCTTTACGCAGCTGCGGGGCTCGCCCCGGCACTGGCCTGGACCCTTTCCGTCGCGCACGTCCACCACGGCTGGCGCGGCCGGGACGCCGACCGCGACCTCCTCTTCGTTGCGGGCCACGCCAGACGGCTCGGGCTTCCCTTCTTCCAGCGCCGCCGCGACGCGCGCGGAGAAGCCCGAAAGCTCGGCCTATCCCCCGAGGCTGGCGCGCGGCGAGTGCGCTACGAGGCGCTCCTCGAGATGGCGCGGGAGGCGGGCGCCTCGCGGATCGCGACCGCGCACCAGCGGGAGGACCGCATCGAGTCGCACCTGCTCGCGCAGAGACGGAAGGGAGGCCTCGCCAGCCTTGCGGGACCCCGCGAGAGCCGTGCCGACGGCGTCGTCCGGCCCCTCCTCGGCATCTCCCGGCGGGAGATCGTCGAATTCCTGGGACATCGCGGTATCGCCTGGCGCCGGGATCGGACCAACGGTGATCTCGGACTCGCGCGGAACCGATTGCGGCGAGAGCTCGTAATGAAGGATGACGAGCTCGAAGCTCTCGCGGAACGCGTCGAGGAGCTCTCCCTTCGGCGGGAGGAGCTCGATCGATCTTTCGACATTCGCCTCCGACCGGCGATCGCGTTCGGAAGGAACGTCGTGATCGCGAGCGCGCCCCTGCTGGTCGACTCTCCCGACGAGCTGCGGCGCAAGGCTCTCCTGGAGTGCGCGACTCCGTTCGCGAGGCCGGGGAGGCCGCCGTTCACCGGCCGCGAGCGCGAGCAGATCGTCGCGCTGCTTGCGACCGGGTGCGACTTCCGCTTCGAAGCGGGCCGTCGGATCCGATTTCGGCGCCGCAGCGCCGAATTCTCCGTCCGGCTCGCTCCAATGGCCGGCCAAACGGGCAATAATCGGTGACTCGACTCCGTTATCCTCACGGCACACAAGGAGTACTCGTTTGAACGCCACGATCAAAAACCTGCTGCTGTGGATGGTCATCCTGGTGCTGATCATCCTGGCGTGGAACGTTTTCAAGACCGGAGCGACCGCTGTCGAGGAGATCAGCTTCTCCCAGTTCCTGGATCAGGTCGCCCAGGGCCACGTTCAAAAGGTCACGATCCGCGGAGAAGAGATCCGCGGCACCTATGCGGGGAACGCCGGCCGTCGCGAGCCGCTCTTCAAGACCTACGCGGCGAGCTACCCGGACCTCGTCAAGGACCTCCGCGCGCATGGGGTCGAGATCGAGATCACTCCGCTCAAGGACTCCTCGTTCGTCTCGGCGCTCGTCATGTACGGGCCCCTCATCCTGCTCGTCGCGATCTGGTTCGTGATCATGCGGCAGATGCAGGCGGGCGGAAACAAGGCGCTCTCCTTCGGCAAGTCGCGGGCGAAGCTCCTCACGCCGACCCAGAAGAAGGTCACGTTCAAAGACGTGGCCGGCGTCGAGGAAGCGAAGGTCGAGCTGCAGGAGATCATCGAATTCCTCAAGGACCCGCAGAGGTTCCAGAAGCTCGGCGGGAAGATCCCGAAGGGCGTGCTGCTCATGGGTCCTCCCGGAACCGGCAAGACGCTCCTCGCGCGCTCGGTCGCGGGCGAAGCCAACGTGCCGTTCTTCACGATCTCCGGATCTGACTTCGTCGAGATGTTCGTGGGCGTCGGCGCCTCGCGCGTGCGCGATCTCTTCGAGCAGGGAAAGAAGAACGCCCCATGCATCATTTTCATCGATGAAATCGACGCCGTCGGGCGGCACCGCGGCGCGGGCCTCGGCGGCGGGCACGACGAACGCGAGCAGACCCTCAACCAGCTGCTCGTCGAGATGGACGGCTTCGATGTGCGAAGCGGCGTGATCATGATCGCGGCGACGAACAGGCCGGACATCCTCGATCCCGCGCTGCTCCGCCCGGGCCGCTTCGACCGGCAGATCGTCGTCGATCGGCCGGACCTCAAAGGGCGGCTCGCGATCCTGAACGTGCACGCGCGCGGCAAACCGATAGCCGACGGCGTCGACCTCGAGATCCTCGCCCGTCGCACGCCGGGTTTCACCGGCGCCGACCTCGCGAACGTCATGAACGAATCGGCGTTGCTGTCGGCCCGCCGCGGATTGAAAGCGATCACGATGAACGAGATGGAAGAGTCCATCGACCGCGTGATCGCAGGTCCGCAGCGCACGAGCCGCGTCATCAGCGACAAAGAGAAACGCGTGATCGCCTACCACGAAGCGGGACACGCGCTCGTCGGTCATGCCCTTCCCAACGCAGACCCCGTGCACAAGATCTCGATCATCCCGCGCGGGCGCGCCCTGGGGTACACGCTCACACTGCCGACCGAGGACAAGTTCCTCGTCGCACGCAG
>DASYUL010000132.1:0-123708 GCA_036001245.1 Thermoanaerobaculia bacterium
AGGATCGGCTGACTGATCCTGACCTGCATGTCCGTCGCGAGCGGACCGGGGTAGTGGCTCGACACGCCGACGGGCATATCGAGGGCGCCGTAAGCGGGTCGCGAGGCCAGGATCGAGGTCGCATATTCCACGCCCGAATCAGCCGCGTAGAAGATCTTTGAGATCTTGGTTTCGGTGCTCGAGAGCGTCTGCTCGATCGAGGCCGTGAACAGCAACGCGATCCCCATGACAGTCACGATCAGCAACAGGAGCATGACGACGAAGAGAGCCGCGCCTTTTTCGCTGCGCGCGCGGGAAGACCGAACAGAAGCGTCCTTCATTGGTAATTCCTCAGTGAAACGGCGAAAGATTGGAGCCGTCGCCGGTAAGGACGGCCCGTCGAGGAGGCAGCGGAGAAGGAAACCGCGCTCGAATCGAGGGTCTTCATCCCTCGAGCACCCGGACCGTCGTACCGCATGTCCGGTTCCGCGGACTTGGCGATCAGAGAGACCCAGACGGATCGGAGCGCCGCTTTCGCCGGCTGGAGATTCGATGATCCGCCTGGCACAGAGGTATCGAGGAACGCCTCGACCGACTTGGGGTCGGTCGAGGAGATCGTGAGTGTGGTCTCGACCTCGCTCGCGAAGTTCCCAACCCACTCGTCTTTGTTGAGACCGGTCTGGTCCACCGCCCCCGGCGAGGTGCCGTAATCGCGCGCAAGGCCGCCGACCCCGTCGACGCCATAGGCAACCTGGAAGTCTTCGACTTCCGAGACCAGGGGGCGGACGTCGAACCGATTCGTCTGGGCATCGAGGATGGCTTCGGCGAGCGACGGATGCGTGTCGGCGGCGCTCGTCGAGCCATCCGTCGGCCCTTCGTCCAGAAAGAAGCGAACCTCGTCCACAACCCCCCCGGCGAAGGGCTTGTCCATGTTGGTCGGGGTCGGCGCGGGGGCGTCGAACCGCCGCGCGCCGGCGTCCTGAACGTCCATCGAGAAGGCGAACGCGTCGGCGGTCTTGGTGTACCACGTGCCGGTAGTGTCCACCCGGCCGACG
Source organism: Thermoanaerobaculia bacterium (assembly GCA_036001245.1). Taxonomy (GTDB): domain Bacteria; phylum Acidobacteriota; class Thermoanaerobaculia; order UBA5066; family Gp7-AA6; genus Gp7-AA6. The sequence goes on from DASYUL010000132.1 coordinate 1,035, forward strand.
TAGTAGAACGGCACCAGATAGCTCGACGAGCCGACGGTAACGAGCTGTTGCGTCGCCGCGGTCACCAGGAAATAGAACGGCCTCGTTCGCGACTCGATCGAGGGACTCCCTCCGTTCGGGAAGTTCACCACCCCCGTATTCGCTTTCGCCCGAATGGTCACCCGGGCCGTCGAGCTCGTTGCGCACGATCCGACGCAGGAAACGTCGCCGGGATCGATCGCATACCGATCGCCGAAGAGGATGCCTCTCACCGCGACGACGTCGGTGCCCATGCGGATGTAGTGCGGCTTTCCATCGAGACCGGTCAACGACTGGCCTCCCGGGCTGTTGTTCGCGACCGGCAGGACGGCATTGCCGTAATAAAGCGATCCCCCGCGGGCCTGACGGAGGATGTGACCGAGCTCGTAGATCCCGACGCGAGCCGATTGCTGTGTCTCGGCGACGCTCGTCTCCTGTTTGGTGACCCTGTTCGAAGCCTCGATAAGCGTGTAGAGGCCCACCATGACGATGGTCAGCAGAGCCAGAGCCGTAATCGTCTCGATGAGCGTCATGCCGCGCTCGCCGGCTTTGTTACGTCGTGCCACGGGACCTCACGTACAGTGACTGCGTCGTTCCCCGCAGGCCGGGAAACGGGCCCTGCGTCGGACGCACAGTCACCGTCAGCAGTTTGACGGCGTAGGAATTTGGCGAGGAGATCCGGGTCGTCAGGTCTTCGGCGTATTGCTCGACCGTGTAAGTGCGGCGGTAAGGATAGGAGAACCAGCCTCCGCCCGGCGAAGTCGCAGCGCGCGAGGTCGCTCCGGTGGAGGGCTCGTACCACAGCGGCAGATCGTTGTCGCACCAGGTGCTCTCGCTGACGCTCGCGCCTGGGATCGTCACTCCCGCCGGAACCGCCGCGTTGTTATTGTCCGCGACGACCAGGCGAGGATCGTTGCGGGGATATCCGGTCAGTTCCTCCAGCTTCTCCCGGGCAAGCGTGTTGGCATTGGTGAGCTGATTGGAGGCTGCGTTGGTCCGCACCGCGCCTGAGAAGAGCGGCGCGAGTGCGAGCAGTGCCAGGCCGAGGATCATCAGGGCGATGAGAACCTCGACCATGGTCATCCCGGTTTCGCGCTTCACATCCATGTCCAGTTGCTCGGCTGGTAGCCGGAGCCCTCCACGTATTTGTCCACGCGAAGCCGGCCCGAGAAGTCGCCGTCCACCGTGACGCGGAAGAAGTTCCGTCCCCCTGAGTCGGCGAAATAGATCCCGCGCCCGCCCGTCCCGGTGGGGACTCCGGAATTGGCGGCCTCCGGTGAGGCGATGCCTCCCGTCGGCAGGAAGACGATGCGGTCGACGAGCGAGGAGTCATCGCTGTAAGTATCGAAGGCAACAGCCCCGCTGATGTCGTCCATGGTTCCGCCCCGCTTCCACAAGCGTGTGCCTGCACCGATGGTGACATCCGCGAGAGTCGGCTCGTCGGTTGCGGGAGAACCCGCGAACGCACCGGCGTCCTGCAGGAAATTGCCCGCGGCCGCGGTCTCATCGTTCGGCAGGGGGGTCGTCTCATCGTTCGCCCGGTCTTGAAAGGTGTGCAGCCGGAGGTGATTGTCGGGCGTCAGGCTCACCTCGACGACGACGTTGGCGCTCCGCCGGACCGCCTGCAGCCGGGCCATAGCCAATGTCTGACGAACGGTCGAGTAGGCGGCCAGGCCGTTGGAGCGTCGAATCAGCTTGCCGGCGACGGGACCGCTGAGCACGACGAGAAAGGAAAGAATCGCGATCACGATCAGAATCTCGATGAGGCTGAAGCCCTCCATTCGTTTCGGCGATGCTTCGGTCGCGTTGTCAATGGTCGAAGCCCGATAGGTTCGGCCGATCTGTGTGATTGTTGTCACTTCCTTAGACGCTCCTTCCCAGCGAGGCGACACCTGTCGCAGACGTCGGTTCGACGTAATCGATAGATTCGAAAACCAGGTCACGAAATGTCCCTTCTGGGAGTTGATGCTTTGGGAGTTGGCGCTACTCTAGAGCGATATCCGTGCCGACGAACGAAGTCAGGCCTAGGTGCCGTCGATGACTCGACTTACGAAGTCGTAGAACCATGGTCGGAGGCCGTGAATCATCGAGGAATTCGTTACTTCGCGTAACAGAACCCTCGACCGATGGCGAGTGACTTCTGTCACCTCATTGAACGGTCGACGAGTGTCCACTGTCACATCGCGAACAATCCAAGCCGTCAAAAATCGTCAGAAGGTCGGCCGCTCTTCAGAGTGACGACGATCACGTCACCGGCGGAGAAGCAGTCCCGCGGACGGTGCTTTCGGAGCTAACTCTTCCCGTTCGGGACGTACGTCGCGCGGTTCTCGGGGCCCTCCCAGACGGTGACCTCGGCGACACGCGTCCAGGCGAGCTCGCCCGAGGAGTCGAGCTTCTCGGCAACCCAGCGCGCGATGTTCTCGGCGGACGTGTTGCGCCCGGCGAACTCCGGGTGGGCGTTGATGTAGGAGTAGTCGAGCTCGTTCGCGATCGCTTCGAGCGCTCGCTTCGCGGCGACGAAATCGATCGCGACGTCGTACTGCTGCAGCTTCTCGTTTTCGAGAACGGCCTCGACCCGATACGAGTGGCCGTGGAGCGGCTCGGGTCCGCCGGCGTAGTCGATCAGGTTGTGGGCCGCCTCGAACCGCGCGGATACGGTGACGCGGTAGGGCAAGCTCTCAGCTCTCAGCCAAGAACCGTCGCTTCGCGCGTGACCGACAGCGACGCCTGCGCTTCGGGAGGAATGCCGAGCAGCGCCTCGAGCACCTTCTTCGCCGTCGCGGTCTCACCCGCAGACTGGTCGAGGTTGACCTCGAAGGCGAGCTCGCCGCCTTTGAGCGACAGCGCCCGCAGGGCCGGGACCGCCTCGCGCCAGCCGTTCGCAATCGCGTCGTTCGCGCGGCCCACGTGCTCGGGCGAGTCGAGGCGCACCGCGTACCGCGCGCCCTTGACGGCTCGCGAGAGCGCGGGCTCCGCGGCGGAGAGCTCGCGGACCTCGAGGACCCGGACCCCCGCCGGGAGCTTCTCGTTGATCCGGCTCGCCGAGTCGGGATCGAACGGCGCGACGCCTTCGACGTCGAACACTTCGTGACGGCTTTCCAGGCCGAGCGGCAGAGCCGGGCCCATCGAGAGCTTCATGTGCGGATTGAACCCTTCCGAGTAGCGCGCGGGCTGTCCCGCCGCGCGGATCGCGCGCTCGAGGACGTCCATCGTGTTGCGGTGCGAGAGGAACCTCGCGTCGTCGGTTTTCTCGAATGTGACCCGGTGGCGGAAGACGCGGGCCGGCGCCGCCGGAGCGCGCCGGACGGCGGAGGGGAGCTCGGGCATCGCCTTCTGCCGGTACGCCGCGCCCTTGGCGACGTCGCGGTACGCCGCCGGATCCCCGGAGACCGAGACCTCCGGATCGATCGTCGGAAGACTGCCGGGCATGGCGCGCGCGAGCACGGTGTCTTCACCATTCCCCGGAACGCCGCACGCGTAGCAGTGCCCCCACTTGCAGTCTTCGGTGCGCATCTCCTTGATCGCCTTGACCAGCTCGACGCGCAGGAACCGCTTGTTGATCGAGATGTCGAGGACGTCCCACGGGAGGACCTCGTCGAGATCGTAAGCGCGCAGGTAAGACTCGTTGGGAATCCCCTCGGCCTCGAACGCACGCGTCCACAGGTCGTAGCGAAAGTGCTCGCTCCACCCGTCGAACCGGACTCCCGACTTCCACGCGGTGTGGATGATTCGCGCCGTCCGCCGGTCTCCCCGCGAGAGCACGCACTCGATCTCCGCCTCGCGCGGCTCGTGCCACTTCATCCGCGCTCCGCGGACGCGGCGGAACCGCTCCTTCAGGTACGCGAGCTTCCTCTCGAGGACGTCGACGCCGTCGAACGGCGCCCACTGGAACGGTGTCCAGGACTTCGGCACGAACGGTCCGACCGAGACGTTGACTTCCTTTCGGCCGTGCTTTCTTCCCTGGGCGAGGATTCCTTCGACGAGCGTCACGAGCTCATCGAGATCGGACTGGCTCTCGGTCGGCAGCCCGATCATCGTGTAGACCTTGATCAGGTCCCACCCGCGCGCGAACGCGACGTCCGCGGCCTGGATCATGTCCGCGTTGGTGAACGTCTTGTTGACGACGCGGCGGAGGCGGTCCGAGCCGGTCTCCGGAGCGAAAGTGAATCCGGACTTGCGCACCTCCGAGACCGCGTCGGCGAGGCCGACGGAGAAGGCCTCCGCGCGAAGCGAGGGCAGGGAGATCGAGACGCGGCGCCGGGCGAGCTCCGGCGCGAGGCACTTGACCAGCGGCTCGATCTGCGAGTAGTCGGCGGTCGAGAGGGAGAGAAGGCCGACCTCGCTCCAACCCGACTCGGCGATGAAGGACTTCGTCATGCGGGCGACGTCCGTGGGGTCGAGCTCGCGGACCGGCCGGTACCAGTAGCCGGCCTGGCAGAACCGGCAGCCCTGCGTGCAACCGCGCATGACTTCGAGGCCGAGGCGGTCCTGAACGATCTCGACCGACGGCACCATGGGACGGTCCGGGTAGTAGTCGGGCTTCAGGACGGGCACCCACGTGCGGCGCGCGCGCTCTGGAGCTCGCGAGTCGTTCACGAGGATCGATTCGATCCGGCCGTCCTCGCGGTACGTCACGTCGTAGAACGACGGCACGTAGATCCCGTCGAGCGCGGCGAGACTCGCGAGGAGGTCGCGTCGAGCGAGACCGGCGCGCCGCGCGTCGCGCAGCACGTCGAGGAGCTTCGGAAGCGCCTCCTCCGCGTCGCCGATCAGAAACGCGTCGAAGAAGTCGGCCACCGGCTCGGGATTCGCCGTGCACGGGCCGCCGCCGAGGACGATCGTGTCGCCGTCGTCGCGGTCGCGCTGCCAGACGGGGATTCCCGCGAGGTCGAGCATGTTCGGGATGTTCGAGTAGTTGAGCTCCGACTGCAGGGAGAAACCGACGACGTCGAAGTCGGCGACCGGCGCGAACGACTCGACCGTGAAAAGGGGGATCCGCGCCTCGCGCATCCGGGCCTCGAGGTCCACCCACGGCGCGTACGCGCGCTCGCAGGCGAAGTCCGGGCGGCGATTGACGATCTCGTAGAGGATCTTGAGTCCCGTGTGGCTCATCCCGATCTCGTAGGTGTCCGGGAAGGCCAGCGCGACCGTGACGGCCGCCGCCGAGAGATCCTTGCGCACGACGTTTCTCTCCAGGCCGACGTAGCGGCCGGGCTTCTCCACCGTCGGCAGGATCGGGTCGAGCTTCGGGCGAACGGACTCGTAGCGCATGGAACCAGCAATTCTATCGGGGTCAACGCTGCATCGCTGCATTGGGGTCAGCGCTGCATCGCTGCAAATGCAGTCATTCAGCGTTGACCCCAGTATTTGAAGCCGGTGCCGGTGTTGAAGAGCACGATTCGTGATTTCGGATCCAGGCGCCCCTCCCCCGCGAGCTTCTTCGCCCCGGCCCACGTCGCCGCGCCCTCGGGACAGACGAAGAGTCCCTCGGCCGCGCCGATCTCCGCCTCCGCCGCCCGCATCTCGTCGTCGGCCACGGCGACGGCGTCCCCGCCCGACTCACGGAGGACCGCGAGGATCAGGAAGTCCGCGAACGGCTTCGGCACCCGCAGACCCGAGGCGTACGTCGCCGCGTTCTCCCACCACTCCGCGACGGTCTTCCCCTCGGCGAACGCTTTCGGGATCGGCGCGCATCCGGCCGCCTGCACCGCGATCATCCGCGGCCGCTTCGGCCCGATCCACCCGAGCCGCTCCATCTCTCCGAACGCCTTCCACATCCCGATCAACCCCGTCCCGCCGCCCGTCGGGTAGATCACGGCGTCCGGCAGGTCCCACCCGAGCGCCTCGGCGAGCTCGTACCCCATCGTCTTCTTCCCCTCGACCCGATACGGCTCTTTCAAGGTCGAGACGTCGTGCCATCGACCCTCTGCGGCGCCTTCGGCCACGAGCCGCCCGCAGGCGTCGATCAACCCGTCCACCATCGTGACGCGCGCGCCATATCGCTCGCACTCGACTCGAAAGAGCGGCGGCGTGTCTCTCGGTAGGAAGACGTCGCACGACATGCCGGCGCGCGCGGCGTACGCGGCCGCGGCGCCGCCGGCGTTTCCGGCGCTCGGCACGGCGATGTGCTCGAACCCCAGCTCCTTCGCTTTGGACACCGCCGCCGACAGCCCCCGCGCCTTGAACGAGCCGGTCGGATTTCCCGATTCGTCCTGGATCCAGAGGTCGGCGAAGCCCGCGCCCTGCCCGAGTCGCCGCGAGCTCAAAAAAGGCGCTCCACCCTCTCCGAGCGTGACGACGTTCTCCGGATTTTCGACCGGCATCATCTCCCGCCACCGCCAGATCGTGCGCGGTCGGTCGGACACCGCGTCGCGATCGAACGGGCGATCGTGGTAGCGCGCGAAGAGAGGGCCGCCGCATCCGGCCGCGGGACAGACTCCGAAGCGGCTGTCGCGTTCGTACAGTCGCCCGCATTTCGTGCAGACGAGATGCGCAAAAAAAGAAAACACGTGGAGAACCTATCAGTGAGTGACGCACGCACCGGTGGCGTCGAAGAGGGCGGTACAGAATAGCACCAAAGCAACGACCGGACCATGCTTGACGCTCGCGCAAACCGGAAGCGATAATCGCCGCGGTCATGGAGTTGAACGATCACCTTCGCCAGATGCTGAAGGAGCTCGGCCAGGCGATCAACGAGTCGATCTCCGGCTCGGGTCGCGTGCACGAATCCATCCAGCGGATCCGGGACGAGGGCTACAACCTCTACATGGTTCTCGATGCGAAGGTGGGCGTGAACCGCCGGGAGTCCCGGAGCGGCTCCCGCGGCCGGTCCGCCGCTTCGCGCGCGCAGGAGCCGTCGGGCGGGGAGCGCGCCGCATTCCGCATCAACGTCAAGGACCTGCGGTTCCTGAAGTCCGTCGGAATCGATCCCACGCGGAAGGTCCGCAACCGCCGGACGGTCACGACGCGGCTTCGGACCACGCGACGCGCGCGGCCCGTCAAGAGCGACTGAGCTAGGCTTCCGGGCGGCCGCGCTGCCGCCATGACCGCTTCCAAACCCTCTCCGCAGCCTCTCGGATTCTCCCGCCGCCAGTGGGAGTCTCTCGCGCGGAGCTGGTCCGTGCCGGCCTTCCGCGGCCGCCAAATCTTCGACGCGATCCATCGCCGGGGCGCGCGCTCCGTCGGCGAGATTCACGAATTGCCGCGCGAGCTGCGCGAGCGCCTCGAGCGGGAGATGCCGATCGGGCTGCCGGAGATCGTCCGGCGCGAGGCGTCGCGCGACGGAAGCGTCAAGTACGGACTCCGCCTCGAGGACGGTGCCCTCGTCGAAGCGGTCTACATGCCGGGCGACCCCGGCCGATCTGACGCGAACGAATTTACCGATGCACGAGCGGCCGGGGTCGCCGGGAGTCCTCAGTCCTCAGTCCCGAAGAACTTCAGCAAACCGATTTACCGTTTGTCTCTCGTCGCAGACGGGTTGCGCGGTCGACTGCGCCTTCTGCGTCACGGGGCGGCTCGGCGGCGGGCGCAACCTCACCGCCGGCGAGATCGTGGGACAGCTGTACGCGGTCGTCGACGACGTCGGCCGCGAGTCCTCCGGGCTCCGGGTCGTCTTCATGGGGATGGGCGAACCCTTCCTGAACCCCGAGGGGGTCCTCGGCGCTCTGGACGTTCTATTCGAGATCCTGCCGGCGCGCCGCGTGACGGTTTCGACCTCCGGGATCACCTCCGCGTTCGCAACGTTCGGGGAGCGGCCGGTGCGCCCGAACCTCGCCGTTTCCCTGAACGCCGCCGACGCAGAAACGCGCGCGGCGCTGATGCCGATCACACGCGTCTACCCGCTCGAAGGTCTCCTTCGCGCGATGCGCGAATGGCCGCTCGAGTCGCGCCGGCGGATCACCGTCGAGTACGTGCTGATCGCCGGGAGGAACGACTCGCCCGAGGATGCGAAGCGGCTCGCGCGGCTCCTCTCGGGAATCCGCGCCAAGGTGAACGTCATCCCCCTGAACGAAGACCCGGTCTATCTGCCGGGCTGGAAGCGTCCCGACGAAGCGACGATCGACCGGTTCGCGGAGACGCTGACCGCCGCCCGCGTAACCGTGACCGTTCGCCGCAGCCGCGGGCCCGACGCCTCCGCTGCATGTGGGCAACTGAAGGGGCGAACCGAAGATCCGCGCAGGCGCGGTTCAACCCCGGACCGGAAGGTGCCTTCCGAAAAACGAGGTCCAGCGGCGTAGGTACTCCTCACGAGCCACGACCTGCGCTTCGTTCGGGTGGTGGCAGTGCCCGGCGCCCGCGGCGCGGAAGACCTCGCTTCCTTCGGGCAGCGCCTCGACGAGCCTCTCGACGAAGTGCGGCGGAATGAGCCGGTCCTCTCCGCCGTAGACGAGGGCGACCGGGCGCCGCAGCCGGCGAATCGCGGCGACGGGATCCGCTTTTTCCAGTCCTCCGGCCGCGTCTTCGAGTCCGAGGTCGCGTTTCACGCGCTCGACCGTGCGCGCGACCGCCCAGCGGGTCGTGAGCGAGAGGAGCCACGACGGGATTCCGGTCGCGGCCGAGAGGTAGTGCCGCGCCATCTCGCGCGGATCCGCGAAGGGCGACTCGAGCCAGATCGCCCGGATCTCGGGACGGTGCGCAGCGAGCTCGAGCGCGACGGCCGAGCCCGCGGAGCAGGAGTGCAGCGCGACGCGGGCCGGATCGATTCCCCAGAGGTCGCGCGCCGCGTCGATGGCGTTCGCGAGGTCCTCCTTTTCCAGGAAACCGAAGGTCATGTAGCGGCCGCCCGACGCGCCGTGGCCTCGCAGGTCCGGGAGGAGAACGTTGTAGCCGAGATCGAGCGCGCGCAGCGCGTCCGGCTTCCACTCCGACGAGTGGCCGCCCTTCCCGTGCAGGAAGAGGAGCGTCGGGAGTGTGGCGGGATCGCCGGGCGACGCGAACGTGGCGGTGAGCTCCACCGGGTCGAGCGGGCTTGCCGCGTGGCGGAACTCCTTCACGATCGGAGCCGCCTCCGCGAGCGCGTCGAGCAGGTCGTCGCGCGTCGACTCCGTCGGACCGAGTCCCGTCGCGGACACGAGCCGGTCGGCGAGCCGGCGCGCCGCGAGCCAGGAGACGGCGAGAAAGAGGGTCCCGGCCGAGACGACGGCGAGAAATCCGATGAGGCTCCGCGCGGGGCGTCGCCTCACCGGCTACGGCAAGCCGTGCGCGGCGCGGACCTTCTTCGCCTTGCGGCCGAAGAGACCGACGACCTCGACCGGCCCGCGCACGTACGCCTGGCAGGCGAGCCGGATCGGCTTGCCCTTCCAGCGCTTGCGGATGAACGCGAGAGGTTTTCCGAGCCACCACATCGCGACCGAGATCCGTTCGAGTCGTTCGGGAGGGGAAAGGTTTTCCCCGCCGGCGAGCGGGAGAACGGCGCAGGTCGTACAGAGGCCGTTACCGCCGCACCACTTCCAGAGGCGCGCGTTCGCGTCGAGCGCGGCGTCCCAGAGCCGGTAGCCCTCCCAGACGTCGACCTCCTCGCCGTTGATCGCGCACCGGACGCGCCGGGGCGGCGGCCTCGGGTCACTCGCCATTTTTCGATTAGACAAGGCTTGGGGTCAGGTTTCAACCTGACCCCAACTCCTTATTCTGCGCGCAGCGCCCGCTCCCACTCGGCGCGATGGAACACGAGCTCGACTCCGGCTCGCCGCTCGCCGGGATTGACGCGCACAAGAACGCGCGCCGGATCGTCCTCTCGCGGCGTGACGACCGTGATTCCCTTCCAGGAGACGAGGAAGCCGTACTCGCCCGGCGCGACGAGCTCGAGGCGAAAACGCCCTTCGCCGTCGGTGACGCACGGCGGCGACCAGGCGAGATCCTTCTCGCGCGGAAGCCCCTGGACGGAAACGCCGGCGACCTCGTGGCCCTGGACGTCGCGGACCCGCCCTTCGACGACCGCACGCGGGTTCTCCAATCGCAGGGGCGTCCCGGCCGTCGGGCGCGGCCGCGTCGCGCAGGCGCAGGTGAACGCGACGATCGCGAAGCAGAAAACCCTGCGCAACACGCGGGCTATGATCCTCCGAGATGGCGGACGCGGAGTTTCCTTCCGGGAAAAACGTGCGCGATTCCCAGGCCGACGGGTCGTCTCGCGGCCCGGAGCGGGAAGAGACCGCCGGGGAGCCGGAGAAGGTCTTCGACGCGTCGGCGGTCTGGACCGGGGACGCGACCGGCCGCGGAGCGCTGCGCCTCGGAAAGGATCCTGCCGCAATTCCGATCGCCGGCTCGGCGGAGCTCGGGGGAGCCGGCGGGGCGGCGAATCCCGAAGAGCTCCTCCTCGGCGCGACCGCCGCGTGCTTCATCAATACGTGGGCGATCTTCATCAAGAAGCTGCAGATCGACTATGCGAAACCCGCCATCCGGGTCACCGGCACGCTCGGGAAAGATCCCGCCGGCGGATATCGGATGACGGGGATCGTCATTCGCGCGCGGGTGCCCGAAGCTCTGCTCGCGGCGGACCGGCCGAAGGTCGAGAAGTCGCTCGCTCTCGCGGAGAAGTACTGCATCATCTCGAAGGTCGCGCGTGCCGGGATGCCGGTGAAGGTGGAGATCGAACCCGTCTAGCCCGCGAGCACGACGATCGTCGCGCCGAAGCCGCCGCGTTCCGGCGGCGCGTCGAATGCGTCCTTCACCCGCGGATCCCCCGCCAGCAGACGCCGGACCCCGGCGCGGCGGACGCCCTTTCCCTTGCCGTGGATGAGGCGAACCTCGCGAAACTTGAGACGCAGCGCTTCGTCGAGATACTCGGAGACGACCGAGGGAACGTCCCGCGGAAGGAACGAGTGGAGGTCGAGAGAGTCCTCGATCGGCACGCGTTTCATGGCTGAGAGCTGAGAGCTATTCGGTCAGTCGCCCGTCGTCAACGTCACCCTTAGATCGTCCGAACGCTCCCCGCCGACGGCGTCCGGCCGATCGGGCAGCGGGATCGGCGCTCCGCAGACGCAGAGCGCCGTCAAGTCCGCGCCGACTTGCGCTCCCGGAACGACGAACGGCCGACCGTCGTTGATCGATCGGTCCGTCGACCAGCGCCGCAGAGACCCCGTCACGCCCTCTCCCCGAACGCTCCAGTTCACGGCGACCTGGCAGGAGCAGCTCGGACAGTTGGTCCAGTGGTAGTTCATGGGGACCGATTTTATTTTAGCGCCTCGGCTGATGTCTCCTTTGTGGGCGGCGGCTAAAATAAATCTGTCCCCATTATCCTGACCCCTGGTTACCCCCGCATTTCCTTGTGGGCCTTCTTGCGCTCGTACATCACGCTGTCGGCCTTCTCGATGGCCTGCTCGATCGATACGCGCCGCGAGAACTGGGCGACTCCTACGGACGCGGCGAGGAACCGCCGGTATGCCCGCTCCTTGAGTCGCGCCGACTGGCGGACCTCTTCGAGCTTCTGCGGGAGCATGTAGAAGCGCTTCTTGGCGATTTCTTCCTCCATTCCCGGCAGGATGATGAGGAACTCGTCGCCGCCCCAGCGGATCAGGAAGTCCGCTCCACGAATGAGCTTTTTGATCCCCGTCGCGATCGTCCAGATCGCGCGGTCGCCCTCCTCGTGACCTTCGGTGTCGTTGATGGTTTTCAGCTCGTCCACGTCCACGAGCACGACCGTTCCTCCCGCCGCCTCGCGCTCGAGCGTCGGACGGATCTCGTCGAAGAAGTGGCGGTTGTAGACCTCCGTCAGCGGATCGATCAAGGCGAGTCTCTTCCTTCGCCGCGTGTCGTCGACCGCGCGCGCGTGGATCACGGAGAGACGTGCCTCCGTCTCTTCCATCGCCCAGATGATGAGCCCGATTCCAAACAGCATCTCGAGAAAGAGGTCGTAGAAGCCCTTGTAGACGAGGAATGGGTCTTCACGGTGGGCGTTCGTGCCGGCGTACGCGTAGAAGACGGCGTACCCCGCCTGGAAGGCGGCGGTCGCGATCGCGAGAAGCGCGGCGAAACGCTTTCCGAGTCCCGACGATCGGCTGGCGAAGATGAGCACGGCGACAACCGTCCACGCGACCGCGAGCAGCCCGGAGTGGATCGCATAGAAGACGGAACCGGATCCGGCCTGGAAGACCAGCGCCAGGGACAGCGGCAGGCCGACGAGCGCCCAGATCGTCAGCGGGCGGGCGAGCGACGTCTGCCGGTCCATCCGCCTCGCCGCAACGATGAGGGCGACGACAAAGAACCCCTTCCAGTACTGGAAGAGGAAGTTCTCGAAGGGAAGCTGCCGCCCCGAGAGGAGGAGGAGCGACACGAGCGCCAGAGACAGGAAAACCCACGCGACGCCCGCCGCCTGGAGCGCACGGTTTCCCCGGCCTCGCGAGAGATAGAGAAAGATCGTGGCGAGCAGCGCCGCCCCGACGATGTGGACGAGTTGGCCGAGAGAAAAGATGTTCATCGGGTATTGCGTTCTAGGGTAGAGAGTTGACCGCCGGCGGTCAACGAGGAATGAACCCGGACGAGGTTTGGACTTTGGACCCGGGACTTGTTACTCTGCTCCAAGAGCCTTGCAAGCTTTCGAAAAGGCCCCCCCGGACGTCCAGGAAATCCTTTCCAAACCGATCAAGGAACTGGGCCTCAAGCTCGAGGGTTCTCCCCTCGAGAGATCGATTCACAAGCTCTATCGCGAGCTCGAGCGGAAGGGGGTCCGCAAGTTCCGCCCTCTCTGCTATCTCACCGACGAGTGGGGCTGCCCGTCGGGAGAGCCCGTCATCGGGATCCCGTTCTACCTCGCGAACCCCAAGCTCGCGCGGCTCGAGAAGGAAATGAACGATCTCGAGGACGAGCGCGAGATCATGATGTACCTACGGCACGAGGCCGGCCATGCGTTCAATTACGCGTACCGCCTCTATGAAACTCCGGAGTGGCGGGAGCTCTTCGGGCCCTTCCGGCGGGCTTACCGGGAGAACTACCGGCCGGTTCCTTTCTCCAAGCGCTACGTGCGCCACATCGACGGCTGGTACGCGCAGAAGCATCCCGACGAGGACTTTGCGGAGACGTTCGCCGTCTGGCTGACGCCCCGGTCGAACTGGCGGAAGAAGTACCGCGGCTGGTCGGGCGCGATCGCGAAGCTGCGGTACGTGGACCGGATGGCGCGCAAATTCGGAGACGTCGACCCTCTGAGGCCGCTGGGGCGCACCGACATCACGGTCGAGGAGATGGAGACGACGGTCGCCGACTTCTACCAGAAGGCCCTCGTCGAGCCGCTCTCCACCCAGGACCTGCCGCTCGAGGCGGACCTCGTCGACATCTTCAAAGCTCGTCGCCGCAAGAAGGGCGTCCGCCCCGCGGCGGATCTCCTGCGCGAAAGCCGCGAGACGATCATCGACAAGGTGACTTACTGGACGGGGGTTCAGCGGCCTCTCGTGAAGGCGCTCGTCGAGGCGATCGTCTCGAAAGTCGCCGAGCTCGGTCTGAACGCCGAGGTCAAGGGCGAGAAGACCCACCTGACCGAGGTCACGGTTTACGCGACCGCGCTCGCGATGAACTACCTGACGCGCGGGAAGTTCTCGACGGAGTGACGCGATGAGCACGACGAAGCTGAAGGTCGCCGTCCTCTACGACATGTGGGAGGAGGAGCCGGAGTCGCCGCCGGAGCCGCGGCCCGAGAAGCCCGCTCCCGGCAAGAAGGTGCGCAAGAAGAAGAAGCGCGAGAAGGCCGACCGCGAGGAGATCTTCGAGGCGCTCGGAAAGCTCGGCCACGAGCCGTTCTACCAGGTGCTGGACGGCGGCGAGAAGACCCTGGTCTCTCTCGCGAAGCTCGACGCCGACCTGGTGTTCAACCTCACGGAGTCTTACGCCGGCGATGACACCAAGGACATGAACATCGCGGCGTACCTCGACCTGCTCGATCGCCAGTACACGGGCGCGGGGCCGCACGCCATGTACCTCGCGCAGGACAAGGCGCTCGCGAAGAAGATTTTCGCGTTCCACGGGATCAAGACGCCGTACTTCGCGACGTCGTATCGGGGAAAGCTCGACCACTCCCATGACATCTCGTTCCCTCTGATCGTGAAGCCGACGTCGGAAGACGGCTCGATCGGCATCGACGCGAGCTCGGTCGTCGAGAGCGTGAAAGAGCTGATGGAAAAGATCCACTACATTCACGAAGAGTTCGACTCGCCGGCGCTGATCGAGGAATACATCGAGGGCCGCGAGATCTATGCGGCGGTGCTCGGCAACGAGAACCCCGAGGTGCTCCCGATGGTGGAGCTCGACCTTTCGAAGCTGCCGAAAGGCACTCCGAAGATCGCCGGCAAGGAAGTGAAGTGGGACAAGGAGACCGAGGCCTACAAGGTGACGAAGTCCGCTCCCGCCGAGGACCTCGAGGAGTCGACGATCAAGCGTCTGTCGGATACCGCGCTCTCGGCGTACCAGGCGCTGAAGCTTCGCGACTACGGTCGGATCGACATGCGGCTGACGAAGAAGGGTGAGGTGTTCGTGATCGAAGCGAACCCGAACCCGTGGCTCGCGACGACCGCCGAGTTCGCGATGGCCGCGAAGAAGGACGGGCGGTCGTACAACCAGCTGATCGGCGAAATCGTCGACCTGGCGAGAGCGCGATACATGAACGGCTAGAGTGGCAGCCCTCGTTCGAAAGTTTGATTGGCCGGCGAAGCCGGCCGGTACACTCGTTAGATTGTCGATTTGGCGAGAGCGCGGTACATGAACGGGTCGGAGCTCTCAGCTCGGATAGAGTCGGCCCAACGAGGTGGCTCCGTGAAGAAACTGATCGCGCTCGCCCTTCTGCTCTGCCTGGTCAACGCTCCGACCGCTCTCGCAAAAGAGGTCGCCGGGGTCACGCTTCCGGACACGGTCACCGTCGAGGGCAAGACCCTCAAGCTGAACGGAGGGGGCCTTCGCAAAAAGGCCATCTTCAAGGTTTACGTCGGCGGTCTCTATCTCGAGAACCCGTCGAAAGACGCGGCTGCCGTCATCTCGTCCGATCAGATCAAGCGCATGCAACTGTCCGTCCTTCGCTCTCTCTCGACGAAGCAGATCATCGAGGCGATCGAAGAAGGGTTCGAGAAGAACTCCAAGGCCCAGATGGGAGCCCTCAAGGCGCGCCTCGACCGTTTCGCCGGCATGATTCCCGACGCCGAGAAGGGGGACGAGATCGCCTTCACTTACGTCCCCGGCAAGGGCACGGTCGTGCAGGCGAAGGGAGCCGAGAAGGGCGCCATCGAAGGCAAGGACTTCGCCGACGCTCTGTTCTCGGTCTGGCTCGGATCGAATCCCGTCCAGGCGGACCTGAAGACCGCACTCCTCGGAAGTTAGGCCGCCGCCTGCTCCGGCTTCGCACCCAGGCCGAGCCTGCGCCTGAACCGGTCGAAGGCGACTGACAGGAACACGAGCTCGATCCAGATTCGGGCGCCGATCGGGATCCGTTCGACGCCGCCCGATAAAACCGTCGTGACTGCGGCGCGCATCCTGTCGAAAGGCTCGTGCGAGCAGAACGCCTCGAAGAAGACGGGATCGTAAAAGGCGTACACGAAGCGTCGGAATCGGCCGACGAGCCGGCTCGCTTCTTTCGCGTAGGGCGCGAGGTCCCGCGCGCCGACCGAGCCCCGCTTCGTCAGCGCGCGGTCGATCCGATACGCGGCGCGCTCGCCCATCGCCATGGCCAGGAAGACCCCGGTCGAAAACACCGGGTCGAGAAAGGTCGCCGCGTCTCCGACGAGCGCCCACCCCTCGCCAGAGGCCCGCGCGGAGGACGTCGAGTAGTCGGAGATTCCGACGACGCGGCTCGTCCGACGGGCGCCCGCGATGAACTCCTGCATGCGCGGCGACCGGGCGAGGAGGAGGTCGAAAAGAGCTTCGGTGCGCGCAGCGGCGCCCTCACCCCGGCCCTCTCCCGGGGGGAGAGGGAGTGATGCGGCGAGCGACGGTTCGAACACTTCTCCGACGCTGCACGTGCCGTCGGAGAAGGGAATGATCCAGTACCAGACCTCGCGGTCGATCGGAAGGAGGATGTCGCCCGGCCGCTGACCCTCCGGCCACCGAATTCCTTCGTAGTGTGCAAAGAGTCCCGCGCGCTTCAGCTTCGGATCGAGCTTACGGGTCCCGAGCTGCCGCGACAGGAGCGCGGTCTGCCCCGAGGCGTCGACGACGACCCGCGCGCGAATGTCTTCCGCTCCCGTCCGCGATCGCGCGATCACGCCGACCGCCCGTTCCCCTTCGAAGAGGACCTCTTCGACCGCGGTTTCTTCCCGCACCTGCGCGCCCGACTCCTCCGCGTGCCGGAGCAGGAGGTCGTCGAACTCGGCGCGTTTCACGTGGAAGGCCATGGGATGGCGATCGTCCACGCCTCTCGCGAAGTCGACCGGACGAACTCCGCCGGTCGCCTCGTTCCAGAAGAAAGCGCCGTGCTTCTTCTGAAAGCCGGCCGCGTGGATCTTCCCGGCGACCCCGAGGCGGTCGAAAAGCGGGACGTTGAAGGGCAGGAGCGACTCCCCGACGTGGAAGCGGGGGAACTTCTCCCTCTCGAGGAGGAGCACGTTGCGGCCGGCCCGGGCGAGCATCGTCGCGACGGTCGAGCCGCCGGGTCCGCCGCCGATGACGATCGCGTCGTAGGATTCCCGCATGCCGCGATTCTCTCACTGCGAGCTGCCGGTCGTCAGCGATCAGGTCGCCCCCACGGCAGCGGAGCTGAGAACTGAGAGCTGAGAGCTGACAGCGACTCCCGTCATCGAGTTCCGCGACGTGCGCAAGGCGTTCGCGCCGGGCCGCCCCGTCCTGGATGGCCTGTCCTTCACGGTGGGTGAGGAGGAGACGCTCGCGCTCGTGGGACCATCGGGCTGCGGCAAGACGACCGCTCTCAAGCTCGTGAACCGCCTGCTGGACCACGACGGCGGCGACGTGCTCGTGTTCGGACGCGACGTCCGCGGTGAGGACCCGATCGCGTTGCGGCGGCGGCTCGGTTACGTGATCCAGGAAGCGGGTCTCTTTCCCCACTGGACCGTGCGCGAGAACGTCGAGGCGGTGCCGCGGCTGCTCGGCTGGCGCCGCGAGGCGGCGCGGAGCCGCTCCGACGAGCTGCTCGACCTCGTGAATCTTCCCGCCGCGGAATTCGGGGAGCGGCGCCCGCGCGAGCTCTCGGGCGGACAGCGCCAGCGCGTCGGTGTGGCGCGCGCGCTCGCGGCCGACCCGCCGGTTCTCCTCATGGACGAGCCCTTCGGCGCGCTCGATCCGATCGCCCGCCGCTCCATGCAGCGGGAGTTCGGCGAGTGGAAGCGCCGACTCGGAAAGGCGGTTCTGCTCGTCACCCACGATCTCCGCGAGGCGTTCCGGCTCGGAGATCGGGTCGCGATCCTCGAGCGGGGACGCGTACATCAGATCGGCACGCCGCGCGAGATCCTCGACGCACCGGCGGACGACTTCGTGCGCGACTTCATATCGGACGAGCTGCCAGTCTCGTGAGCGCATACCTGCCCTACTTCTGGGCTCGGCGCGCCGAGATCCTGGCCCTCACAGGCGAGCACCTCGTCCTCGTCCTCGTCTCGACGTTTCTCGCCGTCGCGATCGGGGTGCCGCTCGGCGTCGCGCTCACGCGGCGGCCGCGGCTCGCGCGCCCGGTGCTCGGGTTCGCGAACGTCGTGCAGACGATTCCGAGCCTCGCGCTGTTCGGCTTTCTCATTCCGCTGCCGTTCATCGGCGGCATCGGCGCGCGCACGGCGATCGCGGCCCTCGTCGTGTACGCGCTGCTGCCGATCCTGCGAAACACGTACGCGGGAATCCGGTCGGTCGACCCCGCGATCATCGAGTCCGCCATCGGCATCGGCATGACGCCGCGGCAGAGGCTCCGGTCGGTCGAGCTGCCGCTCGCGCTCCCCGTCGTTCTCGCCGGCGTGCGTATCGCGACGGTCGTCTCGATCGGCCTCGCCACCATCGCCGCCGCGATCGGCGCGGGAGGGCTCGGAGTCCTCATCTACCGCGGCGTCGCGATCGTGGACCATCGACTCATCCTCGCCGGCGCGGTGCCCGCGGCTCTCCTGGCGCTCGCGGCGGACGCGGGTCTCGGCGCCGTCGAGAAGCGGCTCGCGAGATGAAGCGCGCCGTCCTCGTCCTGCTTCTCCTCGTTACCGTCGCCGCGTGCCGGCGCGGCGGCGACCGGCCCCTCCGGATCGGGTCGAAGAACTTTTCCGAGCAGGTCATCCTGGGCGAGATCGCGGCGCAGGGCCTGGAGGCCCGCGGCATTCCGGTCGACCGGCGCCTGAATCTCGGGGGCACCTTCGTGTGCCACCAGGCCATCACGGCGGGGGAGCTCGACCTCTACCCCGAGTACACCGGCACGGCCTTCACCGCCATCCTCGCGCGCAAGCCGGTCTCCGACCCGAAGCTCGTGTTCGACGAAGTCTCCCGCGAGTACCGGAAACGCTGGAACCTCGTGTGGTCGCCGCCGCTCGGCTTCGAGAACACGTTCGCGATCGTGATGCGGGGCGACGACGCGCGGCGACTGAACGTGCGAAGGATCTCCGACCTCGTGGCGCACCCCGAGGTCCGGCCGGGTTTCGGCTACGAGTTCCTGGAGCGCGAGGACGGATTTCCAGGGCTCGCGAAGACGTATGGCCTCCACTTCCGCGAGCGCCCGGTCCAGATGGACCTGGGCCTCCTGTACCAGGCGCTCGAGAGCCGCAAGGTGGACCTCGTCGCAGGCAACTCGACCGACGGCCTGATCGACGCGATCGGCGGAGTCGTGCTCGAGGACGACAAGAGGTACTTCCCGCCTTACGAGGCGGCGTTCGTCGTGCGCGGCGACGTATGGGAAAAGAAGCCGGCGGTACGCGAATACCTCGAGTCGCTCGCCGGCGCGATCGACGCTGCGACGATGCGGAAGTTGAACGCCGCGGTCGACAAGGAGAAGCGCCGCCCGGAAGACGTCGCGCGCGGGTTCCTCGAGTCCGTGGGTTCGCCGCGCCGCGCGGCGCCCTCACCGTAGTTCTGTCCGGCGCGGTAAGGGTATTGACGCTTCTGCGTTCCGAGGCGGTTATCGGTTACCCTCCAGGTGCGGTTGACCACAGGTCACCAAAGCGCGCGACGTCAGTGCGCGAAGGCTTGGCCACTGGTGTGACAACGCTCCGGTGTGGACCGCAGCGTCGCAAGCGACCGCGCTTTCCCGCGCCGCCAACGCGGCTTGCAGCACCAACTCATAAGCGCGCGGAGTCCTGCGGACCCGGAGGTTCGTCTGCGCGAGCGCCAGCGCCTTCTTCGGGTCGCCGCCCGCAGCGATCCAGAACTCGGCCGCGTGGTCCGCGAACGCTTCGGGATGGCGCGCGATTAGCTCGTCGTATCGCGTCGCGGCGGCTGCGCGCCAGCGGCGCGCTTCCTCCGGACGCCCCGCATCACCGAGGATCCGCGCAAGCTGCGCCGCATAATCCGGGTCGTCCGAAGTTTGCGCCAGTGGACGCAATAGCTCGACGGCGCGTTCGTGTCTGCCCAGCGCGGCTTCCACCTCGGCAAGGTGGCCCTGGACCGACGCATACGCCGGCAGCCGCTCGTGGGCCGCCTCGAACAGTTCCCGCGCCCGTTGCAGCTTGCCTTCCCGCATCCACATGAGACCCTGCTGGAAATACAGCCACGCAACCGGAAAGGGCGACACGTCCCGGTAATGATTCGGCGCTTCAACGAACAACCGCTCCGCCTCGTCGATCTCACCGCGATCCGCTCGCAGGGATGCCTCGGCGCCGAGTGAGCCGATGTCCGGCCGCGACTGAGCTGCGCGTTGCCGGACAGCGAGTGCTTCGTCGTAGCGTCCGGTCGCCTGAAAGATTGCTGCGCGGAGGGACTCGACCCGCTGGCCATGGAGCCCGCGTCGCTCGACCTGTTCGAGATCCGCGAGCGCCTCCGCGAAGCGATGGAAGGTGGACCGTGCCTGAGCACGTGCCAGGAACGACACCGGATCAGTTGGCGCTTCACTCACGAGCTGCTCGGCAATCCGCTCGGCACGCTCGTAATCCGCAATGCTTCCCGCAAATTGCCCGCGCATTGAGATCAGTTGCGCCTTCCCCGCTCGCTGTGAAACGGTCAGCGGGCCATATGTGGCAAGCCGCTCCTCCCCGTCGATCTGCGCCTGGAGATTCCCGATTGCGATCGCGCCATCCGTCGTTCGCAGTTCGGACCGAGAAAGCGGCGACTTCCTCGCAGAGGGAACCGCGCCTCCTACGGTCCGTGACGCGGGAAGTGCATGACTGCAGGCCGCAACGAACAAGAGGACGATCGGAATGCAGCGCCGTAATCGAGAGAAGGGGTTGTTCTCCGAGAAGCGGCCGGGCTCAGACCGGCCCACAGCGTGTAACGAGACGTCCCATCGGCGCGACAGGCGACACTAGTTGGGCTGATCGAGGAACGGGAAATTCGTCAGCGAAGCAGTGCCATCGCCGTCGACCGGGACACCATCCGTGACCCCGCTCAGCGCACCCGCAGCGAGCACTGAGTAGGTGGTATCGATGGTGTCCTCGAGTGGCGTTCGACCGCCGCAGTCATTGTTCGTGATGCCGACGGCGTTGGCTTCCACCGCCAGGTACTGAGCGCAGCTCCCCGAGCTCGCATTCACGTACAGCTGATCGTCCGCCAGGATGCCGGCCAGCGCATCGTACCGTCCCGCGACGGGTGATGGACCTGCAAGGAGTTGATTACCGCACACGGTGTCGAGGCTGTCGAGGATCGCCAGGTTTGCGGCGATTTCCGAGGAGAACAGGGTCGCCCATTGATCGGGATTCGAAGCGGCGTTGTACGCGTCCAGGATCGCCTCGTGAGCCAGCTCTTCGGCGGGAACACTCTCGCGAAAGAACGGGTTTGTCAGGGCTGTGTTCACCCCGGCGCGGCCCATCCGGTCGATCTGAACGGAACTGACACGACCGTCACGGTCCTCGTCGCAGTCGTCGCAGTCTCCACGGCGCCGATTGGTGCTCCCCCAGACCGCGAGGATTGGACCGCCCCTGGTCAAGAGGGACTTGTCGACCGAAATGGCGATCGCCAGGACGTTGAACCTCGCAAAGTTGTCCACGGCCGGGCCCCCACCGGGAGCCGTCTGCAGCTGGTCGACGAGAACCGCCGAAGTCGCTGCATCGAGCGCTGGACAACCCGCCGCATCGAACGTGAGGCTGCTCGCTGCGCCTGCGACGATGCGGGCCGTCTGCCGGAAACCTGCCAGGTTGAAGAAGAACGGATCGTCCCGCAGTCCGGCGAAGACCTTGAGCTTGCCGTTGCGCGTCTCGATGCCGTTGACGTTGCTCGCGTCGCCTTGGAGGTGCTCACGGTTTCCGACTGAGCAGCGAATTCTCTGCTTCCGGTTGAAGACGCAGATGATATCGACTTCGGGCGACGACGCGGCGCCGAAGCTGGCCTTGCTGGTCGTGTGAAACACGTACTGGACGCTGTCCGAGAACCTCGACGCGGGGGTGGCATTCCGCACGAGGTCCATGACGAGATACGCTCTCGTTGCATCCTGCGACATCCAGGCAAACACATCGGTGATATCAGCGGCCGGGTCCGCGGCGGCTCTCGGGCCGTCACTGTGATCCGCCGCCCGGACGGCTTGACAGAACAAGCCAATTGTCAGAATTGCCAGCGCGATGACCTTACCGTTCTTCATTTGGGACCTCCTCTTCCTCGGATGCTTAAAATGCTTACTGCGTCCGATACCCAAACACCCTCCGTCGTGCATGGAGATATACGGTAGCGGGCGGGCAGTCGGATCTCCTTTTGGAACGCCGTTGCAGATGGATCGCTCGCCCTAATTCTCAATGAGCCGGAACGTCGGGACGACGTCTCTTCCGAGCACGCTCCGCAGAACCGTCGCGTGCAGGACCTCGTCGGAGAGGATGCGTCCCGCCGAAGCGGCGAGCGCGCGATCCTGGAACTTGTCGACGACGGTCAGATACGCGCGCGCGGCGCCGACCTCCAGCTTGAACGCGAGCTCGAGGACGTCCTTCTCGTTGGCGAGCGGGACCCCGAACACGTACTCCTTCTGCGGCTCGACCGGCCGCCCGCCCTTGCGCTTGACGGCGGCGACGATGAGATCCCGGTGGATCTCATGGCTCCCCTGAAAGAGGAGCCCGACTTCCTTCGCCTTTTCCGACAGGAGGCCGCTGTTGCCGGCGAGACCATATGCCCAGATGGCCTCGTGCTCGAGCGCGAGCGCGCTGTTCAGGAGCTTGGCGTCGTCTCCCTCTTTCGCCTTGCCCGGAGTCAGCGCGATGAGCGGCTGTCCGGCGGCGGCGAGTCCGAGCGCGAGGCCCGCCTTCGCGGCCGCGCCGAAGAAATCGCGTCGGGGCAGATGAATCATTCTGTCCTCCGGAAACTGAACTGCGGCGGGTGCGGGCGCGCTGGGCCTGTCCCCGCAACCTTTCCTGTGGGCGATTCGGCGGGAAGTCTACAAGAGAGCCCCGGCCCGGCCGCGAGCCGGACCGGGGCCCGTGACGAGGAGATCGGCTATTCGGGGCTGGCCTCGGCGCCGGCCGAGAAGATGACCTGCGGCGCGGCGTCGTGGCGGTGATCCCACCCGGAATGCGGCGTCGCGAGGAACGGGAACGCCGGGTTGTACCGCTTGTCCGGCCCGTCCACGCCGTCGCCGAGCGCGTTGTTCGGAGAGTGATTGAACGCCGGCACGAGGACTCCGGCGAGGATCCGGAGCTCGATGTCGACGACGTCGTCGAACGGGCGCCGGCCGTTGGGGAAGCCTGCGAGGTCGCCTCCCAGGACGCCCAGGCGGCTGGCGAGCGCCGTCGGCGTCGGGAAGATCGCGACGTTCAGCCGGATCTGGTCGGACACGACTTCTCCGGGGCGCCGGGTCAGGCCCTCCACGCCGAGAACGACGGCCAGCAGGTCGTTCCGGGGCGCGGGTGGCGAGTCGATGTTGAAGAGAGCCTTCAGGATCTTCGGGACTTCCGGGTCCAGCACGGACGGCGCGAACTGCCCATCGTCTTTCGGATAGGAGGCGTTGAAGAGGTCTTTCTGGCCGAGCGGAATCACCACCTCGTTGACGAGCGGGATTCCGAGACGCGAGACCTGCACCCAGTCGCCGGACTCCGCGGGCTTCTCGCCGGAATCGGAGAGAACCCTGTTCTTGCGCCGCCACGTCGAGGACCACATGCTGATGATCGCGTTCGGATCGGACACGGACGTCGGCACGGTGTGGTTCTTCGTGAGCTGGAAGATGGGAACCGAGACCGCGATCGTGTGGGTGTTGAAGCCCGCGACGTCGTTCTTGCCGCCGCCGATGTTTCCCGGCAGTGTGCCGGGCCGGAAGTTGATCAGGTCGAAGATCATGCCGAGGTCGACGTAAAAGCCGTCCGCGCGCGGGCCGGCGAAGACCTTCGTGTCCTGGTCGACCGTGTAGACGGTGCTCGCGATGTTCGACCCCTTGCCGTAGCCATTGGGAAACGACTTCGGACCTACGTTGTTCGGCGCCTCGAGCAGGTCGTCTCCGAGAACGACGCGGGCGGAAGCGGGCTGGTCCGGCGACGGCCCGAAGATCTTCTCGACCTTGTAGGTGTAGTAGACGTTCAGGTTCGGGTCGGTCGGTGACGAGACCGGACCGGTGTTCTGCAGGAACGTTTCCCCGTTGCGCACGTGGCGGGTGAACGTGAACCGGTAAACGTAATCTTCGATCGCGTCTCCGTCCGAGTCCACGTTGAACTCGTAGCGGATGGACTCGCCGAAGTGGGAGAAGTTCGGACCGCCGGCGGGCTCTTCCAGGGGAATCCAGTTGGCGATCATCACGACTCTGCCGCCGTCGACGGGGTCTAGAAAGAAGTACGTGTCCGTGTTGTCCGCCTCGGGGTCCGTCGAGATGAGCGGCGCCTCTCTGTGGCTCGACGCCGTCGCGATCGTCGGGTGGACGGCGGCGAAGAAAACGAGCGTGAGCGCGGCGAGCCAGGCCGCGCCCGTTCGGGCCACCGGGGAAAGTTTCATCGGGGGTTCCTCCTTTTTTTGCCTCGCGTCGATTACGATCCCCGAGGTCGGTTGGATTTGCGCAAGGCCGGAGGTCGCTGGGTTATCCTTCCGCGCCGTTGCTCAAGACTTCATGAATTTGCGCCGGCAACCCGAGGACCGGGACTCGAGCGATGCAGCGCTGGTCGCCGGGATGGAGGTCCGCGACGCCGACGCGGTCTCGCGCCTCTACGACCGGCATGCGGCCCGCCTGCTCGGTCTCGCCTACCGGATCCTGGGGGAGACGGGCGAGGCCGAAGAGGTCGTTCAGGAGGTCTTCCTCTACGCGTGGAGGGCGGCCGCGAGCTTCGATCCGTCCCGCGGCAGCGTCATCGCTTGGCTTCTCGTTGCGACCCGCAGCCGGGCAATCGACCGTCTGAGAACGCGGCGTCCCGTGGCTGCCGCCGAGCCGGGCGGGCGCGATCCCCTCGACGATCTTCCCGCGGAGGGAGACGTCGAGGGGGGATCCGCATCGCGCGAATGGGAGTCGTTGTGCCGCGGGGCGATCGGCGAGCTTCCGGCGGAGCAGCGCCGGGTTCTGGAGCTCGCCTTCTTCGACGGCCTCACTCACCAGGAGATCGCGCAGCGCACCGGCAACCCCCTCGGGACGGTGAAAACACGGATCCGGCTGGGGTTGATGAAACTTCGCGAGCGCATGCGGCCGTACTGGACGAGAGAGGGCAATGCATAACGACCAGCACGAAGAGCTTCTCTCCCTCGCGGCCGCCGGAGTGCGGCTCGTGGCGGAGGACGCCCTCGAGTACGAGCGGCTCCTGGCGGAGCCCTGCGCCGAGTGCGCCGCGCTCCTTCCGGAGCTGCGTTTCGCGGCGACGTCGCTCGCCTCCGCCGTGCCTGCCCGGACGCCCCGGCCGGCGGTGAAGGAGGCTCTTCTGGCGACGATCCGACCCGCGGCTTCGCTCGCGGGAGGCGGACCGTCGAGGCGTTCCAGCCCCCGCCCGTCGGCGTTCGCCCCCTGGGCGTTCGCCGCCGCGGCGGCCGTTCTTTTCGTAATGGTCGCGCTCGACGATGCCCGGCTCCGCCGCCAGCGCGAAGAGCTGCGGGCGCAGAGCTCGGATCTCGCGCAGCGCGTCGAAAGGGAGCGCTCCGAGCTGGCGCGCCGCGACCTCACGACCCGCGTCATGGAAAGCGACGACGTGCGCCTGCTCTTCCTCGGCGGCCACGGGCCGCAGCCGAATGCGCGCGCGAAGGTCTTCTGGAGCGAGAAAGCGAAGCGGGGAATCGTCGTCGCGGGAAACCTCGAACCGCTGCCCGCCGACCGGCAGTACCAGCTCTGGGTGTTCGTCGACGGCAAGCCCGTCGACGCGGGCGTGTTCGACGCCGACGCCTCGGGGCGCGCTCTCTTCGAGTCGAAGGACCTGGCGGCGATCCGCACGGCCGAGAACTTCGCCGTGACCGTCGAGCCGCGCGGAGGCGTACCGCAGCCGACCGGGCCGATCGTGCTGATCGGGACGCCGTCCTAGGGCGGCTGCATCCGGGCACGGAGTTTGCTCGTAGATTGGGCGTCGGACCGCGCCTTTCGCACAAACTGGCTGGTCCTACCGAAAACACGCCGCTCCCGAGAAATCGGGGCGGCGTTGCTTTTAGCCGGGCCTCCGGTTATCGGAGGTTTTCTTCAAAAAACCGGACGATGGCCCGGTTCCGGAAGTTGACGGACTCGGCTCCGCGAAACCCATGCTTCTGGCGGGGCTGGAGCTGGAGCTCGTAGGGCTTCCCCGCGCGGACCAGGGCGTCGATGAAGGCGACCGTGTTCTGCAGGTGGACGTTGTCGTCGGACCCGCCGTGGATGACGAGGAGCGGAGCGGCCAGCTCGGCCGCCTTCGAGAGAGGGGCGGAACGCTCGTATCCCTCCGGGTTCTCCTGAGGCGTTCCCATGTACCGCTCGGTGTAGATCGTGTCGTAGAACTTCCAGTGCGTCACGGGCGCGCCGGCGATTCCGCACTTCCAGACGTCGGGCGCCCGCGTGAGCGAAAAGAGCGTCATGTATCCGCCATAGGACCAGCCCCAGATCCCGATCCGCGCGCCGTCGACGTACGGGAGCGTCGTCAGATATCGGACGCCGGCGAGCTGATCGGCGAGCTCGTGCCGTCCCATGTCGCGGAACAGCGCCGATTCCCAGGCGTGGCCGCGGCCGAAGGCGCCCCGGTTGTCGACGCTCCAGACGAGGAAACCGCGACTCGCGAGGAGGTGGTCGAGCAGTGACGTCGCTCCCCACGCGTCGCGCACGACCTGGGAGTGCGGCCCGCCGTAGACGGACACGATCACGGGATACTTCTTCGCCGGGTCGAAGTCCGCCGGCTTCACGAGGCGGCCCTCGAGACGGGCGCCGTCGTCGGCGGGGAGCTGGAGCTCCTCGTTCGTCGCGAGCTCGAACTCCCCGAGCCGGCTCTCGGGCCGGTCCACGACCCGGACGGTCTTCCCCGAGGGGTCGAGGAGCGAGAGGACCGGCGGCTCCTCGATGCTCGAAAACGTGTCGAGAAGGAATCGCCCGTCGGGGGAGAGCTCCGGGGAATGCTGCCCGCGCGGGATCGCCGTGATTTTCCGGAATCCCGTTCCGTCGAGCGCGACGCGATAGATCGCGCGCCGCCGGACGTTCTCTTCGGTCGCCGTGAAATAGACGATCCCGCGCGCCTCGTCGACGCCCGCGATCCTGTCGACGATCCACTCTCCGCTCGTGATCGGACGCGGATCGCCGCCCGACGTGCGGCCCGAGAAGAGGTGGGCGAACCCGGTTCGTTCCGACTTCCAGACGTACCGCCCGTCGCGCAGGAATCGGGGTGGATCGACGACGTTTACCCAGTACCGATCCTCCTCGACGAAAAGAGTTCGCGACGCCGCCCCGCCTGGACCCGGAGTGAGGAGCCGGACTTCCTCGCGATTCTGGGCACGGTTCAGGACCCGGTAGCACACGGAGGCCGAATCGGGAGTCCAGGAGAAGCCCGGCACGACGTACGAGTCGTTCTCCGGTCGGACCGCGCCGCGCTCGGCGCCATCGACCCCGACGACGTGGAAGGACGCGATCGGATTCTTCCCGCCGGCCTTCGGATACCGCTGCCACTCGACTTTCGCGGGCACGGCGAGATAGTCGACGAGCGGCGCCGGCGCAATCGGCGCGTCGTCCAACCTCACGTACGCGACCGAACGCCCGTCGGGCGACCACTCGTAGCCGCGGGCGTTGCGGTCCGCGAGCTCCTCCTCGTAAACCCAGTCGAGCTTTCCGTTGAAGACGAGGTCCCCGCCGTCGCGGGTCAGGCGTGTCTCGCGGCGACCGTCGAGCTCGATCGCATAGAGGTCGTTGCTCCGCACGAACGCGACGCGGCGCCCATCGGGCGAAAACGAGGGGAGCTCCTCCTTCTCTCGACTGCGGGTGATTCGCTCGAGCCGTCCCGCCCCGGCGTCGTAGAGCCAGAGATCGTCGCCGCCCGTCACGAGGACGCGGCGGCCGTCGGGCGACCAGGCGTATCCCTCGAGCGACGCGGTGCGCCCCTTCGCGGTCTTCTTCTCCTCCTGCGGAGGGCCCTTCTCCGGCTCGGGCTCGTCGGGCAGCGCGAGAGCGGCGCTGGCGACGACCCTCCGCTTCTTTCCGGTCGCGGTCTCCTCGACCCACAGCTCCGAGGGCGAGGTGTCACCGGCCCCCTTGCGCATCACGTAGGAGAACCGCTCACCCCGTCCGATCCACGTGACCCCGGTGACCGGACGACCGGCGATCGACGGCTCCGCGGTCAGGTCTTCGATCGAGAGCTTTCTTTTCTGGGCTTCACCCGCCGCCGGGACGACGAGAACGCCCCCGGCGACCGCCGCCGCGAGGAGAGACGCCCGCAGTCTCAAGAAGCGCTGCCTAATCGATCCGCTTGCTGCCTAATCGATCCGCTTGATGATGTGCCAGCCGAACGGGCTCGTGACCGGGTCGTACTCCGCCATCCCGATCTCTCCGGGCTTGAGCGAGAAGCCGACGTTGCCGAACGCGGGGACCATTCGATCCCGGGAGAACTCGCCGGCAGCGGGAGTGATGCCGGTGTTCGCCAGCAGATACATGCCGGGCGCCTGGTCGTCGGTGTACGTGCGGACGAGCTCGTCGAAGTCCTCGCCCTTCCTTGCTCGCTCGAGAATCTGGTTGGCGAGAGCCCGCGCCTCATCCTGACTGCGCGTGATGTTTTTTCCGCGGACGCTGCCCGCGAAACCGATCAGGATGTGCTGCACCTTGATGTGGTCGGCCGGCGCGGCGGCCGCTGCCGCGGGCGGCGGGGCGGGAGTCGGGGTCGGTTCGGCGGTCGTGGTCGTCGTCGAGGGCGCGGGGGGAGTCGATGCGGTCTGACACGAGATTGTCGTCACGAAGCCCAGGAGGACAGCGAGCGCCGGGAGCGAGCGGTTCGTTGTCATGGCACCTCCGCCCGGATTCTATGCGGCGTGCAGAATAGGCGAATGTCTGCCGCGCTTCTCGCACTGTTTCTCGCGGGAGCAAAACCATCGCCGTCGCCTCCACGACCGCTTCCCAAGGAGCCCGCGCTCCTGGGTCTCGCAGTCAACCTGCCGGACTCCGCGCCGCCGTTCGCCCGCCAGAAGGCGCTCGAAGAGGTTCGCCGCGCGGGCGTGTCGGTCTTCGCGTTGGACGTCTCCTGGCGCGACGCCGAGGCGAGGCCCGGAAGGTACGACGTCGGGCGGGTGACGCGGGCGGCGCGACTGTTGCGCCAGTCCGGGGCGGTTCTCCATCTGGATCTTCCGCTGGTGAACGGAAACCTGCGGCTCGTTCCCTGGGACCTCTCCGCGCTTTCCTTTGATGACCCGAAGTTGTCGCGGAGACTGGGAAGGCTCCTCGACGCGCTCGGCCCGGCGCTCTCCGATTTCTCGACTCTCTCGCTCGGCAACGACGCGGACATTTACTTCGCGGACAAGCCCGACGAGCTTCGCGCGTACCGGCGCCTCTTCGACGGCGCGGTCGAGTTCCTCCGCACGAAGGCGCCGCGCCTGGTCGTCGGGGTCGCGACCGCGGCGCCGGCGGACTCGCGCGCACCGCTCGTCGTCGCCGCGCTCCACCAGAAGAGTCCGGCGCTCTTCTATCTCTATGCGCCTTTCCTCCGCGACGCGCCGTTCACGCATCGCCCGCCGGAGGCCCTCGACTCGGACTGGAAGGCGATTCTCCGCGCCGCCGCGGGACGGCCCGTCGCGTTCACGGAGGTGAGCTACTCCTCGGCGGCCGAGAACGGCTCGAGCCTTCAGAAGCAGGCGGACTTCGTGCGGCGGATGCGCCTCTTTCTCCAGACGACGGAACGTTCGCGCCTGCTGTTCGCGCGCTACGTTCCGTGGCGCGATCCGCCGCCGGTACCCGCGGGGACCGCTGACCCCCGGGCCGCCTTTTTCGCCCATCGGGGTCTTCAGGCGTTCGACGGCACTCCAAAACCGGCGTGGGAGGCCCTTCGAGCGACCCCTCGGAAACCTTGAACCTTGAACTTTGAACCTCGAACTGATTTCGTACAAGGGTGGCGCGCCCGCCGATCACCCTCGACCGATTCATCCTCGAGGGTCAGCACGCGCACCCCGACGCCACCGGCGAGCTGTCTCTCCTGCTCATGCGCCTGGGAGTGGCGGGCAAACGCATCGCGCGGGAGCTCGCGATCGCAGAACTCGTGCACACGCACGGGTCCGCCGGCACCGAGAACGTCCAGGGGGAAGAGCAGAAGAAGCTGGACGTCCGCGCGAACGACATCCTGATCGAGACGTTCGACTACGGCGGGCTCGTCAGTTTCGTCGCGTCCGAGGAGCTCGAGGAGCCGCACGTCTACCAGGGAGAGGCGGGCACGGCAAAGTACACCGTGCTCTTCGATCCGATGGACGGATCCTCGAACATCGACGTGAATGGAACTCTCGGGACGATCTTCTCGATTCGGCCGCGGCTCACGGGGACGGTGAACGACCTCCTGCGGCCGGGCACCGAACAGGTCGCCGCAGGCTACATCCTCTTCGGGCCGGCGGTCCTGTTCGTCTACTCGATCGGCGACGGCGTCCCCGTCTTCTCGCTCGATCCTTCGATCGGGGAGTTCGTGCTGGTGCGCCGCCGGATCGGAATGCCGCCGCGCGGCCGCGGCTACGCGGTCAACGAAGGCCGGCGGTCGGGATGGTCCGACGCGGATCGTGCATTCGTCGAGTACCTCAAGGAGAACGACGCATCGACCGGCCGGCCCTATTCGACGCGCTACTCCGGCTCGATGGTCGCCGACGTCCACCGCATCCTGCTCGAGGGCGGGATCTACCTCTATCCGGCGGACGCGTCGTCGGGAAAGCCGTCCGGCAAGATCCGCATGCTCTACGAATCCCACCCGCTCGCGTTCGTCGTCGAGCAGGCGGGGGGCCGCGCGTCGACAGGAAAGGACCGCGTGCTCGATCTCGCTCCCCGGACGCTTCACGAGCGAATCCCGGTCGCCATCGGCAGCGCGTTCGAAGTCGAGCTCTACGAGAGTTTCGTCCGGAGGGAGGAGGTCCAGATTCCCGGTTCCAGGTTCCAAGTTCAAAGTCCCAAATAACTTGAGCTTCAGCGGCACAGAGCGTGCATTTGCTATTCCGAACAACGAGAGGAGGACGCATGAAGATGCCCGATGACAAGAAAGACGGAATCGTCTCGGGCGGCGGGACTTCGGTCGGGAGCGACAACCGCGCGTCGGGGATCGTTTCCGGAGGAGGGAGCCAGCTGTCGTCTCGAGAAGAGAACACCCTTCAGACGTACACGGTCGTGCAGGGCGACTCACTCTCGAAAATCGCCAAGCGCGTCTACGGGAAGGCGAGCCTGTGGCGAAAGATCTACGAAATCAACCAGGATCAGATCAAGGATCCGGACCTGATCTTCCCGGGCCAGCTTCTTCGGCTTCCCGAAGTCTGAGTGAAGTCGCGGGGACAGGTCCTGCGGGCCTGCACCCGTCCGGTGAAGTCGCGGGGACAGGTCCTGCGGGCCTGCACCCGTCCGGTGAAGTCGCGGGGACAGGTCCTGCGGGCCTGCACCCGCATCCTTAAAGGAGAACGCGATGAGGAGAACTGGATATCGGCTGCTCGCGACGGCGATCGCCTTTGCGATGGTCGCGGTCGGTTGCAAGAAAAAGACCGAGACCGCCGCCTATCCGGCGCCGGGAACGGAAGCGCCCGTCGCGGCCGCCCCCACCGCCGTGCCGGCCGGAGCGCGGGTCGAGAGAATCACCATCGCGAAAGCGGTGAACCGCGATCACAGTCCGGGAGAAACCGCCGCGACGTTCGGAAAGAACGACACCGTTTACGTCTCGATGTGGACTGCGGACACGCCGGTGGGAACGGAGATCATGGCTCGGTGGGTCGGGCCGGACGGGCAGCAAATCACCGAGGACAAGATCGTCACGGATCGGCCGGGCGACGGATATACGAGCTTCCACGCCGCGAACACGAAAGGATGGGCGCCGGGGACCTATACGGTCGAGATTCTGGTCAACGGCCAGCCGGCGGGCTCGACGACGTTCATCGTCTCGTAGTTTTCTCCCGGCTGTCATCCTGAGCAGAGCGAAGGATCTCTTGTCTTTGGGGGGAGATCCTTCGTCGCTTCGCTCCTCGGGATGACAGGCGTTTCACACTCGGAATGACAGGAAAAAGAGCTACACGTTGAACTTGAACAGCATCACGTCGCCGTCGGCGACGACGTAGTCCTTCCCTTCCTGGCGGAGCTGCCCCCGCTCGCGCGCGCCGGCCATCGAGCCCGCGGCGGCGAGATCGTCGTATGCCACTGTCTCGGCCTTGATGAATCCGCGCTCGAAGTCGGTGTGAATCGTTCCCGCGGCGACCGGCGCCGTGTCGCCCTGGTGGAACGTCCATGCGCGGACCTCCTTCTCGCTCGCGGTGAAGAACGTCCGCAGACCCAGCAGGTGAAAGACTGCGCGGATGAGCGTTCCGACGCCGGACTCGGCGACGCCGAGCCCCGCGAGGTACTCCGCGGCTTCCGCGTCCGGGAGCTCCGCGAGCTGCGACTCGATCTCCGCCGACACGGCGACGGCCTCCGTCCCCACGTGCGTCTCCGCGTATTGGCGCACCGCCTCGACTCGGGGCAACGCGCTTCCGCGGGCGAGCTCGTCCTCCGCGACGTTGGCCGCGAAGATCATGGGTTTGGACGTCAGGAGGAAGAGCCGCCGCGCGATCTCCCTTTCGTCGGGCGAGAGTGGGAGCGTGAGTGCCCGCTTGCCGGAGTCGAGGTGCTTCTCGAGCTTCTCGACGACCGTGAGGAGCGCCCGCGCCTCCTTGTCGCCCCCGCGCGCCCCTTTTTCCGCCTTATCCCGCGACCGGGCGACCGTTTCCATGTCGGCCAGCACGAGCTCCGTCTTGATCGTCTCGATGTCGCCGACCGGGTCGAGCTCTCCGGCGACGTGAACGACATCACGGCCTTCGAAGCAGCGGACCACCTCCACGATCGCGTCCACCTCGCGAATGTGCTGGAGGAACTTGTTCCCGAGCCCCTCCCCGCGCGACGCGCCGCGCACGAGACCCGCGATGTCGACGAACTCGATCGTAGTCGGCACGATTCGCGACGTCTTCGAGATCCGGGCGAGCGGCTCGAGCCGGGCGTCGGGCACCGTCACCACGCCGACGTTCGGTTCGATCGTGCAGAACGGATAGTTCGCGGCCTCCGCCTTGCGCGTGCGGGTCAGCGCGTTGAACAGAGTGGATTTGCCGACGTTCGGCAGTCCGACGATTCCGGCGCGGAGCATCGCGGAAGTCTATGATCGGCGCCGCGTGCGCCTCCTCGTCAACTCACTCGTGATCGGGCTGCCCGTCGCGATCGCATCGAGGCTTCTGCACGGGCCGGAGTGGCTGACGCTCGCCGCGTCGGCGCTCTCGCTTCTCCCGCTGGCGGGCTGGATCGGCGCGGCGACGGAGCACGCCGCCGCGCGCATGGGACCCGGGCTCGGAGGCCTTCTGAACGCGACATTCGGCAACGCGGCCGAGCTCATCATCGCAATCTTCGCGCTGCGGCGGGGGTTGATCGACCTCGTCAAGGCATCGCTGGTCGGCTCGATCATCGGCAACACGCTGCTGATCCTGGGGCTCTCGGCGTTCGTCGGGGGTCTGAAGCACGGGACGCAGAAGTTCCCCGTCAGGCCGACCGGCCGGCACGCGGCGATGATGATCCTCGCGGTCTCCGCTATGGCTTTACCCGCGGTCTTCGCGACCGTCGAGCGTGATGCCTTCGTGCGCGAGGAGGTGTCCATCGGCGTCGCGGTCCTGCTCCTCGCCACTTATGCGGCCTACGTCTATTTCTCCTACTTCTCGCGCCAAAAGGATTCAGACCACAGCGCCCCTCACCCTGCGGAGGGTGGCCGCGCGTGGACCGTCCGCAAATCGCTCCTCGTCCTCGGGGGGGCGGTCGCCGGCACGGCAGTCGCGAGCGAGCTCCTCGTTCATGCGGTCGAGCCGGTGTCGCGCGCCGCCGGAATCTCGCAGCTCTTCCTGGGGCTGATCCTGATTCCGATCGTCGGCAACGCCGCCGAGCACTACAGCGCGATCGTGTTCGCGTCGCGCAACAAGATGGAACTCGCACTCTCGGTCGCGGCCAACTCCTCGACCCAGATCGCCGTGTTCGTGGCGCCGCTCCTCGTCCTGGTCAGTCTCTTCTTCCGACCGATGGACCTGATCTTTCAACCCATCGAGCTCCTGACGCTCTTCGCCTCCTCGGCCATATTCGCGTACATCTCGTTGGACGGAGAGAGCAACTGGCTCGAGGGGGTCCAGCTTCTTTCGCTCTACCTGATCGCGGCCGTTGCGTTCTTTTTCCTTCCGAAGTAGGCTCCTTCCAGGCTCCGAAAAAGGATCGAAAAAATCTGTGCTCGAGCTCGCCGGCCTTCGGAATAGCGACCCCACCCTGCACGTTCCCTGTGTGTCTCCACGATAGAACGACGCGGGCGGAACGCTAACTCTTTGTAAGGAAAGGACTAAGAGCGTGCATTTTTCGCGCAGTATCGGTCGGATCGGACTGGCGGTTTCCCTTCTCGGCGCCCTGTCTCTGGCGAGCCTGCGGGGCTCCAACGCCACCTCGCTCGCGAGCGTCGGCGGCCTCTCCGGTCTGGCCGGGATCTCAGGCAAACTTCTGGCCGTTTTCGCGCTTCCGGGAGACGCTCCGGCGAGCGAGCTGGCCGGCGCTCCGACGGCCGGAGTGAGCCTCCTCGTCATGAAGCCCTTCTCCGCGAAGATCGACGGCCGGATCGGAAACTACCGCCTGGGCAACTGGCCCTACGAGGGCCGCACGCCCCGCAGCCCGAACTACGCGAGCCCGAAGGGCTTCATCGAGGTCATCCCCGACAACTTCGGGACCCGGGTCTCCGAGCATTTCACGGTGGGCCAGTTCCTGACGAAGGATCAGGGCAACGTGTGGCCGAAGTATCTCGTCCTCGACCGGCGGCTCTTGGACAAGCTCGAGCTCACGATCGCCGAGCTCAACCGCAGGGGTTATGCCGTGCAGAATTTCTCGATCATGAGCGGATTTCGTACCCCTGATTACAACGAGCGCGGAGTCGGCACCGGCGGCCGCTCGGCGGTGTCGCGGCACCAGTACGGCGACGCTTCGGACGTGTATCCGGACGACAACCACGACGGCCGCATGGACGACCTGAACCGCGACGGGAGGGTCGACTTGAAGGACGCGCACGTCCTTGCCTCGGCGGCGGACGCCGTCGAGACGAAGAACCCGCAGCTCGTCGGCGGAATCGGAATCTATCCGGCGACGTCGTCCCACGGCCCGTTCGTTCACATCGACGCGCGCGGCACGCGGGCGAGGTGGAACGGATAAGAACCCGGTTCAAAGTTCAAGGCCAAAGCAAGCCCGGGGCACCCCGGGCTTCTTATTTTTTGCGCTTGGAAACGGGCGCTCTCGACAGACAATGGCCGCGCTTGACCCCCGAAGCTGAGCGCATCGACCCGAAGACGGGGCTTCTCCGCGCAGTTTCGCGCTGGCAGATCGTCGCGCTGTCGGTCAACGACGTCATCGGCAGCGGCGTGTACCTGATCCTCCCGGTCGCCGCCGCTGCCCTGCTGGGTCCGGCGAGCGTGTGGGCCATCCTGGCCGCCGGTTTCGCGGTGCTCCTCCTCGTCCTTTGCTTTGCCGAGGCCTCGAGTCTCTTCGACCGGCCCGGAGGCGCCATCGTTTACACGCAGGCAGCTTTCGGCGACTTCGTCGGGTTCGAGGTCGGCTGGATGACGTGGATCGCCCGCATTTCCTCGATCGCCGGGCTGTCGGTCTTCTTCGCGCGCGCGGTCGGATACCTCTGGCCCGCCGCGAAGAGCGGCGTCGGGCAGTGGGCGACGATCGTGCTGCCTCTTCTCGTGCTCACGTGGATCAACGTGCGGGGGGTGAAGTCCGGCGCTCGCACCGCGGTCGTGCTCGCCTGGGGCAAGGTGCTGCCGCTCGTCCTGTTCGTCGCGGTGGGACTCTTCTTCGTCGACTGGAGCCGCATCTTCCCGGTCCCGATGCCGGAACGCGCCAACTTCATGAAGGCCGCGCTTCTCGTCCTCTTCGCCTACGCTGGGTTCGAGAACACTCCCGCTCCCGCCGGGGAATTTCTCAATCCGAAGCGGGACGTGCCGTTCGCATTGATCATGCAGATCGTCATCGTCACCGCGATCTACACGGCCGTTCAGCTCGTCGCTCTCGGAACCGTTCCCGACCTCGGCGCATCGCCGACGCCGCTCGCCGACGCCGCCGCCATGATGATGGGACCCGTCGGCGGGCTCATCCTCACACTCGGCGCCGTGCTGTCGGTCCTGGGAACCAACAACAACACGGTGCTCGCCGGCCCGCGATATCTCTACGCGCTTTCGGAGATGGGCCGGCTTCCCGCCGTCTTCTCGAAGATCCACCCGCGCTATCGCACGCCGCACGTCGCGATCCTCACGCAGACCGGCGTGGCGCTCCTGCTCATGTTGACCGGAACCGCCGAGGAGCTCGCCGTGCTCTCCGCGATCGCGCGGCTGGCGACCTACATCGGAACGGCCGCCGCGGTCCCGGTCCTCCGGCGAAAGTTCCCGGCGACGGAGCGCACGATCCGGCTTCCCGGCGGGCCGCTCATACCCATAACGGCGCTCGCGATCTGCCTGCTCTTTCTCTCCGCCGCGGAGAAAAAGAACTGGATCGCCGGGGGAATTGCTCTCGCGGTCGGAGCCCTCATCTACGCGGTCCCGCGGGGGGCCCGGCGCGCCGCGGTTTGAAGCCGAGGTCGTAAGAGGAGATGAAAAGCATGAGAACCGCTCTGGTTGCCGCCGCGTTCGCCCTCGCCGCCGTCGTGACCGCAGCGGCTCAGCAGCCCGCTGCCCCGCGGCCGGCTTCGACGCCTCCTCCTGCGGCCGCTCCATCCGGCCCGACGGTCACGGCTCTCAAGGCGGCCCGGGTATTCGACGGACGCTCGGACCGCATGATCGAGAACGGCGTCGTGATCGTCGAGGGCTCGCGCATCCGGAACGTCGGGCCGAACCTCCCGATTCCCGCGCAGGCCATCGCGCTCGACCTGGGGGACGCGACGATTCTGGCGGGCTTCATCGACTCGCACACGCACCTGACCGACGAGGCCACCGACAACTGGCTGTCCGATTTCTACGAGGGTCTCCGGCGCCCGGTCCCCGAGAAGGCCATCATCGCGACGGCGTTGGCGCGCCGGGTCCTCGAGGCCGGGTTCACCACGGTCCGGGACGTCGGAGCGAGCGACGCGATCGACGTCGGCCTGCGGAACGCGATCAACAGCGGGGTCGTCCCCGGACCCCGGATGCTGGTCGCGAGGGACGCGATCGGAGCGACGGGCGGCCACTGCGATACGACCGGATTCCCGGAGGGCACGTTCGGCTCCGAGCCGGGCCCCGAGAAGGGCATCATCCACGGCGCCGCCGAGGCGCGCCAGGCGGTTCGCCTGAACGTCAAGTACGGCGCCGACGTGATCAAGACGTGCGCCTCGGGGGGCGTGCTCTCACTTGGCGACGACGTCGCCGCGCCGCAGCTCTCCGAAGAAGAGCTGGCGGCGCTCGTCGAGGAGGCGCACCGCCTCGGAAAGAAGGCGGCGGCGCACGCGCACGGAGACCTCGCGGCGCGCGCCGCGGTCCGCGCGGGAATCGACTCGATCGAGCACGGCTCGTTTCTGACCGACGAGACGCTCGCGCTCATGAAATCGAAGGGCACCTACTTAGTGCCGACGCTCCTCGCCGGAGAGTGGACGGGAGGAAAGGCCGACAAGTTCCCGCCGCAGATCGCGGTGAAGGCGCGCGCCGCGCTCGCGGCCAGATCGGACATGTTCAAGAGGGCATTGAAGAGCGGCGTGCGAATCGCGTTCGGGACGGACTCCGGCGTTTCGCCCCACGGCACCAACGCGCAGGAGTTCCACCTGATGGTGGACCTCGGCATGTCCCCGGCGGCGGCGCTCTCCACCGCCGGTCCGGCGGCGGCCAATCTCCTCGGGCTCGCCGACCGGATTGGCACGCTCGAGAAGGGCAAAGAGGCGGACGTCATCGCAGTTCCCGGCGATCCCCTGAAGGACATCCGGGCGACCGAGAGAGTGTTCTTCGTGATGAAGGGCGGGAGGATCCTCCGCTACTCGTCGCGGTAGCGGCCGCTCGACAACCTCGCCTTCAGGGCGGCGAACCTCGAGGGATCGCCGCGCGAAAGCCCCGGCGGCACGCCGGTTGGGTACAGGCGCCCGCCGTGCAGAGCACGCGCCAGCACCGGGCCGCGATACCGGATTTTTTTGGCGGCATGGTCGAGGCCGCCGGGGCACAGTCCTTGCAAACGTCGGCAAGACAGGCTGGAGGGGTCAGCGGACCTTTTCTTATCCCGACAAGGAAGCGAAGGAAGGAAGTGACGGAATGAATCGGGTGCGATTCGCGATCACCGCGGTCGGCTTCATTCTCTGTTCGGTCGTTTCGCTCGCTCAGCTGTCCGGAAACGTGACGACGGTCAACGAGAGCGGCACACCCCAGGACGTCTTCACGAGCAAAGCGGACGTCTTCTTCACCGCCGGGCCGACGGCGACCCCGTGCGCCTTCACGCAGTTCGCCAACGACGGGCAGTACTACTTCCAGGTAACGGACCTCTCGGGAACGCATCTGCTGTCAACCGACGCCCTGACGGAGCGGATCGTCACGGTTCGCAACGGCGTGCTCGCCACCTACGACGGCCACACCCACGAAATCGACACCGTGGAAGGAATCGACGAGCAGACGGGGGAGACCGTGGTAACCCCGGCTCACGGCCCGTGCGGCGCGCTCGCCGTAGGGCTTGCTCCCTTCCGCGACGCGGGAAACCGCGACGCGGCCTACCTGCTCTGGCTCATGCCCGTCGCGCGCTTCAGCGGAGATGCCTCGCAGGTCGATCCGGTGTGCGGCGCGGGCTGCTTTCACGGATTCCTGCCGGAGTTCTCCCGGACGCACGCCTTCCGCGTCGAGGACAAGCGCTTCTGCGAAGAGTCCTTCTGCGTGTCGGGCACCAAGTTCGAAGATCGCAACGGCAACGGCATCCAGGACTCGGGCGAGCCCGGGTTGCCCGGCGTCGTCATCCACGTCGAGACCGAGGACGAAAACTTCCTGAACGGCCTGACGTCTCCCGACGGTGCCTTCCAGATCTGCGGCCTGTCGCACGGCGACACGTTCCGCGTCACCGAAGCCGTCCCGTTCGGATACCGCCAGACCGGGCCTCTGGACGACCGGATCTCGCGGCGCCTCATCGCAAGCGACTTCGGTTACTTCGTCGACATGTGCGACGACAACTTCAGCGGCCTCGACTTCGGAAACCAGCTGATCCCGAACGCGATCGGCGGGATCAAGTTCGAGGACCTGAACGCAAACGGCGTGCGCGATCCGGGAGAGCCGGGGCTCGCCGGCTTCACGATTACGCTCACGCCTTCGGGGGGCGGCGCCGCGCGGACCGTCGTGACCGACGCGAACGGCAACTTCCTCTTCACGGACGTTCCGCCCGGCACCTTCACGCTTTCCGAGACGCAGCGGGCCGGCTTCTCGCTCACGGTGCCGGCCTTGAACTCGATCTCCGTCACTCTCGCGTCGGGGGGCAGCTCGATCGCGAACACGTTCGGCAACTTCCGCGGCGTCCTGACGGGAACCATAACGGGCTCGAAGTTCCTCGACGTCGACGGTAACGGCGTTCGCGACTCGGGCGAGCCCGGACTCGCCGGCGTGACGATCACGCGCACACCGACGATCAACGACCCGGCGGGCGCCAGTCTCTCCGTCGTGACGGATGCGCAAGGCAACTTCTCGTTCGCCAGTGTGCCCTTCGGGGACTTCACTCTGACGGAAACCGTTCCGGCGGGGTTTGCGCAAACCGCGCCGCCGCCTCCGGGAACGGCCTCCGGCACGATCAATTTCGCCCAGCGGACGTCGGCCGGTCACGTCTTCGGCAATCGGGCTCTCACGGGAACGGTCGGCGGGGTGAAATTCAACGACGCGAACGGGAACGGAGTGCGGGATTCGGGCGAGGCGGGATTGTCGGGCGTCACCATTCGGCTCACCGACGCCGCCGGCGTGATTCGCACGACGACGACCGACGCCGCCGGCGCCTTTTCCTTCACCAACGTCGCGGCTGGCGCCTACGTGGTTTCGGAGGTCGTACCGAACGGCTTCCAGCAGACGGCTCCCGCCGCACCCGGAACGTTCGCGATCAACGTGACGACAGGACAGCCCATCGCCAACCTGCTCTTCGGCAACCGCGCCGTAACCGGTCCGATCGGGACGGGCACGGTCAGCGGCCGCAAGATCCTCGACATCAACGGCAACGGCGTGCTCGACGGGACCGACCGCGGCTTCGAGGGGATCCGGTTCGAGCTTCGGGATGCGGCCGGCAATCTGATCGCGTCGACGACGTCGGATGCGCAGGGGAACTTCACCTTTACCAACGTACCCGCGGGCACCTACATCCTGTCGGAGGTCCTGCCCGAGAACTTCTTCCAGACGTTCCCCGGGACACAGGCGGCCCCGGGCACTTACACCGTCACGCTGGCGCCGGACGGGTCCGCCACCGGCTTCCTGTTCCTGAACAAGTGTTGAGAGCGCATTCGCGCGGAGGCTTGAAGATGAGGAAAGTTGAATTCGGGATCCTGACGGCGGCGATCGCGCTCCTGCTCGCGACGGGGGGCGCGTCGGCGCAGACCTACACCTCGGACGTGAGCGATCGAGTGATGCCCTCGACGGACCTCGCCGGAGAGTGGTATCTCGGCCCTCACATCGGGTACGTGTTCATCGGCGACGATGAATTCCGCTGCAATTGCGACCTCGAACAGGAGGACTACCTGTTCTATGGCGGCCGGCTGGGCGCCTTCCTCTCGAATCACTTCGCGCTCGAGGTCACCGGTCAATATTTCCCCTCCGATCCAGACTACTGGGAGCTCACGCTCGGCGGTCTCTACGACTTCACGCCGAGATATCCCGGTTGGAACACGTACCTGGGCTTCGGCGGGGGCGTTTCGGGCGAGGATCCGTTCAGCGACGCGGTTCCGATTGCCTACCTCGCGTTCGGCTCCGAGTACCGCTTCGGCAAGCCCGTCGGCCTTCGCCTCGAGCTGAAGGGCGTCTACAACTTCGAGACGGATCTCGAGGATCGGTTCGGCACGTTCACGCAAGACAGCCGGCTCGATATTCAGCCGAACATCGGCCTCCTCTTTCACTTCGGCGGGCGCGCCGCGCCGGCGGTGATCGTGCCGCCTCCGGCTCCGCCCGAGGCGCCGCCGCCGCCGGCTCCGCCCGAGGCACCGCCTGCTCCGATGCCGCCGCCGGCTCCGCCGGTCGTGGCACCGCCGCCGCCGCCGGCTCCGACGACGGACACGATCGACTTCGATCGCGGCAGCGCGCGGATCACGAACATCGCGAAGGCGCGTCTGGATGCCGTGGCGCTGCGGCTGCGGGAGAATCAGAGCGCGACGGTCGTGATCACCGGATATCCGGATGACGGAACGGCTTCGGCACGCCGCGAGTCGCTCGCACGCCAGCGAGCGGAGAACGCGAAGGCGTACCTGGTCGAGCGCCACGGAATCGATGCCTCGCGGATCACGACCCAGACGGATCTGACCGATACGGCGCACCGCGGCCAGGCCGTGATCGTGGTGACGTTCAATCCCTGATCGCCCGCGCCGCGCTCTTCTTCAGCCCCTCCTTCGGGAGGGGTTTTTTTTGGGGTTTTTTTTGGGGTTTTTTTGGGTCAACGCTGCATCGCTGCGTTGGGGTCAACGCTGCATCGCTGCGTTCAGGTCAAACGCTGATTCGGGGAACACCGCGGGCTCGCGACAAGAGTTGATAGGACGCTACTGTTGGGTCATCAGATTTGCTGATGTCGCGCCCCCCGCGCCTGGAGTTTTCGGGGGCGGTGTATCACGTCATCGCGCGTGGAAACGAGCAGCGCGAGATCTTTCGAGACGACGTCGACCGCGATTTCTACCTCCGACGGCTCGCGCACTATCGGGATCGATTCCGTTTTCGTCTCTATGCCTACTGCCTCATGACGAATCACGTGCACCTTGCTCTTGAGACGGGGCCCGTCCCGTTGTCGAGAATCGTACTTGCGCTTCATGGCTCCTACGCTCAGGGGTTCAACCACCGCCACAAGAGAGTCGGACATCTCTTCCAGGGGCGATACAAGGCCCTGGTCGTTCAAAAGACCCCTTATCTCCTCGCGCTCATCCGCTACATCCACGCAAACCCCATCAAAGCGGGAATCGTTCGCGACCCCTGGGTTTACCCGTGGTCAAGTGATCGGTTCTATCGGAGGGAGCACCCACCCGACTGGCTCGATACGCGAGGCCTTCTCGAGCTGCTCGGCGCGGACCCCGGACGCGCGGCGCGTCGTTATCGCGCGTGGATGGGGCGGGCGGAAACGGAGGGGTATGAGGATCTGAAGCTGGTCGCGCACATCGTAAAGGGCGACCAGGCGTTCGCCCGAACGGTCTTCAAGGACGCAAGAGAGTCAGAGCGTCGGCGGACCTGGAGTATCGAGCAGATTGCCGACGCGGTTGCGGGCAAAGCTGGGATCGGTATCGAGGAGTTGCGAAGTCGTGCACTCTCCACCGATCGCGCCCGCGTGAGAGGCATCGTGGGCCACCTCGCCTGGAAGCACAGCCGCATTTCTCTCACCAAAGTGGCCGAGTTCTTTCGCCGGGACGGAAGCATCCTGGTCCGGGATGTCCACAAGTTCGAAGGTGAGCTTCGTCGACGAGCGGCGGTCAGGGAGGAGCTCGCAGAGATTCTGGAGGAGCTGGACAGCACCTGAATGCAGCGATTCAGCGTTGACCCCAATGCAGTGATGCAGCGTTGACCCCACGATAGAGTGCGCGACGAATGGCTGAGCGAGCCGATCCTCGAACGCGCTCCGGACGCCGCCCGCTGCCGCGGCACACGAAGATTTTCTTCGGACTGATCTTCGGTCTCGTGCTCGGACTGCTCGTCCACGAGATCGCCGGGGATGCGCCCTGGGTGCTCTGGAGCGTCACGAACGTCGCCTATCCACTCGGGCAGGTGTTCCTCCGCCTCATCTTCATGATCGTGGTGCCGCTCGTTTTCTCCTCGCTGGTTCTCGGAATCCTCGAGCTCGGCGACGTCCGCAAGCTCGGCCGGATCGGCGCCAAGACGCTCGCCTACACGCTCTTCGCGAGCGGGATTTCCGTGGCGATCGGGATCACCATGGTCAACTTCTTCCGGCCGGGTGCGGGCGTCGATCCGTCCGTCCGGGCCGAGCTCTCGAGCACCTTTGCCACTCAGTCGCAGAAGACAATCGAGAACGCGCAGAAAGCCCAGACGTGGACGGACAGCCTCCTCTCGCTCATCCCGAGCAACCCCCTGAAGTCCGCCGTCGAAGCCCTCTCGGGCGAGATGCT
This sequence comes from Thermoanaerobaculia bacterium, assembly GCA_036001245.1. Classification (GTDB taxonomy): domain Bacteria; phylum Acidobacteriota; class Thermoanaerobaculia; order UBA5066; family Gp7-AA6; genus Gp7-AA6. Next base: position 43,865 of record DASYUL010000132.1, read on the forward strand.
CGCGCTCATGGTCTTCGCGGTCTTTTTCGGAGTCGCGCTGGCGCGCATCCGGGACCCGGAGTCCGAGCCTCTCGTCGCCTTCTTTTCCGCCATCCAGCGGGTGTCGATGAAGATCGTCGACTGGGCGATGGCCATCGCTCCGATCGGCGTAGCCGCGCTCATGTTCGCGCTGACGGCGCGGGCCGGCTTCTCGGTCGTGCCGCGCCTCGGGGGATATGTGGGCGTCGTCGTCGGCGGCCTGGCGATCCAGATGTTCGTCGTTTATTCGGCGATTCTGAAGGGCCTCGCGGGCGTTCCTCCGGTCGAGTGGTTCTTCCGTTGCCGCGAGGTCATCCTGACGGCCTTTTCGACGGCGTCGTCGAACGCCACGCTTCCGACGAGCTTGCGCACGTCCGAGGAGAAGCTCGGGATCCCGCCGCGGATCGGGAGCTTCGTCCTGACCGTCGGCGCGACCGGAAACCAGAACGGGACGGCCCTCTTCGAGGGCGTGACGGTGCTCTTTCTCGCACAAGTCTTCGGGGTCGACCTGACGCTGTCGCAGCAGGTGACCGTCGTGATCATGTCGATCCTGGCCGGCGTCGGGACCGCGGGAGTGCCCGGCGGATCGCTGCCTCTCATCGTGATCGTGCTCCAGACCGTGGGCATCCCGCCCGAGGGAATCGGAATCATTCTCGGCGTCGACCGTTTTCTCGACATGTGCCGCACGACCCTGAACGTCGTCGGAGACCTCGTCTGCGCGACCTTCGTCGCGCGCTCGGAGGGCGAGCTGCGCTTCCCCTCCGCGACGGCGGCGCCGATCGTCGCCGACGCCTGACGAGGATGGAACACGGAACACCGGACACGGGACCCGGATAAAGGGAGATGACAATGCTTTCTCGGGCGGGACTTCTCATGATTCTTCCGTTTCTCGTCATCGCGGCCGCGCCTGCGAAGCGGCCGACGAAGGCCGCGCCGGCCGCGGCGAAGAGCGCTGCCGCGTCGAAAGAGCTCGCGAAGTTCTTCGACGAAGAGTGGGAGTTCGGTCTGCGCGAGTATCCGGAGCGCGCCACGTACCTCGGTGACTCCCGCTACAACGATCGGCTGACCGACCTCTCCTTCGAGGCGATCGAGCGTCGCAACCGGCACGACGTGGAGGCGCTCGCGCGCCTGAAGAAAATCGACCGCGCTTCGCTCCCCGAGGACGACCGCCTCTCCGACGACCTGTATCAGCGGCGCCTGGAGCTCGCGATCGAAGGACAGCGGTTTCCGACCGAGCTCATGCCGATCAACCAGCAGGAGGGTCTCCACAAAGATTTCGCGATCCTCTCGACCGTCACGACGTTCCGGACGGCGAAGGACTACCGCGACTACCTCGCCCGGCTTTCGGCGTTTCCGAAGCAGATCGACCAGACCATCGCGCTCATGGAGCGCGGAAAGGAAAAGGGATGGATCTATCCGGCCGTTCCGCTGCGCGGTGTCGGCGACGCGATCCGCGCGCAGATCAACGCCGACCCGGAGAAGAGCGTTCACTTCGAGCCGTTCGAAAAGTTTCCGGAGGGAGTCCCCGAGCCGGACCGGGAAGCTCTGCGCATCGAGGGGCGCCGCCGGATCGCCAACGACGTCTTCCCCGCGTACTTGAAGCTCTACGCGTACTTCACCCGCGACTACCTGCCCGCGGCGAAAAAAGAGGTCGGCGCGTGGGCTCTCCCGGACGGCGAAGCGTACTACGCGTACGCGATCCGCCACCACACGACGACCAACCGGACCGCGAAGGAGATCCACGACACCGGCCTGGCGGAGGTCGCCCGGATCCGGCGTCAGATGGAAGACGTCTTGAAGAAGGTCCGATTCAAAGGGAACTTCGACGCCTTCTTGAAGTTCCTCCGGACCGATCCGCGCTTCTACTACAAGACCGCCGACGCGCTTCTCATGGGCTATCGCGACATCTGCAAGCGGATCGACCCCGAGCTCATCAAGCTCTTCGGAACTCTGCCGCGGACTCCTTACGGAGTCATTCCCACCCCCGACTTCGAAGCGCCGACTTCGACGACCGCCTACTACCGCCAGGGCTCGCTGGAAGCGTCCCGCCCCGGCTACTTCGTCGCGAACACGTACAAGCTCGAGACGCGTCCGAAGTACGAAATGGAGGCGCTCGCGATCCACGAAGCGGTTCCGGGACATCACCTGCAGATCTCGCTCGCGCAGGAGCTCACTGGGCTCCCGCAGTTCCGCCGCCACGGCGGATACACAGCGTTCGTCGAAGGCTGGGGCCTGTACGCCGAGAGTCTCGGAGACCAGATGGGGTTCTACACGGACCCGTACTCGAAGTTCGGCCAGCTCACGTACGAAATGTGGCGGGCGGCGAGGCTCGTCGTCGATACGGGGATGCACTCCTTCAAGTGGGACCGGCAGCGCGCGATCGACTTCATGAAGGCGAACACGGCGAAGACCGAGCACGACATCACCGTCGAGATCGACCGCTACATCGTCTGGCCGGCCCAGGCGCTCGCGTACAAGACGGGGGAGCTGAAATTGAAAGAGCTCCGCGCCCGGGCGAAGAACGAGCTCGGCGATCGTTTCGACCTCCGGAAATTTCACGACGCCGTGCTGCTCTCCGGCGCGTTGCCGCTCGACGTGCTCGAGACCCGGATCGACGACTGGATTGCTCGGGAGAAGGCGACGAGCTCCAAGTCCCCGGTTCCAAGCACCAGGTAGCTCCGACAGTTACGCGTCCCCGGGTAATTTCTCTGACCGGTCGGTCAGAGAAACGCCTCTTTCCATCAGAAAACAAAGAGGCTTACACTTCCCGAAGGTGAGTGAGTCCCCGAGTTTTGAGCGCGCGAAAGCGCACGTCGGCTTCACCGTCAACGGCGAACCGGTCGAGGTCGCATTCGCGCCGCACAAGACGCTCCTCGAAGTTCTGCGCGAGGACCTCGCGCTCACGGGAACGAAGCACGGGTGCGAGCTCGGGGAGTGCGGGACGTGCGCGGTCCTGGTCGACGGTCGCCCGGTCCTCTCCTGTCTCTATCTGGGCCTCGAGTGCGAAGGGCGCCGGGTGGACACGGTCGAAGGGATGGCGACCGCGGCCGGCCTCCATCCCCTGCAGAAGGCCTTTGCCGATCTGGGCGCCGCGCAGTGCGGCTACTGCACGCCGGGGTTCCTGCTGACAGCGAAAGCGCTCCTCGAGACGAATTCGCGTCCAACCTTCGGCGAGATCCGGGAAGCCCTCGCGGGGAACCTCTGCCGCTGCACCGGCTACGTGAAGATCTTCGAGGCGGTCGAGCTCGCGGCGGCGTGGATGCGCGGCGAGGATGCGCAGCCGCGAAAAGAGACTCTTTACGGTACCGACTTCGACGAGTCAGGACTTCTTCCCGTGCGGAATGCGCCATGAGCGAGTCGTCGAGCCGCGACCGAAAGCCCCCGCTTGAAAATTCTCAGCCGCCGCTCGCGGAGCGAGCGCCGCGGCGCAAGTCGGCGAAGACCCGGGTCGTCGGCCGTCCGTACGCGAAGGTCGACGCGGCCGCGAAGGTCACCGGCCAGACGAAGTTCGCCGACGACCTGTTCCTGCCACGGATGCTGCACTGCAAGCTCCTGCGCTCGAAGGTCGCGCACGCCAGACTCCGACGCGTCGACGTCTCGAAGGTGCTCGCGATGCCGGGCGTCGTCGCCGCCGTCACCGGTCGTGATCTCCCGATCTCGTTCGGGATCCTTCCGGTCTCGCAGGACGAGCACGCGCTCGCGCCCGATCGGGTCCGCTACGTCGGCGATCCGATCGCGGCCGTCGCGGCGGTCGACGAGGACGTCGCGTTCGACGCGCTCGACGCAATCGAGATCGAGTACGAGCCGCTGCCGCCGATCGGTTCGATCGACGACGCGGTGGCGCATCCGGAGCCGCGGATCCACGACTACGGCGACGCCGGCAACTTCCACAAGCTCGTCTCGATGGAGTTCGGCGATGTCGCGAAGGGCTTCGTGGAAGCCGACCACGTCTCCGAAGATCTCTTCTTCTACGAGGGCTCGACGCACCTGCCGCTCGAGCAGCACGCTGCCGTCGCCGACTTCGGCCCCGACGGCAAGCTGACGCTCTGGTCCGCGACGCAGACGCCGCACTACGTGCACCGCGCGCTCGCGAAGGTGCTGCAGATGCCGGCCGCAAGAATCCGCGTGATCGCGACGCCCAACGGCGGCGGCTTCGGCGGCAAGTCCGATCCGTTCAACCACGAGATCGTCGTGGCTCATCTTTCCAGAATCACGGGCCGGCCGGTGAAGATCTGCCTGACCCGCGAGGAAGTCTTCTACTGCCATCGCGGCCGGCACCCGACACTCATGCGCGTCCGGACCGGAGTGAAGCGCGACGGGGCGATCACCGCGATGCACTTCCAGACGATCCTGGACGGCGGCGGCTACGGTTCCTACGGCGTCGCGTCCACGTACTACACGGGAGCCCTCCAGACCGTGACGTACAACGTGCCCGCCTACCGGTTCGACGGCGCGCGCGCTTTCACGAACAAGCCGCCGTGCGGTCCGAAGCGCGGGCACGGCACGCCACAGCCGCGCTACGCGCTCGAAGTTCACCTCGACAAGATCGCCTGCGACCTGCGACTCGATCCGGCCGAGATGCGAAAGGCGCACCTCGTCCCCCCCAATTCGCTCACGGCGAACTTCCTGCGCGTGGGCTCGATGGGGCTCGGGGCCTGCATCGACAAGGTCGTCGCCGCGTCGGGCTGGCGCGAGCGGCGGGGGAAGCTCCCGTTCGGCCGCGGCCTCGGCCTCGCGTGCTCCTCCTACATCAGCGGCGCGGGGCTTCCGATCTACTGGAACTCGATGCCGCAGTCCGGCGTTCAGCTGAAGCTCGACCGCGGCGGCGGTGTCACGGTCTTCTGCGGCTCGGTCGACATCGGGCAGGGGAGCGACTCGGTCCTCGCGTACGTCGTCGCGGAAGTGCTGGGGATCGACCCCTTCGACATCCGGGTCATCACCGCGGACACGGACCTGACGCCGGTCGACCTCGGCTCCTATTCCTCGCGGGTCACGCTCATGACCGGAAACGCCGCGCTCCAGGCCGCCGAGCGCGCCCGCGAGCTCCTCGTCGAGGCGGCCGCGGCCAAGCTCGGTATCCCGAAGGTCCGCGTTGCCCTCGCGGAAGGACGCGTCTTCGACGTCGAGGACCCCGAAAGCGGCATGCCGTTCGCCGACGCCGTCGTGCTCGCCGAAGCGAAGTTCGGGACGATCGGCACCGTCGGCTCCTACACGCCGCCGCCTTCGGCGGGGCGGTACCGCGGCGCGGGCGTCGGTCCGTCACCGGCCTACTCCTACTCCGCCGCGGTCGTCGAGGTGGAGGTCGATCCGGAAACCGGGATCTACACGGTGCCGAAGGTCTGGATCGCGCACGATGTCGGGAAGTGCATCAACCCGGTTCTCGTGGTCGGTCAGGTCGAGGGGTCCGTCTACATGGGCCTCGGCGAGGCCATGATGGAGGAGATGGCGTATCGCTCGGGCGTCAACGCGAACGTCGTCCACAAGTTCCCGTCTCTGCTCGAGTACAAGAGCCCGACGACGAAAGAGATGTCGGAGGTCGTGACCTTCCTCGTGGAGGATCCCGATCCGAACGGCCCCTTCGGGGCGAAGGAGGTCGGGCAGGGCCCTCTGCTGCCGATTCCTCCCGCGGTCGCGAACGCCCTCTTCGACGCGGTCGGCGTCCGAATCGACGAGATCCCGGCGACCCCCGAAAAGGTCCACGCGGCGTTGAAGCTCGCCCGCGCGGGGAAGCCGCCGCGCGTGGGGCCGACGCGATTCCCCGACGTCCCGTATCCGCCGCCGATGCGCGTTTTGAGCCCGGAAGAAGGAGGCGACGGAAGAGCTCTCCAAGTCGCTGCAACAGGGGCCGGCGGGGTCCGGAGCTGAGAGCTTGACTCTATGATGCGCCTCCCGAAATTCCGGTACTTTGCGCCGCGTACAGTCGCCGAGGCGCTCGCGATCCGCTCGGATGCGGGACCCGACGCCGCGTACGTCGCGGGCGGTACGGACCTCTACCCGAACATGAAGCGCCGCCAGCAGACGCCGAAGGTCGTCATCGGACTCTCTCGGGTCCCCGGGCTCTCGCGGATCGTCGATCGCGACGGCCGGCTCGCTCTGGGCGCCGGGCTCCTTCTCTCCGACGTCGAGAACGACGCGCGCGTGCGCGCGCATTACCCCGGTCTCGCTCACGCGGTCTCGGAGATCTCGACGCCGCTCCTGCGGAACATGGGGACGCTCGGCGGCAATCTGCTGCTGGACACGCGCTGCAACTACTACGACCAGAATTACGAGTGGCGCCAGGCGATCGACTTCTGCATGAAGAAGGACGGGATCATCTGCTGGGTCGCGCCGGGATCGCCGAAGTGCCTCGCCGTGCAGTCGGCCGACTCGGTTCCCGTGCTGATCGCGATGGGCGCCCGGGTGGTGCTCGCTTCCCGCGACGGCGAGCGCGAGATCACCGTCGAAGATCTGTACCGGAACGACGGGATCGATTACGTGACGAAGCGGCCGGACGAGCTCCTGACCGAAGTGGTCCTGCCGGCACCCAATGGCTGGCGCGCGAGCTACCGAAAGCTTCGGCGTCGCGGCGCGTTCGACTTCCCGGTGCTCTCGGTCGGTGCCGCAGTCTGGCGGGAGGGAGAGACGGTGACCGCCGCGCGCCTGGTCTTGGGCGGGGTCGCGTCTGCGCCTCTGCGCCTCTCCGCGGCGGAGGCCGTCCTGATCGATCGGCCGCTCGACGACGAGTCGATCGCCGCCGCCGCCTCGGCCGCTGCCGGCCCGTCACGCCCGATGGACAACACCGACTTCTCGGTCCTCTGGCGCAAGGAGATGACCGGACGATTCGTGGTCGCCGCGTTGAGAGACCTGATCTAGTATGTCCCGTGTCCGCGCTCCTGGCGGGGCTTGGGTACATCGTCGCGAGGAGCGGCTCCTCCGGGTCCTGAGGCGAGGGGACGTTGCCGGCCGGGTACCTCCGGCCGGGCCCTTGCTTTCGGGGCCCAAGCTGGTATCCTGTCGTCCTTCTCGTAATCGCTCGCCTTTTCGCACGCCTTTCGCGCTCGAGGAAGTCCGACGAACCAACGGGAAGGTCGGCACCGTCGAGCGGCGCGTCGGTGAGTCGAATTAGAGAAACGCCGGAACAGGATCTTGTCTCGATGAAGCTTTATGTCGGTAACCTCCCCTACAACACCACCGAAGAGGACCTCCGCAATCTCTTCTCGCAGTACGGCAGCGTGGACTCCGTGGCGGTCATCACGGACCGGGAAACCGGTCGCTCCAAGGGTTTCGGTTTCGTGGAGTTCGGCAACGACTCCGAAGCGCGCAATGCGATCCAGGCGCTCTCCGGCCAGGAATATGGCGGGCGGGCGTTGACGGTCAACGAGGCGCGGCCCAAGACCGCCGGCGGCGGTGGCCGTCCGGGACGCGACCGGTACTAACCGGTTCCCGGGGACCGGCGGAGTTCCGCCCGATCCCACGCATTTTCAAGGGGGGTTCGCCTCCCTTTTTCTTTTCCGGCTCCAGGCGAGCCGACGTAAGTTGTAGAACCGGTGTGTCAGGGGTCACATGCTCCAGGCCTAGGGTGGAATGCCGTGTGCATACTAGAATCCGCCGATGCCACGGGAGGGACTTCATGAAAAACCGACTCGATTCGGTTCTCTTCTCGTTACTCCTCCTGTCCGCCAGCCCGGTGCCGGGGTTCGCGCAGACCGCGCTCGTCCCGACGATCTCCGGCAATGAGCTGACGGCCAGGGTCGAGCTCGCGGACAGCGTCGCCGCCGACCTCACAATCACGTTCGAAAAAGTCGTCGGGTTGAATCCGAGCGCGCTCGCGCTGTCGGCGACGATCGTCAACCCGGGCGACCTGACGCTCCTGTCGCGTCTGCCTTCGGGCGTCTCGGTCCCGACGGGCTTTCCGGTCGTCGTGCGGATCGACCCGACCTCCTCGAGCGCGCTTGCGTTCGAGGGCGTGTACAACCTTTCTCTCTACACGCACAACCTGACGCTGGGCGCGAACTCGCCGCTCCGGCTGTATCGCGCCCCCGGCGGAGGAAGCTTTCAGGACATGACGGGATACCTGCAGGCGGGCAGCGTACGCGCCGGCGGATCCGGGCCGGGCTTCTCCGAGTTCCTCATCGCGGCGGATACGCGGGAGGTCGATTCCGTGATCGCCGGCAAGTTCGACACTTTGCAGAGCCAGCTTTCGGGGAACTCTTCCGCGATCACCGCGACGGTGGCTGCGGATCTCCAGCAGCGGTTGAACCAGGCGCGTGCGGCGTACGACACCGGCGCCCTCGCGGCCGCCATCGATGGCGTCGCCGGATTCGGCGACGAGGTCAAGAAACAGAGCGGCGCCGCGGTGCCGAACGTCTGGCGGGCCAACGGGGGGCCGACGAACGTGGCCGGGGCTCTCCGCTCCTCGGCGGACACGCTCAAGTACAGCCTCGTCTTCAAGTCGAACCTGACGCCGCTGCCGTAGGAACCGATTAGCTATTCGCCATCAACGATTAGCGATTGGCGCGAGAGCCCTTGAGAACAGGCGCTCTGGCCAAGAGGTAAGAGCCAAGAGCAGCTCCCGGCGGTAGACTTCCCCGCGTGGCCGCAAAATTGACGCTCTTCCCCGCCCGGGGAGCGTCTCGCCACTTCATCCTTCGCGACGGCGAAAGCCGACAGGCGGGGCGCGATCCGGGTGCGAACGACCTCGTCATCGATGATCCGCGCGTCTCGGCGCGTCACGCGCGGGTCGAGTGGACCGGACGGGGCTGGTCGCTCCGCGATCTCGACAGCAAGAACGGGACGTTCGTCGCCGGCCAGCCGGCCGTGGCCGCCCCGCTCGAAAACGAAGACTGGTTGAGCTTCGGCGGCCTCCTCGCTCGTTTCGAGATCGTTTCCGAGGAAGAGATCCGGATCCTGGAGTCCGAGCGCGCGCGCCGGCTCCAGACGTCGGTCGAGATCACGCAGGAGCTCGCCCTCGAAAGCGACCCTCGCTCGCTGCTCGAGCGACTCCTCCAGTCGGTTCTCTCGGTGACGTCGGCCGAGCGCGGATTCGTCCTCCTGATCGGACCGGACGGGACGCTGCAGGCGGAGGTCGCGTCGGGCTTCGCGGCCGGGGCGACCTTCGACGAGCGGTTCGAGGGGAGCTTCGGCGCGATCGAGAAGGTGCTCGCCAGCGGCGAGTCCGTCGTGGCGTCCGACGCCGCCTCCGACACGTTTCTCGGGCGCCGCCCGAGCGTTCTGGAGCATCGGATCACCACCCTCGCGTGCGTTCCCCTGCGCTCGGGCGATCGTGTGATCGGCCTCATCTACGTCGACGGACGGAGGCCCGGCGGGGCGTTCACCGACCTCGATCTCGAGATTCTCGAAGCGCTTGCCGGGAACGTCTCCGTCGTGCTGTCGACGGTCCAGATCGACCGCGAGATCCGCGAGTTACTCGCGACCAGTCGAGAGTCGTCGGCAGGCGACCCGAGCTTTCTCGAATCCCTCGAGCGCCGGGTGGCGGAGTTGACGCGTAACGCCGCTTCCGCGAGCCCGGCCGCCCCCGGAGTTGCTTCGACGTCGTGAGCAATCCGGCGCCGGCGATGACGGTCGATGGTTGATCCGGTCCGCGACCAGACTCCGCCAGCGATCTCCGGCGACACGCCCTCGACGCCCTCACCGGGCGGGTCCTCGACGCCCTCGCCGGGCGGGTCCTCGACGCCCTCGCCGGGCGTGCCTCCGACCGCCACCAGCGTCGACGTCATCTGCCGGTTCGCGCCGGGAACGCTCGTCGCGGGGCGCTATCGCATCGTTGGCATCGCGGGGGTCGGCGGCATGGGGGTCGTCTATCGCGCCCGCGACGAGGAGCTGCAGGTCGACACCGCCCTGAAGGTCCTTCGGCCGGACCTCGGCGCCGATCCGCGCGTCCTGGAGCGGTTCCGCAGGGAGCTGCGCCTCGCGCGCGAGGTGAGCCACAAGAACGTCGTACGGATCCACGATATCGGCGAGCACGAGGGCCTGCGCTTCCTGACGATGCGTTACGTCGAGGGCCGCTCGCTCTCCGAGGTCCTCGAGAAAGAGGGTCCGATGCCGGCGGAGCGCGCGGCGGGAATCGCCCGGCAGGTTGCGTCCGCTCTGGAGGAGGCGCACCGCGCCGGCGTGATTCACCGGGACCTCAAGCCGGGGAACGTCCTGCTCGATCGCGACGACGTCGCCTACGTGACCGACTTCGGGGTCGCGCGATCTCTCGGAGGAGACGGCTTGACGCGCGCGGGCGCAGTCGTCGGAACACCCGACTACCTTTCGCCCGAGCAGATCGCCGGCGAACCGGTCGACGCGCGGACCGACCTCTACGCGCTCGGCATCGTGCTCTTCGAGATGCTCACGGGCCAGCTTCCTTTCCGGCCCGGCTCGCAGGCGGAGATGCTCGCGCAACGGCTCGCCGGCCGCGCGCGCGACCTCGCGGACGTCGGAGTTCGCGCTCCGCGATGGCTCGCCGCCGTCATTCGGAAGCTCCTCGAGCGCAGCCCGGCGCGTCGCTATCCGAGCGCCGCGGCCGTCCTGGAAGATCTCGACCGCGCGCGCGCGCCGCAGTCGGCCGCGCGGTCCCCTCTTGCGATCGCGATCGCCGCGGCGGCGCTCTCTGCCGTCGCGCTCTCGGTCTGGACCGCCGCGCGCCATCGGGCGAGTGCGCCGGCGACAACGGCGGGCGCCTCGCGCTCGCGGCCCGCCGCCGCTTCGACGCGCGAGGCCGTCGCCATCCTTCCGCTCGCCGACGAGACCGCCGATCCCGGACTCGCGTGGACCAGCACGGGAATCCCCGAGATGCTGGCGGCGAGCCTCTCCGAGACGGGAGATCTGCGGATTTTGGACTCCCTGCGCGTGCTGCGGAACCTGCGCGACCTGCACCTCGCGCCCGGCCGTTACGACGAGGCCGCGCTTCGCGAGCTCGCGGAGCTCTGGAACGCCGGGCGGCTCGTCACCGGGAGCGTGCGACGGGCCGGAAGCGCGCTCCGCGTCGACTTGAAGCTCGTGCGGGTCGGCCCGGGAGGCCTGGCGAGCCGGACCGTCTCCGCCGAGGCGCCCGATCCCGAGGGCCTGTTCCGCGTCGTGCGCGACCTCTCGCAGCGGGTGCGCGCCGAGCTCGGGTTCTCCAGCTCGCCGGCGGGAGAGAAGCCGGTCGCGACCGCGTCGGTCGATGCGGCGAAAGCGTATGAAACCGGGCGCCAGCGTCTTCTCGCCGGCGACGACCTCGGAGCGGCTCCCGCGTTCGAACAGGCGGTGGCGGCGGATCCAGGCTTCGCTCCGGCGCTCGAACGGCTCGCGGAGACCTATCAGAGCCTCGGCCGCAACGAGAAGGCGGAGGCCGCGATCGATCGGGCGCTTGCCGCGGTGGGCTCGAGCGAAAGCCGGCTCGCATACCGGGTCCGCGCGCGCAATGCGCTGCTTCAGGGTCGGCCCGAGGAGGCGGAGAAGCACTTCCAGGAGCTGCTCGGGAGATTTCCTTTCGACGCCGAGCCGAGGCTGGACCTCGCGGCCGCCCAGGCGGCGCAGGGACACAACTCGGAAGCGGTCACGACTTTGAAGAAGGCGGTCGAGGTCGATCCGGCAGATCCGCGCGCGTGGTTCCAGCTCGGCAAGAACTCGATTCTCGCGGGAGACAGCGCGCGCGCGGCGAGCGACTACCTGGTCCGGGCGCTCGCGCTTCACACCCGCCTCGGCAACGAAAAAGGGAAGGCAGACGTGCTGAACGCGATGGGCGTCGCGAACCAGCAGCTCGGCGAGTATCCACGGGCGCTCGAGAGCTACACCGCGGCCGCGGCGGCCCGGGATCGGATCGGAGACGACCGCGGGCTCGCGTCGACGATGCGCAACCGCGCGATGGTCAACGTCTCGCTCGGGCGCTCGCGCGAGGCCGAGGCCGACCTCGAACGCGCCCGCAAGCTCTTCGAGAAGATCGGCGACAAGGGCGGCCTCTCCGACGTGATGAATGACTTCGGGCTCCTGCACGAAGGACGGGGCGCCTACGCTCGGGCCCGGGCCGCGTACCAGGACGCGCTGAAGATCCGGCGGGGAATGGGGGACGAACGTCTCCTCGCCCAGAGCTACGACAACGTCGGCTACATCTATTACCTCGAGGGCGAGTACGACAACGCTCTCGTCTACTGGAAGCAGGCGCTCGACCTGCGGCGCAAGATCGGCGAGAAGAACGGAATCGTGCTCTCGGTCCAGAACATGGGATTCCTCCAGACGGCGCAGGGGAAGTGGGACGAGGCAATGAAGTCGTTCGTCGAAGCGCTGGAGGACAGCCGCGCGATCGGCTTCAAGAACGCCGAGGCGATCTCGCTCGGGAACATCGCGACGCTGTCGGCGTACCGCGGTCGCATCGGCGCCGCGCTCGATTCGTTCTCCGCGGCCCTCGCGCTGCTCGCGCCGCTGGACTTGAAGCCCGCGCTCGCGGAATTCACGCTGAAGGAGGGCGCGGTGCGGCTCGAGCTCGGCCAGCTCGAGGAGGTTCGGACGCGTCTCGCGGCGGCGGAGGCGTGGCTGAAGGAAACGGAGAACCGCGAGCAGGCGGCCGACCTCGAAACGCTTCGAGGACAGTGGCACGCCGCGCGGGGAGAGGCGGACCCAGCGCGGCGTGCCTTCGCCCGCGCGATTGCGCTCGCGAAGGAGAGCGGCAGCCCGGCGACGCTGCTCCACGCGCGCATCGCTTCCGCGTCGTCCGCGGCGGATGCCGGCGATGCGGGCAGGTCGGCCGCGGAGCTCTCCAGGGCTCTGAACGAAGCGCAGTCCCTCGGGCACGCGGTCCTGACGATGCGGGCCGCCGAGGGGCTCGCCCGGGTCGAGCTCGCCCGGCACAGGCCGGCGCGCGCCGAGGAGCTCTCGCGCAAGGCGCTCCTCGTGGCGGACCGTACGGGCTGGGAGGCGGGCCGTTTCCGGCTCCATGCACTCCTCGCCCGCGCTCTCGAAGCGCGCGGCGACGCCCCAGGCGCGAAGGACGCGTGGCGCGCCAGCGCGCAAGAGGCCCGGCGCCTGGAGCAGAATGTGCCCGTGACGGTCCGTCCCTCCTTCCTCGCGCTGCCCGACGTCCGTGAGGCGCTCGCGCACCAGGAGCCGAAAAATGGAAAACGGAAAACGGAGAACGGGAGTGTTCCGGGTGGATAGCGTTTCCCGTGTCCCGTTTCCCGTTTGACGGTCATGAGCGGTCCCGCTGCTTCCCCGGGCCGCCTCGATCGAATCGCCGAGCAGCTCGCGCGGATCACGTCGGAGAACGCCCGGCTCCTGGAGAAGGTCTCCGAGTCCGAGCGGCGCTTCCGCCGGGTCTCCCGGGGCGTGCTCCGCCTCCAGGAGGAGGAGCGCGGACGGATCTCGCGCGACCTCCACGACGGGATCGGCCAGCTCCTCACGGCCCTGAAGATCCAGCTCGAGCTCCTCGAGCAGGAAGCCGCGTCGATCACGGAGCTCACTTCGCGGATCGCCGGCGCGCGCGAGCTCGCGGACACCGCGCTCGCGGAGGTCCGGCAGCTCTCGCACCTCCTGCGGCCCCAGATGTTGGACGAGCTCGGCCTCGAGCCCACGCTGCGGTGGCTCGCCCGGACGTTCCAGAAGCGGACGGGGATCGCGGTCGATCTCACAATCGAGGGGACGGAGCGGCGTGGAGACGCGGACGTGGAAACGCTGGTCTATCGGATCGTCCAGGAGGCGCTGACGAACGTCGCTCGCCACTCGGGCGCGAAAGCCGCCGCGGTTTCGCTTCGGCGCGAGAGGGACCGGCTTTTCGTGCGGATCGAAGACCGCGGGTCAGGGTTCTCGCCGGAGACGCTCCTCTCGGCCGGCGAGGACGACCGCGGCTTCGGCGTCCGCGCGATGCGCGACCGCGTCGAGTTCATGAACGGCTGTTTCTCGATCCGTTCGGTGGCGGGGGAAGGAACGGCCGTCGAGGCCGAGCTGCCGGTCCGGGACGCGGCGCCGGGGAACGCGTGACGCCGCGGATCCGCGTGCTTCTCGCCGACGATCACACGATCGTGCGGCAGGGGCTCGTCGGCATCCTGAAGGCGAGCACCGACATCGACGTGGTCGGCGAAGCGGGCGACGGCGCGGAAGCCGTCGACAAGGCGATGAAGTTGAAGCCGGACGTCGTGGTCCTCGACGTCAGCATGCCGCACTTGAACGGGCTCGAGGCGGCGCGCCGCATCCGGGAATCCCTACCCGGGACGCGCGTCCTCGTGCTGACGATGCACGACGACGAGGAGTACGTCCTCAAGATGGTTCGCGCGGGCGCCTCGGGATATTTACTCAAGGACAGCGCCGCGTCGGAGCTCCTCGCCGGCATCCGCGCTCTGAAGGCCGGCAAGTCCTATTTCGGACCGCACGCGACCCACGCCCTCGCGGAGGCCTACCAGAGCGACCGGCCGCTGCCCGAGGATCCGTTCGAGCGGCTGACTGATCGCGAGCGCGAGATCTTCCAGCTCGTGGTCGAGGGGAAGACGAACGCGCAGATCGCCGACATGCTGTTCATCAGCCCGAAGACGGTGGACAACCATCGCACGCGAATGATGGAGAAGCTCGGAGTGCACGGGACGGCGGAGCTCGTGCGGTTCGCGGCGAAACACAAGCTTTTGAGTTAATCCCGGAACTTTCTCCCCCTCCACCGGAAGAGAGAGCCCGCGTGACGCGCCCGCTGCAAGCGATCAATTCCTCGCGAAGCGATCTCATCAACGTCGCGCAGGACCACGCCGCGCCGCCGGGATGTGACCGAGGATGTTTTCCCCAAAGAAGGAGTGATCTGTCCCGGCAGAAATGAGTGGAAGCCCCTATTGCGCTCTCGCGTTCCACGCCACATAAGTCCTGTGCATGACGCGGGGGACCCGCTCCTTCCGCATTTCGCTTCTGCCCGGAACTCCGGGGGGCAAGCCTCTCGCTGACTCCGCTCGAGCAGGAGCACGGCAGCATCCTCGCGGCTGCAAGAAGACCGCGATCGTCCGCATCGACCTGACCGGCACGCGCCCGGCAAAGATAGACGAGAAGCGGAGCGGCTTCTTGAACCGCTCGACGGAACGGTTGGGTCAGACACTCGCGTTTCGGTTGACCGTCGCGTGCCTGAGACGCATTTCCCACTGGCGGGTGCCGCCGAACTGGTCACACCGAGACTGGTCCTGTGAAATCCGCGGCCAAAGTGCGGCTGCAGCGTGGCAAGCCAGGTGCGACTACGACGCCTCGAGAGGCGTGCCGTTCGGAGTTTTCTTGCGAGAGCGCGTTATGGAGGGCGCCCTGGGAAGATACCGTCAGGAGTGGCGGTATGGCATCCGCTACGGCGCAGTCCTCGGGGAGACGAGCGGCGATGAGTCGCGCATCGAAGCGGTCGATTCGGACCTCGTCCCCTCTTTGCGCAAGGCCTTGAACCTTCTCCCCCCCGCCGACAAGCAGCTGATCGAGGATCTCTTCTGGCGGGAGCGAACCGAGGCTTCCGTCGCCGAGGGCATCGGAGTCAGCCAGCAGGCGGTGAGTAAGCGGAAGAAGGCGATCCTCCGGCACCTGCGCCAGGCACTGACTCTGCTTCCGTAGATCACTAAAACGCTTGCGCGACGCGCGTCCCGAGCCCCCTTGGCTCGAAGCACCTTCCGTAAATCAGGTTCTAGTCGAATACGACTTTCATCGTATGAGACCTTCGATTTCCGATCAGATCGGTTGTAAAGCGGCCGGCTCCGCGCAATTACTGAGATGTGACTGCGACCGACGAGGTGGAACCTAGACTGCGGATGTATACGGAGAACGCCGTCCGGATCCTTTGCCTCGTAGGTCTTCTGGGCGAGCGTCAAGAGGTCCCGCCTGTGGGGGGAGTAGAGGGCGATCGGCTTCCGGCGCGCGCTCCATCTTGGCCCCAATTGGATGATGGTGAACGGCGGACTGCCGTGACACCACAGAGGAGGTCTTATGAACCGCTTTACTTAGTTCCAACCCTCGTTTCACGTGGAGGCCTCGCTCTCTACCCACACGAAAGGCCGTAGAGCCCAAAAAAAGGAGAAAACCACAGAGCCAAAAAAGAGGAGAAAACCATGCGACCAACCGCAACTTTCAGAATCGTGTTTCTAGTGGCTGCTCTCGTTCTCGTGGCCACAATGTTTAGCCCCGCCTTCGCAGCCGTCAATTTTCGGAAGGCTGGTTTTAGCGTTGTGACTACTACGGGCAGCGCCAATTTCGGAAAGCTCGACTGCTCCTGGGACGTCTCGGGTCTGGGGACCTCGCCAATTTACGTGACCTGCACCGCTGCGACGGCGACCGCCCATTATCAATGCATCAACCAGGGGGGTAACCCGCCTCCCGGCCAAACGTCCACGGGGGCGATGCTCGACGAGACCGCAGGACCCATCACGCCCACCAAGAATGGCCGCGCAAGTGGCGACGTATTCGTGTCGCCCCCACCGGGGACGGACTGCCACGACCAGATGGCACCAGCTCTGGTGGACGTGACGTATTGCGGTTTGACGATCGACGTCAAGAACTCAAACTCAGTGACCGCAACGCCTATTGCTAGTTTCCATTCCGACCAGTGTGTCAGCTCCAAGGACCAGTAACTGTAACTGTCCACATTACCGTTCCTCTATCTAAAGCCAGAGGAACGAACGACTGGTAGGTCGCCCCTCGACAGTGAGACGTCGCACACGACCTGGAACGCGCCGAGTCGTTTGTCGAGTTATTCGAGAACGAAAAACGGCTCGGCGCTTTTTCAGGGAAGAGAGCCCCAAGGCGGTGGACAACCACCTTACCCGCATGATGGAAAAACTCGGCGTCCACGGGACGGCGGAGCTCGTGCGGTTCGCGGCGAAACACAAGTTACTTTCCTGAACGGTCTGAGTTCCAGTTCCCGAGAAGATCGGTCTTCATGGACCGTCGGCTTCAACGGGTCGGGGTCGTCCGATCCCGACGGCGGAGACACGATCGCGTCGTACACCTTCCGCTTCGGCGACGGCTCCACGCCGGTGACGCAGTCGAGCCCGACCGTCTCCTACACTTACGCGAACCCGGGCACATATCACGCGAAGCTCACCGTCACGGACTCCCGCGGTCTGCAGCGCACCAATGCCGCGAGCGTGGACATCCAGGTCACGTCTTCGCCGGCCGCCGACATGATGGTCGTGAAGACCGGGCCGGCGACGGGTCACATGGGTCAGGCGATCACGTACACGATCAAAGTCACGAACAAGGGGCCGTCGGCGGCAAACGGCGTCACCTTGACTGACACCATGCCGAAGAACACGGGGTTCGGCTCGGTGAGCTCGACCCAGGGCACCTGCGCTCCGAAGCCACACTCTCAGCTGGTGGTCTGCAACGTCGGCGCGATGGCGAATGGGAGCACGGTCACGGTGACCCTCACGTTGAAGCCCACGAAGAAGGGGAGCTTCACCAATACAGCCTCCGTCACCGCGACGTCACCGAACGATCCGGTTTCCGGAAACAACACGAGCAGCGTCACCACTACGGTGTCGCTACGAGTTGAGTTCGATCTCCAGGGGACGGGGACGGGCCTCCGGGCTTTCGAGTCGGGAGGCCCGTTTTATTTGCCAAGACCGTTGGACAACCACCGGACGCGCATCATGGAAAAGCTCGGAGTGCACGGGACGGCGGAGCTCGTCCGCTTCGCGGCGAGGCACAGGGACAGGCACGTCTCGGCGCCGCGAACGTGGCCTGGTCGCAACACAGGAGCCTCCGCCGGCGCTCCGCATGCCGCTTGGCTCCTCGAACCAGGCGGACGTCACCGCGGCCTTCGACGACACCTGAAGGGGCACGACCCGGAGCTCGGCGGAGAGCGCGCACCGACACGAGGGGGCTGCTCTTCGGAACGACCCGCGTTACGCGCGCTCCCGGAACGCGGATATCGTCTCTCGTTCATGGGACGAGAGCGGAGGTTGAGGGTCATCTCTCTTCTTGCCGCTCTTGCCGCGCTCTTTCTCGCCACGCTCGCCTGCCGCAAGAATGCTCCGCCGGCCGCCTCGGCGACGCCCGTTGCTCCGAAAGCGTCGAGCGTCCTGCTCATCACCCTCGACACCCTCCGTCCGGACGCGCTCGGCTGGGTCGCGGGAAAGAACGCGACGCCGGCGCTCGACCGGTTCGCGACGGAAAGTTTCCGCTTCCCGGCGGCGGTGTCGTCCGTCCCGCTCACGTTTCCGTCGCACGCCTCGATCCTGACCGGTTTTCTCCCGCGTCGGATGGGGCTCACCGACAACGGGCAAACTCTCGGCGCAGCGCCGCAGACTCTCTCGGAGGTTTTCCGAGGGCGCGGATATTCGACCGCCGCGTTCGTCAGCGGATACCCGCTCTCTCGGGCGTTCGGTCTCGATCGAGGCTTCGACGTATACGACGACCGGTTCCCGGCCGGCGAAGGGGAGTCACTGGAGCGACGCGCCCCGGATACAACCGCGGCCGCGCTTGCGTGGCTCGCCTCCGCGAAGGCGCCGTGGTTTCTCTGGGTGCATTACTACGATCCCCACTATCCCTACGAGCCGCCCCGCGAGTTCGCTCGGCCGGGGGCGCGCGGCACCTACGATGGCGAGGTCGCATTCGCCGACCGCTCGATTGGCGAGCTCTTCGCGCGCGCCGAGGCCGCGGCCGGCCGGGAGCTGCTCACGGTATTCGCGGGCGACCACGGCGAGAGCCTGGGCGAGCACGGCGAGGGCACGCACGGCTTCTTCGTCTACGACGCGACCGTGCTCGTGCCGCTCGCGTTCCGCGGCGCGGGCATCGCTCCCGGCGAGAGCGGCGCGCCCGCGCGCCTCGTCGACGTCGCGCCCACCGTCCTCGAGCTCGCCGGCGCTCCGCCGCTCTCCGGCGTCGACGGCGTGAGCCTCGTGCCGACGCTCCAAGGCCGCGGGCAGACGATTCCGGCGGCGTACGTCGAGACGTATCAGCCGTGGCTCTCCTACGGCTGGTCGCCCTTGAAAGCTCTCCGGCAGGGAAGCTGGAAGCTGATCGCGGCGCCGCGACCCGAGCTCTACGACCTCGCGCTCGACCCGCGGGAGGAGAAGAATCTTTTCGACACCGTGCGCGAGAAAGCGCGCGAGCTCGAGATGGTCCGGCAGCGGATCGAGTCGCTTCCGGCCGTCGGCGCCCCCGGGAGGAACGAAGACGCCGACGCCGTCGCGAAACTGCGCGCGCTCGGATACGTCGGCGCGGGAGGCGGAGGGAGCGAGCCACCGGCGACCGGCCTGCGCGATCCGAAGGACGCGCGCGCGCTGCGCGACCTGCTGACGCAAGGCGATCTCCTGTTGCGGTCCGGCAAGGCCGGGCGCGCCGTTCCGAAATTCGATGCCGTGCTCGCGCAGGACCCTGGCAATCGCTTCGCGTTGCTGCGGTCCGGCGCGGCGCTGCTGGCCGCCGGCGATCCCGCGCGCGCCGCGGCGCGATTGCAGAAGGCCGTGGACGCGAATCCGGGCCAGCCCGAGGCCCGCTCCGCCCTCGCGCGCGCTCTCGCAGCGGCCGGCCGTCCGGCGGAGGCCGTCCCGCACGCGATGGAGGTCGTGCGCCTCCAGCCCCGGCGCGCCGCCGGATGGGCGGAGCTCGGCTCCGCACTTGGCCGCGCCGGAAAGATCGCCGAGGCGGTGCGCGCGTTCGAGCGAGCCGTCGAGCTCGAGCCCCAGAACGCGGGATTCCTCGCTCGGCTCGCGTTCGCCGAGCACGCCGCCGGAATGATCGCGGATGCGGCGCGGGACCTCTCCCGCAGCGCGACTCTCACGGGCGGCGCGTTCGCGCACTCCGCGGCGCTCGGCGTCCTGCTCTTCGACGCCGGCCGGACCGAGGAGGCGCGCCGCTGGCTGGCCGGGAGCCGGCCGGACGATCCCGACTTCGCCGAAGCCCGCTTCCGTCTCGCACTCGTCGAAGTCGCCCGCGGCGATCGAGACGCGGCGCGCCGCGCGCTCGCTCAGGCGATCGCCGCGTCACCCGCTCTGCGCGCCCGCGCGAAGAGCGACTCGCGCGTCGCAGCGCTGCTCCCGTAAGGATGCCGAAGCGCCCGCGGAAAACTGCGCCGCCGGCTCGCGACCGGAGGTCCGTTCGGCTTATCGCGATCGCGATCTTCGCCGCGGCGTTCGCCGCCCGGGTCCTCTTCTGGCAGGCGACGCCCGACCGGGTTTGGGGCTGGACGGCATACATGAAGGCGGACGCGCCGCTGTGGCTCGAGTGGGCGCGCGCGATCGAGGTGGGCTCGTCGTTCGAGCTGGGACTGCCCATTCACCCTCCCGGCGCCGCGTACCTGGTCTCGCTCCTCTGGAACGGGCGGCCTTCCGGCGTCGATTTCGTGCGCTTCGCCTGGGTGCTGATGGGCGCACTCGTGCCGCTCCTGACGTTCCTCGCTCTCGAGCGGTCCTTCGGCGTCCGCGTCGCAACCGTCGCCGGGACGTGGGCCGCGCTCTCGAGCGGACTCCTCGTCCTCTCGACGTCGATCAACAACGAAACGCCCTACCTCGTTCTCGCGATCGGGTCTCTGTGGTTCGTCGAAGACCTCCTCGAGCGGCCGAAGACGGGACGTCTCGCGTTGTGTTCCGCGTTGAACGCCGTTGCCTGCCTCTTCCGTGTGGAGCACCTGCTCTTTTTCGTTCCGGCGCTCGGCTTCCTGGCGATCGGCTGGCTGCGCCGCGACGGATCGCGAGCGGTCCGGCTGGCCGCGGTGTCGCTCCTCTTCTTCGCTCTTCCTCTTCTTCCGTGGCACCTGTCCGCGTGGAGGGCGATCCGGAGATTCAACGAGCAGCCGCGGCAGTTGACGCCGGTCGAGCAGCACGCGGTCCGCGGCGTCGAAGAATCGCTTGCCGGTTTGCGCTGGAGTCCGGAAGCGATTCGCGCACGCGACCGACTGCCCTCCTTCCTGCGCCGCACCGCGTCGGCCTTCGTTCTCGCCACGGTCGCGCATCGCGGGGGCCACGAGGTCCGCGGGGAAGATTTCCGGATCCTCGAGCAGGCGTTCGGCTATCGACCGCGGCGACTCGACCGCCACCCGTTCGTCTCGTCCTATGGGCCGCTCAACTTCTACCTGGCGAACAATCCGGCGTCGACCGGAGGATTCGACCGCTCCCCTCTCGAGCAGCCGCCGCCGCTCGGCGGAGGAGCCGCAAGCTACCCGCGCGCTCTCGTGCAGGGCCTGCCTCCGGGCGACCTCTCGTTCGTCTATCCGCCTCACCTGCGCCTGTTCAACGAGGGCTACTCGCTCGGATGGAAGTGGATCCGCGGAAATCCGAAGGAGTTCGCTCGTCTCGCGGCGGGAAAGCTCTCGATCTTCTGGTCGGGCGCGGCCATGGGGTTCACCGGCTGGAATCTTCCGCTCGGGCTTTCGGGGACGCGTCGCGCGGTCGACATGGTGTCGCCGGAGGGCGGGTTCGCCGCCGCGTGGCGGCTCGCCGTCGCTGCCGCGTGCCTCGCCGGAGTCGTGTTCGCCCGGCGGCAGCCGGCGCTCACGCCATGGCTCCTCTTCTTCGCGAGCAAAGTCGTCGTGACCATCCTGTTCTTCGGCTACGTCCGGCAGGGGGCGACCGTCGTTCCGGTGGTCGCCCTTCTTCTCGGTGTCGCGCTCGAACGATGGATTCCCGCGCGCCCGCTGCTCCTGGCCGTCCCGGTTCTCGCTCTCGGAGTGACGCTGGAGGCGGCGCGGTTCGTCTCGAAGCCGCACGTGCGGATCGACGGAGTGATCGTCGGCGACCAGGATCCCCTTCCGCCCGACGACCACGACGCGCATCGCGTCGAGGTGCGGTTGCGGTAGCCGCGCGCGCGACCGACCCTCAAAATTGAGCGTTCGTCCTCCGCCTTTCTGAGGAGGTTTCCTCATTGCCCCGCCTTCCCAGCGGTTTCAGAGTGCCGATCGGGGAGGGGGATGGACATGAAGAATTCGCCTCGTCGCCTCGCCGTCAGACTGGCGGGCGCCGTATCCCTGACAGCTTTTTCACTGATCGGTTCGGCGGTGGCTTTCGCCGCCGTCGCGCCCCAGGGTGATCCCGTCGCGGTCCGCGCCACCGGACACCCGGATCTTTTCGTCCGCAGCCTTCACCTTCCGCTCGACAGCCTGCCGGCGGATCTGGCTCGCACGCTGCGCGGCGATCTGGAGGCGCTCGGGATCGCCGGCGATCTCGGCGCTTACGACCTGCGTGCGGGTCGCTGGGGATCTCTGATCGCGAAGGCCCCGCTCGTGCCGGGGCCCGGCGTGGGGAACACTCTGACGTGGGCCGCGCTCGGTCTCGCGGTCCCTTCCGACGACGCGGCCTACAAAGACGCCGTCTGGCGCGCTTTCAAGGGATACCTCCAGGCCAACCAGGCGCTGCTCGGCGTCAGCACATCGGAACTCGCGGCGCCGTCGATCGGCGCGTATGAAAACAACCGCCTCGTCCACGTCTACGCGGGCCGTGTGTACGGAGGCGTGCCGGTCCGCGACAGCTTCGTGAAAGCAACGTTGAACAGCGGGAACCTCGTCCTCTACGGCACGCGCAACTGGGGAACGATCAACATCTCCACGACCCCGAGCGTGTCGCAGGACGCGGCGCGCGACGTCGTCGGAGGCCATCTCTCCGGCTTGAACGTCACCGGGTGGGGCACGCCGCAGCTCGTCATCGTTCCCCTGGCGAACGGGTCGAATCCCGAGGCCGCCGTGGGGAGCGGTTACGCCTACCGCCTGGCCTGGGCGGTCGGCGCGACCGTAGAGGGAAGCCAGGGCTCTTGGGAGGCGCTGGTCGACGCGCGCAACGGAGAGCTCCTCGGCTTCTACGACCGGAACTCGTACATCGACCAGAAGAAGATCGTCGGCGGAATCTTTCCCGTGTCGAATGACGGCCTCTCGCCCGGCGGAGTGCCGGACGGCATCGAGCAGCCCGGCTATCCGATGTCGCGCGCGTTCGTATTCCGAGGAGCCACCCAGTTCACCGCCAACAGCGAGGGGCTCGTCACCATCGTCGGCGGCGGCGAATACCGGACGAGCCTGACCGGTCCGTTCATCCGGATCCAGGATCAGTGCGGTGCTGTCAACGAGGTCACCTCGTGCGACGCACTGGACCTCGCTTCGAGCAGCGGAACGGATTGCGCCCGTCCCGTCGGCCATTCATTGGGCGACACGCACTCGGCGCGCACGGGCTTCTACGAGTTGAACCGTGTCATCGACCAGGCCAAGAGCTGGCTGGGACCTCTGGCGACGAACAACACGCCCGCCGGCTGGCTGAACCGCCAGTTCCCGGCCAATATGAACATCAACAACGCCTGCAACGCGTTCTTCAGCCCCGCGGACACCGCGGCTCCCACTACGGGCTCCATTAACTTTTACCGTAACGGCATCCTCGGCTCGAACGTCTGCCGCAACACCGGCGAGATCCCGGCCGTCTTCGACCACGAGTGGGGCCACGGCCTCGACACTTACGACGACAGTCCCGGTGTCAGCCTGCCCGGTGAGTTCTATGCGGACGGCGCCTCCGTCCACCGCTTGAACGACTCCTGCATCGCGCGCGGCTTCTTCATCAGCAATGCTGCCTCCCCGGCCGGGTTCTGCCCGGGCAACGGCGACCTATGCACCGAGTGCACCGGCGTGCGCGAGATCGACTGGATGAAGCGGGACTCGCACATGCCGCACGACCTTCCATGGGTGCTCGACCAGAATCCCACGGTCCCGGGGAGCTGTGGTCCCGTCATCGTGCCGCCGACGCCGTTCAACTCGGGGCCCTGCCAGCGCGGCACGCACTGCGAGGGCACGATCATCGGCGAGGCCGTCTGGGACCTCCTGAAGCGCGACATGCCCTGCCACACGAAAGGCTGGGAGGCGCCGTTTCCTGGCTCGAACGGTCCCGTCGCCGGCGGTCGGTGCAAGACGGTCGGTGGCAACGCAAATCCGACCATCGACGAGAACTCCGCACTGGTTCTCGGCACGCGCCTCTACTACCTGGCCGCGGGAGGAGTCGTCCTCGGCTATCAATGCGACCAAACCCCCAACACCGGGGCGCCCCGCAACGGAGGGTGCAACGCGGACAGCTGGTACATGGGCTACCTGGCCGCCGACGACGACGACGGCAACATCGCAAACGGCACGCCGCACATGCTCGCGATCGAAGCCGCCTTCCGGCGCCACGGGATCGCATGCCGTGCTCCCGCCCCGATGAACCTGGGCTGCGTGGGGACGCCGGCCCCGACGGCGAAGCCCGTCGTCACGGCCACCGCGGGCGCTCGCAGCGCGACGATCACCTGGACCCCGGTGACCGGCGCCGCCGAGTACTGGATCCTGCGGACCGACGGCGTGCACGGGTGCAACTTCGGCAAAACGCGCGTCGGCCGCGTGGCGGCGAACGCGCCGCTCTCCTTCACC
The DNA here is from genome assembly GCA_036001245.1 of Thermoanaerobaculia bacterium. GTDB lineage: Bacteria > Acidobacteriota > Thermoanaerobaculia > UBA5066 > Gp7-AA6 > Gp7-AA6. The sequence continues at coordinate 68,154 of DASYUL010000132.1, forward strand.
CAGACCGACCTGCTCGACGGGTTCACCTACTACTACAGCGTGGTGCCGGTCGGCGGCGCGGCGCCCCTCCCGGCGCCGGCACCGGTCGCGCCGGCCGAAGCGTGCGCCGGCCCGATGAGCGATTGCGCAGGGGTGACGCCGCTCTCGCCCGACCCGAACCCGCCGATCTGCGAGACGCCGCCGAACGCCCCTCCGGTCGCGGTAGACGACGCCGCCTCCGCTCCACGCAACCACTCGAGGCGAATCGACGTCCTGGCCAACGACACCGATCCGAACTTCGATGCCCTGGTCGTGACCAGCGTGACCACTCCGACCAACGGAGGGACGGCGGTCATCGACCCGGACAGTCGAGTGACGTACACACCGCCGGCCGGCGCCCCGATCGGAGCCACCGACGCCTTCGACTACGTCGTCAGCGACGGACGGGCCGGCTCGGACACCGGGCACGTCACGGTGACGGTGGACGGCGACCCCTGTCTCGATCCGCTCGGCTTCACGGTCCTGACCGACCCGGCGGGCGACACCACGCCCGGCGTGGGACAGCCGCAGCATGACGTGCGCAGCGCGGGCATCGCGCAGACCGCGGACGGCAAGTTCGTCTTCATCCTGAAAATGACGCACCTGAACTCTCCGCTTCCGGCCGACACCACCTGGCCGATCACGTACACCGGAGCCGATGGCGCCGTACGTTTCGTCCGGATGACCAACGCGAATCCGCCCGATCCGCTCAACCCCGTGCGCTTCCACTACGGCAACGGCAGCACCGTGACGCCTTTCGTGGTCGCGGGAACGACTGCCGACCCGGCGAGCAGCTTCAACGCCGACGGCACGATCCGGGTCGTGGTGCCCGGGAGCGCGATCGGCAATCCGCAGCCGGGCCAGGAGCTCAAGGCGTTTCTAACGCGCATCCGCATCGAGAGCCCGGACGGGAGCGCTCTCACGCCCGACAACATGCCCAACAGCCTCGTCGCAAGCGGCAGCTATGAGGTCGTCGCGTGCGCGCCATGAAGATCGATGCCAACGGAGGAGAGGAGACGAAAATGGACAGAACGCCGAGCTATCGAAGCTTTACGGTCGGCATTGCTCTCGCCCTGGTGCTCCCCGCGTCCCTCGTCCTTGCGATCCAACCGCCCCAGGGCGATCCGGTCGCGGCGCGGGCGCACGGGGTGGCCGACCTTTACATCGCGAACGCCCATCAGCCGCTCTCGAGGCTTTCCGCGGCGGTCGCGGCGCGCCTCCAGGCGCAGCTCGATACCCTGGGCGTCCCGAGCAACCTGGCCTTCTACGACCTGCGGGCCGGCCGCTGGGGGACCCTCATGACGACGAAGCCTCTCGTCCCCGGCGGGGGCGTCGGCAACAGCCTGACGTGGGCCGCGCTCGGCGGGAGCACTCCGGTCGGCGACGAAGGCTACAAGGCCGCCGTCTGGCGAGCGTTCAAAGCGTGGCTCGATGCCAACCGCGCGATCCTGGGCATCGACACTACGCAGCTTGCCGCCCCGAGTCTCGGAAGTTACGAGAACGGACGGCTCGTGCACATCCATGCGGACCGCGCCATCAACGGTGTCCCCGTGCGCTCGAGCTTCGTCACGGGCGCGTTGAACAACGGCAACCTCGTCCTCTACGGTACGCAGAACTGGGGCTCGATCGATGTCGCGACGACGCCCGCAGTCTCCAGCGAATCGGCCCGCGCCGCCGTGGCGTCGCACCTCTCCGGCTTCACGATCACCACCTGGGGCCGGCCCGAGCTCGTGCTCGTCCCGCTCGCCAGCGGCGACGCCAGCGCAGCCAACGAAGGGCGCGGGCTCCGCTATCGCCTGGCCTGGGCGGTCGGTCCGCAGGTGCAGGGGAGCCTCGGAAGCTGGGAGGGCCTCGTGGACGCGCAGAGCGGCGAGCTCCTCGCTTTCTACGACCGCAACCAGTACCTCGACCAGAAGAAGGTCGTCGGCGGGATTTTCCCCGTGTCGAACGACGGGCAATCTCCGGGCGGGATTCCGGACGGCGTCGAGCAGCCGGGCTTCCCGATGTCACGCGCCTTCGTCATCGATTCACTGGGCAACGAGCTCGAAGCCAACAGCGAAGGGCTCGTCGAAGTCGGTGGTCAGTACAGCACGGAGCTGACCGGCCCGTTCCTCCGGATCGTGGACAACTGCGGAAACATCGACGAGTCCACGACCTGTCCCGCCCTCGATCTCGCAACGAGCGGCGGAACCGACTGCGCCGTTCCCGCGGGGCATTCGGCGGGCGACACTCACTCGGCGCGGACCGGTTTCTACGAGGTCAACCGTCTGATCGACCAGGCTAAGACCTGGCTGGGTGCCGGGTCCGCGTCGAATCTCTGGGTCAACCGGCAGCTCCCTGCCAACATGAACATCAACAACTCGTGCAACGCGTTCTTCAGCCCGGCGGACACAGGAAGCCCGAGCACGGGATCCATCAACTTCTATCGGGAAGTGTCGGGCTCGCCCAACAGCGGCGTCTGCCGCAACACCGGAGAGATCGCGGCCGTCTTCGACCACGAGTGGGGACACGGACTGGACACGTTCGACGACAGCCCCGGCGTGAGCCTCCCGGGCGAGGCATATGCCGACATGACCGCCATCAACAGGCTCAACACGTCCTGCATCGGCCGGGGGTTCTTCAAGAACGGTTTCTGCGGAGGCAACGGAGATCCGTGCACCGAGTGCACCGGCGTCCGCGAGGCCGACTGGAAGAAGCGCCAATCGGGCCGCCCCCACGATCTCTCGTGGGTCCTCGGCCAGAACCCGACTGTGCCGGGGAGCTGCGGCAACCCGGTCGTTCCGCCGACGCCATTCAACTCCGGGCCCTGCCAGCGCAGCACGCACTGCGAGGGCTCGATCATCACCGAGGCGATGTGGGATCTGCTGAAGCGCGACCTGCCCTGCCACACGAAGCGCTGGGAGAGCTTTGCCGGCGGGACCGTGGGAGGAGGCCGTTGCTCCGGCGGCCAGTCGACGTTCATGGACGAGAGATCGGCTCTGGTTCTCGGAACCCGACTCTTCTACCTGGCCGCCGGCGGCGTGACGATGGGATATCAGTGCGATACCGCGGTCGGCGGATGTGTCTCGGGCAGCTGGTATCTGCGGATGCTCGCGGCCGACGACGACGACGGGACGATCGCGAACGGCACGCCCCACATGGTGGCCATCAATGACGCATTCATCCGTCACGGGATCGGCTGCGGCGTGCCGCTGGCGATGAACCTCGGCTGTGTCGCGACGCCAGCCCCGACGGCGGCGCCGACGGTCACGGCGACCGCCGGCGTTCGAAGCGCGACAATTCAGTGGAGCAACGTCCCGGACGCCGCGGAGTACTGGATCCTGCGCACCGACGGAGTCCACGGCTGCAACTTCGGAAAAACCCGCGTCGCCCGCTTCGCCGGGAATGGCCCGCGGACATTCACGCAGGACAGTCTCCTCGATGGGTTGACGTACTACTACAGCGTGGTGGCGGTCGGCGGGCTGGGCAACGTTCCCGCCGATTCGTGCGCAGGGCCGATGAGTGACTGCGCCGCGGTCACGCCGCTTGCGCCGAACACGGCCTCCGCGGCCGGCGCCGCCATCGAGCAGACGGACGGCGATCCGGTGATCGAATCCGGCGACGGCGACGAGTTCGTCGACAACTGCGAGAAGGCACAGCTCACCTTCAACGTCATCAACACCGGCGGCCTGCCGTTGACCGGCGTCCGAGTCACGGCGATCCAACCTTCGGAGAGCGAGACCCAGATCCTGACGCCGCTCCCCATCACACTGGCGAGCATCCCGGCCGGCTGCGGGACTCCCGCGGCGACTGTGCCGGTCGCGTTCCGGTTCCAGGCGGGGGGCGCCTCGCCGCAGTCGAGCCTGAGCTTCCAGGTGACGATCATGGCCAACGAGCTCCCGGCGCCTGTGACGGCGACGTTGACGATCGACAAGGTCGAGACCGATCTCGCCTCCGGCAGCCTGACGTTCGACTTCGAGAGCGGAACCCAGGGTTGGGAGGTCGTGAGCGGAACGTTCAACCGCACGAACACCCCGCCTCCCGGCGGTGATGGCACGGTTTTCTACATGAAGTCCTCCTCGGCTACGGACGATGCCTGCGACCGGGCACGCTCGCCCAGGGTCCGGCTGACGGCGACTTCGACCCTGTCTCTCTTCAACCAGTTCGCCACCGAGGCCGAGACCCCGGCGACGCCCTTCTACGACCGCGCGAACGTCGGCATCATCGACGAGCTGGGGCAGCGAGTGATCGTGAGCCCCGACGGCGGCCGTCAATACAATGCTCTCAACAGCTATACGGGCTGCAACAACGGCTCGGGGTGGGCGACCGACATCCCCGGCGCGCCCAGCAACCCCTTCGCCTCGAGCAGCTGGTCGGCCACTGCCCTCGGCGCGGCGGGCTATGCCGGCCAGGAGGTTCAGATCGAGGTGACTTACGGAACCGACGCTCTGACTTCGCTCGACGGCTTCCAGTTCGACCAGGTCCGGCTCACCAACGTGCTCCTCGAGGTGGCCGACGCGCAGAGTGACGTCTGCGCGCCGCCGGCTCTTCCGGATTTGGTGGTCTCAAACATCAAGACCTCGAACAACAAGGCGCGAGAAGGCGACAAAGTCACGATCACCGCGACCGTGAAGAACGACGGCGACGCCGCGACGGGTCCCGTGACGATCGTCACCAGGTTCCTCCTCGACAACACGACGATTCTCGGTTCACCCGCGACCTCGGTGAATCTCGCACCGACTGGCACCTTCGAGGTTTCGGTCCAGTGGGATACGCGCTCGGTCAAGGGACAGCACGTCATCGACGTGACCGCGGACGTGGGAAATGTCGTGACCGAGTCGAACGAAGGCAACAACACCTCCAGGCTCACCGTCGACGTCCAGGGCAACAAGGTCAAGAACGGCTCGTTCGAGGAGCCCAACTCGGCCGCCAACGGACCGGACGGCTGGTCCGGAGAGTCGACGGGCGCGGGCAATGCGAGCTGGAGCGAAGGAGGGAGCGACGGCTCGAAGAGCGCCGCGACCTCCGGCAACGGCGGCAACGCCGCGACCTCAGGCGCTCCGTCGTGGACGAGCGATCCGATCACGGTCGTCCCGGGAGAGGTCCTGACCCTGGTGGTCTCCGTCCAGTCGCTCGGCGCCTCTTCGGCCGCTTCGGCCGGGCTCGTCTATCTCGGAGCCGCGGGGCAGGTCGTTAACTCGGTGACGCTGCTGACGGCGCCTCTGACCACGACCGGTTTTGCCAAGCTCGAACAGCTGGTGACGATCCCGGCGGGTGTTACGCAGGTGCGCGTCAAGCTCGTCGGCTTTTCTCCGGCGGACCTGAGAACCTCGGGCACGGTCAGATTCGACGAGGTGGGTCTCTTCGCAAACTAGCTGTCGGCTCTCACCTTTCAACAGTGGCGGGCCTTCCGGCCCGCCATTTTTTTGAGATGAGCGCTCTGCCCCCCGAGTCAGATGAATAGAGTAGGCGGCGTGCATCTCCTCAGGATCGTGCAACCGTGGGCAATCGGCTTGGCCGCGCTGGTCAGCCTGGGAGGACCGGCGTCGGGCGGCGCGCCACCGCCCGCCCGCCCGTCGCTCGTCCTCCTGACGCTCGACACCACGCGGGCCGACTCCATCGGCTGCTACGGTGCCGCCCGCGCGGCTACACCGAACCTCGACGCTCTGGCGGCGCGCGGCACGCGCTACGCCCGCGCGCTGACCTCATCGCCATTGACCTTTCCGGCTCACTGCTCGCTCATGACCGGCCTCGACCCGCCGTTCCACGGCGTACGCGACAACGGGACGGCGATCCTGCCTTCGTCTCTGCCCACGTTGGCCACCGTGCTGCGGGCACGCGGCTATGCCACGGGCGCGTTCGTGTCCTCGCGAGTGCTGGACCGGCGATTCGGGCTCGATCGCGGCTTCCGGACCTACGACGAACGGATGGCGGCGGAGCGCCAGGGGGAGCACGGCTACCCGGAGCGCGACGCGCAAGCCGTGACTTCGGCCGCGCTGACCTGGCTGTCCCGATTGCCGCGAGGCCGTCCGTACTTCCTCTGGGTCCACTACTACGATCCCCACTCGCCCTATGCGCCGCCCGGCGACTGGAGCGGCGCGTCGATCGAGCGGCGCTACGCGGGGGAAGTCGCATACATGGACCGCGAGATCGGTCGGCTGCTGGCGCGGCTTCCGGCGCGCGACCAGACTCTGGTGGCGGCGGTCGGAGACCACGGCGAGATGCTCGGCGAGCACGGAGAGAGGGACCATGGCCTGCTGCTGTACCGGTCGAGCCTGGAGGTTCCCTTGATCCTCGCGGGCCCGGGCGTGCCGATGGGTCGGGTCGTGCCGCAGACAGTCGGCACCCGCGCCCTCCCGGCAACGTTGTTCGCGCTGCTAAAGACGGGCGGGGCGCGGCCATTCGGCGCGCCGCTGCCGGGGCTGTCGATCCAGGGCGGCGCGGCGCCTTCGGGCGAAACGGTCTACAGCGAGACGTGGCTGCCGGCCACCGCTTACGGGTGGAGTCCACTGCGGGCGGCTTCGGATTCGCGCCTGCGGTTCGTGCTCGCACCCCGGCCCGAGCTCTACGACTTCGTGTCGGATCCGGGGGAGACGAAAAACATCATGAAGGAGCGCGGCGGCGACGCGGAGAGGCTTCGGTCTCTACTCGCGGATGTCGAACGCCGGTCGGCTGGACGCAAAGCCCCCGGGGCGGCGCCTCCGCCGGAGGTCGTGGCCGCTCTGCGTAGCCTCGGGTATCTGAGCGGCTCGAGCCCCTCCCGAGCGAACAGCCTCGATCCGAAGGACGGCGTCGCGATGCTCGCGGAGTTCGACCGGGCGAACGAGGCGATGGTGGAAGGCCGTCCGGCCGAAGCGCTGCCCGTGCTGGAGGATCTCGTGCGTCGCAGCCCCGGCAACGTTCCATTTCTGTCGCGCCTGTCCGACGTCCAGGCGGTCCTCGGGAAGTCGGAAGACGCACTCGCGACCGTGAAGGAGGCGATCGGGCTCAACCCCCGGCTCGACTTCCTACACCTGCACCTCGCGAACACCTACAAGATGCTCGGACGGTTCCCGGACGCGCGCGCGGAGTACCAGGCGGCGCTCGCTCTCAACCCGCGAATGTCGCAGGCGTGGCTCGCGCTGGGAGAGCTGGCGAAGCGGACGGGCCAGTCGGCCGAGGAGCGTCGCCTCCTCGAGCGCGCCGTCGCCGCCGGTACCTCGAGCGCGGCGATCCTCGCGCGGCTCGCTCAGATCGAAACCGCAGCGGGTGATCTCGGCGCCGCGGAGCGACACGCCTCCGAAGCGACCGGCCTCGTGCCCGAATTCGCCGCGGGCTGGTGGGTGGCGGGAGACGTGGCGAAGGAAAGCGGCCGCCGCCGCGAGGCAATCGCGCGATACGAGGAGGCCGTCCGGCTCGGATTCGGCGACGCGCGCGCATACGTGGAGCTCGCGAAGCTGCTGCTCGCCGAGAAGCAGACGGACGCGGCACGGCGTTATCTCGAACGCGCGGCGACGGCGGGGGGCAGCTCGCCGGCGGCATCCGAGGCGCGCCGGCTGCTCTCCGGCATCCAGTAGCCGTCGGCGCCTCGAAATTGAGGGCTGCCGGGGCCCCTTTCTGGGGTGGACTCCTCATTTACGTCCTCTCCCCGCAGCTTCTAGATTCCGATGGCATGGGGAGGAGGAACGTCATGAAGAACTCTCGATGCCTGCGGCTGGTGTTTGCCTGGCTGCCCGCCGCGCTGCTGCTTTCGACGTGTCCCGCACAGGCAATCGTTCGTCCCAAAGCAGATTCACCGCTCGCACAAAAGCAGTTTCGTCATCCGGATCTCTACATTCGTCAGCAGGGCAAGGCGATCGCGGAGTTGCCCGCGGCACTTGCCGCAAAAGCGACCGCGGACCTGTCGGCGCTGGGCGGCCAAGACGGTTACATCGACCCGCGCTCCGGCCGCTGGAGCCTGTTGATCATGAGCAGACCTCTCATTTCCGGTAGCGGCGCGACGCAGCAGAGCGCCCGTGAGGCCGTGCTCGGCTACGTGACGCAGTTTCAGACCCAGCTGGGTGTCCTCCCGAGCGAGGTGGGCGAGCCGCGCGTCACCGTGTTCGACGACGGGCGCGTCGTGCAACTCCACGCCCAGCGCGTGATCAACGGGGTTCCGGTGCGGGACGCGTGGCTCAAGACGACGCTGAATTCCGGGAACCTCGTTCTGATGGGAACGCAGAACTGGGCAACGGTCGCGCTCGCAACACAGCCCGTCCTCACCCAGAACCAGGCCTTCGAACGAGTCCAGTCTCACGCCGGGACGGCGCTCACTCTCCGCGGCGCCCCCGAACTGGTGATCGTTCCCCTCGAGAACGGCGACGATCCCAACCAGGTCGTGATCGGGAATGGCGTGACTTACCGGCTCGCCTGGGCGGTGACGGCGGTCGCCGGCAGCGACAACGGCACCTGGGAAGGACTCGTGGACGCCCAGACGGGGGAGTTGCTCGCGTTCCGGGACATGAACCAGTACTTCACGCGGCAGCTCAAGGGAGGGATCTTCCCGGTCAGCAACGACGGAGCGGGCGCCGACGGCACCGAGCAGCCCGGCTTCCCTATGCCCTTCGCATACATCCTCGGCACCGACTTCGTGACGAACAGCTCCGGGATGGTGTCGGGCATCGGCATCAACATGAGCACCGACTTGACCGGTCCCTACGTCCGCATGAACGACGGGTGCGGTGAGGTCGCCGAGACGAGCATGTGCAGCAATCTCGACACGGGCACGAGCGGAGGGCACGACTGCGTCGTTCCGGCGGGACACTCCGCGGGCGACACCCACGCCTCCCGCACCGGCTTTTACGAGCTCAACCGCCAGATCCAGGGCTGGCGGGATCGGCTGCCGGCGAGCGCGACGGCGCAGCCCTGGATGAACAGCCAGCTGAGCGCGAACATGAACATCAAGTCCACCTGTAACGCCTTCTGGGACGGCGCGAGCGTCAACTTCTACCGCTCGGGCTGCTCCGGAGACGCGGATCCGCCGGAATGCGCGGACCAGACCTTCTGCGGCAACACCGGTGAGATCGCCGCCGTCTTCGACCACGAGTGGGGCCACGGCCTCGACAACAACGGAACCGACGACAGCATCTCCTCGCCCGGAGAGGCGATCGCCGACATCTACGGCATCCTGCGCCTGACCGACTCCTGCTTCGGGCGCGGCTTCTTCGCCTCGCCTGGAGCGCAGTGCGGCGGCTATGGTTCTCCCTGTCTGTCGTGCAGCGGCGTCCGCGACCTCGATTTCGCCAGGCACGAGTGCGTCGACCCGCTGAACCCTTCACCGAACAGCGGCAAGGCCTGGGACATCACCTGGATCAACCAGGTCGGCTATCCCGTGGCGACTCCCTGCTCGAGAAATCCGGTGACGGATGAAGTCACCGTTCAGCAGGGCGGCTGCGTCGGCTTCAACTTCATCCAGACCGGACCGTGCGGGCAGGAGACGCACTGCGAGGGCAACGTGCCGGCTCAGGCGGTCTACGACCTCTTCGCCCGCGACCTGCAGGGATTCGGGGGCCTGACCAACTACGGATTCAACACGGCGCTCGAGATCACGACGCGGCTCGTCGCGATCGCCGCGGACAACCTCTCCCAATGGTACACGTGCAACCAGGGCGCCGGCGGCTGCACCACGATCACCGGATACAACATGTTCCTGGCGGCGGACGACGACGATGGGAACCTCAACAACGGCACGCCGCACAAGGACGCGATCTTCAACGCCTTCAACCGCCACGGCATCGCGTGTGCTCTGCCTCAAGGCTCGAGCGCCGGCTGCAACGGCGGGCCGTCGGCGGCTCCCACTCTGACTGCGACGGCGGGCGCGAACTCGGCGAGCCTGAGTTGGAGCGCAGTGACCGGAGCGGCGAAGTACCAGATCTATCGCACCGAAGGGGTGAAGGGCTGCAACTTCGGCAAGACGCCGATCGGTGAGACGACCGGCCTCTCTTTCCAGGACACCGGGCTGCGGGACGGTTTCCCGGTCCTCTACACCGTACTGCCCATCGGGTCCAATGCCGCTTGCGTAGGCCGCATGGCGACGTGTCAGACGGTCACGCCGACCGCCGGCACCCAGGGCGCCGACCTCGCGATCAGCGAGGTCCCGAACGGGGTCGCCATCTCGGGAGCGGCTCCCAGCGACGGAGATCTCTTCCTCGACAACTGCGAGCAAGCGACGCTGACTTTCCGAGTCGAGAACGGGGGGCCCGCGCCCTTGACCAACGTGAGGGTCACCGGAGTGGAGCTGGTCGGAAAGCCTTCGAGCGACGTCATCACGCCTCTACCGCTCGCCGTTGCCGCTTCGATGCCGGGCGGTTGCCCTCAGTCGGTGCAAGCGAGCGTAACGTTCCGGCCCCAGGGCCTCTCGGCCAACGAGACTCTCGAGGTCCGGATCACGGTCGCGGCGGACGGCGTGGCGCCGCGTACGCGCTCCTTCTTCATTACGGGCACCGAGAGCAGCTTCCAGTTCTTTGCATCGAAGAAGTTCAGCTTCGAGACGGACCTCGAGGGCTGGAACCTCGTCGACGGGACATTCACGCGGATGACGCCGGGTGCCAACGGCACTTTGAACGGCCTCTACTCCTCCAGTGCGGTCGACGCCGAGTGCGACAGAATCCAGTCCCCTGACATCCGGCTGAGTGCGACCTCGACACTGTCGCTCTACAACCAGTACTCTACGGAGCCGCCTCAGGAACCCGGCGGGCCTTATGACCGGGCGAACGTGGGCCTCTTCGTCGTGGGGACCGGCGCGAGGACGACCGTCAACCCCTCCGCGGGTCACCTCTACGACATCCCGGCTCCGGCGTCCGGCGGAACGTGCGTGACCTCGGGTCAGGCCGGATGGGCGGGAACGTCCCCCTTCCTGTCCAGCGACTTCAGCTCGGCGGCCCTTTCGCCGGCCAGCTGCGTCGGCGTGCGGTGCCGTCTCGACATCGCCTACGGCACGGATTCTCTGGTCTCCGGTGCGGGCTTCGACTTCGACGAAGTCACGGTGACCAACTTTGATCTCCAGGTCGCCGACCAGGCCTCCAATACGTGCGCGCCCCTGCCGCCTCCGGGCGCGGACGTGGCGGTCGTCAAGACAGGCCCGGCGACGGGTAAGGTGGGTCAGGCCATGACCTACACCATCACGGTGAGTAACAACGGGCCATTGGCGGCCAACGGAGTTACGGTCACGGACACGATGCCGAAGAACACGGGTTTCGGCTCGGTGAGTTCGACGCAAGGCAGTTGCGGTCCGAGGCCGCATTCGCAGCTGGTCGTGTGCGATATTGGCACGATGGCAAATGCAGCCACAGCCACGATCACCCTGACGCTGAAGCCCACGAAGAAGGGCACCTTCACCAACAAGGCCACCGTCGCCTCGACGTCACCCAACGATCCGGTTTCCGGAAACAACACGAGCAGCGTCAACACCGCGGTGTCGCCGTGAGGTGAGCTCGATCTCATGAAGGAAATTCGACGAAGTGGGACTTTTCGGCAACTGACATAACCGCCGACCCTCTTCCTGGCGGGCCCGCGAGGGCCCGCTTTTTTCATCCCGGGAGCGAATCCGCAATTTCCAACGTTTGGTGAATGAGGAGATGACCTCATTGCGGGGACCGAGGGGCCGGGACACAGTTCTTTGCGAGCTCGAATGTCCAAGGACTCGATTCGCCCCAGCAAGAAAAGGCACGGTCGCTATCCCCTCGTCCTCATCATCGAAGAAGAAGAATCAGTTCGCGCCCTTATCCGCCGGGTTCTCGAAGCGGAGGGATGCGCGGTGATGGCCGCTTCCGACGCGGCCGAGGCGATCTCCCTTTTGGAAGGCCGTCCGAACGCGATCGATCTCGTCGTCGCCGATATCGCGGAGCCACGAGTTCGCGGTCCGGAAGGTCTGATGCACCGGCTGGCGCCGTCGACGAAGATGCTCCTGCTGTCGATGGGTACGACCGCGCCGACGGATTCCAGAAAATCCGACGGGATCCCCTTTCTCCTGCACAGTCCATTTCATTCGAACGCTCTCCGCGACAAGGTGCGGGAGCTTCTCGGGGGCTTGCGTGGTTCAGACGCGGAAGATCGCCCAACGAGTGAGGAGCAGTGAGTGGGGCCCGGAAATAGGATCTCGTCGATGGCGGCGCCTCGCCTCGAGCACTGGGCGTCCTCGGATGGGCCTCTCACCGAGAAACGGATGATGGGCCTCATGGAGAGCGACGGTTACGAGGTCGCGAGCTACGCGTACCGAACGGGCACGGTGTTTCCTCCCCACGAACACGCGCAGGACAAGTGCGACGCGGTCCTGCAGGGCTTACTGCGCGTCGTCGTGGGTGACCAAACGTTCGACCTCGGTCCGGGCGACCGCCTCTACCTGCCCGCCGGCACGCGACACTCCGCGCAGGTCGTCGGCGCGACGACGGTCCTCTCTCTCGACGGCACGCGCTGGTAGCCCGCACCTGCGCCGGGGGAGAACTTCGCTCGAAAAATGAGGGATTCCCCTCATGGTGCGGGTTTTCCGATCTCCTCTAGCGTCGGATCGCCACGGATGGAGGAGAAGAGGAAAGTCTGCCGGATCACCCACCTCGCTCTCACGTTGCTCGCGCCGCTCGCTCTGCTGCTGGCGATTCGCGGCGAGCTCTTCGCTGACAACAACGCCTACAGCTTTCAGGGCAGTGAGAAAATTGAGGTCTACACCTCATTGCCGAGCTCGCCCGAGGCATCTACCGTTGGTGCACAACTCCCGGAAGGAGAGTCTTTCCGATGGCCTGGCGTTCATTCTGGCCTGCCTTCGACCGCTCGCGCGGCGGCCGACCCACGGCTCCGCGGCAGACCGTTCTCGTCGTGCAGCGCGAGGAGGCCGTCCGTTGGCTGATCCGGGGCATCCTCGAGTCCGACGGGCACGCAGTGGTCGAAGCGGGGGACGCCCTCGAAGCGCTCGCCACGATCCGCTCTCTCGGCCGACCGGTCGATCTCGTTCTCTCCGACCTGATCGAGCCGGGATTGACCGGCCCCGGCGGTCTCATGGGCCGGCTGGCGCCCACGACGCGCGTTCTTCTCCTTTCTCTCTTCGCCGGGGAGGAAGAGATTCCGCAGGATTCCACGCACGCCATGGCGGTTCTCCAGAATCCCTTTCGCCCCGACGCACTGGGAAACAAAGTTCGTGAGCTACTCGAGGAGCGCCAAAAATGAGGAGATCACCTCATTGTCCCGCCGGTCTCATCTCTTTATCCTCGATGCCGTGACACTGACACGGAGGCCGCAACCGACGAGGTAACACTTCCTCCTCCCCGTGGCATCGGGGGGCGGGCCCTCGGGCTTCGAGCCCGAGGGCCCGTTTTATTTCCCGGCGACTCCGGCGTCGAAAATGAGGAGCACGCCTCATTGCCCCGCCGCGGTCTGCCGTCCAGAATCACGCTGGTCTTCGAGGGCACCCCACCCTCCAGCCGGGCGGGCCGCACGGGCCCGCCCTTCTCTTGTCGCACGTCGGCGATAGACTCCGCGCCAAAGATACGGAGCTCCCATGCCTCTCACGAAGGACGAACGCGAGGACCTGATACGCCGCTACGAGCAGGGGCCCGCACTCCTCGCGTCCGCGCTCGCAAAAGTGCCTCCCGAAGCGATGAAGTGGCGTCCCGGAAAGGGAAAGTGGTCCGTGCACGAGGTCGTCTGTCATCTCGCCGACTCGGAGTCGAACGCGGCGCTGCGGATCCGATACCTGGCGGCCGAGGAGAGCCCGCTCATCGTCGGATACGACCAGGAGCGGTGGGCGCGCGTCTTCGACTATCACTCCGCACCGCTCGCGCCCGCGCTCGCCGTGGTCGACTCGGTTCGAGCCAATACCGCAGCGCTCCTCAAGCGACTGCCCGACGAGACGTGGTCCGCGTCGGGCAAGCACACGGAGTCCGGCCGCTACACGGCCGATGACTGGCTCGGCATCTACGCGGAGCACATGGAGAAGCACTCGGGCCAGATCGAGCGCAACGTGGCCGCGTGGCGGGCGTGCAAAGGAGCCGAAGCGTGATTCGTGAGTTCAAGGAGTTCCTCGTCAAGCAGAATGCGCTTGCTCTCGCGGTCGCGGTCATCATCGGCGCCGCGATCGGCAAGGTCGTCTCTTCGATCGTGGACGACGTGATCAACCCCATCCTCGGACTGGCCCTCCCCGGCGGCAGCTGGCGCGAGGCGAAGATCGTGCTCTCTCGGACGACGGACGCGAGCGGCAAGGTGGTCGAGAACGCGATCCAGTACGGTCACCTCCTCGGCGCGGTCGTGGACTTCGTCATCATCGGCCTCGTCATCTTCATGATCATCAAATACGCGCTGCCCAAACCGGAGGCCGCGCCGGCGACGAAGGAATGTCCACAGTGCAAGACGCTGATCCCGGCGGCCGCCACCCGATGCCACGCGTGCACGCAACCGGTCCCGTAAGCGTTACCATGTAGCGTTCCGGGTGGAAGGTTCGCGTGCGGGCGGGGCGTTGGCCCCGCCCTTTTTCTTGCACGCAACGGCCTACGCGGAGGGCGCCGACTACGACGTCAACCCTCTCCCGACCCGCGCCGCCTCGTCGAGCAGGAAAGTCAGATCGTCTTCCGTCGTCCGGAAGTTCACGATGCACACGCGCATCGCGGTCCGTCCTTTCAGAATCGTCGGCGCGAGCAGGAACGACCCGTCACCCACGAGCCGGTTCACGATGCGACGGTTCAGCCGGTCGACGTCTTCGTCCGCAAGCGTCTGACCCGCCGGCTTGTAGCGGAAGTTCACGATCGACAGGACCTGCTCGGCCAGGCGCTCGAACTCCGGCCGCCGATCCACTTCGTCGGCGAGAAAGCGCGCGAGCTCGACGTCGTTCTCGATCGATCGCGCGTAGGCGCGGCTGCCGTGGGTCTTCATTCCCATCCAGACCTTCAGCGCCTTGAATCCTCGGGAGAGCTCGACGCCGCGCTCCGCGAACCAGACCGGGCCGGGGAAGGGGCTCTCGGCATCCGTCGCGAGATACTCCGGGAACTTGCGGAACGTCGCGGCGAGACGGCCCGGCTCCCGCACGAGCGCGGCGCCGGCCTCGTACGGGACGTACAGCCACTTGTGCGGATCGGCGGCGATCGAGTCCGCCCGCTCCATTCCCGCGAAGCCGGGCGCGAGCTTCGGAGAGAGTCTCGCCATCGCGCCGTAGGCGCCGTCGGCGTGGAACCAGAGCGACTCTCGCCGGCAGATCTCCGCGAGCTCGTCGAGCGGATCGATCGCGCCGGTGTTGACCGTCCCGGCGTTGCCGACGACGATCGACGGAAGGAGTCCGGCCTTCCGATCCTCCGCGATCGCCTTCTCGAGAAGGTCGGTGCGGACGCGGAATCTCTCGTCGGTCGCGATCTTCCGGAGATTCCGTGTTCCGATCCCGAGCAGGTCGACCGCCTTGTCGACGCAGTGATGCACCTGGTCCGACGCGTACACGGTGAGAACCGGCCGCCCGTCTCCCGCGAGGCCATCCTCGCGCACGTTGCCGGGGGTCATCGCGCGCCGCGCGGCGGCGAGCGCCGTGAAGTTCGCCATCGAGCCGCCGGAAACGAGAATGCCTTCGGCGTCCGCCGGGTAGCCGACGATCTCGGCGAGCCAGCGCATCACCTCGTTCTCGACGTGGACGGCGGCGTGGTCGCCCCCCCAGCAGTTCGGGTTCATCGCCGCTGCGAGGTAGTCGGCCGTGATCCCGACCGGATCCGCCGTCGCGTTGATGAAACCGAAGAACCGGGGATGCGAGTTGCCGAAGGGGAACGGCATGACGTGCTCGCGGACGAACGCCAGCACCTCTTCGAACGGGCGTCCATCCTGCGGGAGAGTCTCCTCGAAGAGCGACGCGTCGCGCCCGACCTTGCCGAAGACGGGGCGGGACGCGAGCTTTTCGCGGTGCTCTGCCACCGCGTCGGCGGCCAGGTGTCCGAGTCGGCGAACCTCTCCGGAAGAAAGGTCGAACGAAGGGCGCTTCATGCGCCCATTGAACCACCGACCCCGTTGTCCGGGATGTCCGCTACTGCGAAACCATCTGGACCACGCCGCAGCCCAGCCGTCCGCCGGCGTTGCCTGAAGGCTGCGACGTCAGATCGTCCGCCTTCTCGTGGAACACGACGGACTTTCCGACGACGGAGTTGGGACCCGGCCGGACGGTGAGGAGGTCCGTCACGAGCTCCAGGTGCCCCGTCCCGTTCGCCTCGATCGTGATGTTGCCGAGGTCTCCCGCATGACGGTGGGTCTCGGTCGGCCCGGCGTGCGGCATCCCGCCCGGGTTGAAGTGGCCACCCGCCGACGACGCGTCGGGCGCGGAGCAGTCCCCCTTTTCGTGCACGTGGAGCCCGTGCACGCCCGGCGAAGCGTTCTCGATGTGGACGACGACGGCGACACCGCCGGTCGAGCGGTCGGTGAAGGTCGCCCAGCCTCGGACGTTCGAACCGCTGCGAGGCTCGATCGTGGCGCGCGCCTGCGGACCGGCGGGCGGCTTCGCGGTCGACGCGCACCCGACGACGAGGGAAATTCCGGCTGCCGCCACCACTCCGGCCGCGAGAAGGGAAAATCGCGGTGTCTTCATCTTTCCTCCCGGGGTCAGGTTTTAACCTGACCCACCCCTCCGATGATAGAAGATTGACGTTTTCGTCCCTGCAAGGGGCATTCCCGACCGGCGGAAAGCGTTCCGGACCGGGAAGCGTTCGAACGCGGCGCGAGGGCGCGTCGCGACGAAAGGACCGCGAATGAGGAAGTCGACTCGAATTCTCCTGGCCCTTCTGCCGCTCCTGGCGGCGATGACGGCGCCGCTCGCCGCGCAGAAGGTCGACGTCGTCGAGAAGCGCCTGTCGAACGGGATGGGCCTGCTGATCGTCCGGCGCGAGGGCGAGGCGACGGTCGCGGGCGGCTGGGTCGCGCACGTCGGCAGCTCCAACGAGCGGCCCGGGATCACCGGGATCTCGCACCTCTTCGAGCACATGATGTTCAAGGGCACGCCGACGATCGGCACGAAGGACTACAAGCAGGACCTGGCGATCATCTCCGAGCAGGAGAAGGTGCGGGACGACATCCGCCAGGAGGAGGCGAAGATGCGCGCCGCTTATCGCCGCGGCACGATCGACGACGTCGCGAAGCCGGAGAACAAGACGCCACGCCTCCGCGAACTCGAAAAGAAATTCGACGAGCTCATCGCGAAGCAGCGTCAGATCCTCGTCAAGAACGAGTTCGACCGTATCTACACGACCGCCGGCGGCTCCGGGATGAACGCCTTCACCAACGAGGACATGACGGGGTACTTCATCACCGTGCCCTCCAACAAGGTGGAGCTCTGGATGTGGATGGAGTCGGAGAGACTGCTTCATCCCGTCTTCCGAGAGTTCTACGCCGAACGCGACGTCGTCTTCGAAGAGCGGCGTCTTCGCACCGAGGCGACGCCGCTCGGCAAGTACGAAGAGACGTTCGAGTCGATCTTCTGGGAGTCCCACCCTTACAACTGGCCGGTCGTCGGATGGCCGTCGGACATCCCGGCGATCACGAAGGCGCAGGCGGACGCCTACTACTCGACGTATTACGCGCCGCAGAACATCACGCTGGTCCTGGTGGGGAACCTCGATCCGGACGAGGCCACCGCGACGGCGGAGAGGTACTTCGGCCGGATCCCGCGCGGCAAGAACCCGGTGCCCGACGTCGTAACCCTCGAGGTCCCGCAGCAGGCGGAGAAGCGCCTGAACGCGGAGGCGGAAGCGAACCCGCAGGTCGACATCCTCTGGCACACCGTCCCGTTCGGCCACGCGGACTCGTATCCGCTCCAGGTGCTCGCCCAGCTCCTCTCTACGCGCACCGGCCGCCTCTACAAAGGTCTCGTTCTCGGCTCGCAGGTCGCGACCGACGCTTTCGCGCGGCAGGAATCGCGCAAGTGGGCGGGTCTCTTCAACGCGGGCGGCGAAGCGAAGGAGGGCCGGAGGCCCGAGGAGGTCGAGCAGGCGATCTACGGCGAGATCGCGAAGCTCCAGAAGGAGGACGTCCCGGCCGAGGAGCTGGAGAAGGTCAAGAACAACTTCGCGGCCGCGGAGTACCGGCGTTTGTCGTCGAACTTTCCGATCCTGCTCCAGCTCATTCAGAACGACGGGCGCGGGGACTGGCGCGAGGTCAACGAGGCCGGGACGAAAGTCCAGGCGGTCACCGCGGCCGACGTCAAGCGAGTCGCGAGCAGGTACCTCACGAAGGAGAACCGCGCGGTCGCGACCTACACCCGCAAGGCGGGCGCGACGGGCCCGGAAGACCCGGACCTCGCCGGCCTGGACGACCGCGGTAAACAGATGGTCCGGCAGCTCTCGCAGCGGCTCCAGACCGTCGACGACCCCGAACGGCTCCGGCAAATGCTCGCGCAGATGGAATCGCAGCCGGCGGGCGCGCCGCCGGAGATGAAACCGGCGCTGGACGTCATCCGCAAGAAGATCCAGGCTCGCATCGACGAGCTCGAGAAGGCGAAAGGGAAAAAGGGATGAACCGGAACACCTTCGCATCGATCGCTCTCGCGGCCCTCGTCTCGAGCTCCCTCGGCGCGCTCCCGGCTACGGGCGCCCGGCTCCCGGCGCGCGCAACCCGCGCGTCGATCCCGACGCGCCCCGAGAAGCTCACCTTTCCGCCCCTCGTCTACGAACCGCCCGCGCCATCGGATTACCGGGTCAAGCTCGCGAGCGGCCCGGTCGCGTACGTCGTCCCGGACCGGGAGCTTCCCCTCGTCAACCTCGTCGTCTCCGTGCGCGCGGGACAGTACGTCGTCCCCGCGGGCAAGGAGGGGCTGGCCGATCTCACGGGATACCTTCTCGCGCGCGGCGGCACGAAGTCGAAGACGGCGGAGGAGCTCGAAGAGCGTCTGGCGTTCCTGGCCGCGCAGTTGAACTCCGCGGTCGGCGAGACGCAGGGGAGCGTCTCGTTGAACCTCCTCTCCAAGGACCTCGACGAGGGGCTGTCGATCCTGCGCGAGGTGCTCTCCGCGCCGCGCTTCCAGGACGACAAGATCGCGCTCCGCAAGCAGCAGATGCTCCAGTTGATGAAGCAGAGAAACGACGAGTCCGCGGCGATCGAGGCGCGCGAGCGCGGCTTCCTCTCGTTCGGCGAGGACTTCTTCGCGAACCATTTCGAGACCGAGGCGTCGGTCAAGTCGATCAGCCGGGCGGATCTGGAAGCGTTCCATCGGAAGTGGTTTCACCCTGCGCAGTTCGTCGTCGCGGCGAGCGGCGACTTCGACCGCGCCACGATGGTCGCGAAGCTCGAGACGCTCTTCGCCGACTGGCCGTTCAAAGGGGACACGGCCCCGGCCGTCCCGACCAATACGGCCTTCGCGAAGCCGGGGGTGTACGTCGTCGACAAGGACGTCAACCAGGGGCGCGTCTCGGTGCTCCTCCCCGGAATCCGACGCGACGACCCGGACTTCTTCCCGGTTCTCGTGATGAACGACGTCCTCGGCGGCGGCGGGTTCACGTCTCGGATCACGAACCGCGTGCGCTCCGACGAAGGGCTCGCTTACAGCGCGGGCTCGGCCTTCCCCGGAGGCGTGTACTACCCGCTGACGTTCCGCGCGGGGTTTCAGTCGAAGTCCCGCACCGTCGCGTACGCCACGTCCGTCGTGGTCGAGGAGATCCGGAGAATCGCGTCGGAGCCCGTCACCGCGGAGGAGCTGAACACGGCGAAGAAGTCCTTTATCGAGACCTTCCCGCGGACGTTCGCGACGAAGGCGCAGGTCGCTGCGACTTTCGCGCAGGACGAGCTCACCGGCCGGTACGCGACCGACCCGGACTACTGGAAGAACTACCGCACAAAGATCGAGAAGGTGTCTGCGGCGGACGTGCAGCGCGTGGCGAAAAAGTTCCTCTTATCGGACAAGCTGGTCATCCTGATCGTCGGAAAGAAGACCGACATCCTCGCCGGAGACCTCAAGCACCAGGTCGAACTGCAGGCGCTGGCCGGCAACCGGCTCGTGGACCTGCCCCTCCGCAACCCCATGACGATGAAGCCGGTCGGCGAGTAAGGGGGTCAGGTCTCCATTTACCACTTTCGACCTCAAGTTGTTGGCGCCACAGGGGATAGTGAGACCGCCCAGAGGGGCGGGGGGCAGGTCGGTTCTTAACGTTTCTCTAAGCCCTTCGAATCGAGCAGGATAGAGGACAAAGTGGCAAGTGGAGACCTGGCCCCCATGAAGCTGCCCGTCGTGCCGCCCGTCGAGGTTTCGCGTCTCCTCCTCCTCGCGCTGGTCGGCGTCGGGGCCGTCGTCTCGATCGCGGCTTCCCCTCCGCTCTCCTCATTCGCGGGCGGCTTCGCGGCGGGCGCTGGGGCGGTGATCGTCCTCTCCTTCATGACCAACCCGCGCGGTCGGCCGGGCCCGGCGGACGACGAGAATTCGTCGTGAGGGTCCTAGTCGTCGAGGACGAGGAGAAGATCGCCCAGTTCCTGAGGAAGGGCCTCTCGGAGAAGGGCTACTCCGTCGAGACGGTCTCGGACGCGGACGCGGCGCTCGAGCGGATCGAGTCGGGTCCGTACGACCTCCTGATTCTCGACCTGTTGCTTCCGGGCTCCCGAGACGGGCTCGAGCTCTGCCGCGAGATTCGCGCGCGCGGAGTTCCCTCGAAGATCCTGATGCTGACCGCGCGCGACACCGTGGAGAACAAGATCGAGGGGCTGGACGCCGGCGCCGACGACTACCTCGTCAAGCCGTTCTCGTTTCGCGAGCTGCTCGCGCGGCTGCGCGCGCTCGCGCGTCGCACCGAGCTCCCCGAGCCCGGCCCGCTCTCGCACGGCGAGCTCACCTACGACCCCGAGTCGCGCGAGGTCCACCGCCGCGGCGAGTTGATCCGGTTGACGGCCCGCGAGGGCGCTCTCTTCGAGCTCCTCCTGCGCCGTCGCGGGAAAGTCGTGTCGCGATCCGAGATCCAGGCGCGAATCTGGGAGGACTCCTTCGACCTCTCGACGAACATCATCGACGTCTACATCAACGCGCTTCGGCGCAAGCTCGACGCCGGAGAGAAGGAGAGGCTCATTCAGACGGTGCGCGGCGTGGGTTACCGGCTCGGGGAGCCGGTGGAAACCGTCTCGGAGCCGGCCGGATAGTGTCGCCGCTCCGGCGGCGGACGGGAGCCTGGTCGCTCGCGGCGGCTGGGCTTCTCGGGGCCGCGGCGATTCTGCTCGTCTTCGCGCTCGCGTTCCGCGCCTCCGGGGTCCTGTATCCCGTAGCGGCCGGCCTCGCCGCCCTCGCCATGCTCGCGTTTCTCGGCGGCCGCCTCGCGGTGCCGCGGCCGGCGCCCGCCCCGCTCTCATTCGACCGCCGATCGGATCCGCCCTTCGAGACCGCCGCGACCGCGGAATTGGAAATGCTGCGCGACCGGCTCGCCGAAACCGAAAGCAAGCCGTTGAAGCGCATCCCCGCGAGCGACCTCTCGCCGACGGCGCGACAGATCACGGACCGGCTGAACGCCCGCCTCGACGCGCTCTCCGGAACCGAGAAAGAGCAGCAGCAGTTCATTGCGGACGTCTCTCACGAGCTGCGCACGCCCCTGACGGTGCTCCGCGGCACGCTCGAGGTGGCGCTGGAAGAGGAGCGGCCCGCCGAGGAGTACCGCGAGGCGATCGGCAACGCGCTCCTCGAGATCCGCCATCTCGCGCGCATCTCGCAGAACATCCTCTTTCTCGCGCGCGGGGATAGCGGGCGCGTCACGCTTTCATTCTCGAACCAGGACCTCGCGCGTTTCGTGGCGGACGTCACGCGAGAGCTGCAGCCCGCCGCCACCGACCATGACCTCGAGCTCTCGGTGGACGTCCCGGCGGCCTCGGTCATCGCGTTCGTCGACCCGGGGCGAATGCAGCAGGTCCTCCACAACCTGATCGAGAACGCGATGCGCTACACGCCACCGGGCGGATCGGTGCGGGTAAAGCTCTCGACGACGCCTTCCGAGGCGCGGATCGAGATCTGCGACACGGGCGTCGGAATCCCGGAGGCGGATCTCCCGTTCGTCTTCGAGCGCTTCTTCCGCAGCGACCGCGCGCGCCGGGCGTACACGGGCGGGTCGGGGCTCGGACTGTCGATCGTGCGGTGGATCGTCGAAGCGCACAAGGGCAAAGTGGAGATTTCGAGCGAGTTGGACAGAGGCACGAGAGTGACCGTGCGGCTACCGCTGGTGAACTAAAGTCGTTTCGATGAGACCGGTCTTCGTCCTCTCTGCGGTTCGCACTCCGATCGGGCGTTTCGGGGGAGCGTTCGCCTCGATGTCCGCCGCGGATCTCGGCGAGGTCGCGGCAAAGGCCGCCGTCGAGCGGTCGGGCCTTCCCCCGGCGGCGATCGACGAGACGATCTTCGGGCACGCGCGACAGGCCGGCGGCGGCCCCAACACCGCCCGCCAGGTCTCCCATCGCGCGGGAATCCCCGACTCGGTCCCCGCGTACACGGTGAACAAGGCGTGCGCCTCGTCGTTGAAGGCGCTCACGCTCGGCGCGCTCTCGATCGCCGCGGGCGAGAACGACGTCGTCCTCGTCGGCGGCACGGAGTGCATGTCGGCGACGCCCTACCTTTTGCCGCGGGCGCGCTTCGGCTACCGGATGGGAAACTCGGAGATCGTGGACGCCATGTACCGCGACGGCTTTCTCTGTCCGCTCTGCGGACAGCTGATGGGCGAGACCGCGGAGAACCTCGTCCGCGAGTACGGAATCCTGCGCGCGGAGCAGGACGAGTTCGCCGCCGAATCCCAACGGCGCGCGGGGGAAGCGATCGCCTCCGGCCGGTTCGCCGACGAGATTGCCCCGGTGTCCGTCCCGGGAAAGAGTCGGGGTCTCCCCCCCGAAGGGGGTCAGACCCCTGTCCCGACCGTCGTCGAGAAGGACGAGCACCCCCGTCCCGACACGACCCCCGAAGCGCTGGCGAAGCTCCCGCCAGTCTTCGATCCCGAATCCGGGACGGTGCACGCGGGCAACTCGTCCGGGATCACCGACGCCGCCGCGGCTCTCGTGCTTGCATCCGAAGAGCAGGTCCGTCGCGCCGGAGTCGAGCCGCTCGCGCGCGTCGTCGCCTGGACCTCGGCCGGGGTGGAGCCCGAGCGGATGGGTATCGGCCCCGTGCCGGCGCTCCGGAAGCTGCTTGAAACGGAGAAGCTCCGGCTTCCGGACGTCGATCTATTCGAGCTGAACGAGGCGTTCGCCGCCCAGGTGATCGCCTGCGCGCGCGAGCTGCCGCTCGATCTCTCCCGCGTGAACGTCAACGGCGGCGCGATCGCGCTGGGGCACCCGATCGGCGCCACCGGTGCGCGCATCACGACGACTCTCCTCCACGAGATGAGGAAGCGCGACTCGAAGCGCGGCGTCGCGACATTGTGCGTCTCCGGTGGAATGGGCATGGCGGTTCTTTTCGAGAGAGAGTCGGTGTTGGGTTAACAGGTATCTGAAACTTTTCCCTGACACCTTCTCTAAAATCAACACATGCGGATCGCACTGACGCTCGATCAGCACCTCCCGGAAGACAACGACTACCTCCGCGCGCTGCTCGACGCCGGCGCGCGTCGCGAGGAGATCGTCGTGATGCGCCCGGGCGACAGGATCGAGGGGGAGTTCGACGGCGTCGTCATCGCGGGCGGCGACGACGTCGACCCGGCGCTCTACGGCCGGGAAGTCCGCCCGGACGGAAACGTGAAGGTCGATCCAGGGCGCGACGCGATCGATTTTCCCGTGTTCGAGGAAGCCTGGCGTGACGGCGTTCCGGTTCTCGGAATCTGCCGCGGCCTCCAGGTCGTGAACGTCGCGCGGGGCGGGACTCTGATCCAGGACCTGCCGTCCGAGACTTCTTCGGACATCACGCACCGCCATCCCAAGAAGCCGAACCGGCGTGACCATCCGGTCCTCGTTCGACCGGGCACGCGGCTGGCGGGGATCGCCGGCTCTCCCGAGATCGACGTCAACAGCCGGCACCACCAGGCCGTCGACCGCCCGGCGGAAGATTTCGTCGTGACCGCCACGGCCCCCGACGGCGTGATCGAAGCGCTCGAGGCTCGCGATGGACGCTGGCTGGTCGCGGTCCAGTGGCACCCGGAGAACCTTCACGACGACGCCGCGTCGAAACGCCTGTTTCGCGAGTTCATCGACGAGGTCCGGACGAGAAGTTCCAAGTTCCAGGTTCCAAGTTCCAAGGAGACAACATAGGAATTCCGGAACGGCTACTCGACGTTGTTTGGCCTTCGGAGCCCCAAAACTTCACGAAGGAGCCGTTCTCATGAGATCTCGCCTCGCAGCCCTCCCGTTCGTTCTGACCCTCGGCCTCTCCGCCGTTCCCGTTGCCGCGCAGTCCTCCATCGGAGTCCAGAAGCTCGCCGACGGCGTGTGGGCCGCGCAACCGGAGAGGGGCGCGAACGTCGGATGGTTTCTTTATGGCGACGGCGTCGTGGCCGTCGACTCGGGTGGCGACGCCGCGATGGGCCAGGAGATCCTGAAGCAGATCGCCGTCACGACCGATGGGAAGCCGGTCCGCTACCTCGTGCTCACGCACGCGCATGCCGACCATTCGAGCGGCGCCCGGGCCTTCGTGGCGGCGGGCGCGCAGGTCATCTGCCAGGAGAACGCCGCCGGGCCGATCCTCTCGTTCATCACCCAGGCGTCCAACGATCCTGCCGATCCGCTCTCGGGCAAGCGCAACGTGTCGCCGACGCTCTTGACGGTCTCGGAGCGGCTGATCCTCTTCGACGGACGGCATCGCGCCGATATCCAGTGGCTCGGTCCGGCGCACACGAACGCGGACCTCGTCGTGCTCCTGCCTACGGAAAAGGTGCTCTTCATCGGCGACCTCGCGCCGAACGGCCGGGTGCCCGACCTTCACCTTCCCGACGCCGACCCGGCCGCGTGGGCGAAGACGCTTCCCCGGCTCGCGGCGGTCCCGGTCGACAAGATGGTCCCCGGTCACGGAACGATCGGCCCGAAGACGGGCATCGCCGACACTCTCGCCTATCTCCGCGGCCTGGACGAGATCGTGAAAAAGCTCCTGCGCAACGGAACACCCGAGGAGTATCTCGAGATCCGCCTTCGCGAGCCGGACAACCGGATCCCGAACGTTCCCCTTTCGGAGGCCCACTTGAAAAACGCCGTCGCCGTCTTTCATCGACAGAAGGAGAAGCTGACGAAGCCGGCGACCACCCCCGCGCGCCCGGAGAAAGCGCCGACGCCGCGTCCGACCGCTCGCCGCAGCACCGCTTCGTGAGATAAGAAGAGGCGTGCCGCTCCGCCTGACCTCCGACTCGGGGCGAGCCGAGCTCGAGATCGACCTTCCGCCCGTCAACGTTCTGGACGTGTCGGCTCTCGAGGAGCTCGCGCGGCTCGTGCTGCAGGCGGGCGCCGACCGCGTCCTCGTGCTGAAAGGTCTGCCGCGCGCGTTCTCCGCGGGAGTCTCCGTGGCCGAGCACGTCCCGGAACGCGACGCGATCGAATCGATGCTCACCGCGATGCGCGGAGCCTTGAACGCGCTCATCAAGACGCCTGCGGTGACGGTCGCCGCCGTGTCCGGCGCCTGCCTGGGCGGCGGCGCGGAGCTCGTCTCCACCTGCGACCTCGTTCTCGTCACCGAAGATGCGCGAATCGGCTTTCCCGAGATCCGCCTCGCGTGTTTTCCGCCGGGCGCCGCGGCGCTTCTTCCCGTCCGGATCGGCGGCGCCCGCGCGGCGGAGTGGATCCTGACCGGTCGGTCGCTATCGGGCCGTGAAGCCGCGCAGGTGGGATTTGCATCGCGCGCCATTCCCCCCGCGGATCTCGAAACGGAGACCTCCCGCGTCGTGCGAGGGCTTCTCGCGACGAGCCCCGCCGCGCTCGCGGGCGCGCGCGATCTTCTGCGCGCCGAACGCCGCCGCGCGCTGGCGGAAGCGTTGCCTCGGGCCGAGGACGCCTACCGACTTCTCGCCGGCAGTCGAGACCTCGCGCGAGCGGTCCGGGAATTCGGGACACGCAACGCGGAAGCCGCGGCACAGAAGAGAGAGATCGGTGACGACTAGGTCGGTGCCGTTCGCTTCGCGAACGGCGGGCGGAAATTTTAAACCGGAGCCCCAGAGCAAACCCCTCTCGTCCGCTTACAATTCGCGCGCGTGATCGTCTACTTGAACGGCCGGTTCGTGCCGCGGGAAGAAGCGCACATCTCGCCGGAGGACCGCGGCTTCCTCTTCGCCGACGCGATCTACGAGGTCGTGCGCTTCGGCGCGGGACGTCCCTACCGGCTCGCCGCGCACCTCGAGCGCATGCGGTACGGCTTGACCGAAATTCGGATCCCCGCCGACCCGTCGTTCTTCCCGGGCGTCGCGTCGCGGCTGCTCGCCGAGAACCGCCTCGAGAACGATGATGCGCTCGTCTACGCGCAGGTCTCCCGCGGCGCGGCGCCGCGCTACCACGCCTTTCCGCCGGAAGGTACGCCGCCGACGGTCTTTGCGTACGCGCGCCTGACCGATCCGCCTCCGCCGCCCGACGGCGGCCCCGCCATCCTCGTGCCCGACGAGCGGTGGGGCCGCTGCGACATCAAGACCGTGATGCTGCTGCCGAACGTCCTCGCCTCGCAGAGAGCACGCGAGGCCGGCGCGATCGAGGCGATCCTGATCAAAGACGGAATCGCGTGGGAAGGGACGAAGGCGAACCTGTTCGCGTACTCGGCGGGCACGATCCGCACGGCGCCGAAAGGGCCGCGAATTCTCCCGGGCGTCACGCGCGGCGCGGCCGTCGAGGCCGCGGCCGCTCTCGGCTTCCGCATCGAGGAACGGCCGCTCGCCGTCGAGGAGCTCTTCGCAGCGGAAGAAGTTTTCCTCGCGTCGACGACCCTGTGGACCTATTCGCTCACGGAGATCGAAGGCCGCCGGATCGGCGACGGACGGCCGGGCCCGGTCGCGACACGCATCCGGGAGGCTCTACAGGCCGAGTTCCGAGGAGAGAGAGTAAGTCTCGGGGTCTGATCTCTCCGCGGCCGCGCGGCGTCACCGCCATGGGATTTTGGGCATTTTAGCGGCCGCCTCGTCGGCGGCCGGTAGAGAGTAAACGGCCGCAGGGCAAGATCCCGTGGCCCGAAATGCTGTGCTGCGGCGACTCGCCTAGTCGGTGGGATAGCGGGCTTCCACGGTCGAGGAGATTCCTCCCCGTGACGAGAACCTCCCCGTCACCGTCATCCTCTTCGGGCGGCACGCGGCGACGCAGTCGCGCAGGATCCGGTTGACCGCGTTCTCGTAAAAGATCCCGACGTTGCGATACCCGATGATGTAGAGCTTCAGCGACTTCAACTCCAGGCAAAGCTCGTCGGGCACGTAGCGGATCGTGAGCGAACCAAAGTCCGGCAGTCCGGTCTTGGGACAGATCGCGTTGTACTCCGGAATCTCGACGACGATGTCGTAATCCGGGTATTGGTTTGGCCACGTCTCGATCGACGGGAGCTCCGCGTCGATCCCCGCCATCGCGTGTTCTTCGGTGTATTCGCCCGCCATGCGAGCGGATCTTAGTCACTATGGAGTGACCGGTTCCATCGCGTAGATAGCGTGGGTTGCAGCTTTCGCTGTAGAGCCACATACGGGAGGAACCGGTCATGAAGGATTCTACGATTTGGGTAGGGATGGACGTTCACGCCGACTCGGTGCAGGTTTCGGTCTTTTCGTCGAAGGGAAGGGAGCCGGTCGAGCGGTTCGAGCTGGTGCCGGACGATCGGGGTTGGGCTCGGGGAGTCCGGCGGCTGAAGGCGCACGGATCGCGGGTACGGTGCGTGTACGAGGCAGGGCCGTGCGGGTATGAGCCGCAGAGGCTGCTGGCGAGCCGGGGCTTGATCTGCGAGGTGGCTGCGCCTTCCCTGATACCGCGCCGGCCGGGGGAACGAGTGAAGACGGACCGCCGCGACGCGGACAAGCTGGGACGGCTCTACCGGGCGGGCGAACTGACGCTCGTGGCCGTACCGAACCCCAAACAGGAAGCGTTGCGCGACCTGTTGCGAGCCCGGGAAGATGCCCAGGGGGATTTGCTGCGGCGACGGCACCGCCTCGGTAAGTTTCTTCTGCGGCACGGCCACCGCTACCGCGACGGGAGGAGCTGGACGCAGAGGCACTGGACCTGGATCCGTGGCATCCGGTTCGAGGATCCGCATCATCGTCGCCGCCGCCAACCTGGGCCCACCGTTCCGCTCACCACCAATGCTCTTGACCGGTCACTCCATATCAGCCCGCACGCTCTGCTACCATCCGCGCGCGCCCGTGCAGTGGCTCATCGACACCTTTCACCGGCTGACCGACGTCGAGACCCTCGTCCGGGTTGGCGGGCTCACGGCGATGACCGCGATCGTCTTCGCCGAGACCGGTCTCCTGATCGGCTTCTTCCTCCCCGGCGACTCGCTCCTGGTGACCGCCGGAGTCTTCGCCTCCGCGGGGAAGTTGAACGTCTGGCACGTCATCGGTCTGCTCTCGATCGCCGCGATCGCCGGGGACACCGTCGGTTACTGGTTCGGCCGACGAGTCGGCCAGGCGCTCTTCAAGCGACCGAAATCGCTTCTGTTCAATCCGGATCACCTGCGGCGCGCGCACGACTTCTACGAGAAGCACGGCGGCAAAACGATCATCATCGCGCGGTTCATACCGGTCATCCGGACCTTCGCGCCGATCGTCGCCGGAATGGGCGGGATGAATTACCGGCGGTTCGTCTCGTTCAACGTCATCGGCGGGATCTTCTGGGTGATCTCGATGACCGGTATCGGCTACTTCATCGGTCAGATCCCCGGAGTGCGCGAGCACATCGAGGTCGTGATCATCGTCGTCGTCTTCCTCTCGATCCTGCCCGGCATCATCGCCGCGGGCCGCGAATTGCTGAAGAAGCGGCGCGCCGCCCGGCTCGGTCGCTCGGAGGCGTAGAGCGCTCGGCGTTTAAGCGACGGCCGAGACCGGAGGGGCGTTTCGCGGAACGACGCCATCCCGGAGCTCGCGGACGAGATGCGCGATCTCGACCCCGTGGGTGCGGTCGTGTTCGGACATCATGCGCGGGACGTCCGCGAGCGCGACGAGCCCGACGCCCTCCTGCTCGCCTGTGCGCTTCCAGTCGGCGGGCGACAGCTCGCGCAACGTCTGGAGATTGCGCGTGCGTGCCGCCGTGAACGCAAGCAGCCCTTCGGCCAGATCGCGCCGGTGATAAACGCGCTCGCGCGCGACGCGATCGCCGTCGAAGTTCAAGAGCTGAGGTTCCTCCTCGGTCATGAGGCGCCGGATGCGCGCGCCGTAGCCCTCCCGCTCGAGGTCGGCGAGGTGCCAGACGTGCTCGACGAGCGAGAACCCGCCGGCCGTGCCACGCTGTCGCACCTTGTCCTCGTGAAGCTCCGCGGCGGCGCGCGCCAGGAGGGCGGGGGTGGACTCGAGAGTGAGAAGAAGTGTTTCGAGCTCGCGCTTGGTCATGATCGTGTGTTCCAACCTTCCTGTACGCATTGGACGAACGAAAAGTTTCTTCCCGAGGATTTGAGCGACGAGGGATCTCTCCATTTACGGGGGTTACGGCTAAACTCGGCCGGTGGTGCTCGAGTCGCTTCGGTCCTTCTTTTCCGGCGGAAAGTCTTCCACTCCCGAGGGTCCGGCCTCCGATCCCATCGCGGTCGCGGCATGCGCGTTGCTCCTCGAGATCGCGCACGCCGACGCGGAGTTCACCGACGAAGAGCGGGATCGGATCGCGCGACACGCCCGTGAGGACCTCGGCGTTGCGGCAGAGGACGTGCGCGAAGTCATGCGTCTCGCCGAGGAGGCGCGCCGCGAGAGCGTCGACCTCTATCAGTTCACGAAGCTCGTGACGGAGGGATTCTCCCGCGACCAGCGCCTGCGCTTGATCGAAGCGATCTGGGGCGTCGTCTACTCCGACGGCGTGTTGACGGCGGTCGAAGGACAGCTCGCGCGGCGGATCGCGGAGCTTCTCGGATTTCAGCATCCCGAAGTCCAGGCCGCGCGTGAGCGCGTCGCGGCCCGGAAGACCTGACCCGGCGTTCGCGCGTGCGGTCGACGTTTCTCCTGGGGTTTCTGGCGCTGTGGATTCTTTCGTGGGTGGTCCTCTTCGACGACGGCGGCCGCGCGCTTCCGCTCGCCCCGAAGCCGACGCACTATCTGGTCGCGGAAACGGTCACCCTCATTCTCGTTTTGGTGCTGGTCCGTCTCGCGCGGGATCGCCGGCCCATCGACCACCGAAGCGGGCTCCCGATCCGGCAGCCGGCCGCCGAATGTCTGGGACTCGTCGCGTACATTTTCCTCATCGTTTTGGCCGGCCGGCTGCTCGGGGTGCGCGCGCACGTCGCGTCCGCGGGTATGAGCGGGGGCGCGGCCGCGGCCTGGCAGGCGCAGACAGCCGGATCCGTTTTGCGCTGGGCGCTCTTCCACTTCACCTCCGGAGTCGTTCTTCCGCTCGCTTACTTTCTCGGCGTCCGTCGCTACCGGCCGCGGACGCTCCTCCTCGGGTTTCCGCGCGGCGCGAAGTGGATCGTCTTCTGCATCGCGGCGGGACTCTCCGGACTTCTCGCCGGCGACCCGCGGGTGACGTTCGGACAGCCGGCCGCCGGGTATCTCGTCGCTCTGGCGCTCTTCGGCGCGGGGACGTTCCTCCCCGTGATGGTCCTCTTCGAGAGCCTGCTCGCGCCGCGGCTCGCGATCCTGTTCCATTCGGCGATGACGGGCGCGGTGTTGTCCGGGGTCGCGTATGCGCTGTGGCATCCATTCGAGTTCTACCTTCGGTGGGGGAGTCCGACCGAGGTCGCGGTGTCGCTCGGCTGGATGGCGCAGATCGGGTTCTTCGGCGTCGTCAAGGGGATCTCGACTCTCTGGACCGGGAGCGCGTGGGTGCACATCTTCACGACGCACACGGTCCATCTGACGGAAGTGGGTGAAGTGACGCGCGTGTTCCGACTCCGGTAGTCGGCGAGAAAAACGCCCCTCACCCCGCGAGCGGGGAGAGGGAAATCAGAACTTCGGCAGGACCCGTTTCTCGACCGGGATTTTCTCGAACGGCTCCGGCACCGACGCGGCGACGTACGCGAACGCGGCCACCGCAGTGGTCATCCGGTCGAGCGACTCCGGCTCGATCTTGTCGAAGGTGTCGTTCGCCGTGTGATGCCAGTCGAAGTAGCGCGAGGCGTCCTGCCGCACGCTGAAGAGCGGCACGCCCGCGAGGACGAGGCGTGAGATGTCCGCGCCGCCCGCGCCCGTCGAAGAGACGTCGCCGGCGCCGAGCGGCTCGAGGAGCGTTGCAATCTCGCGAACGAGCGCCTCGGCGGAAGGTCCAGCGTTCCACGAGAACCCCATCGGTCGTCCGCTGCCAAGGTCGGCTTCGAGTGCCGCCACGTGCCGCGAGAGCTCCGCCTCATGATCCGCCGAGTACGACTTCCCTCCGGCCAGGCCGTTTTCCTCGTTGCCGAAGAGCACCACGCGGATCGTCCGCCGCGGAGGCGGCGTCATCCCCGAAATCAGCCGCGCCGCCTCGATGATGATGCCGCAACCGGCGCCGTCGTCGATCGCCCCCTCGCCGAGGTCCCACGAGTCGCGGTGCCCCGCGAGGAGCACGATCTCCTCCGGTTTGCCCCGCCCCCGGATTTCACCGATGACGTTCGCGGACTCGATCTGCCCCCGATCGCGGCAGCCGAGCGTGAACCGGACGCGCACGGGCTTCCCCTCGCGCCCGAGCCGCTCGAGCAGGTCCGCGTCCGGGTTCGAAAGCGCGGCGGCCGGAATCTTCGAGATCCCATCCTCGTACCTGAGCGATCCGGTGTGCGGGGTGCGATTCGAATCCGTGCCGATCGACCGGATGAGCACGCCGGCCGCGCCGAGCTTCGCCGCACGCGAGGCGCCCGAGCCGCGCACGGTGACCGCCTCCCCGTAGCCCGCTCCATCCGCAGTACGCCGCATCCGGCGGTTGAAGAAGACGATCTTTCCGCGGACGTCGGACACCTTCTTCGTCGCGAGGTCGTCGAGCGACGCGACTTCGATCACCTCCGCCTCGAGCCCCGAATCCGGCGTTCCGACGCTGCCGCCGAGCGCCGTCAGGAAGAGCTTGTGCGGGTGGGGCGCCGTCACGTCCCCCGTCTCGATGCCGCGCTCCCAGAACGGCGCGATGATCTTCTCCGAGCGGACGTTCGCGAACCCGAGCGCCTTCAGCGTCGTCATTCCCCAGGCGATCGCGGCCTTGTCTCCCGGCGAGCCGGTCAAACGCGGGCCGGCGGTGTCGATCAGGCTCTCGACCCACTCGGCCGCGCGCGTGCCCCCGAACCCCCTCTCTCTCAGCGCCTCCGCGGCCCTGCGGATCTCGGGGGGGATGGCGGGAGCGGGACTCGCGGCGCGGGAGGTGGGGACGAGAGACGTCCCTGCGAGGACCAGGGCGGCGACGATGCGTTTCAACGGCGGCTCCTCTAAGTTTTGCGGCGGCGAGATCGTACCAGCCGGAGAAATAGAATCCGTCCGTGGCCACCGAGAAGACCGCGGACCTCGCCGAGGACCTGCTCGCCGAGTTCGGCGATAACGCGAGCTACGTCGCGGATCTCTACGCGCGCTATCGGCAGAGCCCCGACTCGGTCGACGAGGAGTGGCGCCAGTTCTTTCGCGAGAGGTTAGGCGAGCCGGCCACTGCGCCGGCGCCCTCCCCCGTGCGTCCGGAGCCCACCGTCGCTCCCCGTCCCGCTCCGTCGGCTCCGCCGCAAGCCGCCGCGGCTGCGCCCGGCGCGCCCGCCGCGCCCGCTCGAGCCGAAGAGTTCCAGCCGCTCCGCGGCGGCGCCCTTCGGATCGCGGAGAACATGGAGGCGTCGCTCTCGGTCCCCACGGCGACGTCGCAGCGGCAGGTCCCGATCCGGCTCGCCGAAGAAAACCGGCTCCTCGTCAACGAGTATCGGACGGGCAACGACGAGCCGAAGATCTCGTTCACCCACCTCGTGGCGTGGGCGATCGTCCAGGCGTTCAAGAGCTTCCCCCGGCTGAACGACGCCTACGACGACTCGGGCGGCGCGCCGGTCCGGGTGAAACGCGACGAGATCCGCTTCGGGCTCGCGGTCGACGTCGAGAAGTCCGACGGCTCGCGGACGCTGCTCGTCCCGAACATCAAAGGCGTCGAGAGGATGACCTTCGGCGAGTTCGCCGCGGCCGCCGACGACGTCGTCCGCCGGGCGCGAACCGGCAAGCTCCAGGTCTCCGATTTCGAGGGGACGACCGTCTCGCTCACGAATCCGGGAACGCTCGGCACGACGGCGTCCGTGCCGAGGCTGATGCCCGGTCAGGGCGTGATCGTCGCGACCGGCGCGATGGGATATCCCGCCGAGTTCGCCGCAATGGCGCCCGAGACGATCTCGCAGCTCGCGGTGAGCAAGGTCGTGACGTTGACCTCGACGTACGACCACCGGATCGTCCAGGGCGCCGAGTCCGGCGCCTTCCTCGCGCGGATCGAAGACCTGCTTCTCGGAAAGGACGGCTTCTACGAGTCGGCCTTCCGCGATCTCGCGATCCCGCACGCGCCCTACCGGTGGTCCGTCGATCGCAATCCGGTGTTCGCGCGGCGGGAGGAGATCGAGAAACAGGCGCGCGTGCTCGAGTTGATCAACGCCTACCGCGTTCGCGGCCATCTGATCGCCGACGTCGATCCCCTGCGCATGATCCCGGTGCAGCACCATCCGGAGCTCGACCTCGAAACCTACGGGCTCACGATCTGGGACCTCGACCGCGAGTTCTGGACCGGAGGACTCAAGGGCGGCGAGCACATGGCGCTGCGCGAAATCATCCGCGTGATGCGCCGCGTCTACTGCGGCAAGGTCGGCATCGAGTACCGCTTCATCTCCAACCCCGCCGAGAAGGAGTGGATCCGCCAGCGCGTCGGCGCTCCGCCGGACCCGCTCCCGCCGGACATGCGCAAGCGCATCTTCGCGAAGCTCCTCGCCGCCGAGACGTTCGAGCGGTTCCTCGGCACCAAGTACCTGGGACAGCGTCGCTATTCGATCGAGGGCTGCGAGACTGCGGTGGTCCTGCTCGACCAGCTGGTCGAAGGAGCGGGCGAGCGCGGTGTCGAGGAGGTCACCCTCGGGCTGACCCATCGCGGCCGCCTGAACATCCTCGCCAACGTCGTCGGCAATTCGACCGAGCGCATCTTCGCGAGCTTCGAGGGATCGGTGCACCCCGACTTTCCTGCCGACGAGGGGGACGTCAAATACCACCAGGGCGCTCAAGGGATCCACGACACGCCGAGCGGCCGCAAGGTCGCGATCACGGTCCCGTCGAATCCCTCGCATCTCGAGGCGGTGGATCCCGTCATCGAGGGAATGGTGCGGGCGAAGCAGGACCGGCGCGGGCGCGGGCCGGAGGCGTGGGAGCGCGTCCTCGCGGTCATCACCCACGGAGACGCCGCGTTCGCGGGGCAGGGGATGGTCGCGGAAGTCTTCAACCTCGCACAGCTCTCCGGGTTCCGGACCGGCGGCTCGATCCACCTCGTGGTGAACAACCAGATCGGCTTCACGACGCCGCCCGCCGAGGGGCGCTCTTCGCTCTATTCGACCGACGTCGCCAAGATCAACCAGGTTCCGATCTTCCACATCAACGGCGACGACCCGGAGGCCGCGTACCGCGTGCTGCGGATCTCGCTCGACTACCGCCAGGAGTTCCACAAGGACGTCGTGCTGGATCTGATCGGGTTCCGGCGGCACGGACACAGCGAGGGGGACGAGCCGACATACACGCAGCCGCTCATGTACAAGCGGATCCAGGAGCACCCGGGCGTGCGCGCGCTCTACGCGCGCCGGCTCGTGAAGGAAGGCGTGCTCACCGAGGCGGAAGTCTCCGAGATGGAGGAGAGGCAGAAGGCGACGTACGAGCAGGCGCTCGCCGCCGCGAAGGAAATCGCAACCCGCGAGAAGGCCGAGGCGGAGCCGGGGTCCGGTCCTTCTTCGGCTCACGGCTCACGGCCTACGGCTCACGACGTCGAGACCGGCGTGCCACGGGAGACGCTCTCGCGCATCGGCCGCGTCCTGACAACCGTACCCCCCGGGTTCCACCTGAATCCGAAGATGGTCTCGCAGCTCGCCCGCCGCGCGAAGATGGCGGAGGGCGCGCAGCCTCTCGACTGGTCGACGGCGGAGGCGCTCGCCTTCGGGTCGTTGCTCCTCGAGGGAACTCCGATCCGGCTGACCGGACAGGACACGAGTCGCGGGACGTTCTCCCAGCGGCACATCGTCTTTCACGACACCACGACCGGCGAG
The DNA here is from genome assembly GCA_036001245.1 of Thermoanaerobaculia bacterium. GTDB lineage: Bacteria > Acidobacteriota > Thermoanaerobaculia > UBA5066 > Gp7-AA6 > Gp7-AA6. The sequence continues at coordinate 103,339 of DASYUL010000132.1, forward strand.
AAGTGGACGCCGCTCTCCGAGCTCGAGCCCAAGCGCGCCACGCTCGCCGTCTACGACAGCCCGCTCTCGGAAGTGAGCGTGCTCGGGTTCGAGTACGGCTACAGCGTAGAGTCGCCGGAGACTCTCGATCTGTGGGAAGCGCAGTATGGCGACTTCGCCAACGGCGCGCAGGTCGTCCTCGATCAGTTCGTGACGTCAGCCGAAGACAAGTGGCAGCAGACCTCCCGGCTCGGACTCCTCTTGCCGCACGGGTATGAAGGCCAGGGACCCGAGCACTCGAGCGCGCGCATCGAGCGCTATCTTCAGCTCTGCGCCGAGGACAACCTCCAGGTCTGCAACGTCACGACGCCAGCGCAGTACTTCCACCTGCTGCGGCGTCAGATGCGCCAGCCGCTCGCAAAGCCCCTCGTTCTCTTCACCCCGAAGAGCCTGTTGCGGTTCCCGCCGTCGTTCTCACCGCTCGACGAGCTCACCCGAGGTTCCTTCCGCACGGTCGTCGACGATCCGGAGGTCGCCGACCAGTCGATCGTCTCGCGCGTGCTCCTCTGCAGCGGCAAGATCTACTACGACCTGCGCGCGGCGCGCGAACAGCGGAAGGCGAACGCTGTCGCGATCGTGCGCGTCGAGCAGCTCTACCCGTTCCCTGCGGACGCGCTGCGGGAGACCCTCGGGCGCTACGCGTCCGCCCGGGACTTCGTGTGGGTGCAGGAGGAGCCGCAGAACATGGGCGCTTGGTCGTTCATCCGCCCGAGGCGCGACGAGTTCCTGCCCGCCGGAGCGGCCTTCTGGTACGCCGGCCGCGCGCCGTCCGCGTCGCCCGCTACAGGCAGCTCCGCCGTGCACAAACGGGAGCTCGAGCAGCTGATCTCGGAAGCGTTCGGACGCTGAAGGACGAGAGCCCTACCACCGAGTTCGTCCTTTGCGTGAAGGATGGCGGCCATCCCGAATCGCTCGAGGTTCGGAAGATTTACCGCGTCCTACCTGACACGGATGCGCTGAGCCACGGTCGGATCCGAGTCGTCGATGAATCGGGCAAGGATTACTTGTACCCTGAGGATCTCTTCGTGCCGATCGAGGTTCCGACCGCCGCCCGTCCAGCGTTCCCCGGCGCCTGACGCTCCGGGCTCACTTCCGCCGCTTCGGCCGCATCTTCTCGAGCGCTTCCTTGAAGACCTCCCGCGGAATCTTGCGGTAGTCGGAGAATTCGCCGGCGCCGGCGAGCCACTCGCCGCCGTCCATCGTGACGCAGTCACCGGTCTGGTACGGGCACAGGTCGGAGAGCAGGAACACCGCGAGGTTCGCGAGCTCCTTCGGAGTCCCGAAGCGGCCGAGGGGAATCCGCTCCAGCGTGTTCTTCTCCGCCTCGGGGAATGCGACGAGCCGCGACCACGCGCCCTCCGTCGGGATCGGTCCCGGCGCGACGGCGTTCAACCGGATCCCGGCCTCTCCCCACTCCACCGCGAGCGAGCGCGTCATCGCGAGCACTCCGGCCTTGGCGCAGGCGGAGGGGAGAGCGAACCCCGTTCCGGTCCAGGCGTAGGTCGTCACGACGGAGACGATCGAGCCGGGTGCCTTGCGCTCGAGTAGGTGCCTCCCGACCGCGAGCGTGCAGTACACGGAGCCGTGGAGAACGGTCCGCACGACTGCGTCGAAGCCATTGGGCGTCAGGTCCTCCGAGGTGATGAGGAAATTTCCCGCCGCGTTGTTGACGAGCGAGTCGATCTTTCCGAACCGCGCGATCGCGTGCGAAACCATCGCGTCGACCTCCGCCGGCTCGCGCACGTCCGCCGGATGAACGTCGACTTCGCCCCCCTCGCGCGCCACGCCTCGAATTTCCTCCGCGGCCTTCTCGAGCCGATCGAGCGTCCTCCCGCCGATCGTCACCTTGCCGCCGTAGGAGGCGAACTTCTTCGCCATCTCGAGGCCGAGGCCGGAGCCCCCGCCGGTTACGATGATCGATCTTTCCTTGAGGATCTTCGTATCGAACATAGAAAAGCTATGGGGACAGATCCCGAAGGGGTCTGCTGGCCCGCTACGATAGAGACGGGAGAACGCCATGGCAAACGAAAACGTCAGCCGCCGCTCGATTCTGGCCCGGGTGCTCGCTCTGCCCGCCGCGCTGGCACTCGCGGGGCGGGAAGCCCGCGCGGAAGACGCCTGCGCACCGACCGAGTCCGACTTCAAGGGTCCGATGTATCTCGCGGGAGCGCCGCGGCGGACGGCGCTCGCCGGGCCGAAAGAGCCGGGGGAGCGCCTCCGTATCCGGGGGACCGTTGTCGGACCGGACTGCTCGACGCCGCTTCCCCGGACGCTCCTGGACGTGTGGCAGGCGGACGCGCAAGGCGAGTACCACTGGAAGGACGAGGACTTCCGCCTGCGCGGGCAGATCTTGACGAACGAGCGCGGGGAGTACGAGCTCGAGACCATCAAGCCCGCCGGATACGGCGGCCGTCCGGCGCACATCCACTTCACGATCTCGGCGCCGGGTCACGCACCGCTGACCACGCAGCTCTACTTCAGGGGAGATCCCCGCCTCGACCACGACGTCTGCGGCGCGGCGTGCAACTCGGACGATCCGCACCGGATCATCGAGCTGGCGAAGGAAGCGAAGGGCCTCTCGGGGACGTTCGACGTGGTGATGACGGGGACGAGGGCCTAGTTCGGCTTCCTCTCCGTCACCCGGACCTCGGGGATTCCGGTCTTGCGCACGAGAAAATCTTCCTCGACGTAAGGCCCGTCTCCGAGACTGATGCGCACAGCGTAGGTCCCCTCGATCGTCAGCAGAGCCGGTCCCATTACGACGGGGAACCAGATCGTCCGTCCCGCCTCGCCTTCGTAGTTCAGCTCTCCGTTGGCGTCGAGCAGCTTGTTCCCCTGCGGGTCGGCCACGGAGACCGAGAACGGGAACTTGCCGGTCTCGAGAACCTTCGCCTTGATCGCCAAGCCGATCGAGCGCATCTGCAGCGGCAGCTGCACGACCTGGATCACGTCGGAGTAGACGCCGATCAGGAGCAGCTTGCCGTTGTTCTCGAAGCGCACGTCGTCACAGAGCACGAGCGCCTCGAAGAGGATCGGTAGACTGGAATTCTCCATGAGCGTCTAGGTCAGGTCCACCCAGACAGACTTGACTTGGGTGTACTCCTCCAGCGCGTAGTGACCGCGCTCCCGGCCGAAGCCGGACTCCTTGTAGCCGCCGAAGGGGAGCCCCGGGTCGTAGAAGTTGTACGCGTTGACCCAGACGGTGCCCGCCTTCAGGGCCTTGGCCGTGCGGAGCGCCTTCTTCACGTCGCGGGTCCACACGGCGGCCGCGAGGCCGTAGATCGTCGAATTGCCGATCGCGACGGCTTCGTTCTCGTCTTTGAAGGTCAGAGTCGCGAGCACCGGGCCGAAGATCTCCTCGCGGGCGATCCGCATGTCGGGGGTGACGCCGTCGAAGACCGTCGCCTCGAAGAACGCGCCCTTGCCGTCGACCGCTGCACGGTTGCCGCCGGCGACGAGCTTCGCGCCTCCGCTCTTCCCACTCTCGACGTACGCTTCCACGTTCTCGCGCTGCTTCTCGGACACGAGAGATCCCAGCCGGGTCTTCGGATGGAGTGGATCCGCCGGGACCATCTTCTTCGCGCGGTCGACGACCTTTTCCAGAAGCGCATCGTGGGCTGCCTCCTCGATGAGCAGCCGCGATCCGGCGGAGCAGAGTTCCCCCTTGCCGTAGAAGATCGCGTTGATCGCGCCTTTCGCCGCGGCGTCGAGGTCGGCGTCGGCGAAGACGACGTTCGGAGACTTGCCACCGAGCTCCATCGACACGCGTTTCATCGTGCCGGCGGCCGCGCGAAGAATCTTCTTGCCTGTCTCCGTCTCCCCGGTGAAGGAGATCTTGTCGATCCCCGGGTGCTCCGCCATCGCGGCGCCGATCGAGGCGCCAGGTCCCGGCACGACGTTGAAGGCCCCCGGCGGAAGGCCCGCTTCGCGCAGCAGGTCGGCGAAGAGGAGCACGGTCAGCGGGGTGAGAGACGCCGGCTTGAGAACCACCGTGTTGCCGAGAGCGAGCGCCGGGGCGATCTTCCACATCGCCTGGAGGAGCGGGAAGTTCCAGGGCGTGATCGCGCCGACGACGCCGACCGGCTCGCGAAGCGTCAGGAGCATCGCGTCGGGTCGTGCGGGAAAGGTGTCGCCGTAGAGCTTGTCGGCGGACTCGCCGAAGTACGAGAGCGCCTCCGCGGCCACGGGCATGTCGATCTTCGCCGACTCGAAGATCGGCTTTCCGTTGTCGAGCGTCTCGACGCGGCCGAACTCCTCGGCGCGCGAAAGGAGCATCTCCGCGGCCTTCATCAAGATCCGCCCGCGCTCGCGCGGCTTCATCGACGCCCACGGTCCCGACTCGAAGGCGTCGCGCGCCGCCTTTACGGCGCGGTCGAGGTCCTCGCGCCCGGCCTCCGCCACCTCGGCGAGCGGCTCGCCCGTGGCGGGGTTCGTCGTCCAGAACCGTTTGCCCGAAGCGGACGGCACGAACTCGCCACCAATGAAGAGGTCGGTCTTGAGCGACTGCGCCGGAACCGTCTCTGTCGCCACTTACCGGCCTTTGAACTTCGGGACCCGCTTCTCCTGGTTCGCCGCGATGCCCTCTTTGGCGTCGTCGCTCTGGAACAGGAGCTGCTGGAGCTCCCGTTCGACGGCGAGCGCGGACTCGAGCGGCAGATCCCAGCCGGTCTGCACCGAGCGTTTGATGCGGCCGACCGCCTTCGCCGCCTTGTTCGGCGGTACGAACTGGCGCGCGTAGTCCATGACCTGCTCCCACCACTCCTCGGCCGTTGCGTCGATGACCTGATTGACGAGGCCGAGATCGTGGGCCTCCTCGAACGAGAACGTGTTGCCGGTGATCATGAGCTCGATCGCCCGGGACTTTCCGATGAGCTTGGCGAGACGGGCCGTGCCGCCCGTGCCGGGAAGGACCCCCAGCGTGACCTCGGGCAGCCCGATTTTTCCGGCGTCCTTTCGCGCGATGCGGATGTCGGCCGCCATCGCGATCTCGAGGCCGCCGCCGACCGTGTGGCCGTTCAGCGCGGCGATCACGAGCTTGGGCGTGTGCTCGAGCCGGAGCAGGGTCTCGTTGGCGTGCAGGCAGAAGAAATACTTGAAGCCCGGCGTGACGGCGTTCAGCATCCCGATGTTGGCGCCGGCCGAGAAGAACCGGTCGCCCTTGCCGCGCAGGACGATGACGTGGACGTCGTCGTCGAAACGGGCCTTGAGAATCGCGTCGTCGAGCTGGCGCATCAGCGCGTAGGTGTAGGTGTTGGCCGGCGGATCATCCATCTCGACGACCGCGATGCCGCCATCGGCGCGGTAGTGGACGATCTCCTGCCCGACCTCCGGGCTCGTCCAGTCGCGTGTTTGAACCGGTGTGCTCATGCCGAACCTCCCAGTTTACGGACCGGCGATCGTATCAGGCCGGGTCGGATCGACCCACTCCGACGACCCGTCCGGATGGATCTCCCGCTTCCAGATCGGAACGCTCTTTTTGATGCGCTCGATCGCGGCGCGGCACGCCGCAAAGGCTTCGTCGCGGTGCGGTGCGGCGGCGACGATCGCGACCGACGGCTCGCCGACTGCGAGTCTCCCGACCCGGTGCCGGATCCGAAGGCGCGCCCGCGGCCACTCCGCCGCGAGCGACCGTGCGATCCGCGCCATCTCCGACTCCGCCATCTCTCCGTAGGCCTCGTACTCGATCGCGACCGTCGGGCGTCCGTCACTCTCGTTGCGCACGACGCCGACGAAGACGCAGACCGCGCCGTCGGAGGGGCGGGCGTCCGCGAGAAACGTGGCGACGTCGATCGGCTCCGAGGTCAGGTACATTCAGCCCCCTGCGACTGGGGGCAGGAACGCGACCTCGTCCCCCTCCGCGAGAATGGTATCGGGGGCGACGTACTCCCGGTTGACCGCCGCCGGCGGTATCGTGGGGAATCGGCTGAACGCCGGGACACTCCGCGCGAGATCCGTCCAGAGGTCCTCGACCCGGCTCCCCTCGGGCAGCTCCCGCGGCTCCTCTTTGCGCCCGGCGGCGTCGCGGAAGGACGCGAAGTAGAGGACGCGAACCTGCATCGCAGCGGCAGTTTACCTTCCGCTTCAGCGGTCGTTTGACAGCTGACCGACCGGTCAGTTACGGTGGCGCGCGTGAGTGGCCGGGTCCCCGAACGTCGAGCACAGCGTCGGCTCGCGCTGCTCAAAGCGGCGTTCCGCGAAGTCGCGGAGAAGGGTTTTGCCGACGTCACGCTCGACGACATCGCCCGGCGGGCCTCGGTCTCGAAGGGCGTCACGCTCTACTACTTCTCTTCGAAAGAGGACCTCTTCCGGCGGCTGTTCGCGTGGCTCGTCGATTCCATCCACGAACGCATGCGCGAAGCGGTGTCGTCGGCCGGCGGGTCCGCCGAAAGGGTCCACGCTCTCGTCGCGATCACGTTTCCCTCGCCGTCGAAGAACCGCGCATTCTTCCGCGCGTTCGTCGACTTCTGCGGGCTCGCCGCGCGCCGCGACGGTTTCCGCGAGGTGATGGAACGTTTCTACCGGGGCTGTCGGGAGATCGACCGCGAGATCGTACGCAATGGAATGCGGCGCGGCGACTTCGCCGTGCGGGACGTGGACGCGGCCGCATCGACCGTGCGCGCGATCTTCGACGGGCTCATGATGCAGTGGCTCGCGGAGAGTGACCTGGAGGGCTCCTTCTCGACTTACCGGGAGCGGTGTGAGCTCCAGCTGCTCCGGTATTTGGGGGCGGGATCTGACCCCCTGCGGGGATCAGACCCCGCGACGAAAGAGGCCGCCGTAGAATCACCCGCGTCATGAGCGCCGCGTCCGGGCCTGCGTTTCCGAAGCGGATCGTCCTCGCGGCGCCGCGCGGGTTTTGCGCCGGAGTGGTGCGCGCGATCGACGTCGTAGATCTCGCGCTCGAGTACGTCGAGCCGCCGCTCTACGTCCGTCGGGAGATCGTGCACAACCTCCACGTCGTTCGAGGATTCGAGAAGCGCGGCGTGCGCTTCGTCGAAGAGCTCGACGAAGTGCCGGACGGCGCCACGGTTATCTTCTCGGCCCACGGAATCGCTCCGCGCGTGCGCGAGGACGCGGCGCTTCGGGGACTCCACGTCATCGACGCGACCTGTCCGCTCGTGACCAAGGTCCATCTGGAGGCGATCCGGTTCGCCCGGCTCGGGTACCGGATCATCCTGATCGGGCATCCGAACCACGAAGAGGTCGAGGGCACGATGGGGGAGGCGAACTCCCGGATCACGCTCGTCTCGTCGGTCGCCGAGGCCGAGACGGTCACGGTCGAAGACCCGAGCCGCGTCGCGTACATCACACAGACGACCCTCTCGATGGAGGACACGCGCCCGATCGTCGAGGCGTTGAACCGGCGCTTCCCGGCGATTGCGGGACCGGCGAAGGCCGACATCTGCTACGCCACGCAGAACCGCCAGCTCGCGGTCCGGGCGCTCGCGCGCCAGACGCCGGTGATTCTCGTGATCGGCTCGAAGAATTCCTCCAACTCGAACCGGCTCGTCGAGGAGGCGGAGATCGCGGGCGCTCGCGCATATCTCGTCGATGACGCGTCGGGCGTCGAGGTGTCATGGCTCGCGGGAGCGCCGGCTGTCGGCGTGACCTCGGGCGCGTCGGCGCCGGAGTTTCTCGTCGAGGAGGTGATCGCGCACTTGAAGTCGCTCGGCGCGGAGGAGGTCGAAGACCTCGTCACCGTCGAAGAAGACGTGCACTTCCCGCTTCCCGGCGAGCTTCTCGAGGCGCGGTCGCGCCGGGGCGGGGACGCGCTGCGGACGACTCCGGTTTAGGCCGAGCGTGGCTTGCTCACCACCCTCACCCCCGCCCTCTCCCAGGGGGAGTGGGAGTAGAGCGCGGCGACTTGCGCTTCTTTCTCACGAATGAGCCGACGGCTCGAAGGGAAGGTCGCCCTCGTCACGGGCGCTTCGCGCGGGATCGGCGAGGCGATCGCGCGCCGCTTCGGCGCCGACGGAGCCCGCGTGGCGCTCGCCGCGCGCGACGAAAAAGCGTGCCGGCGGATCGCGGAGGAGATCACCGCGCAGGGCGGAGAGGCGATCGCGGTGGCGTGCGACGTGACCGACTCCCGGTCGATTGCCGAGACGGTCCGGACGGTCGTCGCGAAGTGGCGGCGGATCGACGTGCTCGTCAACAACGCCGGCCTGGGAGGGCCGACGCCGCTCTGGGACCGGGACGACACGCGGTGGGACGCGATCATCGCAACGAATCTGACTGCCGTGTTCCGGATGACGCGGGAAGCGCTCGCGCACCTCGCCGACGGCGGACGCATCCTCAACATGTCCTCGGTCGTGGGGAGGTTTGGCGTCGCCGGGCTCGGAGCGTACGCGGCGACGAAGCACGGCGTGATCGGTCTGACGCGCAGCTTTGCGCTCGAGCTCGCCGGCCGCGGAATCACGGTGAACGCGATGTGCCCCGGCTGGGTCGACACGAACATGGGCCGCGCCAGCTGGACGGCGGTCGGAGAGCAGCACGGCGGGAGCGAGGCGGAGGGACGCGAGATGGCGGCGAAGATGGCACCGCTGGGCCGCGTCATAGAACCGGACGAGGTCGCGGGCCTCGCGTCGTACCTGGCGTCGGAGGATGCGCGCTCGATCACGGGCCAGGCGATCGTCATCGACGGCGGGCAGGTGATGCCATGATGAGCGTAAGGCGTGAGGCGTGAGACGTGAGATGTGAGGCGAAGTGAAGGAGGCGAAATGAACACCGCGGAGTTCCTGAATGCACTGGACGCACTGGTGGCGGACAAACACCTTTTGAAGCACCCCTTCTACAAGCTGTGGAGCGAGGGGAAACTCTCGCGCGACAACATCCGCGAGTACGCGATCTCCTACTACCCGCACGTGGCGGCCTTCCCGACGTACGTCTCGGGCGTTCACTCGGGCTGCGAGGATCCGGCACTGCGCCTCGAGCTGCTCGAGAACCTGGTCGAGGAGGAAAGCGGTCCCGTCAATCATCCCGCACTGTGGCGGCGGTTCGCAGCGGCCCTCGGCGCGACCGGGGAAGATCTCGCGATCGCGCCGCGCACGCCCGAGGTCGCCGCTGCCATCGCCGAGTTTCGCCGCGCGACCCGCGAGGGCTCCGTCGGCGAGGGCCTCGCCGCGCTTTACGCGTACGAGTCACAGATTCCCGAGATCTCGCGCACGAAGCGCGAGGGGCTCGCGTCGTTCTACGGAATCGAAGACGCGGAGGCCACGCGCTTCTTCACGGTTCACGAGGAGGCGGACGTCTGGCACCGACAGGTCGAGCGGAACGCCATCGGACGCGTCGCCGTGACGGACGCGGAACAGGAGAGGGCTCTCGCCTCGGCGCAGCGTTGTTTGGACGCCCTGAACCGGGTTCTCGACGGCGTGATGCGCGAGAACGGTCTCGCCGCGTAGAACCCCGATCGTGAGAAACGCCACGGCGGGCGCGGTGCTCGCGCTCGTCGTCGTTCTCGCGTTCTGGCCGGTGGTCTCGGGAGCCCGGGCGTTCCTGCACTGGGACCTCCGGTATGAGCACGTTCCGATCTGGACGGCGACGCAGAAGGCATTGAGATCGGGAGAATCGCCCTGGTGGGTCGAAGGCCAGTACTGCGGAAACCCTCTTCTCTTCACGCAGGAAGCGCCCCTCTTCTATCCGTTGACCGTCCCGCTCCTTCTGACCGGAGGTGCGTCGCACCGCCTCGCCGACCTCTTTTCGCTGTTCCATTTCTGGTTGGCCGGGTTCGCCGCGTTTCTTTTCCTCCGCGACCGGGGATGCGAGCCTCTGGCCGCCCTGTTCGGGGGGGTCGCGTGGATGCTTAGCGCGCGGATGATCCAGAGCTCGATCTGGCCGAACGCCGTCGCCGTCCAGGCGCTCCTTCCGCTCCTTCTTCTCGGGATGTTTGGCATCGGGGAGGGCCGTCGCCGGTCCGGGATCCTGTGTGCGTCCCTCTCCGGCGGTCTGTGCCTCCTCGCCTCCCGGCCTCAGTCGCTCACGGGAGCCGCACCGCTCTTGGCCTGCGTCGGACTCGCGCTGATCTTCTTTGCGAAAGAGAAGTGGCCGACCGCCCGCGATCTCGCGATCGCCGGGATTCTCGCCGCCGCGCTGGGCGCCCCGTCGCTCCTGCCGTCCGCCGTTCTCCTTCCCGACAGCTCGCGCGCGGGCGGTCTTGCCCGCGCCGAACGGGACCTGAATCCGCTCGCGTCTTCGGGGGAGCTCGATCAGGTCTTCCTGCCTTCCGATGGTCCCGGGCGGTGGCCCGAAGCGGCGGCCTATCCGGGTGTCCTCGTCGGCTTCCTCTTCGCCGTCGGAATCGTGCTCACTCTGCGCCGGGGCGAGGGGCGTATCCGGCGCGCGTTCTGGACGCTCGCCGCCGGCGGATTGATCGGGCTCCTGTTCGCCTTCGGCGAGCATGGCCCTCTCCGTCTCGTCGCCGACCTGCCTCTGATCAAGGGATTCCGGATACCGGCGCGGTATCTCACGTCGTGGTCCCTCGCGGTGGCTCTCGGCTCGGCCTTCGTTCTCTCGCGGCTGCTGCGTGATTCGGCCCGACCGGGAGTGATCGCCACCGCGTGTCTCGTCGGCTTGACCTTCGACCTCGCTTTCCACGCGCGGCGGGCCGCACCGACGGCCCCTTCCTCGGTGTACTCGACGGAGCCCGATCTGGTCCCGGTGATGCGAAGAATGCTCGCCGCCGACGAGGTCGGCTTCCCTCGCCGCTTCTGGTCGCTCGTCGTTCCTCCCTTCCTCTGGACCTACCCGGACGCGGAGAAGCTCGTCGCCGCGAAGAAATTCGAGCCTCTCTACGGCGCCTTCGGAATGAGCTACGGTCTGGAATCCGTCGCCGGCAACGGCCCTTCGCTCCGGAGGTGGAAGCTTCTATTCGCAGGGCAGAGCGCGCGCCGCGCGCAGCTCGCGGGAGTCGGCGCGCTCGTACTGCCCGGGGAGGGCATGGCGGCTGCGCCGATCGGCAGCCCTCAGCCGATGCTGGTCCAGCGCTTCTCGGGGTTCCCGAGGGCGATCGTCGTGCCCGAGGCGGTCGTCGTCTCACCTTCCCGGGCGATCGCCGCGACGCTCGACGAGTCGCTCGACCCGCGGTCGACCGCCGTGCTCGAGGAGGGATCGCCGGTCGCGCGCGACCCTCGATGGGATCCCGCAAAGGCGTCCGTTCGTCTTCTGTCGCGGGCCCCCGGTCGCCTGAGTCTCTCGGCCAGTCTGCCGGGAGACGGGATCTTCGTCGTGTTCAACAGCTTCGAGAAGGGGTGGCGCGCCCGGGTGGACGGCGCGGTTCACCGCGTGCTCCCGGCCGACGGCGCCTTCCAGGGGATGCGGCTGCCGGCCGGTGAACACGTCGTGGAGCTTCGATACCGGCCGCGCGCGCTCCTTTCGGGAATCGCGGTCGGAGTCGCCGGGCTCCTCGGCGTCATCTTCGCGGCCGCGCGCATTCGAGACGCATGAAGCGAATCCGCGCCGTCTTCTTCGACGCGGGCGCGACGCTCGTCCACCCGGATCCTCCGGTGGAAGCGATCTACGCGCGCGAATTCGCGGCGGACGGCGCCCGCTTCACCGACGAGGATCTGACGCGAGCGCTGACGCGCGCCTGGGAGGAGGTGCACGCGAACCCGGAAACCAATCGGTACGGCGGGGTGCGCGGCGAGCCCGACTTCTGGCAGGCGTTTCTGAACCGCGTGCGCTCGTTTCTGGACGGCGGGATCGTGTCGGCCGCGGCGTTCGCGCGTCTCGCGACTCACTTCCGCACGCCCGCGTCCTGGGCCGTCTACGGGGACGTCCTCTCGACTCTCGAGGAGCTCTCGCGCCGCGATTTGAAGCTCGCGGTCGTCTCGAACTGGGACTCGTTCCTTCCGAAGCTCCTCGCGGCGCTCGATCTCGAACGCTTCTTCCCCGTCGTTGCGGTGTCCGCGATCGAGGAAACCGGAAAGCCCGACCCGGAGATCTTCCACCGCGCGTGCCGCCGTGTCGGCGTCGAGCCCCGGGAGGCGCTCCACGTCGGGGACTCCGTGGCCGAAGATCTCGACGGTGCCCGCGGCGCCGGGCTGGCGGCGCTGCTCCTCGACCGTTCGGACGCCCATCCCGAGATCGCCGACCGAATCACGAGTCTCGCCGAGCTTCCGGGAAGAGTCTGATCCCCGACGGGGGTCAGATCCACACCCTGTCTGTTATCCTGCCCGCGCTTGAGCGTGGTCAACCGGCTCTTCCGGACCAAGTCGCTCGATGAGCTCGTCGCCGAGACCGAGGAGCCGGAGCATCGGCTTCGAAAGGCTCTCGGCCCCGGAAACCTGATCGCGCTCGGCATCGGCGCCATCATCGGGGCCGGCATCTTCGCGACGATCGGCACGGCCACCGCGGGCGACGCCGCGCGGCCCGGCGCGGGTCCCGCGCTGATCCTGTCGTTCGTCCTGACCGCGGTGGTCTGCGGTTTCACGGCGCTCTGTTACGCGGAGTTCGCCTCGATGGTGCCGGTCGCCGGCTCCGCGTACACGTACTCGTACGCGACCCTCGGAGAGCTGATCGCGTGGATCATCGGCTGGGACCTGATCCTGGAGTACGCCATCGGCAACGTGGCGGTCGCGATCTCCTGGGCGAACTACTTCAACACGCTCATGGAGGGCCTCGGGGTCCACCTGCCCCGGTGGCTGACCATCGACTACCACACCGCGCACGCGAAGATGCCGGAGGTCGTCGCCGCCGCTCCGCACGTCTTTGGAATTCCGATCGTATTGAACTTCCTCGCGTTCACGATCGTGGCGGTCATCACGGTCGTTCTCGTGTGGGGGATCCGCGAGTCCGCGTCGTTCAACTTCTGGATGGTGGCGATCAAGCTCGTCGTCCTCGGTTTCTTCGTCATCGTCAGCTTCAACTACGTCAAGCCCGAGCACTGGAAGCCGTTCGCGCCGAACGGATTTCCCGGGATCGCTGCGGGCGCGGCGATCGTCTTCTTCGCCTACATTGGCTTCGACGCGGTCTCCACGACTGCGGAGGAGGCGCGCAATCCGAAGCGCGACATGCCGATCGGGATCATCGGGTCGCTCATCATCTGTACGGTCATCTACATCCTGATCGCGTTGGTCTTCACGGGCTTGATTCCGTACCCGGCATTGCGGCAGACGCTCGCGACCGAGCAGGCCGAGCCGCTGACGCTCGCGATGAAATACGTGGCGATGCCCAACTGGATGGTGGGCATCGTCGCCTTCGGGTCGGTCGTTGCGCACACCGCGGTGCTGCTCGTCTTCCAGCTCGGGCAACCTCGAATCTTCTTCGCGATGGCGCGGGACGGACTGCTGCCGCCGACGTTCGCAAGGGTCCACAAGAAGTTCCGCACGCCCCACGTCACGACGATCCTGACCGGCGTGCTCGTCGGAGTGACCGCGATGTTCACGACGCTCGACGAGATGGTGAACCTGACGAACATCGGAACGCTCTTCGCGTTCCTCCTCATCTGTCTCGGCATCATCATCCTGCGTTTCAAGGATCCGGACCGGGAGCGCCCGTTCCGGGTCCCCTTCGGACCCGTTCTGCTGCCGTCGCTCGGCATGCTGAGCTGTCTCGGCCTGATCTACTACCTGCCGCCCTCCTCGTGGTGGAGGTTCGTCGGCTGGCTCGCGGTCGGCGCGTTGATCTACTTCCTGTACGGCTATCGACACAGCCGCTTGCGCCACCCGCGTATTCCCCCGGCGCCGCCGGACTTCAACCCCGCGTCGGGACTGCCTCCGTCGGTGCTCTGAGAAGTTCCAGGTTCAGGTTTTCAAGTTGTGAGAAATAACGACGGAGAAGTCACGACCGAGACCGGCGTGCTACCCTCGAACCGGAGGTAACAGGCATGGTTCGTCGGCTCTCCCTGGCCCTCGGCGCGCTCTTCTTCGCCCACCTCGCCTCGGCCGAGATCGTCACGCAGAAGTTCAACTGGTCTCCGGTGAAGGGGGTGCAGCGGCTCCGCTTCGACTGGAACGACATCGCGATCTCGGAGATCCACTTCGATCTGGGCGACACGATCAAACCGCTCAAGACTTCCAGCGCGAAGGCGGTCGTCCGAGTGGACAACAACTCGGCGCGCGATCAGGAAGTCGGGGTGGCGATTGCGCTCTTCGACGACGACGGGACCATGCTCGCGGCCGGGAGCGGCGGGATTAAGATCGGCGACCTCGACCGCGGCGAACGGGACACGTTCACCGTGCGGTTCCCCTACGTCTATCGCAACATGAAAAGGACGAAGTACTTCCTTCTCACGGTCGAGGCGCAGCCCACCGGAAAGTGGAAGTACCAGCCCAAGGCAAAGCCGACCGAGCCGCCGCCGGCGCGGTGAGCCCCGCCATTCCCGGCACGTCCCGGCCGGCGTATCCGGTCAGCTCGACGTAGGCCCGGCCCGTGATCGGTCGCCCCGCCCGAATGCCCCTCACGGAGCACGCGCCCTCCCAGTAGGTGACCCCGGTCGAGCCGGGCGTCTCGAGCTCCTGGTCGGCGACGAGCGGCTCGATCCCGACGTCGAGTCCGATGGATCCGACGGCGATCCGCCAGCCCGCGGGATAACGCGCCTTCGACCGCGGCGACCGCCAGGTGCGGGTCTCCGTCAGACGGACGTCGCTCCACGCGAGCCGCGCCGTCGCGCCGCGCGCCGGCACGAACGTGCCGGAGGAGAACGGCGTGGCGCTTCCGTCCGCGCGCCGCATCCGATAGAGCATCAGCTCCGATCCGTCGTCGAGCTGGAGCGCGAACCAGTCCCAGCCGGCCGCGTCCGCCGGCAGCACGCCCGGCCCCCACTCGTGATCGAACCACGCCGTCCCCGAGAGCGGCTCGGATTTCGCGCCGCGGACGAGCGATCCCTTCGCCGCGAGCCGGGTGATCGACACGTATCGCGAGAACTCGCGCGAGCCCGGCCCCTTGCGGGACACTCCGTTTTCACCCTGGAGGACGGGCGGCTTGACGGGAGTCAACGTCAAGCGCAGCTCGCCGGCGCGTCCGGAGGCGGCGAGGAGATGGGCTCCGCCCGGGCCTTCGCGCGCGCTCCAGTCCTCGTTCGAGACGTCGAGCTTCTCCGGGGCCGCCGACGCGACGCCGGGCAGCCCCAGGTGCATTTTCTCGTCGTAGCGAAACTCCTTGCGCGCCGTGTCGGTCAGCGCGAAGTGCGCGAGGTGGAGCTCCCGCGCGCGAAAGAACGTCAGCTGAAATCCGTATGCATTTCCCGCGCGGTCGGAGAGGTGACCGGTCCAGTACCACCACTCCACCGGAGCGTCGGGGTGCGCCCCGTGATCCCGCGGGAAAGAGAGCCGCGGTGGGCTACCTGCGAGTACACCGATGCCGAGAGCCCAGACCGCGGCTCGGCCGAGACGCCTGAGAGCTGAGAGCCGAGAGCTGATCGCTATTCCTCCGCCAGCGCCGCGGCGGGGTCGGCCGCGGCCGCGATCCAGCCGGGCACGACCCCGGCGGCGAGCGAAGCCGCGAGCACGATTGCCGCCGCCCCCGCGAGGCGACCGGCCGGAATCGTCGGCACGACGCTCCAGCCGAACGACTGCGGGTTGATCACCCCGATCAGGAGCGCCGTGAATGCCGCGCCCGCGGCGAATGCGGCCGCCGTCGCGACGAGGCCCGCGAGCAGCGCTTCGATGAGGACGGTCCGACGAATCTGCGCGCGCGAGGCGCCGACCGCGCGGAGCAAACCGAACGACCGCCGGCGTTCCACGGCCGAGGCGATGAGCGCGTTGGCGATGCCGGCGACAGCGACCGCCACGGCGATCCCTTCGAGCACGTTCGCCACGGCGAACGTCCGATCGAAGATCCGGAGAATCTGGTCGGAGAGCTCTCGGGTCGTGATCACGTCGAGAGCAAAGCGTTCGCCCGCGCGGGCGAGAATCTCGCGCCGCAGCGCTTCAGGAGACGTTCCCGGACGAGCCACGACGCCCGCGCTCGTCACCCGGAAGTCATCGAAGAGCTCCAGGTAGAGGGAGCGATCGAAGAGGACCGTCCCGCGGTCGTTCGAGAAGTCCCGGTAAACGCCGGCGACTCGAAAGACGCGACGCCCCTTCGGCGTCCGGAGCGGGATCGCGTCGCCGCGTCCGACACCGTACGCCCGAGCGTAGGGCTCAGAGACGAGGACTTCTCCGCTCCGGCGGGCGGCCTCCGCGACGGCTCTCGGATCCCGGCGGTCGAGAAGAGCGAATCCGGGATCTGACCCCTTCGGGATCAGACCCCTGCGTTTTCCCGAAAAACCTCCTCCCGCGCGGGAGAGAACGTGAAAGTCGCTCGAGGCGATCGTGATGGCGCGGCCCGCGGCGTCGAATCCCTCCCGCGTGCGGAACGGGTCGACGCCGGCGATTCCGGGCACGGACTCGAGGACCGCGACGATTTCGGGCGGCAGATCGCCGACGATCGCGCTTGCCCCCGAGCCGGCGCGGACCCACAGGTCGGCGGACAAGGTCGTCCCGACCCACGTCCGCACGGTCGCGCGCATCGAGGCGACGGTCGCGATCATCGCGAAAGTCATCCCGAGCGCCATCGCAAGAGCGGTGACCGCGATACCGTTCCGGGCGGGGGAGCCTCCGAAGAGGCGCGACGCCAGGCGTCCCGGGGCTCCGAAGATCCGCTCGAGAGGAGGGCGCCCCAGGGCCGCGCCCGCGGCAACGAGAGCCGGCGAGAGGAGCGCGAGCGCTGCGACCACCAGCGCGACGGCGGCGAATCCCGGATAGGGAAACCCGTTGATCGGCCCGGCGCGCGACAGCGCCGCCGCGAGAGCGATCGCGATTCCCGCCGCGGCGATGCGACGCGGGAGCCGGAGGCGCCGGGCGGCGTCGGCCGATCCCGGACGCATGGCTGGAGAGGGGGGAACGCGCGTCGCTTCCGCCGCCGGCAGCGCCGCTGCCAGGAGCGTGGCGACCATCCCGACCGCGGCCGCAGCGAGGGCGGCCGGTCCGAAATCCGCGGCGGAGATCTTCCCCGTCCGGGAGTACACGCTCGAAACCGTGCCGGCGACGGCCGAGAGCGCGGAGCGCGCCAGCCCGAGGCCGCCGATCTCGCCCACGAGAGTGCCGACCGCGCCGACCGCCAACCCTTCGACGAGGAACGCGGCGAACACCGCCGCGCGGGACGTCCCGAGCGCGCGGAGCGTCGCGATCTCCGGCCGCCGGCGCAGCACGGACACCGACACGGCGTTCGCCACGAGGAACATCCCGACGGCGAGCGTCAGTGATCCCAGCGCGTTCAGGTTGAACCGGAACGCCCTCGCCATCCGCCCGGCGGCTTCCGCGGCGCGGCCCGGAGGCTCGAGCCAGAGTCCGGCCGAAAGGCGGCGCGAGAGCTCCCGGCGAATCACGTCGCGCGAAACGCCGGGGTCGAGAACGACGTCGACGCGGTCGACCGTCCCGCTCCGGCCCAGCAGCCGCGCGGCCGTGAAGACGTCCGTCACGAGCACGTCGCCGCCGGAGGCACGCGCGAGTCCGGAGAGCTCCAGGAGTCCTGCGATCGTCACTTCCGCGCGCACGCCCCCGACGACGAGCGGCAGGCGGGAGCCGATCGCGAGACCGTGCCGCTTCGCGAAGGGAACGGGAGCGAGGGCCGAGCCGGGGGACGACAACGCGAGCCGGCCGGCGGCCGTCGAGGGAGCGACGAGCCGCATCTCGCGGATGCTCGCTTCTCCGCCGTAGTCGGTCCCCAGGATCGCGACCACCTCTCCCGAGCCATCGGCGAGGACTGCGTTTCCGGAGACGAGCGGGGCAAACGATCCCACGCGCCAGAGGAACCGCAGCCGCTCGAGCTCTTCGAGCGGGACGCCGGCGGCTCCGACGACGACGAGGTCGCTCCTGCCGGCGATCGACCGCGCGGACTCGCGAAAGGACTCGGTGACGCTCCGGTTGGCGTGGTGGATGGCCGCGACCGCGGCGACCCCGATCGCGACACCGAGCACCGGCACGAGCGCCCGGATCGGACGGCGCCGAGCGGGGCCGGTGACGAGGGCGCGGAAGACGAGGCGGAAAGCGGTCATCGGCTCTTCAGCCTCCCATCCCGCAGCTCGACGATCCGGTCCGCCCGGCGTGCGGCGGCGTCGGAGTGAGTGGCGAGGATCACCGTCACGCCGCGCTCGCGGCGGACCTCGTCGATCAGCGCCAGGACCTCTTCGCCGTGCCGCGAGTCGAGGTTTCCGGTCGGCTCGTCCGCGAGGAGAAGTCGCGCGCCGGTGACGAGCGCCCGCGCGATGGCGGCCCGCTGCATCTCCCCGCCCGAGAGCTCGTACGGGTGCGCGTCGCGCCGCCGCGCCAGATCGACGCGATCGAGAAGCTCGCCCGCGCGCTCGGCGGCGTCGCGCTTTCCGTCGAGGAGCCTCGGCAGCTCGACGTTTTCCCGGACGGTCAGGTGGGCGAGGAGGTTGAAGAACTGAAACACCACGCCGACGTCGCGGCGGCGGTAGAGCGTGAGGCGCGACTCCGGCAGGCTCGCGAGATCGAGATCACCGACAGTGATCGACCCCGAGCTCGCGCGATCGATCCCTGCGATCAGGTGGAGGAGCGTGGACTTGCCGCCGCCCGAAGGACCGACGACCGCGAGGAATTCTCCGGGAGCGACGGTGAGTGCTACGGAGTCAAGCGCGACGACCGGCTGCGCACCGGGGTACACCTTCGAGACCCGCTCGCAGACCACGGCGGGCGGCGGGGACGGCGCCGCTCGCGCCTCCGGAGACGACACGCATGGGAGGATATCGGATACTGTTGACGGAGGCGGAAAACGGAAAACGGAAAAGGGAAAACGAGACCTTGAGCCGAGCCCGGCCTTCCCCGCGGGATCTGCTCCACGTTTCCCGTTTCCCGTTTCCCCTTTCCCGGACTTGATCGCGCCATTCCGCCGGATGTGGCGGCAGCGAGCGCTCGTCGCCGCTCTCGCGCGGCGCGAGCTCGTGGCGCGCTACCGCGGCGGAGTTCTCGGGTTTTTCTGGTCGATCGCGAACCCGCTCCTGCTTCTCCTCGTGTACGCGACGGTCTTCCGTCTCGTGTTCACGCCGCGAACAGACATCCGGGGGCCGTATGCACTGTTTCTTTTCGCGGGCGTTCTCGCTTGGGGCTTCGTGTCCTCGGCGCTCCTCGACTCCGCGGAAACGTTTCGCGCGAACGGTCCGCTGTTGCGCAAGACGACGGCCGCGCCGGAGGTTTTTCCCGCGGTCGCGGTGCTCGCCCGCTTCGCGCACCTGGCCCTCGCGCTGCCCGTTCTCGCCGCGGCGATCGGCGTGGCCGCCGCGCGCGGCGCGGTCCGCCCCACGGCGGCGGCGATTCAGTTTCCGGTCGCACTGGTCCTCTTCGCGGCAACCGTTCTGGGCATGGCGCTCGTCGTCTCGGCGCTTTCGGTTCACTTCGGCGACGTTCGCGACCTGCTCGGGAACCTCCTGACGCTCGCGTTCTTCCTGACGCCGGTCCTCTACCCGGTCGCCGCCGCGCCCGAGCGCCTGCGGCGGTTTCTCTGGCTGAACCCGTTCACGTCGTTCTTCGTCGCCATCCACGAGAGCGTCTTCTTCTTCCGGCCGGTTCGCGCGCAGGTCTGGCTCGGCATGCTCGTTGCGACCGCGCTTTCGCTCGTCGTGGGCGGCGCGGTATTCGAGCGGCTGCGCGACTCGATCGCGGAGGAGGCATGATGAGAGAACCCCGCGCCGCCGCGATCGAGGCGCGCGACGTCACCAAGCTCTACCGGCGCTGGGGCAGAAAACGCTCGGTCGGGAGCTTCAAGTCGGCGCTGCTCTCGGGGCGGCCCGGACGCGCGCTCGCGCCGGACCAGGCCGTGCCCGCGCTCACCGACGTCTCCTTCGGCGTCGCCGCCGGGGAAACCGTGGGAGTCGTCGGCGCGAACGGATCGGGCAAGTCGACGCTGCTGAAGCTCCTCGCCGGGGTCCTGCGGCCCACGGCCGGCACGATCGCCGTCAACGGCAGGCTGGCCGCGCTGCTCGAGCTCGGCGCCGGCTTTCATCCCGAGATCTCCGGGCGCGAAAACGTCCTCATCAACGGGTTGCTGCTCGGCCTGACGAAGCGGGAGATCGCGAGCCGGTTCGGAGAGATCGTGCGGTTCGCCGAGCTCGAAGAGTTCATCGACGCCCCGGTGAAGACGTACTCGTCCGGGATGGCGGTCCGCCTCGGGTTCTCGGTCGCCGCGCACTGCGATCCCGACGTCCTGCTCGTCGACGAGGTCCTCGCGGTGGGCGACGAGGCGTTTGCGCACCGCTCGCTCGAGAAGTTCTCGGAGTTCGAGCGCGCGGGCAAGACCCTCCTCTTCGTCTCACACGACCTCGGGCTCGTCGTCGAGCGCTGCCGCCGCGCGATCTGGCTCGATCGCGGGCGGCTCGCGGCGGATGGTCCGGCGGCCGAG